>CBDCGV010000016.1:0-252062 GCA_965216955.1 Chitinophagales bacterium | reverse complement strand
ATGCCTTCAATTTTTCGATTTAGGTTGGTGAGAAATGTAGATCATTATGATCAGGTATTAGTTGAAAAAGTTTTAAAAAGACATCATCAAAATGCATTTGTATTCATTTTTGCTGCGATTATAACACTTATTTTACTGGGTAATTTAATAGATAACCCCTTTTTTAGAATACCATCCGCCGCCAATATAATCCTATTTTTTACCGTGTTAATGGTTTTTGCAAGTGCCATTAGCTATTGGTTTAAAGGGTGGAGGCTTATAGCTTTAATAGTGATTCTTTTATCCATTGATGTCGCTTCTAGATATGATATCTATTTCTATATAAAAATAAGGCCTTTGGGTTAGACTACAGGATGGAAAAAGTTGCATATAACAATGTTGCAATAGATACAGTTATTACTCAAAAAGATATTGATGAAGATATTACAGGTACGATTGATATTTTAAACAAGTGGCGGTATAAAAACTATTTAAAATATGGAGAGTCTAAGCCAATTATGGTGTTGTTAAATACCAGTGGTGGCGGATCAAGAGCATCGTATTGGGCCATGTATATACTTCAGCAAGTTAGACAAAGAGCTCAATGGAAAATTGATGGCTCATACCGTAAATATTTCTGGTGCTTCCGGTGGTATGTTAGGAATGGCCTATTATAGAGAATTATATAAAAGAAGAGAAAATGGAGAGCCCTCTGACATTAACAACCCTATTTATTTAGAGGATATAGGAAAGGATTTGTTGAATTCAATCACCTTCACAACTGTCTCGAACGATTTATTTATTCCTTCTCAAAAATATTATTATCAAGGTTTAGGGATATAAAAAAGATAGAGGGTATATTTTTGAAAAACAGTTTAATGAAAACACAAATTATTTGCTAGATAAGAAAATTCTTGGATTATAGGTCTGCAGTGCAAAATGCAGAAATTCCTTTTATGATCTTTTCCCCTACAATTATTAGTGATCAAAGATTAATGTATATTTCTTCCATTCCGTTGAGCTATTTAACAAGGCCGTTCATTAAAAACTCAAATGGCTATCTTGATTATTTGGCTCCCGATGCAATCGAGTTTATGAGCTTCTTTAAAAAGTTCGGTGCTGAAAATTTAAAATTGGTTACTGCATTAAGAATGAATGCAAGTTTTCCCTACATTCTTCCGGGAGTTTATATGCCGACATTTCCTGAAATAAAAATAATGGATGCCGGAATAAGAGATAATTATGGGTTGAGTACTTCAACTAGGTTTTATAATGTTTTTAGAGACTGGATAGATAGAAATACAAGCGGTGTTATCTTTTTGCAGGTAAGAACAGATAAAAAATTGGTTGAGTTTGAGAAAAAGAAGACAACCTCATTTATTAATGAATTTCTAAACCCTGTTGCCAATATTTATAACAATTTCATGTATGAGCAAGAGTACGTACACGATTATTTTATAAGTTATCTAGAGAATGGGAGTTTTTCAGATATTAACATGATTAATTTTATCTATGAACCAGGCGAAAATGAAAAAGAGGCTTCCATGAGCTTACATATTACAGAAAAGGAGAAGAAAAATATTAGAGATGCATTTTATTTGCCTGGTAATCAAGAAAATTTGAAGCGATTAAAAGAATTGTTAAAATAATTAACAAAGCTTATTAATGTCTCTCAAATAGGTATAAAAAGGTCAAAGCAGTACAAAGTTTTAGATAGATAAAATCCCTGATAACAATTTATTTATAAGCTATTTTATACATTTTTATTATAAAAGCATGATTATGAGTATATTAGATAGTTTGTTAATGTTGATTTCTAATAGTTAAGAATTTTATAACGATTATATACTTATTTGAAAATTGTCGTTATAGGTGTAGATCGAATTAGATTAATTAATATTGAAGTTATACTTAAGACGAATTGTATGAAGCGTTTTCTTTCCCTTTTTGCAATAGCCACCTTGGTTATCAGTAGTACTTTACTATATGCACAACAGAACAATGTAGGTATTGGAACAACTACTCCTAATCCCAATGCGGTATTAGAAATAGTTTCTCCTAATAATAATCAAGGGGTATTAGTTCCTAGACTTTCTCAGGTACAAAGAGATGCAATTGTGCCATTAACAGTGAACGAAGCTGGGTTGTTGATTTATAATATAGATGATAATTTGTTTAATTATTGGAATGGGACAACATGGATACCCTTTCCAGGAAGTGCTTCAACAGATTTAGATAGTCAATTAATAACGTTTAGCTATATTTTTGAAGATAGTATTAGATTGTCAATATCAAAGGGTAATACAATAACCTTTTCAATTTCAGATGCAGATGCCGATAGCATGAATGAGTTACAGAATTTAGATACGCTTTCAGGGAATATAGGCTTTGTAATTAGTGGTACTGAGGATACAATATTTTTTCCTGCTGGATTAACAGGGACAGATGAGCAAGACTTATCAGGAACGAGTACAACAGACAGTGCAACCATAAATATTACAAATGGATCAAGTGTCACTTTTTCTATCCAGGATGCGGATGCCGATAGCATGAATGAGTTACAGAATTTAGATACGTTGGCAGGTAATACGGGCTTTGTGATCAGTGGCACCGAGGATACAATATTCTTTCCATCAGGAGTTACAGATACGGATGAGCAGGACTTATCGGGAACGAGTACAACCGACAGTGCAACCATTGATATTACGAATGGGTCAGGTGTCACTTTTTCTATCCAAGATGCGGATGCGGATAGCATGAATGAGTTACAGAATTTAGATACGTTGGCAGGTAATACGGGCTTTGTGATCAGTGGCACCGAGGATACAATATTCTTTCCATCAGGAGTTACAGATACAGATGAGCAAGACTTATCAGGAACGAGTACAACAGACAGTGCAACCATAAATATTACAAATGGATCAAGTGTCACTTTTTCTATCCAGGATGCGGATGCCGATAGTACCAATGAGCTTCAAGGTTTAGATACGTTATTAGGAAACACAGGTTTTGTAATTAGTGGCACGAATGACACGATATTTTTTCCATCGGGAGTTACAGATACAGATGAGCAAGACTTATCAGGAACAAGTACAACAGACAGTGCAACCATTGATATTACAAATGGATCAAGTGTCACTTTTTCTATCAAGGATGCGGATGCAGATAGTACCAATGAGCTTCAAGGTTTAGATACGTTATTAGGTAACACAGGTTTTGTAATTAGTGGCACGAATGACACGATATTTTTTCCATCGGGAGTTACAGATACAGATGAGCAAGACTTATCAGGAACAAGTACAACAGACAGTGCAACCATTGATATTACAAATGGATCAAGTGTCACTTTTTCTATCAAGGATGCGGATGCAGATAGTACCAATGAGCTTCAAGGTTTAGATACGTTATTAGGTAACACAGGTTTTGTAATTAGTGGCACGAATGACACGATATTTTTTCCATCGGGGGTTACAGATACAGATGAGCAAGACTTATCAGGAACAAGTACAACAGACAGTGCAACCATTGATATTACAAATGGATCAAGTGTCACTTTTTCTATCAAGGATGCGGATGCAGATAGTACCAATGAGCTTCAAGGTTTAGATACGTTATTAGGAAACACAGGTTTTGTAATTAGTGGCACGAATGACACGATATTTTTTCCGTCGGGGGTTACAGATACAGATGAGCAAGACTTATCAGGAACAAGTACAACAGACAGTGCAACCATTGATATTACAAATGGATCAAGTGTCACTTTTTCTATCAAGGATGCGGATGCAGATAGTACCAATGAGCTTCAAGGTTTAGATACGTTATTAGGTAACACAGGTTTTGTAATTAGTGGCACGAATGACACGATATTTTTTCCATCGGGGGTTACAGATACAGATGAGCAAGACTTATCAGGAACAAGTACAACAGACAGTGCAACCATTGATATTACAAATGGATCAAGTGTTACTTTTTCTATCAAGGATGCGGATGCCGATAGTACCAATGAGCTTCAAGGTTTAGATACGTTATTAGGAAACACAGGTTTTGTAATTAGTGGCACGAATGACACGATATTTTTTCCATCGGGGGTTACAGATACAGATGAGCAAGACTTATCAGGAACGAGTACAACAGACAGTGCAACCATTGATATTACAAATGGATCAAGTGTCACTTTTTCTATCAAGGATGCGGATGCCGATAGTACCAATGAGCTTCAAGGTTTAGATACGTTATTAGGAAACACAGGTTTTGTAATTAGTGGCACTGAGGATACAATATTCTTTCCACCGGGAACCGTTGATACAGATGAGCAGGACTTGTCAGGAACGAGTACAACAGATAGTGCAACTATTGATATTACAAATGGGGCAAGTGTTACTTTCTCGATTAAGGATGCGGATGCAGATAGTACGAATGAATTACAGAGCTTATTAAGATTAAATGATACAACTTATGTCTTAAGTGGGACAAATGATACGCTTAGAATTATGTTGGGCGTAGACTTAGATGAACAAAATTTAAGTACAACGATAATTAGTCCCGATAGTATTCAAATAGGAATATCCAATGGTAATAGTGTAACGATCTCTATTGCCGATTCCGATGCAGATAGTTTGAATGAGATACAAAGTTTAATTCAGATCAATGACACGTCTTTTGCCATCAGTGGTAGTGGAGATACAATCAGTGTAGTGGCGAATACCGACAATCAGGACTTAGGTCGAACACTAGTAGGAGGTGATAGTGTACAATTAGATATTACAGGAGGAGAGAGTGTAACGATCTCTATTGCAGATTCCGATGCAGATAGTTTGAATGAGATACAAAGTTTAATTCAGATCAATGACACGTCTTTTGCCATCAGTGGTAGTGGCGATACAATCAGTGTAGTGGCCAATACCGATAATCAGGACTTGGGTCGAACACTAGTAGCAGGTGATAGTGTACAGTTAGACATTACAGGAGGAGAGAGTGTAACGATCTCTATTGCAGATTCCGATGCAGATAGTTTGAATGAGATACAAAGTTTAATTCAGATCAATGACACGTCTTTTGCCATCAGTGGTAGTGGCGATACAATTAGTGTGCTATCTAATACCGACAATCAGGACTTAGGTCGAACACTAGTAGGAGGTGATAGTGTACAGCTAGACATTACAGGAGGAGAGAGTGTAACGATCTCTATTGCCGATTCCGATGCAGATAGTTTGAATGAGATACAAAGTTTAATTCAGATCAATGACACATCTTTTGCCATCAGTGGTAGTGGAGATACAATCAGTGTAGTGGCCAATACCGACAATCAGGACTTAGGTCGAACACTAGTAGGAGGTGATAGTGTACAGTTAGACATTACAGGAGGAGAGAGTGTAACGATCTCTATTGCAGATTCCGATGCAGATAGTTTGAATGAGATACAAAGTTTAATTCAGATCAATGACACGTCTTTTGCCATCAGTGGTAGTGGCGATACAATTAGTGTAGTGGCCAATACCGACAATCAGGACTTAGGTCGAACACTAGTAGGAGGTGATAGTGTACAGTTAGACATTACAGGAGGAGAGAGTGTAACGATCTCTATTGCCGATTCCGATGCAGACAGTTTGAATGAGATACAAAGTTTAATTCAGATCAATGACACGTCTTTTGCCATCAGTGGTAGTGGCGATACAATTAGTGTGCTATCTAATACCGATAATCAGGACTTAGGTCGAACACTAGTAGGAGGTGATAGTGTACAGTTAGATATTACAGGAGGAGAGAGTGTAACGATCTCTATTGCAGATTCCGATGCAGATAGTTTGAATGAGATACAAAGTTTAATTCAGATCAATGACACATCTTTTGCCATTAGTGGTAGTGGCGATACAATCAGTGTAGTGGCCAATACCGACAATCAGGACTTGGGTCGAACACTAGTAGGAGGTGATAGTGTACAGTTAGACATTACAGGAGGAGAGAGTGTAACGATCTCTATTGCAGATTCCGATGCAGATAGTTTGAATGAGATACAAAGTCTAATTCAGATCAATGACACGTCTTTTGCCATCAGTGGTAGTGGCGATACAATTAGTGTAGTGGCCAATACCGACAATCAGGACTTAGGTCGAACACTAGTAGGAGGTGATAGTGTACAGTTAGATATTACAGGAGGAGAGAGTGTAACGATCTCTATTGCAGATTCCGATGCAGACAGTTTGAATGAGATACAAAGTTTAATTCAGATTAATGATACGTCTTTTGCCATTAGTGGTAGTGGCGATACAATTAGTGTAGTGGCCAATACCGACAATCAGGACTTAGGTCGAACACTAGTAGGAGGTGATAGTGTACAGTTAGACATTACAGGAGGAGAGAGTGTAACGATCTCTATTGCAGATTCCGATGCAGACAGTTTGAATGAGATACAAAGTTTAATTCAGATTAATGACACATCTTTTGCCATTAGTGGTAGTGGCGATACAATCAGTGTAGTGGCCAATACCGACAATCAGGACTTGGGTCGAACACTATTAGCAGGTGATAGTGTACAGTTAGACATTACAGGAGGAGAGAGTGTAACGATCTCTATTGCCGATTCCGATGCAGATAGTTTGAATGAGATACAAAGTTTAATTCAGATCAATGACACGTCTTTTGCCATCAGTGGTAGTGGAGATACAATCAGTGTAGTGGCGAATACCGACAATCAGGACTTAGGTCGAACACTAGTAGGAGGTGATAGTGTACAGCTAGACATTACAGGAGGAGAGAGTGTAACGATCTCTATTGCAGATTCCGATGCAGACAGTTTGAATGAGATACAAAGTTTAATTCAGATCAATGACACGTCTTTTGCCATCAGTGGTAGTGGCGATACAATTAGTGTGCTATCTAATACCGACAATCAGGACTTGGGTCGAACACTAGTAGGAGGTGATAGTGTACAGTTAGACATTACAGGAGGAGAGAGTGTAACGATCTCTATTGCAGATTCCGATGCAGATAGTTTGAATGAGATACAAAGTTTAATTCAGATCAATGACACGTCTTTTGCCATCAGTGGTAGTGGCGATACAATCAGTGTAGTGGCCAATACCGACAATCAGGACTTAGGTCGAACACTAGTAGCAGGAGATAGTGTACAGCTAGACATTACAGGAGGAGAGAGTGTAACGATCTCTATTGCGGATTCCGATGCAGATAGTTTGAATGAGATACAAAGTTTAATTCAGATCAATGACACGTCTTTTGCCATTAGTGGTAGTGGCGATACAATTAGTGTAGTGGCCAATACCGACAATCAGGACTTAGGTCGAACACTAGTAGGAGGTGATAGTGTACAGTTAGACATTACAGGAGGAGAGAGTGTAACGATCTCTATTGCCGATTCCGATGCAGACAGTTTGAATGAGATACAAAGTTTAATTCAGATCAATGACACGTCTTTTGCCATTAGTGGTAGTGGCGATACAATTAGTGTGCTATCTAATACCGACAATCAGGACTTAGGTCGAACACTAGTAGGAGGAGATAGTGTACAGTTAGATATTACAGGAGGAGAGAGTGTAACGATCTCTATTGCAGATTCCGATGCAGATAGTTTGAATGAGATACAAAGTTTAATTCAGATCAATGACACATCTTTTGCCATCAGTGGTAGTGGAGATACAATCAGTGTAGTGGCCAATACCGACAATCAGGACTTAGGTCGAACACTAGTAGGAGGTGATAGTGTACAGTTAGACATTACAGGAGGAGAGAGTGTAACGATCTCTATTGCCGATTCCGATGCAGACAGTTTGAATGAGATACAAAGTTTAATTCAGATCAATGACACGTCTTTTGCCATTAGTGGTAGTGGCGATACAATTAGTGTGCTATCTAATACCGACAATCAGGACTTAGGTCGAACACTAGTAGGAGGAGATAGTGTACAGTTAGATATTACAGGAGGAGAGAGTGTAACGATCTCTATTGCAGATTCCGATGCAGATAGTTTGAATGAGATACAAAGTTTAATTCAGATCAATGACACATCTTTTGCCATCAGTGGTAGTGGAGATACAATCAGTGTAGTGGCCAATACCGACAATCAGGACTTAGGTCGAACACTAGTAGGAGGTGATAGTGTACAGTTAGACATTACAGGAGGAGAGAGTGTAACGATCTCTATTGCAGATTCCGATGCAGATAGTACGAACGAGATACAAAGTTTAATTCAGATCAATGACACATCTTTTGCCATCAGTGGTAGTGGCGATACAATCAGTGTAGTGGCCAATACCGACAATCAGGACTTAGGTCGAACACTAGTAGGAGGTGATAGTGTACAGTTAGATATTACAGGAGGAGAGAGTGTAACGATCTCTATTGCAGATTCCGATGCAGACAGTTTGAATGAGATACAAAGTTTAATTCAGATCAATGACACGTCTTTTGCCATTAGTGGTAGTGGCGATACAATCAGTGTGCTATCTAATACCGACAATCAGGACTTAGGTCGAACACTAGTAGGAGGTGATAGTGTACAGCTAGACATTACAGGAGGAGAGAGTGTAACGATCTCTATTGCCGATTCCGATGCAGATAGTTTGAATGAGATACAAAGTTTAATTCAGATCAATGACACGTCTTTTGCCATTAGTGGTAGTGGCGATACAATTAGTGTAGTGGCCAATACCGACAATCAGGACTTAGGTCGAACACTAGTAGGAGGTGATAGTGTACAGCTAGACATTACAGGAGGAGAGAGTGTAACGATCTCTATTGCAGATTCCGATGCAGATAGTTTGAATGAGATTCAAAGTTTAATTCAGATTAATGACACGTCTTTTGTTATAACTGAAACAAATGATACTATCCGTATTTTGGCAGGGAGTTCCATCACTGCTAATAATGGGTTGAACTTAACGGGAAGTCAGGTGCGATTGGGAGGAACACTCATTCAGAATACACAAATCACCACCACCACTAATAATAACTTGGTTATTACTGATGATGATTCACCAGCAGATCAACCATCTTTATATATTAGAAAAGCCACACCAGCAACGGATTTTTCTGATGTGCGGGTAGGGATCAATACGAATGCTCCAAGGGGAGCATTTCACGTTGCTGAAGATATGATTGTTGGCGGTAGCGGAGTGGATAAAGAAGATGGTAATAGTGAGCATATAGAGTTTGAAGCTAAGAATACTACAGGTGCAGGGAGTACTTCCAGCATTTATGTAGGCTTATCTAATCAGGCTGCGTCCAATCAGAAATTCTTCATTGGAAAAAGTCAGACGCAAGGAAATGACGATAGAAGGCTATTTGAGATGAATTATCAAACAGGAAGGATCGGGTTAAATCTTGGTGAGAAATATACCGAAAGCAGTAATCCAACTACAAGATTACATATAGTTGCCGAAAGTGGCGAAGATCCTTTGAGATTAGAAGGACTTCAGGCGGCTAATGATGATTCTCTTTTATCTATTGATGACAATGGAATAGTGCATAAAATTGCAGTAAGTGATGTAGCAGACGATGGAGATTGGACCATTAGTGGGAATGATATTTTTAATGCCAATAGTGGAAATGTAGGTATTGGTAAGTCTTCTCCTGCTCAAAAGTTAGAGGTTGCAGGAAATGTTAGGATTGATGGGGGTAATAGATCTTTAATCACAGAAGATAATTTTACTTTGAATAGTGGATCAGCACTTGATATAGCTGGAACAACAGGCGTAGATATTATTATTGATAGCGATAATAGTGGTACTGGGTCAGAATTCAATATTAAATCAAATGGCGCAGCAGATGCAAATACGTTGGTGAGAGTACTTGAGAACGGTAGAGTAGGTATTGGAACAGGCACTACAAATCCTGATAATCAATTGCATGTAATAGCAGCAACAGATCCTTTAAAATTGGAAGGTATTCAAGCAGCAACAGATGATAGTGTGCTTACAATTGACTCGGATGGAGTAGTTCATAAAAGAGTTTATAGCGCTGGAGGAGGATCTGTAACGGCAGCCAATAATGGTTTAACACTTAATGGATCAACAGTTGAGCTTGGAGGAGCTTTGAACAAAGCAACCAAAGTTACACTGGGAACTCATAATATGAAATTCGAATTAACAAATGCTGGGAATTTTCAAGTTGGTTTTGCCGCAGGGAACCCATCTATTTATGTTGATCCAGCATCTGGTAGAGTCGGGATCAATACTTCATCGGTTGCCAATGAACTTCAAGTAGAAGGAAGCATGGGCTTTACTGGAAACGCTAGAAATATTATTGCTGGAGATGATTTTGATATTCGAGGATCATCAAGTGTCAATATCAAATTAGATCATAATGAGGATGGAGCAAACGATCAGTTTAATGTGCTTAGCGGTTCGGGTGGCATTGATACACTTTTTACGGTATTGGATGA
Organism: Chitinophagales bacterium; assembly: GCA_965216955.1. Taxonomy (GTDB): domain Bacteria; phylum Bacteroidota; class Bacteroidia; order Chitinophagales; family JADIYW01; genus CBDCGV01. Next base: position 241,687 of record CBDCGV010000016.1, on the reverse strand, counting down.
TAATGGAAACGTTGGTATCAATGATAATACGCCGGATCATAAACTGGATATACATCATACAGGAAGTGCGAACAACGCGCATGTAAATCTAACTCAAACAGGAGCCGGAAATCCATCTAGGTTACAATTTGACAATAGTAATATTTCCAATAGACGATGGTCTGTAGAGGGAACAACGAATTCAACTACTCGAAATGCATTGTTTAAAATAAGTTTTGATACTACGGCCGCAGGAGCTGGAAATGACATCATATATACTTCAGGTGATGGTAAGGTGGGCATCAATGCCGCACCAATTACACATGCATTCGAAGTAACTGGAGATGCAGGGAAAACAACTGGTGGAGCAGTATGGAATACAGTTTCCGATAAAAGATTGAAAGAAGATATTAAACCGTATGAACAAGGATTAGATTTTGTGTTGAAATTAAATCCGAAGTGGTTTACATATAATGGTCTTGCAGGTATTCCTAAAAGTACAGAGGTGGGGCTTATTGCTCAAGATTTGCAGGATTTAGCACCTTACATGATCAGTGAATGGACATACAAAGATCCGATTACCGGAATGCAAAAAAACTATTTGTCTGTTAATTATGGTGCACTAACATTTGCATTAGTTAATTCTATTCAGCAGCAGCAGCAAAAAATCGAGACAGATGGCGACCGCATCAATAAGCTGGAGGCTGAAGTGGAAGCACTTAAAAAGATCATTAACGATCTTGTAAATACAAAGAAGTAGACGTGAAGGTTAGGAGGTTAAGGAAAAATAACTTGCAATTTAGGCTTCAAAATATAGGTTTTGAAGCAAAAGACACCTTTTTTGAAGCAAAAGACACCTTTAATATTAGGTTTGCTTTGTCTAGAAAGACCTCTTTTTTAAGAACAGTGATTTTATGTTTCTTTTGTATTAATACCTTTTTCGCTCATGCTCAGGATACTATGCTGTATAATAATGGAGTAACTATAATCGTAAATGATGCTGGAACGTTATTTAGCGACGGGCATCTCAAAAACAATTCTGGAATTCTTGAAAATGACGGTGTAATTATTGTAAAGGGCGATATTATAAACAACGATTTTATTGAAGCCTCAAACAATAATCCTTCTTTTACACTTACTGGAGATTGGGTGAATAATGATATCTTTCAATCTGGAAATAGCGATGTGATCTTAAATGGTAATGATCAATTTTTTAAAGGCATACCCACTTCTTTCTTCAATTTGACATTGGAAAATGGCAATATTAAATTCCAAGAAGTAGATATTAATATTGATGGAGTGTTGAATTTGGATAGTAGTGAATTGGCTACACAGCAGTTTGTTGCAAATGTAAACAATAGAGATGTCAATGCAATCCAGAGAGCAAATGGGTTTGTAAGTAGTGATTTAAACGGATCTCTTACAAGAAAGATGAATAATGGTCTTTATTTGTTTCCAGTAGGAAATAGAACCATTGTTGGGACTTCTAAATTAAGACCAATCATCTTGGAAGCAAGTAATGCTAGTGATCAGGAGTATAGTGTAAGATTGGCATGGCTTGATCCAACTGTTGAAGGTTTTGATATTGATCAGAAGTCAGACAGTTTGTGTAAACTTAATGAGGCTTTCTTTCATCGCATTGCAGCTATGCAGCAATCTGGACCTGTCACCCTCAGAATGTTTTACGAGCCAACCACTGATGGTGAATGGCAAAATATAGCCTATTGGGAGAGTATTGTAAGTCCGCAATGGGAGAAAATAAGTAATAGTGGGGTGGTGGCATCTACTACCGACTTTGATGGCGTTGCTTTTAATGAAGTGGCCAGTCCTGAGTGGATTGATTTTACAGATACAGCTTTTGTTTTGAGTAAAACAGCCCCTAGTTATCAATTGACAGCTACTAGAGATGCGAATTGTCGTATTGTTACAGTTAATATAAGTGTTGAAGATGGACTTGGCTCTTCCATTGATTCAGTAGAATGGCTAACAGGAATTCCTGATGAATTAATTGTCATTAGTGAAACAGACAGTGGAAAAAATATTACGGTTCAAGTTGATAGCAATGCAGTGGTCGATAGCGTTTTATTACCATTTATTGTTTACGAAGATAATTGCAGTGCAAATGATACCATTACCATTTTTAACCAGCCATTCGAACCTTCTTTTGATACAGCTAGAATCACAACATGTATCATAGACTCATCAGGAACCTTTCTTGATACTTTACGAACGGACTTAGGGTGTGATAGCGTCTATTTGACAACCATTATTTCATTAGATATAGTTTTGATTCGTAATCGCATTGTTTATGACTGCAGCATGCCAGATACGCTTGTCCTTATTGATACCGTAGAAATTGATGAAAATTGTGATAGCCTAATAATTACAAGATTTGAATGTGATTCGGTAGATTCGTTTTTGATCAACGTGCCTACCGCATTTACGCCAAATGGAGATGGAGAAAACGATACATTGAAGGCTTATGTAAATCAGGAGATTGATTTTTTTAACATGGAAATTTTTGATCGCTGGGGAGAAAAAGTCTTTGCCAGTAGTAGTATTTCTTCAGGTTGGGATGGACGCTTTAGAGGAAAATCTATGAACAGTGGTATTTATGTTGCAGTGGTGCAGGCCGCATTAGGAGATGTCTATAAAAAGGTGGTGCAACATCTAAAACTGATTCGATGATCTAATAAAAAGACATTATTCATTATAGAGTTATCCCTTATCAAACATTCAGTAAAACTTACCTATTTTTACTTAGAGACTTTTCAAAGATGAAATTTAAACAGTCTCTCAAAGCATTTTCAATATAAAACTTAAGTAAAGTTGGGCCTGAAAAATTATGTGAACAAGAATAGAAATAAGGTGTATTGCCAAATAGCCTTGTTTGCCATACTATTATTTGTAACATTTATTCGGTTAAACGTATTAGATTTTCCTTTGGAAAGAGATGAGGGAGAATACGCTTATTTCGCACAACTTATTTTAGATGGAGTAGCACCCTATGAAGGGGCATATAATATGAAATTCCCGGGCACTTATTTTATTTATGCCTTTTTCTTTTTACTTTTTGGAGAGACAATAACAGCCATTCATTTGGGGCTATTAATTGTTAATCTCATTTGTATCTTATTGGTTTATAAGATAGGACAGGTGTTGCTGGGGGAGCTTTATGCAGTCTTTGCAGCAATGGCTTATGCTTTTTTATCCATGAACCCTTCTGTTGCTGGATATGCAACTCACGCTACGCACTTTGTGTCATTGTTTGCCTTACTCGGATTTTACTTTTTAATAAAAAGACCTCCTCCAACAAAGCCTTTTAACAAACGGCTTTACTTATTCGCATCTGGAATTTTCTTTGGCTTGTCATTTATAATGAAGCAGGTTGGATTGTTTTTTATTTGTTTTGGTGGGATAGCTGTATTTGTTTTTCACTTTTTCAATAAAGAGGAAAAAAAATGGAAACAACTGTTTACGGGTATTTTCTTTTATGTACTAGGAGTAATCGTCCCATTGTTATTGATGTTTATATATCTTTTTAAAGCTAAGGTTTTTGATAATTTTTGGTTCTGGACATTCACATATCTTAGAGCGTATGGAACGGATATTACGAATTTTGTAGCGATTAAAGAATTCTTTTTTGTATCACAAAAAAAGGTGTTCTCTCATTTTATTTTAGTATATGTTTTTGCCCTTTTTGGTATGATAATTTTATTTGCTAAAACAAATCATACCAATCGTCTTAATCGATATCTTATTGTTTTATTTTTTCTAATTTCTTTTTTAACAGTGGTTCCTGGTTTTCGGTTTAGAGTGCATTATTACCAGACATTTTTTCCAGCCATTGCTTTTAGTTTTGCCTATACTTTAAAATTTATCTTTTCAATTGATCGACTAAAACAGCTCTTTTTTGTTTTAATAATTCCAATACTAGGAGGGGCCTTTATACCTTTTATAGTGAGCAATACAGATTTTTTTATCAACCCTGATGTAAATGCGCTTTCAAAAAAGAGATATGGGTTGAATCCATTTGTGGAGTCAATAGAGATTGGGGATTTTTTAAAAACAATAACCGAGGATGATGACAAAATATTAATTGTAGGTTCAGAACCACAGCTGTATTTTTATTCGAATAGACCAGCAAGTACCGGTTACATTTACATGTATCCCTTGATGGAAACACATGACTATGCAATGATTATGCAAAAACTAATGATTGAAGAAGTTATGAAAAATCCACCCAAAGCAATTGTTGTAGTCAATATCCAAACGTCATGGCTACCTCAACCTCAATCCAATTTTTATATACAGAATTGGATCGATCAATATATTAGAGAACAGTATTACATCGTGGGTAAGGTAGATATGATATCGCTCGAAGATGTAGTGTATAAATATTATTATGAGGCTAGTATTTATAATCTGATCTCAGAAAATAATATCATCATATTTAAACGCGGGGGATAAATATCAATTAACCTTTTTAAAAGAGTGCTTGACAGATTCACAATTTGTAAATAACTTCTGAATAAGAAAATAAAATAAAATCAGTTATTTTGAATTGGAGACAAAGTGCTTTTATACTATGATTTATGATAAAAGGGTAGGAGTAATATTGCCAGCATATAATGCTGCTAAAACATTGCGTCAAACCTATGGAGAAATTCCATTGGATATAGTAGATGAAGTGGTACTGGTTGATGATAATAGTGATGATAATACCGTTAATATTGCTAAAGAAATAGGAATAAAGCACATTCTTAAGCATGATCATAACCTTGGATATGGAGCAAATCAAAAGACATGCTATAAAAAGATGCTTCAGCTAGATGTCGACATTATAATTATGGTGCACCCTGATTACCAATATACCCCCAAGTTAATAGCTTCAATGGCTTATATTATAGCAAATGGTTTATATCCGGTTGTTTTGGCTTCTAGAATTTTGGGAAAAGGGGCTTTAAAAGGAGGGATGCCCCTTATCAAATATGTGGCCAATAGGTTTTTAACTTTTGTTCAAAATATACTAGTTGGACAGAAACTTTCAGAGTATCATACAGGTTATAGAGCTTTTTCAAAAGAGGTATTAGAATCAATTTGTTTTGAAAATAACTCGAATGGCTTCATTTTTGATAATGAAATGTTGTCACAAATAATTTATAAAAAGTTTGAGATTGCAGAAATTACTTGCCCGACCAAATATTTTGCCGAAGCAAGTTCTATTAATTATAAGCAATCTACAATTTATGGGTTAGGAGTACTAAAAGTTTCTATTATTCATTTTTTAGAGAGAATGGGTATTGGAAACTCAAAGTTGTATAAGCTTGAATAGTATATTATAATAAAAATGAAATAATATGAAAGGAGTTGTTTTATGCTTTCTAATAGCAATAACTATGAGTGTATCTGCTCAAGAGGTAGAAAGGAAAATTAAGAGTTATACGGATAACTTTGGGGATCTCATTGTTGAAATATATGAAAAGAACGAATTGGTTGAAGCTTTAATAGGAGCGGCGGCCGAAGCATATTTAGCAACTTTATCAGAAGGTCAGGTAAAAGTGCTGGTCAATACCATTACCTTCGAACCGAGTATAAAAAATGGTGCGACTGAGCGTTTTGGGATCTATGATTTTTTAGACACTAAATATGAAGAACTAATTGAAAAGTTTGAAGAAGAAGGCCCCCAAATAGTAAAGTACATATATAAAAAATATAGAATTAATTTAACCATTGAGAGTGTCGATACATACGAAGAAGAAAAAGTCGTCAATGCAGTAGCATATGTAAGACGGAAGTAATTTTTTATTTTTAAATGCATTTAAATGATGATCACCAGCCAAAATCAACTAATTAGAAACATTAGTAAAATTCTTTTTTTAGGCATATTTTTTTTTGGAGTTTATGCCTGTCAGCCAAAACTTGAAAAAGATGAAGTCTTAATTAAGGCACACATCAAAAATCAAGGAAACGAACCCTTACTTCTATTATTTCTGGATTTTAAAACTGAAAATTATATAACAGATACACTATTGTATTTTAAAGATAGTAAGCTTAATTATCGTGGAAAATTGAAACATGGGGGAGGGTTATATGTTTTGTCAAAATTAAATAGGAAAGAGGCAGGGCTCCTATTGTTTTTAGATAATAACGGTGTCATTACGATCAAGGGAGATAATAAAACACTACCTCAATCAACGGTTTCTGGAAGCAAAGCATATAATGCGTATATCGATTTTGGAGAGAATTATACAGATTCATATGTAAAGCGACGACAGTACATAGAGTCAAAACTTCAAGAAGCTTTTATCAATGAAGATAGTGCCCTGGTTGTTGATTTTTATACTAAAAACAACCAGTTAACGGATGAAGAAATGAAAATGCAAGGAGACTATATTATTGAGCATCCTGATAATTTTTTCTCTTTGCATATGTTATTCTCTGGAATATTATTGAATGAAACATATTTAGAGTTAGGTGAAAATGCTTACAATCATCTCTCCGAGGAATTGAAGCAAAGCTATAATGGTAAAATTACATACAATAAAATTCAAGCGTATAAGAAACAGAAGGAAGAAGGAGAAATTATTCCGGAATTTCAGATAAAATGGCCCTTCCTTAAAAATGAAATAGTGTATTTTGAGGAAATAGTTGCTCAGAATAAATTAACACTTTTAAACTTCGAGGCATCCTTCGTTTTATATTGTAGAATCAATAATAAGTATTTTTATAAAGCACTATATGAGAAATACAAAGACAAAGGGTTTGAGATTATCTCCTTTTCTATGGATACAGATATTGAAACCTTCGAGAGAACATCTAGTGAGGATAAAGTTACTTGGAAAAGCCTTTGTGACTTAAACGGGTTTGAATCTGACGTACCTAAAATTTTTGATATAAAAACGGTTCCAAATAGTTTGCTAATTGATGCAGAGGGTAATATTCTAGGAAAGAATCTAACACCTAAGGAATTAGAAAGTCATCTAAGTTCCAGTCTAGATCAATAGTTGTTGCCTCTTCTTCTTTCTTTATTGGTTTTCGATAACTATCAATCAATTCTTTTGTTTCTTTGGTTACGATATAAATGCCACTGGTATTCTTAATGGAGTCAACTTTGTTTAAGCATTCGTAATATAATTTTTGATAGTTGAAATTCACAGAGTCAATTGTGGAAGCTTCATGAATATATTGTAAAGCACTTTCGTAGTCCTTTAATTTATAGAGTGCATAGGCTAACATCCCTCTTGGATAAGCGTCTTTAGTGTCGATAGAAGTCGCAAATTGAAAACAATTTTTAGCTTGTTCTATTGAATCTACTGAAAGCAGGTAATTACCATATTGGTTCAGGAGGCCAATAATTAATCCGTTTGCCCTGCAGTGTTGATCACCATATCGTGCAAAAGTATTCAATGAAGAATCAGCTTTGGTTATGTTGCTGCCGGGCTCAAAAAATAATAAGACGTCATATATAGCGGCTAAGGCAAACTTTGAACACTTGTCATCCTCATAAATATTTATTGCATTTTGATAATGAACCTGAGCAGCGTAGAAATAGGAGGCTACTTCATCATAGCTAAAATATTTTTGTTCTATCCTTGCTTCAATTGCTTTTCCAATATATACTTCTGCAATAAAAGTTTGCAGTTTCCCATTTTGAGGGAAGGAATTGGCATCTTTAATAACCAAACGCTCTGAATCATACCAATCGGCATTTCGCTCTATTGTTACAGTTGCACATCTAATAAAAAAAGCTCCTAACAAAATAATTAATAGCCATTTTAATACACCTATTGCTTTAATTCGATCATAAAGCTTGAAAAAGAGCCAGGCAAATATGGGAACAAAACCTACAGAAGCCAAAAACAATCCTCTTTCAACCATATAGGCTCCAAGGTTGATAATTAAATTACTTACAAGAATATAAGAGCCTACGTAAAAAATAATACCAAAGGAGACAATATGTTTCTTCGGTAGTAAATAAAAAGTAAGAAAAGCAAGAAAGGCAAAAACAGCAATGGATATGATGGCCATTGGGTGGCTAAAAGTGATGTAGGGGAAGCAAGCATATTGATAATCCCAAGAGAATTTGACGGGCCATATCATTAGTTCTATATTGTAAAGTGCTACCCTTAGTATGGTAGCGTATTTTTCAACAGGGCTTGCCAAAAGATAGGGGTCGTTATACAATGCCTTGGAGGGACTAAAATCTATACCAACCACCATATACCTACTTGCTATATAAAGCGCAAAACAGCCAAATAAGAATCCTCCAAGACCTAAATAACGTTTTGGTTTTGCGCTGGTGAAGAAATACATCCCAAATGGTATAACAATAAAAAAAGTTAAGGCAGATTCTTTGGTATAAAGGCTTAGCAAATAGAAAAAACAACATAAAAAGGCAAGATGCCATTTACCTACATCTCCAAATTTAAAACCGTAAATCAGAGCTAACAATGTAAATATCAAAGAAAACATTTCATCTTGACCTTTAATACTGGCGACAATGTCAGCGTGTACAGGCATAATGGCAAAGAAAAGCGTAGCTAAAAAAGGTGCAAGGGGTGGACCATTAGCAAAAAAATAATTCTTGAAAAGATGGTAAAGAATGATATTGATAATCAACAATAATATTAGGCTTACTAAATGCCCCCAGAATGGATTATAACCAAAAAGCTCTCTTTCAAGTCCCATAAAGGCTAAAAACAATGGACGCCATCTGTCTCCGGGTAAATCAGAGGTTTTAGCTTCTTCTTCTCCAATATGCCCCTCAAAATAAGGTCTTGTAATTAATTTACCTAAACTGAAAACCCCTCCTTTAACATAACTATTGGCCTCATATACAATATAATCATCAATAGCATATTGGTTGTATAATATGTTGTACTGCACCACTATTGTTATAAAGGAAATAACAATAAGCTGCCATTTAGCACTGAAATTTTTGTAAAATGAATCGACTAATTTATTATCCATAATGGAACAACAAAAGTATCACTTTAAGCGAAGATTCTAGTTATAATAAATAAACAGTATTGTGAAAAACTTATTGTTTGCATAATAACTTCAATGGATATCTTTGAAAATGTTGTTTTCAAAAAGTACAACTTCATTGAATAAAATTTAGAGTTTAAAAATATTATGATCAAGACTAAATTAATAGGTGCGGTAATTATTTTTCTAGTAGTCTCTTGTAGTTCAAGAAAGGATAAGATTATTGGCCATTGGGCGCAAGACCTGAAACAGGCAGTCGATGAAGGTATTTTTAGAATTGATTCTATTTCATTTGGTGAAACAGAGTGGGAAATGGTACGAAGTTTTTATGAAAAATCAAGTGACCCAATTCCTTTTTTTAAGGTACATTACAAAGGAGATTGGATTTTTGAAGGACGAAGTTCATTGGACAAAGATTTAACCAATATTCGACTGATTTTTAAAAAGAAGAGAATTATTGTGATTTCCGCAGAAAGTGAACGGGCTATAAAAGCCTTCTATTTAGACGTTTGTGGTTTAACAGAAGGGAAATATCGAGATATTAGTCGGACAGGGTGTAGTATTTTTCCGCCTATTTCAGAAGTGCCTTATATATATGAAGTGGTTTCTGTTAAAAACAAACAATTGTTTATGGGAAAATGGGAGATGACCTTAATTCCTGAGCTACTACAAGATAGGCCCGTAATGGTCTCTGGTGGTGCTTTCAATAAAGTAAAATGAACATTAAGGAAATGATTTAAAACATGAATAAGATAAAGCTGATCATTTTTAGTTTGATTCCTGTAACAGTGCTATTAGTAACATTAGAATTTGCAGCAAGGGCTTTTAATATGGCAAAGCCCACTATTTTTACGGAGCCACTTCCGGAAGAATTAGAAGGGTTTGTTCGACCACATGAAGAATTATTTTGGTCATTAGTGCCAATGACTAAGAATATCTACGAGAATGCTGTAATTACAGTAAATAACATTGGTACTCGAGGAGAGAATGTCAATGAAAAGCAAGCAAATGAGTATCGTATTTTATCCTTGGGGGAAAGTTCTACCTTAGGTGTTGGAGTAGGGGATCATGAAACTTATTCTTATTTGTTGGAACAGAATTTAAATGTAAGAGATTCTTCAACATTATATAAGGTGATTAATGGAGGAGTATCCGCTTACTCCTCTTTTCAAAGTTTGAAATATTTTGAATTGTATGGTTTGGACTTGCAACCAGATCTATTAATACTTTATCACGAAGTCAATGACTACTTACCATCAACATTGCGGAGCCATGGGTTTAATGAACTACATGCAACCCTAACTGATATGCAATTGTATGAGTCAGATTTCCAAAATTTTCATAAAGATCTTGCAGATAAATCTTATTTCTTTCGTTTTTTGAAATACAAATATTTACGATTCAGAATAAATAAATTAACGAAAAAAACCAGAATGAATCCATATGCAGAAATAGGATTGCCAAATATTGAAATTCCTTCTAGGATGATTAAGGTGATAGATGAAAAATCTTATGAACCGATTAATGACTTAGATGAGACTTTATTGGGGAAAAGAGTGACTGAAGAGGAGCGGAAATTAATTTTTAAGAGATTTTTAGATTTATGCAATGAACATAATATAAAGCTCATTGTTATTCACCCTTCGTACCAATATTCTGCTCCGCATAAGTGTATTTTGACTGAATTTTGTAGAGAAAATAACGTGTTAATGGCCGAAGCCTATGATTTGTTGCATATGAAGGGAAAACAAGAGGATTTTCTATTTCATGATAATATGCATCCAAATAAATTAGGACACCGTCGATTGGCCAATGCTTTAACCCAATTTATTGAAAAGCATAAGCTCTTATCTGGTAATTAGAAATATACTATCTCTCTACTTTTAATATTCGTTTTTAAGGGAATTAAGGAGTACATTCTATATTCCAAATACTTTTAATATTAAAGGAGATTTACAATTGTTTTTCAAAATAATAGGATCTAAAAGCACTTTTTTTAGTTTTCTGCTAGATATTAAGATATTATTAACACAGGGTTGCTGCTAGATTATATTTTCATAAGCTAATAGGGACTTAGTTTAGTCTATTCATTACGGTAGTTTTATAACTAATTGATTATCAAGGTACCTTTGGTTAATGTGTTTTATGTGTAATTTGTTGAAAATCAATTAGATGTAATTGGTTTTTTGACATTTTTTTTTAAATGCGATTCAAATTGATTTTCGGATTTGCAGCAAATCGACTTTTTTTTCAGCATTATTTCAAGTTTAATAAGTGGCTATAAATTCGGAAATCATTGATTTTGAGCATCAAACCTTGTGCGGAATGTGGATAACTATTTGCCGATGTTAATAACAATTCGTATCTTTGTTCCGTGAATTGTACATTTTTGAATACAATATTATTCTTTAAGGAATGTATTAATGAGATTCAGTTAAGAAGCATAAAGACCCATATGCTAATTGAATTTAGAGACGAAAATTAGTAAGAGAATTTATGGGATTTTTAAATTATGATAGTGACCATTTTTGTTACTAGCGTATAAATCAACAGTAGCGTCTAAATTATGTTTAGGGGAGTGCTGTATTTAAAATATAAAAAATAGTTATATGGTTTTTCGATTAATGATGAATAACTTTCGAAAGAGTGTACTAGCCTTAATAGTAATAGCACTAATGGGTATGGATCTTCGAGCACAATGCCCAATTGTAAATTCAGACTTTATTATTAATCCAAACAGTAGTAGGGACCCACATGTTGCAAATGATGGATATTATTATTTGCAGTATGCGGATGAAGGATTGAATTCAGTGGATTATGCTATTCAAACAGCTAATGGGGTGCAACTTTGGGCTACTCAAACGCCCCAAACCAATTCCATTTTAACAAATACGGGTTCAATCATAGGAGGTAATGTAACTTCAGCAATGTCTAATGCGGGCATTAGCCCTATTACACTAACTAATGGTGGAGGGATAGCGTATGAAGGGATGGTATACAACGATGAATCTGATGTTCCTCAAACAGCTGGGACACCTCGCCGTACGGTACAATTGAGAATTACACCGGATTATGTAGGTTTTACCAGTTTTAATATTGAATACGATAATTGTGGTTTAGGAAACGTGGGGTGGCCAACATCAGGGTCTTATACCTATGCAAGTAATATTTTTTCAATCACTGGCTCATATTGCGCAGGTCCTTCATCTGGTAATAGTGTTAGAGATTATACTTTCTTTAGAACGCCCATTGGGTCCGAACCTCCAAGAGGATCGAGTGTATTTGCTTCCGCAGTTTTAACCGATGCAAATGGCTGTCTAGAAACAAGACATAGTTATACTATTACAGGACATCACTTAACAGAGGCCAGTTTTATTCGTACGTATACTTGTCCCACCAATGAGTCTATTAACGGAACTTGTACCTCTTATAGTATTGTTACGGTATATGGTATTGGTAGTAGATATTATTATACTGAATATAGTAAGAGAAATGCAGGTTTTTTTACAACAGTACCAGCAACAAGTGTTGCCAATTTTACGGATAACAATAGATGTACAGACGATGGTCGAGCGAGGGTAACTTGTTCTAGAACCATCTCTATGTTTATTATTCAGGGGGCAGATTTGATAGTTACTAAATCGTGTGCGCAAAGTACGTACGCAGCTGGTGAAACGATCTCCTTTGATATTGATATTGTAGGAGATCCGGGAGCAGATGCAGAAGAAGTAACTGTTGTAGATCTTTTACCGGATGGCTTAGTTTTAACTTCTTATGTGGCGAGTATTGGCTCCTATAATCCAACCAATGGAGAATGGTACATACCGCTTTTGATTGAAGGCGGAACAGCTACTTTAACCATTACGGCACTAGCTACTGAAACAGGAACTTATACCAATACGGTGACAGCAAATTATGCAGATGAAATTGATAACTCCAATAATACAGCTTCTTGTGAGTTTTTTGCAACGGGTTGTAACGAGGGATCTTATCCAAAAGCAATATGTCAATATGATATAACTGGAAGTGATCCATATTGTGCCGGAGAAACGGGTCATACATTTAGTATACCTAATGTACCGGGTGCTACCTATACATGGAGCGTACCAACAGGATATAACATTACTGCAGGACAAGGAACAAACAATATAACTGTGGATATAGGAAATGTATCTGGATATGTGAGTGTGGTAATCGAAGTGCCGGCGATGGGTGATTTTGCAGCGGTAACCTGTGAATCAAGTGAGTTGGTTACTTTGGAAGATTTTTCTCCAGGTGAAATAAAGAAAAACTAAACGATTAAAAGTTAAAATAAATACTATGAATTTTATTAAAATTTTATGCGCGTCTTTATGTGTGCTTTTAATGGCGGGTAATATTTCTGCTCAAGAAGAGGCTGCCTCTTTACAGAGTTTAAATGATCACGATATCTCTCTCATAGTGAATAGTATGGTGGTGCTTGATGTATTGAGTAATAACAGTGTTGATCTGTCAGGTTGGGAACCAAGAGTGACCAATACACAGGAGGGCATTATGGCTGAGGTTGGAGAGGATAAAACAATTACAATCTATGCTGCTAAGGCAGGAGATTATGTGTTGAATTATACCCTGAAAACGTGTTGTACAGATAGAACAATCACTTGCAAAGATGAAGTGGTGCAAGTGGAAATTCCGTGTCCTAATGGAAATCCTGAGGAAATTTGCTACGGAAGTAAAATAGAAGAAGTATGTGATAAAAGTGCATGTTATCCCGACGGAAAACTGATTTGTGATGATACAGAGCTATGTGAACAGGGAGTTGCATTTTGTGAACAAGGACAAATATTTATAAAAGTTACAAGTGCTCAATAAAAAATTGAAAGCACATTTGAAATTAAATAATGACGAATAATCTTTAAGGTATGACGAATTGTATAAGATTAATGTTTGTGTTGATGCTGGGTCTAGTAAAAATAGGTTCAGCTCAATCTGGTTTAAGTCTGACTAGTGATCGATTATCCATGTTTGCGGGTACAACCGAGGTCTGGGATATATTGGAGAACGACAATGGAGATGTTACTCCATGGATACCCGTGTTGTCTAATGTACCATCGGATCTAACGATAACGATAAACGCTGATAAAACGCTTACGGTAACGGCTGACCCGGGGGCATCTGGAGTATATATATTCGAATATACTTTGGGGAATTGCTGCCCGCCATTAGAAATTTATGAAACACAGACGACGTGTACAGCAACGGGGCAAGAATGTACCGGCGGTTATGGACAGTCTTGTGTTACTACCCTAGTGGAGCAGGAGGTACAATGTCCGCAGCCGCAAGATCCTAATACTTTCTGTAGAGGATTGGTGCTAAGAGAAACATGTGGAAATGTCTGTTTAGGATATTCAACAACATATGATTGTACAACAGAAAATGTTTTAGTTGGTATTGATAGTACTACATGTTCTAATGGAGTAACGGAAAGAATTTGTGAAACCGCAATGTTATTAGTGGTTGTTAATGACCCTTTCTATGATGGAGGAGTATATAAAACAGTAGATGACGCATCCGTTAATTTAGGGGATACAGTAAGATTTACAATAACAGCTTCAAGTAACGGTATTTTACCTGGAACTGGAGTGACAGTAACAGATATATTAAACCCTGCTCACTTTACATATATAACACATTCTGCTTCTACTGGAAGTTATAGTCCTGGAACTGGAGTATGGACCATAGGAAATTTCCCGGTAGGTGCTGTGGAGAGATTATTTATTACAGCATCTATTGCTTCTTGTAGTAATGGTGCCGATCAAATAAATATGGCAACCATTAGTGCTACAACGACAGATGGATTTCCTTTTAACGATACCTCTATTTTAGTAATGCGTTCATGTGTGGGACCAAGTAATCCGGGGGAAGGGTGTGAACCTGAGAATTTGCCATATGCTGACCTTTCAGTAGATAAAGATTTTATTACAACAGAGCCTTTCTTTGTGGGAGATATTATAGAGTATTCTATAATAGCAAGGTTAGAAAGCGGAACTGCACCAACAGATGCAGAGGTAGAAGAGTTGATTCCTGATGGATTGTCATATGTGTCTCATAATGCTTCAACCGGTAGTTATAATTCAGGAACCGGAGTATGGACAATAGGAACATTAAATGGTTTTGAATTGATTACCATTCAGGCGCGAGCTGATACTACCGGGTTTTTCTTGAACGAGGCACTAATAAGTACGACAACTGTAAAAGATACCATTCTTATTAATAATGTATCTGGTGTAGGAATAGAAGTAGAGGTTAAAGCTACTGATCTAGGGGTTGAGAAATCGGTGTCAGTAAGTGGCAACCAATTAACTTATACTATAGTGGCTTCAAACAATGGACCAACAAATGTAACGGATGCGGTAGTAGTAGATCCTATGCCATCTAACTTGGCATTCTTGGTATCTTCAGACCCCGCTTATGATACCGCAACAGGTGTTTGGAACGTTGGTACTTTAAATGTAGGGCAAACCAGAACGCTGACGGTTACAGGAACGATGATTGCAGGTAGTGCCTTCTTAAATGTAGCTGAAATAAGCACGGCTTCCGTATTAGATATTAATCCTGATAATGATGTTTCAAGTGCTAATTATTGCAGGTTTGTTTGTACCAATTTTTCTCCTATGGCATTATCTGTTGATACAGTTAGTGGAGCAACTTACGATTGGACGTTCCCTGCTGGTTGGACGGTACTTTCAGGTATGGGAACTAGCGAAGTGTCTGTAAGTACACCGGTAGTGTCTGCTGATTGGGACATAAGTGTAACCATTACTACAGATTGTGAAGTAGAGGAAGTTGACTTAACAGTTACCACTGTGGATTGTAATTGTCCCGATACCGTTGTCGTAGAAGCAGGCCCGAATAAAACGGTTTGTTCTGATGATGCAACAGCAGGAATTTTATTAGATGGAGCTTCAATTACAGGTAATTTTACAAGACTTTTATGGACAACGCCTACAGACGGTGGATTTAGCGACGATAGAGTTATCCAGCCAATCTACTATCCAAGTATGCAAGATATTGCTAATGGTGGTGTAACGCTTACATTGACCATTGAAGATCCTGATGGAAACGGACCTTGTTTCTCTTTGTCCGATGTAGTACAAATAGATATTAACCCAAGTCCTGTTATAAGTGCTATATCTGCTGATAATCCGGACCTATGTGGAGGAACAGGAAGCATTATTATCGAAGGGCTTAATTCTTTAGAAACTTATGAAGTTTCTTATGAGTTTGAAGGTGATACTATTGGGCCTGCAGACTTTTTAGCAGATGTAAACGGAACAATTACTATTGCTGATTTAGCACCTGGTAATTACAATAATATTATAATAAGGCTTGATGGATGTAGCCAAAACGTTGGCAATGCTACTATTTTTGAAGGGCCTAGATTGAATATTCAATTAACAAGACTGATTAATCCTTCTGAGTGTGGTGCTGCCGATGCAGAGGTAACAATAAGTGGGTTAGCTCCGGGAGGAACGTACGACCTTTCTTATGTTGTAAATGGAAGTACGGTGACCACTTCAATTACAGCCGAAGCGGATGGAACGTTCACTTTGGATGGTTTATTAGCAGGGAATTATACAGACTTTAATGTAAGTACAGATGTATGTACATCTAATAATCTTACTTTTGAGTTTTCTGATCCGGGTGCTCCGGTAATAGAGGTTCAAAGTAAGGTTAACCCAACAAGTTGTGTGGTGTCGAATGGTTCGATTACCATTTCTGGATTAGATCCTGTTACGTCTTATGACTTGACTTATACATTTGAAGGAACAGCAGTAGGACCATTAACGGTTTCTTCTGATGCTGGAGGAACACATACCATTTCTTCATTAGCGGCGGGAAGTTATACGGCAATCAAGTACGTTGATAGAAGCTCTAACTGTGCATCTAATGAAGTCGAAGAAATACTAATAGCTCCAGAATCAGTGGCTATTCAGGTTGAGTCAACATCTCCAGCTTCGGGTTGTGATGCAGCGCATCAAACGGGAGTAATTGAGTTGTCTGGTATTAACATTGTTAATGGAACAAACTATGTAGTTCGTTATAGTTATGATGGAGGAGCCATTCAAACAAGAAATGTTACAGCAGCAGGAGGCTTAATTACTTTAAATAATCTGGCACCTGGTGATTATACCATGATTTCAGTAACGAATCCTTCTAGTTGTAAATCAAACGAAGTATCGGCTATTATTACAGAGCCTGAAATTCCAAATTTAAATGCTACACCTAATGCAGAAACGAATTGTGGAGCGGACGATGGAACGATTACTATTTCAGGGACTAGTTTACAGGCTTCTACAACGTATAATATATCGTATCAATATAATGGTGGTGCAACTGTAAATACGACTGCAACTTCGGATGCGACTGGTTTAATTACTTTGTCGAATTTACCAGCGGGAGACTATACAAATATGGTCGTGAGTCTTAATGGATGTTTTAGTGATCCATTCCAAGCCACTATACCTCAAGATAACTTAGTCATCACTGCTACACCTACCAATCCGGCTACTTGTGGTGGCACGGGTAGTATTACGGTACAAGGATTGACACCTGGAAACGTATATGATATAACCATGTTATATAATGGAATTACACCGTTAAATTATACTAGTGTTACGGCTAATGGAAGTGGTAATGCAGTATTTACTGGTTTGGCGACTGGAGATTATACTGAAATAAAAGCAGTAGATGTTGATCCTAATCACGATGGTTGTACTTCTAATGAAACAGAGGCAACGATTGGTAATCCTGGAGCTCCAACTTTGGCTTTAGATGGAAGAGTGTTGCCTACAGGATGTAATGTGTCAGACGGAAGAATTATTTTAGAACCAACACCGTTGGCCCCTGGAACCGATTACATTGTTGAATATGAATTGAATGGAATTCCTTTCATGGTTACAATTAGAAGTTTTATTGGTGACGGAAAAATATATATAGACAACTTGGGTGCAGGGTTATATGATAATATTACCATTGCACTTCCAGGAAATCCAACTTGTAAATCAAATCCTGTAGATGCTGAATTGACAGATCCTTCAGGTTTATTTATTACTTCAACATCTACATTTGATGATTGTTTATCTAATGGTACAATAACTGTTTATGGAGCTCAACCGGGACAAAGCTATGCGCTTTCTTATGTGTTTAGTCCATTCCCTTCAGGAACGGCAATAACTACCAATTTGAATGTTACGGCTGATGCATTTGGGCAAATATTTTTGTTGAACCTTAGTGCAGGAACTTATTCAAATCTTTTCTTGAGAAGATTGTCAGATGGTTGTACTTCTAATGCTGTTACTGAAACGGTTGAATATCCTTCGGCTCCTTGTGAGTGTGATGGCAAGCTTACAGAGTATGACTCTATTTGTGTAAGTACAACGGAACCAGATTACTTAATCGAGATTGATACCATTGTTGGCGTAGGTCCAAATGGTTGCGATAGCATAATTAAAACAATAACAAGGTTGCTACCTGCAGATTCTGTAGATCTTGAAATAGCAATTTGTGATGGAGATAGCTTAGTGGTTGGAACAACGGTATTAGATACAACCGGATTTTATCAAATTACATTGACCAATATTTACGGTTGTGATAGTGTTGTATCGGTTGATTTAACAGTAATTATTGTTACGGATACGGTATGGGCAGATAATACGGGCCCTGTTTGTGAAGGAGAATTAATACAATTGCAAGCGAATCCATCGGTTCCAGGAGCAACCTATTTCTGGACTGGTCCAAATGGCTTTAGTTCAACAGAAGAAGATCCTGAAATCTTCCCAGTAACGGTTGCCGATACAGGAGAGTATCGAGTAACAATTACTAAAATATTTACTTTGCCTAATGGCTCTTCAATCACTTGTACGGCGGTAGATACAGGAGTTACAAACGTAACAATTTATCCAACACCTCCAAATCCGACACCTACTAATAATGGACCTGTTTGTGAGGGAGATAGTATTCAATTATTTGGAGGTGCTGCTGGAGCAGATAGTGTAGTTTGGGATGGTCCTTTGACCTTCACTTCTACATTAATGAACCCTATTATAAGAAATACAACAGCAGACATGAGTGGGGAATATTGTATTACTGCGTATTACAATGGTTGTCCTACGACAGAAGACTCATGTACTGTTATTACAATTATATCTCCTGAAGATGCACCGTTCCCAACTAATGGTGGTCCGGTATGCGAAGGTGATAGTGTGCAATTATTTGCAATGGCGAATGCCGATAGTTATTCATGGTTCGGACCTAGTGGGTTCAGTTCAGCAGATCAAAACCCATGGGTAACTCCAGCAGTAGCTGGTGAGTATGGCTTAATCCTTACAACATCAGGTTGTGTGTCAGATACTGGCTTTACAACAGTGGAGATTTTACCAATACCTCCAGCACCAGTGGCAACAAACAATGGACCGATTTGTGATGGTGAAGATTTACAGTTGTTTGCAAGCCCAACAGTAGCTGGGGCAACCTATAGTTGGAGTGGACCAAATAGCTTCGCTTCAACAGAGCAAAACCCAACAATTATTGGAGCAACAATAGCTGATCATGCTGGTGACTATACCGTAACCATTACCATAGATGGTTGTGTGTCTCCTGCTTCAGCTGCAACAACAGTAGTGATACACCCAATTCCTGGTACACCTGCGCCTACGGATGATAGTCCGCAGTGTGAGGGAGAAGATATACAGTTAACGGCGAATCCGCCTGCTGGTTTTGATAGTGTTAGATGGACAGGTCCTGATGGATATACTTCAACATTAGAAAATCCATTATTAACGAATGTACAATTAATAGATGCAGGAGATTATTGTGTAGTAGCATATGACAACGGTTGTGTGTCTGAAGAAGAATGTACTTTAGTAGAAGTAACACCAATACCAGAACAACCACTACCAACAAATAGTGGTCCGGTATGTGATGGTGATAGTGTTCAATTATTTGCAAACGTAGTAGCAGATGTTTACAGTTGGACTGGGCCTGGTGGATTTACATCTGGCTTAAGAGAGCCTTGGGTAGATCCTGCGATGGCTGGAGATTACTGTTTAACTGTAACCATAGATGATTGTACTTCTCCACAGGGATGTACAACAGTAGAAATTTTACCAATACCACCGGCACCAGTGGCAACAAATAATACTCCAATTTGTGAAGGAGAAGATTTACAGTTGTTTGCAAGCCCAACGGTAGCGGGTGCAACATATAGTTGGAGTGGACCAAGTAGTTTCACTTCGACAGAACAAAACCCAGTATTGATTGGCGCAGTATTAAGTAACGCTGGTGATTATACAGTAACCATTGCAATTGATGGTTGTGTATCTCCGGCATCTGCTGCTACAACAGTAATTATTTATCCAACACCTGAAACGCCTGCACCTACAGACGATAGTCCTCAGTGTGAAGGAGAAGATATACAATTAATGGCTAATGCTGCTGCTGGTACCGATAGTGTTTTATGGAGTGGTCCTGATGGCTATACTTCAACAGCGTTCAACCCTGTACTTACCAATGTTCAATTAACAGATGTTGGGGATTATTGTGTAGTGGCATACGATAATGGTTGCGTATCTGAAGAAGCTTGTACTTTAGTAGAGGTTACAGAGATTCCTGATGAACCGATCCCAACAAATGGAGGACCTGTTTGTGAAGGCGATAGTGTTCAATTGTTTGCAAATGTAATTGCAGATGTTTATACATGGACGGGTCCAAATGGCTTTACATCTGGATTAAGAGATCCATGGGTAGATCCAGCGGTAGCTGGAGATTACTGTTTAACAGTAACTATAGATGATTGTACATCTCCGCAAGCTTGTACTACGGTAGAACTTTTACCAATCCCACCTGCACCTGAGGCTACGAATAGTGGTCCTGTTTGTGAGGGAGAGAATATTGAGTTATATGCAGATCCAAGTATTCTTGGTGCGCAGTACTTCTGGACTGGACCAAATGGTTATACTTCAACAGATGAAGATCCTATTTTGTTAGATGTTACTTTAGCAGATACAGGTTATTACTATGTGACAGTAACAGTAGATGGATGTACTTCTCCTGCCGATAGTACACAAGTGATTATATACAATGCTCCAATAAATGTTACATTTACTGGGCCAGCATCTATATGTCCGGCAAATGATAGTTTAGCAAGTTATGTTATCGATAATCCTGAAGCAAATGTGGTATATACATGGACTTTATCTGCTCCTGGATTAGTAGAAATTGTTGATGGACAGGGTACGGATAGTTTAACAGTAAGAACAATCGGTTTGGGTGGACTAGTGCCAATTCCTATCGAGTTATGTGTACAAGGAGAGGATACAGTTACTACCTGTATTGGAGAAGAAACGTGCGATACATTCTTTATTTCTCCTCCACCGGTTGCTGATTTCTTACTTCCTGGAACAGCATGTATGGGGTCAGAAATTCAACTTTCTTTTAACGGATTCTCAAGTCCAAATGCATTTTATACTTGGGATGTTGATCCGGCAACTATAGTGAATGCCAACTTAGATAGCAGTATTATCTGGGTGGTATTTGATATGTTTGGAACATACAATGTGACTTTAACAGTAAATGATGGAGGTTGTATCGATGATATAACTAAACAACTTTCAATAAACCCTACAGACATAGAAGTGGTTGCAGATATCCAAGATATTACGGATTGTGATACACACATGGATGGAGAAATTGATATTACAGTTACAAGAACTGGTGGAGGAACACCAGGAACATTCTATACATGGACTGGACCAAATGGATTTACTGCTAGCACAGAAGATCTAACAGGATTAGCACCTGGTGTTTATCATCTGATGATTACCGATTTATTTGGTTGTAACCCAGAGTATGATTTTGTTGTAGAAGATAAAGAAACAATATTAATAGAGGATGTGGTAAGTGATGCATCAACATGTGATACAGATAATGGAACAGTGACTACTACAATAGTAACTACAAGTAGTGGTCCATTTACATACAATTTATTAGATGAAAATGGTGTAGTGGCAGAAACTGCTTCATCAAGTGCATTGGTTTATACACATACTGGTGTAGCAGCTGGGGCATATACAGTAGAAATTATAGATCAAGGGGATACCGTTTGTCCTGCACAAGAATTGATAGTTGTTGAAACTATCGATGGCCCTGAGGTAACAATTATCTCTGAAGGAGGCGATGACTGTAATGGTGTTGCCGACGGATCAGTTCGTTTCAGAGCTGCTGGAGTGGCTCCTTTCACATACGAGTTTGTTGATGCAAATGGTACTGTATCTACAGGTACAATTAATGTAAACAATGGAGCTGTTGATATTACAGGTTTACCTGTTGGCCCTTACCAATTAGAAGTAACAGATGCCAATGGTTGTATTCAAGGAGATAATGGCGAGATTGAAGTTGGAGGCATTGATTTTACTGTAGATATCACTGTTGATACAGCTACTTGTGGTAACAACGACGGTGCAATAGATGTCAATGTTACAGGAGGTTCAGGTAGTGAAACATATAGCTGGACAGGCCCTGCGGGAACGAGCCCAACAGGAAGTAATCCAACAAATTTACCAAGCGGTAATTATACAGTTACTGTAAGTGATGGTGGTTGCGATACAACACTTAATGTATCTATTCCTAATAGCGATGGGCCTCAAATAGACATTACGGTTGACGCGGTGAATGTATGTTCAGAAGATACAACAGGTGGGGCAACCATTACATTTAGCGGTAGCTCAGTATTTTTAGATTATGATATACCTGGTGTAACTAACGGTACAATTATCAATGGTGGTACTATTGTACTAACAGGATTGCCGGTAGGTAATTATGAAGTTTATTTAGTGGATTACTTTGGATGTCAATCTGCTAGTAGCTTTGAAATTACAGCTCCGGAAGAATTAACAGCGGAATTAGAGCCATTTAGCCCAACATTGTGTGATGTGGCAGATGGTAAGATTTGCTTAAACGCTGAAGGTGGAACAGCACCTTATACAGTGAGTATTTCTCCAAATGTTGGAATCTTACCAGATCCATTTATGGAGAATGAAGTAACATGTATCTCTGGTTTAGAAGATGGAACTTATACCGTTACAGTAACAGATGTAAATGGTTGTACGGTTTCTGAGGATGAAGTAATTGTAGACCCAGATCCATGTGTAGATTGTGCAGATTTTGATGTTGCAAATGTTGTTGTTAATGATGAGCATTGTGGAGAAAATGATGGAGAACTTTGTGTTGAAGTGACAGGAGGTGTTGCTCCTTATACATATACAGTTACAAATAGAAATAGTGGGGCGGTTGCTGGTACTATAACAATGCCAGGTACAGAATACTGTATTACTGGTTTATCAGCTGGAGTATATGATATTGAAGTAGTAGATGCTACTGGAGAATGTACGACTACGGCATCTAATGAGATTGAAGCAGTAGAAGATGGAGCTCCTGAAGTGAGAGCGGTTAACTTTATTACTGCTAATTGCGGTGCATTAAATGGCGGAGTTACTATTAGAGTATTAAATGGTACTGCCTTATTTACCATAACATTATACGATGAGACAGGAACACAAGTACTACAGTCTAACAATAATGCTGGAGAATTAGTACAAGGTGGTTTAGGTGCTGGATGCTACTCTGCTGAGGTAGAAGATGCAGACGGATGTGTGGATGTTGTAGAGTTCTGTATAGAGGAAGAAGGTATCGATTACACAGTTAGTGTTACACCAACTGATCCTACTTGTGGAAACGTAGATGGATCAATTGCAGTAACAGCGACAGGTGCAAGTGGTAGTGAAACTTATACTTGGACAGGTCCTCAAGGAAGTATTCCTGCAGGAGCAACCGCTAGCGAATTAGCAGCCGGGGTATATACTGTAACTATTGATGATCAAGGTTGTGATACTACATTAACAGTAGAGTTATTTAATAGCAATGGACCTTCTTTAATTACTGAAGTGTTAACAGAGCCATTATGTATTGGTAGTGATGAAGGTTCATTTGAATTTACAGCTGCAACGGCGAACGGTGGACCTACATTAATTGGTTATGTTGTAAATGGAGTAGAAAGCGGTACAGTTATAGCTGGACAGCCGGTAACAATTACAGGCTTAGAGGCAGGTGTTTATGAAGTTACAATAATAGATCTAGCAGGTTGTGAAGCTTATGCTGAAGTGACTATTACAGAGCCAGAAGAAATAGATGTAGATATTCAAGCTATTCCTGAAACAGAATGTGATGCTTTTGATGGTTTAGGTTGTATTACTATAAATGGAGGAACAGCTCCTTATACGGTAACGTTAACTCAAGGAATGGGTATTGTTCCTGTTAGTTACACGGAGAATGTAGAAGGATGTATTATAGGATTAACACAAGGAGATTATGCATTCACCGTAACAGATGCAAATGGTTGCGAAGCGGACGGAGAATTTAGTATAAGCAGACCAGATACTTGCATAGATTGTAAAGATTTTGGTTTAGAAAGTATTGTTGTTGTTGACGAGCATTGCGGTCAAAATGATGGCTCTTTATGTGCTACAGTAGCAGGAGGTACAGCACCTTATACTTATACAGTTACCAATTTGGTGACTGGCGCAGTAGTTGGAACGACAACAATGAGCGGTACCGAATATTGCTTAAGTGACCTTCCTAGTGGTCAATATGTTGTTGAAGTAGAAGATGCTACTGGAAATTGTAATGTGATGGGTGAGAATGAAATTGAAGCGATTGGTGCTCCAAATCTAGTATTAGATGGAGGAAATACATCTATCAATGAGTGTGGAGAAAATAACGGAACAATTGGTTATGTAGTAACTGGTGGAACAGCACCATTTACGTATGACTTATACGCATCTGATGGAAGCCCAATTGTTGAAGATGCAAATGTGCCTTCAACTGGTAACCTTACTGTTGGGGACTTAACTACAGATTGCTATACTTTAGTATTGACTGATGCAAATGGTTGCGAAGAACTAGAAGAAGTATGTATTGAGGAAGGACCGGTTGATTATACAGTAGGTGTTACATCAACTGATCCAACTTGTGGAAATGTAGATGGATCTATTTCAATTACTGCGACGGGAACTAGTGGTAGTGAAACATATAGCTGGACAGGTCCTAATGGTGACTTTGTGTCTGGATCAAGTGCAAGTGGATTAGAAGCTGGTGTTTATGAAATTACAATAAGCGATGTAGGTTGTGATACAGTATTAACTGTAACATTAACTAATAGCGATGGTCCTGAAGTAATGGCTATTCCTGTAGATGCTTCTTGTAATGGTTATGAAACTGGTAGCGTAGAATTAAGAGCTGCTTCAGGTGGTGCTCCGACTTTAGGTTATGTAATCTTTGGAGTTGGTAGTGGAACAATTACAATTGGAACACCTGTAACAGTTGATAGTTTAGGCGCAGGAATGTACGATGTGTTAGTAATTGATGAAACTGGATGTGAAGGTTATGGTCAATTTACAATCGAAGAGCCTGCGACATTGGATGTTGATATTGCTCCAATGGATGAAACAGAATGTGATGCAATTGATGGTTTGGCTTGCTTGACGATCAATGGAGGTACAACACCGTATACAGTAACTTTGACTCAAGGAAGTGGTATTGTACCATTAACTTTCCAAGAAGGAGAAGAAACTTGCATCATTGGTTTAACAGAAGATGATTATGCATTATCAATTGAAGATGCAAATGGTTGTGGTGCAACAGGAGAGTTTAGCATAAGTGCTCCGGATACTTGCATTGACTGTGATGACTTTGGATTAGAAAGTATTGTTGTTGAAGATGAACATTGCGGTCAGGGAGATGGTAGCCTTTGTGCTACGGTAGCTGGTGGTACAGCACCATATACTTATACAGTAACGGATTTAGCAACAAGTACTGTTGTTGGAACAATAACAATGCCTGGTACAGAGTATTGTATTGAAAATTTACCAAGTGGACAATATATTGTAGAGGTAGTAGATGCTACCGGTGAGTGTTCGGTTACTGGCGAAAATGAAATTGAGGCAATTGGTGCTCCAAATCTAAATGCAACAGGAGATCCTGTTAATAGTGATTGTGGAGCTGATAATGGTTCATTTGCATATACAGTGATTGGAGGAACAGCACCGCTTACTTATAGTTTATATGCTGCTGATGGAAGTGCGGTTACTACAAATAGTATTGTACCTGCTAGTGGAAGCATTGCAGTAAATAACTTGGCGCCAGGTTGTTATACACTAATATTAACAGATGCCAATGGTTGCCAAGAGATAGAAGAGGTATGTATAGAAGAAAATCCAATAGATTTCTTAGTAAATGTTGCTCCTGTCTTACCAACATGCGGTAATAATGACGGTTCAATAATTTTAAATTTAGTTGGAACAAGTGGTAATGAAACATTTAGCTGGAGTGGTCCTGGCGGAACATTTACAGCAACAACATTAGCTAATAACTTAGCAGCTGGAATTTACACTATTACGATAGATGATGAAGGATGTGATACTACGGTAACAGTGGTGCTTCCGAATAGCAATGGCCCAACAGTTACAGCGGTGCCGACACCGGCAACTTGTAATGGTCATGAAACAGGTAGCGCAATAGTTACGGCTGCAAATGGAAGCACTCCGGTATTAGGATATGTCGTATTCGGAGTAAGTAGTGGCCCAATAAGCGCAGGTGTTCCGATTGCATTGGATAGCCTTGCTGGTGGAGACTATGATGTATTGGTGATTGATGAAAATGGTTGCGAAGGATATACTTCATTTACTATTGAAGAGCCAACAACTATTGATATAGATATTGCACCATCTGAAGAAACAGAATGTGATGCTAGTGATGCATTAGGTTGTGTTACAATAAATGGTGGTACTGGACCTTATACAGTTACTTTAACACAAGGAACAGGAATAGTACCTCCGGTATTTACTGAAGGAGTTGAAAATTGTATTATCGGCTTAACAGAAGGAGACTATACGGTGGCTGTTGAAGACGCCAATGGTTGTGGTGCGGAAGGAGACTTTAGCATAGCTGGACCAGATACATGTATTGATTGTGATGACTTTGGATTAGAAAGTATTGTTGTTGAGGATGAGCGTTGTGGACAAGGCGATGGAACTTTATGTGCTACAGTTGCTGGAGGTACAGCACCTTATACATATACCGTTACGAATTTGGCAACAAGTGCTGTAGTTGGAACAACAACTATGATGGGTACAGAATATTGTATTGAAAACTTACCTAGTGGTCAATATATAGTAGAGGTAGCAGATGCTACTGGAGAATGTACGGTAATGGGCGAGAATGAAATTGAAACGATCGGTGCTCCTGATCTTGTAGACAATGGTAATACAGAAAATACAGATTGTGGTGAAACAAATGGTCGTTTAGGATATATGGTGACCGGAGGACAGGCTCCATTTACATATAGTGTATATGCTTCTAATGGTACTGCCATTGTAGCAAATGCTAATGTGCCGGTTACAGGAAACTTAACGGTAGGTAACCTTGCAGCTGATTGCTATACCTTAATATTGGTGGATGCAAACGGTTGTGAAGAAGTTGAAGAAGTATGTATTGAAGAAGGTCCAGTAGATTTCTTAGTGGGATCAATTCCAACGAACCCAACTTGTGGAAATAATAATGGAGCAATTCAACTCATATTAACTGGTGCCAGCGGTGGTGCAACTGTAAGTTGGACTGGACCACTTGGCGACTTTACTGTAGTGGGGAATACGGCTAATAACTTAGTAGCTGGTATATATAATATAACCATCGATGATGGTGGTTGCGATACTACTTTAACGGTTATTTTAACAAATACTGATGGCCCGTCTGTTGCGGCGGTTCCTACAGATGCAACTTGTAACGGATACGAAACGGGTAGTGTAGAATTGACTGCAACAGCAGGAAGTGCACCGACATTAGGATATGTGGTGTTTGGAGCTGGAAGTGGTTCAATTACTTCTGGAGTGCCAGTTACAGTGGATAGCTTAGGTGCTGGAACGTATGATGTATTAGTAAAAGATGAATTAGGTTGTGATGGGTTTGCTCAATTTACAATTGGAGAGCCTACAACTATTGATGTAGATATTGCACCAACAGATGAATCACTTTGTGATGTCTTTGATGCTTCAGCATGCGTAACTATAAACGGTGGTACTGGACCATATACTGTAACTATGACACAAGGTGTAGGTATTGTTCCTGCTAGCTTCGAAGAAGGTGTTGAAAGCTGTATTGTTGGTCTAACAGAAGGAGACTATTCAATTGCAATAGTAGATGCAAATGGTTGTGAAACAGATGGTGATTTCAGCGTTATTGGTCCTGATGCATGTGTACTTTGTGATGACTTTGGATTAGAGAGTATTGTAGTAGAAGATGAAGAATGTGGCGAGAGCAATGGTT
Organism: Chitinophagales bacterium; assembly: GCA_965216955.1. GTDB lineage: Bacteria > Bacteroidota > Bacteroidia > Chitinophagales > JADIYW01 > CBDCGV01. The sequence goes on along the minus strand of CBDCGV010000016.1, from coordinate 213,301 downwards.
CAATATGTGCTAAAGTATCTGGAGGTACTGCACCATTTACATATACAATAACCAACCTGGCAACGGGTATAGTAGTTGGAACAACAACTATGACGGATACAGAATACTGTATTGAAGACTTACCTGCTGGTCAATATACTGTAGTGGTAGTTGATTCAACAGGAATTTGTACAGTAATGGGTGAGAATGAAATTGAATCTATAGTAACACCAGGGTTAGTGTTAATAGACAATGGAAATACCTCGCCAAGCGAGTGTGGAGAGGATAATGGAGAGTTAGGATATTTAGTGTTCGGTGGAACAGCACCTTATACATTTGATTTATACGCTGAGGATGGAACACCAATAGTAGAAGGATCAAATGTTCCACTTACAGGTAATCTAACTGTGGGTGATTTAGCACCAGGATGTTACACCCTGATTTTAGAAGATGTGAATGGTTGTAAAGTGATTGAGCCAGTTTGTATCGAAGAGGAGCCTGTAGATTATACATTTACTGTAGATACAGATGATCCTACTTGTGGAAATACAAATGGTACAATAACAATTACTCCAACGGGTACTAGCGGTAATGAAACGTATAGCTGGACTGGTCCTAATGGAGTATTCGTAGCGGGAGCAATTGCTTCTAACCTTGAAGGTGGTATTTATACAGTAACAATTGATGATGAAGGTTGTGATACAACATTCACTGTAGCATTGACGAATAGTGATGGACCATCTGTAACGGCTGTTGTTGATACAAATGCAAGCTGCCAAGGAGTTGAAGATGGAGTAATTTCGATTACTGCAACAGCTAATGGCGCAGCATTAAATGGCTTCTTAATCCCAGGAGTGGGAAGTGGAAGTATTACGAGCGGAGTGCCTGTATCTTTCAGTGGTCTTTCTGCTGGAACATACGATATAGCAGTCGTAGATGTTAATGGTTGTATTGGTTATACACAGGTAACTGTAGGAGAACCAAGTACTTTAGATATTGATATTGCTGCGTTACCTTCACAGTGTAATGAGGCAACAGGTCAGGCATGTATTACCATAACAGGTGGTACAACAGATTATACGGTTAGCTTTATTACTGGAACAGGAACTATTCCTGCAAGTTTTGTAGAAAATGTAGAGGGATGTATTACTGATTTAGCAAGAGGTGACTATGAAATTTTAATAACGGATGCTAACGGTTGTTCAACAACATCTGAATTTTCTGTTACAGAAGAGAATTGCGCGCCGCCGGATACGGTATATTTCGAATTGCCGGTGGATAGTATGATTACAGTATGTGATGATTCATTGGAAAATGAGACATCTGCACCGTTCGCAAGCACGGAGTTATGTGATCCTAGTGAGACTTCAAGTATTTATGGTACATGGACACCTACTGAAGATGGTTGTTTAACCTACTTTAGTAATGATAGTATTGTTGGAAATCACTTAGATACAATTTGTGTGGTAACAACGGATAGTACAGGAAATATTGATACAACGATCTTTATTTCTACTATTACACCAATTCCAGATACAATTATTGTTACAATTCCTCAAGAGGATAGTGATACAATATGCGTAGAACATGAAATTGGATTTGACGGAGGCGATTTCTCAACCACACTATGTGATGGAAGTACGACTGGATCTAGTAGATATGGTGATTGGTCTGTATTAGATGATTGCATCGTATACAACACCAATGATATTCCTGGTAACGGAGTGGATACGATCTGTGTAGTAACCTACGATAGCAGCTTAATGATGTATGATACCAATATTGTCATCATCAATATTCCATCAGTAGTAGATACGATATGGTTTGAATTACCAATAAATGATGAGATTACAGTATGTGACTCAGCATTTGAAAATGGAGTAAAGACGGCTAGTACTAGCTGGTTGTGTGAAGGTGGCTTAATTGGTAGTAAGGCACCATGGGGTAGTTATATAGTAGATCCTGAAGGTTGCTTAACTTATTTCAGTGACATGACGGTGGGTAGATATGTAGATACGATCTGTGTAGTAACTTATGATAGCACAGAAATGACATATGATACAACTTATTTCATTCCTACAATCACTCCTGAGCCGGATACAATTATTGTTACTATCCCACAAGAAGATAGTGATACGATATGTACGACACCAGAGTTAGGTTTTGATGGTGGCGACTTCTCAACAACATTGTGTGATGGAAGTACGACTGGATCTAGTAGATATGGTGATTGGTCTGTATTAGAAGAGTGCCTTGTATACAATACGAATGATATTCCTGGTGCAGGCGTCGATACGATTTGTGTGGTGACTTATGACAGTAGTCTAATGATGTACGATACGACAATAATTATTGTCAATATTCCATCAGTGGTGGATACTGTTTGGTTTGAATTACCAGTGGAAGATTCTATTACAGTCTGTGATGATGCATTTGAAAATGGCGTTGAAACAGCTAGTGATAGTTGGTTGTGTACAGGAGGTACAACAGGAACAAGTGAGCCTTGGGGTACCTTTGTTACAGAACCTGCCGGTTGTTTGACATTCTACAGTGATACCACAGTAGGCAGAGATGTAGATACGATCTGTGTGGTAACCTATGATAGCACGGAGGACACCTATGATACCACGTACTTTATACCAACAATTGTACCTGTACCAGATACGGTGATTGTAACCATACCACAGTATGAAACCGATACCGTTTGTGCAGAACATGAAGAAGGTTTTGATGGTGATGACTTCTCAACACTACTTTGTGATGGAACTACTTCAGGGTCAAGTCCTGAGGGTGAGTGGACATTGGTTGAGGATTGTTTAGTATATACAGCAGATAATGAGCCTGGCATAGGAGTAGATACGATTTGTGTGGTGACTTATGATAGCAGTGTGATGATGTACGATACTACAATTGTAATCATCAACGTACCAAGAACACATGATACCATTTACTTTGAATTGCCGGTTGACAGTACATTAACAGTATGTGATGATCAGTTGGAGAATTCAGTGGACAATGTATTTACAACTCAATTGTGTGATCCATTTGATAGATCAAGTGATTATGGAGATTGGTTCGCTACAAATGAAGGTTGTTTAACATACAATTCTGATTCAATTCCAGCAGAGTTTATAGATACGGTTTGCGTAGTTACTGTAGATGATAATGGAGAAACTGATACAACCATATTCATTATTACTATAACGCCAAAAGCAGACATTGGAGATTATGTTTGGGTTGATGCTAGTAAAGATGGTATTCAGGATGACAATGAAGTGGGTCTAGAAGGTGTAACAGTTTATTTAATTAATGCAGCTACTGGTGGCGATACATTGCGAATAACAACGACAGACTCTAATGGATTGTACTTGTTCGAAGATGTGCCACTGGGAGTTTATCAAATAGGCTTTGATGTAACTACCAATGTAGATGGTATAGATTATATTGGAACAGGTAAAAATACCACGGCTGATGACGATGATAGTGATGCTGATCCAAATACAGGATTGACAGATCTATTTGCTTTCGATCCTGCCGATGGAGATGACTTAACATTCGATGCTGGATTCTTTATTCCAGACGAAGTAGATACGATATATGTCGAATTACCAGTAGATAGTACGATAACAGAATGTGATATCGCATTGGAGAACGGAGTAGTTAATCCTACTACGACTCAATTGTGTGATGCTGGTACAACAAGTAGCGACTTCGGAGACTGGTCTGTATCAGAACCTGGATGTCTTACTTATAATAGTGATACAACTGCTGGAGACTTTGTAGATACAATTTGTGTTGTAACTACAGATACACTTGGACATACAGATACAACAATCTTTATTGTAACAATAACTCCAACTGCAGATATAGGAGACTATGTTTGGGCAGATGCAAATAAAGATGGTATCCAAGATGGAAACGAAGATGGTATCGAAGGGGTAACGGTTTACTTAATTGATGCTAATACGAATGATACGTTGAGAACAACAACAACAGATCAAGATGGATTGTACTTGTTCGAAGATGTGTCAGAGGGAGATTACATAGTTGCTTTTGATATAACAACAAATGTTGATGGGTTAGAATATATTGGAACTGCCCAAAATGCAACAGTAGATAGTTTAGATAGTGATGCAGATCCTACAACAGGACAAACAGCACCGTTTAATTTTGATCCTGCAACAGGAGATGATTTGACAATTGATGCTGGTTTCATTCAAACTGCAGACATTGGAGACTATGTATGGAATGATGCTAACGAAGATGGTATACAAGATGGAAATGAAGAGGGTATTGAAGGAGTAATTGTTTACTTAGTAGATAATACTACAGGAGATACAATTGCTACGGATACAACAGATGCGGATGGTTTATACTTATTCGAAAATGTAACTGCTGGCGAGTATGTAGTATCTATTGATCCTACAAATACTGGATTAGATTATGAGATTAGTCCTCAAAATGCAACAGTAGATAGTTTAGATAGTGATATAGATCCAACAGGAACTACAGCACCGTTTACATTTGATCCTACAACAGGTGATGATTTAACAATTGATGCTGGTTTATTTGAATCTTTTGAGCCATCTGATACAATCTACATTGAATTGCCAGTAGATAGCACGATTACAGTTTGTGATGATCCGTTAGAAAATGATGTAACTAATCCAACTACAACGCAGTTGTGTGATGCGGGTACTACCAGCAGCGACTTTGGAGATTGGTCTGTATTAGAACCTGGATGTTTAACTTATAATAGTGATACAACAGCAGGTGATTTCGTAGATACTATTTGTGTGGTAACTACGGATACATCAGGTAATATTGATTCAACAATATTTATTGTAACGATTACACCAACTGCTAATATTGGAGACTATGTATGGGCAGATGCTAATAGAGATGGTATCCAAGATGGCAATGAAGATGGTATCGAAGGGGTAACAGTTTACTTAATAGATGCTAATACAAATGATACGTTGAGAACAACAACTACAGATCAAGATGGATTGTACTTGTTCGAAGATGTGTCAGAAGGAGATTATATTGTTGCATTTGATGTAACAACAAATGCTGATGGAATTGATTATGCTGGAACAGGACAAAACGCAACAGTTGACAGTTTAGATAGTGATGCTAATCCGGTAACAGGACAAACAGCACCATTTAATTTTGATCCTGCAACAGGAGATGACTTAACAATTGATGCAGGATATATCGTTCCAATGGAGGTAGATACGATTTATATCGAATTACCGGTAGATAGCACAATCACAGCTTGTGATGATACATTAGAGAATGGAGTAACCATTCCTACTAATACACAGTTGTGTGATGTGGCAACTACTAGTAGTGACTTTGGAGATTGGAGTCCTACAGAACCTGGATGCTTAACTTATAACAGTGATACAACAGCAGGAGATTTTGTAGATACCATTTGTGTGGTAACTACTGATACAACGGGAACCAGAGATACTACAATCTTTATTGTAAGCATCACACCTACAGCGGATATCGGTGATTATGTGTGGTCTGATATCAATAGAGATGGTATTCAAGATCCTACAGAAGAAGGTGTCGAAGATGTAATAGTATACTTGATTGATGCAGTTACTGGAGATACGTTGAGAACAACTACTACAGACCAAGATGGAATGTATCTGTTTGAGAATATTGGTGAAGGTCAATATATAGTTGCAATCGATCCTAGCAATGCAGGACCTAATTATATGATTAGTCCTCAAGATGCTACCGTAGATAGTTTAGATAGTGATGTGAATCCTGTAACAGGACAAACAGCACCATTCAACTTTGATCCAACAACAGGTGATGACCTGACATTGGATGCTGGTCTATTTGAGCCAATGTTGAAGGATACGATTTACTTCGAATTACCAGAAGACAGTACAATAACAGTTTGTGACTCGATGCTTGAAAATGGTGTGAGTGGATCGCCTGTTACACAATTGTGTGATCCTTTAGATATGTCAAGTATTTATGCAACGTGGTTTGCAATTAATACGGGATGCTTAGTATACAATAGTGGTAATATCCCTGGTGATTTCTTAGATACTATTTGTGTAGTAACAATTGATCCTGATGGAGATATTGATACCACCATCTTTATATCTACAATTATTCCAACAGCCAATATTGGTGATTATGTTTGGGTAGATGTAAATTATGACGGTATTCAAGATCCTACAGAAGATCCTATTGAGGATGCAACAGTGTACTTGATAGATGCGGCTACAGGAGATACATTAAGAACAACTACTACAGATCAAGATGGATTGTACTTGTTCGAAGATGTGCTTGCTGGAGATTATATTGTCGCGTTTGACATTAGTACTAGTAATACAGGACTGGAGTTAGTTGGAACATTGCAAAATACTACAGTGGATAGCTTAGATAGTGACGCAGATCCAACAACTGGACAGACTGCACCATTTACGTTTGATCCTACTACTGGAGATGATTTAACAATTGATGCAGGATATACGCCGATAGCAGACATTGGAGATTATGTTTGGAATGATGAAAATGAGGATGGTATCCAAGATGGTACAGAAGAAGGTATTGAAGGGGTAATTGTTTACTTAATTAACAATACCACAGGAGATACTGTTGCAACAGATACTACAGATGCGGATGGATTATATCTATTCGAAAATGTGGTTCCTGGAGAATATGTGGTCGCAGTTGATCCTACGAATACAGGGGTTGCTTATGATGTAAGTCCTCAGAATGCAACAGTAGATAGTCTAGATAGTGATGTGAATCCTGTAACAGGACAAACAGCACCATTTACATTCGATCCTACAACAGGAGATGATTTAACAATTGATGTTGGATTGTTTGAGGCTATTGAACCTAAGGATACGATTTATGTTGAAGTACCTGTCGATAGTACAGTTACAGCATGTGACGATACATTAGAGAATGGTGTAACCAATCCTACAAATACACAATTGTGTGATGCTGGAACAACAAGTAGCAGCTTTGGAGATTGGACCGTTTCAGAGTCTGGATGTATCACATACAATAGTGATGCTACACCAGCTGATTTCATTGACACCATCTGTGTGGTAACAACGGATACGTCAGGAAATATAGATACAACAATCTTTATTGTAACAATCTTGCCAACAGCAAATATCGGTGATACCGTTTGGGTAGACGATAATAGAAATGGATTGCAAGATAATGGAGAAGTAGGTATAGAAAGAGTAACAGTTTACTTAATAGATGGTGATACTGGAGATACGTTAAGAGTAACAACCACCGATGCAAATGGTGCATACTTATTCGAAGACATTACTTCAGGAAACTATATTGTAGCATTTGATATGCAAACAAATACTACAGGGTTTGATTTCATACCTACGACAAAAGATGCTGGTCTTGACAATGTGGATAGTGATGCTAATGAGGATGGACAGACCGATGTATTCCCTTTTGATGCATCAACAGGTGATGACTTAACAATTGATGCAGGATTTGTTATTCCTACGGAAAGAGACACGATCTACTTTGAATTGTTAGTAGAAGATTCAATTATAGTTTGTGATCCAATTCTAGAGAATGCAGTAAACGGAAATTCAACCACACAATTGTGTGACCCATTAGACTTTACTAATATCTATGGAGAGTGGTTTGCTGCTGATACTGGATGTTTAGTATATGTTAGTGATACAATTCCTGGTGATTTTGTAGATACGATCTGTGTAATCACTATTGATGATGACGGAGATGTAGATACAACGATCTTTATTCCTACGATAATTCCATTGACAGCCAATATCGGAGATTATGTCTGGAATGATATAAATCAGGATGGTATTCAAGATGGTACAGAAGTAGGCATAGAGGGAGTTACTGTATACTTGATAGATGCAGTTACTGGAGATACGCTTCAAACGGAAGTGACAGAAATGGATGGTTCTTATCTGTTTACCGATGTGGAAGAGGGAGACTACATTGTAGCCTTTGATGTTACAACAACAGGGGATCCATACATAACAAGTCCACAGAATCAAGGAGTAAATGATACAATAGATAGTGATGTAAATCAAGTAACCGGTCAGACAGCAGTATTTAGCTTTGATCCTGCAACAGGAGATGACTTAACCATAGATGCTGGCTTCTATACGCCTGAAGACATTGATACGATATACTTTACTATTCCGACAGAAACGGATACGGTAGTATGCGATACAGACTTTGAGAATGGAGTAGTAAGTGCTGATGATAGCTGGTTGTGTACAGGAGGTACCACAGGAACCAGTGGAGTATACGGTAACTTTATCGTAGACCCTGCAGGATGTATCACCTTTACAAGTCTGACAACAGTTGGAGTTTATGTAGATACAATATGTGTAGTAACTTATGATAGCACAACAATGAGCTATGATACAACGATCTTTATCCCAAGTATCACCCCAACACCGGATACGATTTATGTAACCATACCTCAGGATAGTGTAGATACAGTATGTGTAGCAATAGAGCCTGGATTTGGAACAGATGGATACAGTGCTGAGTTGTGTGAAGGAGGAACTACAGGATCTAGTGATTATGGTAGTTATACATTAACAGATGATGGCTGCTTGATCTACAATACGAATACGAATATTGGAGACTTTATAGATAGTATTTGTGTGGTAGTAACGGATAGCACCACAGGTCAGACGGATACAACAATTATAATAGTTAGTATACCATCAGAAGTGGATACAATCTGGTTTGCATTACCAGTGAAAGATTCTATTACCGTATGTGATAGTCCATTCGAGAATGGGGTGTTGAATGCAGATAATAGTTGGTTGTGCGGTGGTGGAACTACGGGTACAAGTGGCGTATATGGTAATTATGAAGTAACACCATTTGGATGTATAACCTTCAGAAGTGATAATACAGTAGGTGATTATGTAGATAGCATTTGCGTAGTGACGTACGATAGTACAACGATGGCATATGATACGACGATCTTTATTGTGTCGATCTTCTGTGATACCGCAATGACCTCAGTAGATAGTACGATTTGCGAAGGAGAGAGTGTGACTATTGGAAATAGCAGTTATAACACAACTGGTACACATATGACAACACTTACTCAAACGAATGGTTGTGATAGTGTAGTGACATTGAACTTAACAGTTAATCCTATTGATAGCATTGTTGTGGATAGCACAATTTGTGAAGGAGAAAGCGTTACAGTTGGAACAAGCGTATTTAATACTACAGGAACAAATACGGTTACGTTGACACAGGCGAATGGTTGTGATAGTGTAGTAACGTTGAACTTAACTGTAAATGAAATTGACAGTGTAACAGTACTTGCAACAAGCTGTAACCCTGCTGATACAGGAACAACTATAGATGTAGTTGCTGGATCTGATGGTTGCGATAGTGTAGTAACAACAATAACAAGCTTATTGCCAACAGCAAGTTCTACAGTGAATACAACGACCTGTGATCCTGCAGAAGTAGGTACAGTAGTAGATACGATAGTGGGCGGTGCAGCCAATGGTTGTGATAGCATTGTAACAACAATAACAAGCTTATTGCCAACGGCAAGAACTACAGTAAATGCAACGACTTGTGATCCTGCAGAAGTAGGTACGGTAGTAGATACGATAGTAGGTGGTGCAGCGAATGGTTGTGATAGTATTGTAACAACGACAACAAGCTTGTTGCCGACACCTATTTCTACGGTAGATGCAACGACTTGTGATCCTGCAGAAGTGGGTACAGTAATAGATACGATAGTAGGCGGTGCAGCGAATGGTTGTGATAGTATTGTAATTACAACTACAAGCTTATTGCCAACAGCAAGCTCAACGGTGAACTTGACGACTTGTGATCCTGCAGAAGTAGGTACAGAAGTAGATACGATAGTGGATGGTGCAGCGAATGGTTGTGATAGTGTAGTAACAACAATAACAAGCTTATTGCCAACAGCAAGCTCAACAGTGAACTTGACAACCTGCGATCCTGCAGAAGTAGGTACGGTAGTAGATACGATAGTAGGTGGTGCAGCCAATGGTTGCGATAGTATTGTAACAACAGTAACTACATTATTGCCAACAGCAAGTGCTACAGTAAATGCAACAACCTGTGATCCTGCAGAAGTAGGTACGGTAGTAGATACGATAGTAGGTGGTGCAGCGAATGGTTGTGATAGTATTGTAACAACAATAACAAGCTTATTGCCAACAGCAAGCTCAACAGTGAACTTGACAACCTGCGATCCTGCAGAAGTAGGTACGGTAGTAGATACGATAGTAGGTGGTGCAGCGAATGGTTGTGATAGTATTGTAACTACAGTAACAACCTTGTTACCAACAGCAAGTTCAACAGTAGACTTGACAACTTGTGATCCTGCAGAAGTAGGTACAGAAGTAGATACAATAGTAGGTGGTGCAGCGAATGGTTGTGATAGTATTGTAACTACAGTAACTACATTATTGCCGACGGCAAGTTCAACAGTGAACTTAACGACTTGTGATCCTGCAGAAGTAGGAACAGAAGTAGATACGATAGTAGGCGGTGCAGCGAATGGTTGTGATAGTATAGTAACTACAGTAACAACATTGTTACCAACAGCTAGTACTACGGTAAATGCAACGACTTGCGATCCTGCAGAAGTAGGAACAGAAGTAGATACAATAGTAGGTGGTGCAGCGAATGGTTGTGATAGTATTGTAACAACAATAACTAGATTGTTGCCAACAGCAAGTGCTACAGTAAATGCAACAACCTGTGATCCTGCAGAAGTAGGAACAGAAGTAGATACGATAGTAGGTGGTGCCGCGAATGGTTGTGATAGTATAGTAACAACTGTAACAACATTGTTACCAACAGCTAGTACTACAGTAAATGCAACAACCTGTGATCCTGCAGAAGTAGGAACAGAAGTAGATACGATAGTAGGCGGTGCAGCGAATGGTTGTGATAGTATAGTAACAACAATAACTAGATTATTGCCAACAGCAAGTGCTACAGTGAACTTGACAACCTGTGATCCTGCAGAAGTAGGAACAGAGGTAGATACGATAGTAGATGGTGCAGCCAATGGTTGTGATAGTATAGTAACAACAATAACTACATTATTGCCAACGGCAAGCTCAACAGTGAACTTGACAACCTGTGATCCTGCAGAAGTAGGAACAGAAGTAGATACGATAGTAGGTGGTGCCGCGAATGGTTGTGATAGTATAGTAACAACAGTAACTACATTATTACCAACAGCAAGTGCTACAGTAAATGCAACAACCTGTGATCCTGCAGAAGTAGGAACAGAAGTAGATACGATAGTAGGTGGCGCAGCGAATGGTTGTGATAGTATAGTAACAACAATAACTACATTATTACCAACGGCAAGAGCTACAGTGAATACAACAACCTGTGATCCTGCAGAAGCGGGTATTGACGTAGACACAATAGTAGGTGGCGCAGCGAATGGTTGCGATAGTATTGTAACAACAGTAACAACATTATTACCACCATCTACATCTACTGTAAATACGACAACCTGTGATCCTGCAGAAGCGGGTACAGAAGTAGATACGATAGTAGGTGGCGCAGCGAATGGTTGCGATAGTATTGTAACAACAGTAACAACATTATTACCACCATCTACATCAACAGTGAATGCGACAACTTGTGACCCTGCAGAAGTAGGTACTGTGGTAGATACCATAGTAGGAGGTGCAGCAAACGGTTGCGATAGTATTGTAATAACAATAACGGCACTAAATGATCAGGTAAATGTTGTGATAACTCCAGGCGATACTACAATTTGTCCTGGTGAAGAAGTGACACTGACTGCAACTAGTGCAACGGCTATTGGTTACATATGGAGTACAGGAGATACAACTTCAGTTATAACTGAGAGTCCTATTGTTACTACAACATATGTGGTTGGAGTAGTGAATGGTGATGGTTGTGTTGATACTGATACGATAACTGTAACGGTTGATAATACATTGTGTCCTGATTGCTTGGATCTTCCAGACACGGCTTATGTGTTCTGTGATCCTGTAACGGAGACCGGTGATTACTGTTTGCCATTACCATTTACAGAGCATACAGGGTATGATATCTTCATCGATGGTGTGGTATACTTTGACTTACCATTTATCTGTGATGTGGATACATTCATTAGATATGACTTCAGAGATGCGATAGCAGATGGCGATTATATAGGTAATGACTTCTTCTTGTTGAGATGGATGATAGATGGAGTAGATGTAGTAGATCCGAATTTCCAATACTCAACATTAGAAGAATTGAGAGACTTCATGTTAAGTGTAGATCCAGAAGGATTATGGGAGCTAGTAGATGGAGGTTCAATCGAAGGCGGTAGAAATACGCATGACTATGGAGTGATGGAGATTTTTATACCAACAACGGGTATCGTACTTGAGTTGTATGAGTTGAGAAAAGAGAGCAAAGGAACGTTGATCGAAGATCTACCTGCGGGTTGTCATACAATCACCTTACGTTCTAAAGATGGCTTATGTCCAGCGGATAGTGTGGTAGTCTGTGTAGATTGCGTAGAGCCACCGGTGATAGATACGATCCCAGTAACGATTCCAGTGGATAGCACAGAGGAAGTATGTGTGGATATAGAGACTGGCTTTACACCAACGAGCACACTAGTGATCTGTGATGGTGGCACGTTAGTGAGCACGGTAGTAAGCAGTGCGTTGTGTGTGGAGATTACATCTGGCAGTATTGATGATACAGTAGAAACAGTATGTGTCTATGTATGTGATAGTACCACAGGTTTCTGTGATACAACGATCATCGTGGTAACGATTCCACCAGTAGTGGAAGTACCACCGATAGATACGATATGGGTAACGATACCACAGGATTCCACAGAGGAGATTTGTTTAGATACTTCCATCTTACAGATCGGCGATGTGGTGAGTGCAAGTATCTGTGATCAGGGAGATGATGTGACGGTGAGTGTGAATGATACGAGCAATTGTGTGCGTGTTACGACACCAGAAGATTTCATAGGTACAGACACTGCTTGTGTGATACACTGTGATGCAGATGGCGTATGTGATACCACGATAATAATTGTAACCGTACCATGTCCTGATGATATCATCAGTGAGGATAGTGCTCTAGTGGCTTGTAATGGCGGAACAGGCGATTACTGCTTGCCATTACCATTTACAGAGTTTACAGGCTATGACTTGTACATCGACGGAGAGGTACAGTTTGATTTACCATTTATCTGTGATGTAGATACGTTTGTGAGATATGAGTTCAGAGATGCGATATTGGATGGTGATTATGTAGGTAGTGACTTCTTCTTGTTGAGCTGGATGATCAACGGTGTCGATGTAGCAGATCCTAACTTCAATTACAGTACGTTAGCAGAATTGACATCTTATATGCAAACGATGGATCCTGCGGGAGCATGGACATTGATAGATGGTAATTCAATAGAGGGTGGAAGAAATGCGAATGATTATGGAGTGCTAGAGATCTTTGTTCCAGCAACAGGAATAGTAATAGAATTGTATGAGTTGAGAAAAGAGAGCAAAGGCACGTTGATAGAAGGATTATCATCAGGTTGTCACTGGATTACATTGGTAGACAAAGCCAGTCCTGAATGTATGGACAGTGTTTATGTATGTGTAGAATGTCCGGTGGTGGATACTGTTACCAGTAATCAGTAGCTCAGGCAGCGGATACAATAAGAGAAGTATGTGTTTACGGTACAACCTTTGACTTTAAGTGGTCCAATTACAAGCGGTACTGTATGTGGTCAGGGTAGTAGATGCGACTGTAACAGCCGATGACACGGAATGTATAGATACTTGTCAATCAATAATGTTCCATTGACAGAGAATGATACATTATGTGTGGAACATTGTAGCGGTGCAAGTTGTGAGACAACCATTGTTGTATTGATTCCAGAAGTTGCCAATTAGTTAGTAGATACAATTCGCATAGAGAATATAGCTTCCGACAGATACTGCTGGATCATTATGTTTGAGTAACAAGTGAATTAGATATCGATGGTCCACTTACAAGTGGTACGGTCTGTGGTCAGGGTAACTAATTCAACAGCGACTGCAGATACCACGGAGTGTGTAGCCATCTCGAAATCAATAGTGCACCACTAACATGAGAATAATACACTGTGTGTAGTGCACTGTAACGATACGGACTGTGATACAACGATCATTATCTTAGATCCCTGAAGATCCGATTACAACGTAGATACGATTTATCGTACCATGTACTTCCTACAGAAGATACTAGTGATAGAATGTATGTGATGACTAGTGGCTTATAGACATCGCTGGACACGCATTGACAAGCGTGCTTCTAGTATGTGGTCATGGGTGCTAATTCAACAGCATAGTGATGCATGATACGGACAGAGTGCTTAGATATAGCAATCTCGATCAACAGTGCACCACTGACATCGAATAATACACTATGTGTAGTACACTGCAACGATACGGACTGTGATACAACCATTGTTGTATTAGTGCCTGTAAGATCCAATTACGGTAGATACAATCTATGTGCCGGTGATGTACTTCAAACAGATACCTTGATACGAAGTACTTGCGTGCGTAAGTAGTGGCTTAGATATTGATGGACCACTTAACAAGTGGTACGGTCTGCGGTCAAGGGTGCTAATTCAACAGCGACTGCAGATACCACCGAATGTGTATCAGATCTCGATCAATTACAGATGCCCCACTGACATCGAATACGATACACTGTGTGTAGTACATTGTAATGATACAGACTGTGATACAACGATTATAGTCTTGATTCCAGAAGAAGTGATTACAGTCGATACAATCTATCGTGATGTACTTCCAACAGATACGGTGATAGAAGTATGTGTGACTAGTGGCTTAGACATCGCTGGTCCATTAACGAGCAGTACAGTATGCGGTCAGGGTATTAACTCAACAGCAACAGCAGATACCACAGAATGTGTAGCCATTTCGATCAACAGTGCACCACTAATATCGAATAATACACTGTGTGTAGTACACTGTAATGATACAGAATGTGATACGACGATCATTATCTTGCGTCCTGCAGTAGAAATCGATACGATCTATATACCAGTAGGAAGTGATCAATTTATCGATACGTGCTTGGGTGCTACGATAGTAGAGCTTACCGCACCATTTGATAGTGCAGCAGTTTGTGAAAATGGCGACGGTCTAGAGACTACTCCGATGCCGAACAGCACCAATGCTTGCATCACCTTAATGATTGATGATATTGACAACTTTAGAGGTAGTGATACGTCATGTATAGTACACTGTGTAAATGGCTTGTGTGATACCACAATCATCATAGCGATTAAGCCGGTGACAGATACAATTATTACACCAGATACGGTATTGTGCTTGGATGATGTAATAGATCTTCCTGGATCGATTACGAGTACTGTCATTTGTGATCAGGGCACAGCAGATACACTAGTGTTTAATGATGGATTGGGTTGTGATAATGGAGTGGTAATAGTACCAACTGATAGAGTAGATACGATGCAGTTATGTGTGATTCATTGTGATGCTTCTTTGGGTCTTTGTGATACGACCATAATTGTTGTATTACCTGAAGAAGATAGACCTGAAGCGGTTGATGATAAGACTATAACAACTTTCAATACTCCTGTAACGATTCCTGTCCCTACGAATGATATCAGTGGAGATACGATCATCGTGATCGGTGTGCTGGATCCAACAAGTGGTGATTTATTACCAACGACAACAACTGTAAATGGTGGAACAGCAGTAATAAATCCTGATGGAACGATTACTTACACACCAGCAACCGACTTTGAGGGTGTGGATAGCTTCCAGTATGTAATCTGCGATGAATCAGCTGATACGGCATTGTGTGGTCCGAATGATGTAGATACGGCATGGGTGTTTATTACAATAGGGGATTGTATAGTACCACAAGTAATTACACCAAATAATGATGGATACAATGAGACATTCTATATTCCTTGTGTAGAAGGTAGAGAGAATGTAGAGTTGATCATCTTTAACAGATGGGGTAATGAGGTGTACAGATGTTCTGATTATGAGAATGTAAATGATCCATTGACAGGCTGGGATGGCACCTATATGGAGCGTCCACTTCCGGATGGAGTGTATTATTACATACTAAGGTGGAATGAAGGGTTACAGCGACAAGCGTTATCAAGTTTTATAACGTTACAACGCTAAGTAATTAATTAATAACGGGGGAGCCGGTGGTGATAGAGTACCCCGGCTGCTCTAAAAAGCGAAAAAGAAAAAAAGGAAAAGATGAGCTATATGAGAATAATACGAAAGTCACTAGGGGTGTTGTTATTGCTTCTAAGTATCTCAGTGCTGGGTCAACAAGAGCCTCAGTACACGCAGTTTATGTTCAATAAGCTACCGATCAACTCGGCCTATACAGGGGCGAATGAGGTATTAAGCATTCGCGCGTTGTACCGTAATCAATGGACGGGCATCGAGGGTCATCCCCAGAATGCGACATTTTCGATTCATAGTCCTTTGAAGAATGAGGATTTAGCCTTAGGCTTTAACTTTGTGAATGACCGTTTAGGGGAAGTAAACCAAAACTGGTTCAATGTAACGTATGCTTACCGTGTACCATTAGGTGGTGGCGCCACGAAGTTGAGTTTTGGTGTGAATGCGGGTATATTATATTACAAGCATTGTTTAACTTGTTTGATCAGCAATGATGTAGGTGATCCTTCCTTACAGGATGATGTAAGTAAGGTGATGCCGGATGTAGGCGCAGGTTTTTATTTCTACAATCCAGACAAGTTCTATGTAGGTTTCAGTGTACCGAACTTCATTAAATCAGAATTGTACAATGAGGAGCAACCTCGCTTATCGAATGGCTTAATAGCTCAACGTGTACCACACATGTTTGCGATGGCAGGAGGTGTGATCAATTTAGGTACTTCAGGTACGGTAAAGATCCGTCCTCAGGTGATGTTTAAGCACATCTTAAGTGGAGAATACAAGAGTCCTTTTTCTACGGACTTTAACTTAAGTTTTTTATTGTTTGACCGCTTAAACATCGGCGCTACATATCGAACAACGTTTGGCAATCGAGAGGAGAAGGAGAAGTTGACGAATTCGGATAGTTTTGATGCGTTGTTGGAGTTTTGGGTGACGAAACAATTTATGATTGGCTATGCCTATGATTATACTTTAACGGAGTTGAATGATTTCACTGGTAGTGGAACCCATGAGGTGATTATGGGCTTTGACTTTAGTTTTGATAAGAGTAAGATTATAACGCCAAGATATTTTTAACTTAGAGTTTTCTATATCTAATAGAAGAAGGAAACCAGAAGGACAAAAAAAGAAAAACGATGAAAATACGAGCCATACTACCAAGTTTATTATCAGTACTGCTGCTATCGATGTCGATGACATCTTATGGACAGGGGAAGCTACAGCGTGCCAATGAGGCTTATGATAAGCTAGCGTATACGCCAGCGATCGAGTTGTATCAGGATTTACTGAGCAAGGAGGATAATTTTGAGGCGATGTGGAAGCTGTCAGATTGTTACCGATTGACGAATCAATACGATGAAGCGGAGTATTGGTACAGCAAGGTGGTACAATATTCAGAGGCGGAGCCTGTACATTTGTTGTATTATGCTCAGGTACTACAGATCAATGAGAAGTATGGCGAAGCGGTGAAGTGGTACAGTCAGTACCGTGAGTTTGTTCCTAGTGATAGCCGTGCAGACAATGAGATGAAGGCTTCTAAGGGTTACCGGCAGTTTTATGAAGATGCGAGTCGCTATACCTTAGAGCATATGCCTTTTAACAGCAGTGTGTATGACTTTGCTCCCAATTACTACAAAGAAGGAGTGATTTTTTCTTCAAGTAGAGATAGTGCGCAATCGTTGAGTCGTGTACATACATGGATCGGGGAGCCCTTTTATGATTTATACTATGTAGAGCAAGAAGGGGGCGAGGAGAGTGACAACTGGAGTAAGCCGAAGACGATTAAGGGCAGAGTGAATACGAAGTACCATGAAGGTCCTATGACTTTTTTAGAGGGGGGCAGTAAGGTATTGTTTACGAGAAACAACTATGACAATCGCGGTGTATTTGGCAAGGTGGGTAAGAGTAGCGATAAGATTGTGAAGTTGAAGATTTATTCGGCGGACATAGAGGGAGAGAAGTGGACGAATATCGGGGAGTTTAAGTACAACAATGATGAATACAGTGTCGGTCACCCAGCGGTGAGTGCAGATGGCAGTTATTTATATTTTGTTAGTGACATGCCTGGCGGTTATGGTGGCACGGATTTATATGTATGTGAGGCAGAAGGCGTCGGCAGCTGGGGAGTACCGATGAACTTAGGTCCAGATATCAATACGGAAGGAGATGAGATGTTTCCTTATGTGGATAAGGACAATGAGTTGTACTTTGCCAGTGATGGCCAGGGTGGCTTAGGTGGTTTGGATATCTTCCGTGTGAAGGGCAGTGGTACAAGCTGGGGAGCAGTGAAGAACATGGGTGCGCCGTTGAATAGTAGTCATGATGATTTCAGTTTGATCTTTAATGAAGATAAGTCAGGCGGCTTTTTGACGAGTGATCGTCCTGGCGGCTATGGCAGTGATGATATTTATAGTTTCACCGATGAGGGCATAACATTGGAAGGTATCGTAGTAGATGCGAAGACGGATGAGCCAATCTGTGGAGCAGATGTATTGTTGATGTATGAGGGCGATGAGATCGGCAGCAGAAAGGTAGAATGTGATGGGGAGTTTGAGTTTAATGTACTGCCTGGTAGGGAGTATCGTTTGGAAGGCTGTGCGGAGGGTTACGGTTGTGAGTTGAAGGAGGCGAGCACGGTAGGCGTGAAGCCAGGTGGTAAGGTCTATGTAAAGATCCCCTTAGAGCAGGAAGAGCCCTTGGATTTAGAGGTGTTGGTGATTGATGCGGATACGCGTAATCCAATACCAACGTCGAGTGTGTTGGTACAGAGTTTATGTAGTGAAGATAAGCAGGAGGGTAGTAGTGATATAAGTGGGAAGAGTTATTATGAGGTAGAGGTGGATTGTGATTACAATGTAGGGGCGACAGCAACGGGCTATGGACCTGGGAGTGTAGATGTGACGACAAGAGGAGCTAGTGGTACAGTGAAGGCGATCGTTCCATTGCCAAAGTTACAGACGATAGTGGTAGACCCGAGAGATCCTTATGTACAGCCTGGTGAGCGTGGAGGAGGAATTTTATTACATCATATCTACTATGATTTTGATCAGAGTTATATTAGAAATGAGGCGGAGATCGATTTAAGTGTAGTGGAGGAGTTTATGAGATTGAATGGTGGAACGATAGTAGAGATAGGATCTCATACGGATGCGAGAGCGAGTTATGCATATAATATTGCTTTATCAGAGCGTAGGGCAAAGGCTGCTGTAGATTGGTTGGTACAACGAGGAATCTCAAGAGATCGATTGGTAGCGGTCGGCTATGGGGAGACGCAGACGGTGAATGGATGTGTGGACAATGTGCCTTGTAGTGAGGAGGAGCATCAGCGAAACAGAAGAACAGAGTTTAGGGTGATTGGCAATGGTATTGATCAGCGAAGTATAGAGCGAGTGGATATCATAGTAGATCCATGTACAGATTGTCCTTTTTAACTATCGAAGATACGTTTTAACTACCGTAGGATGCGGTGTGATTTAAGATAAAAGGGAGAATAATAAAGAAAATAAACAAAGAATAGAGAGAAGGTGCTACCAAAATAAGTAGCGCCTTTTTATTTTAGAGGAATGCATCGATTTTTTGCCGATATAGTAGGAGAAAATAACCTGGTAGTTTTAAGTGAAGAAGAAAGTAAACACTGTAAGGTGTTACGGATTTCTATTGGAGATGAAATTGAAGTGATTGATGGTAAAGGAAAACTTTGGAAAGCTGAAATTATAGAAATCAATAAAAGACATTACTCAGTAATTCTTAAAGAATTATTAGCCAATGAACGAATGCTCACAGATATTATATTGTGTGTTGCGTTGCCTAAAAAGGTAGCTCGATTTGAGTGGTTGGTAGAAAAAGTAACAGAGATAGGAGTGACACAGATTATCCCTTTGATGACAAAGAGAACAGAGAGGAATAGGATTAATATAGAAAGAATAAGCAAAATTATAAGGTCTGCAACGAAGCAAAGTAATAGGTTGGTTAAGCCAGAAATACTTCCATTAACAACTTTTTCAGATGTTTTGAAAACAGAAATAGAAACAAAAATGATTGCTTTTTGTGAAGAAGGCTTAATTGCTAAAAAACGGATTGCCGATATTTTGACAAATAAAACTGATAGCATTATATTAATTGGCCCTGAAGGTGATTTCACTTCAGAGGAAATTAAATTAGCTATGAAAAATGAATTTCAACCAATAACTTTGAGCCAATATCGCTTAAGAGTTGAAACGGCTGCAATAGTAGCTTGTACTCAGATAAAAGAGAACTTTGATGAATATTAAAACTATTTCCTGTATTATTCTGTGTACACTTTTTTTTATTAGTGCTCAGGCTCAAAGTTCTTCTATTAAAATAGGGCTACTTAAATATAGTGGCGGTGGTGATTGGTATGCAAACCCAACGGCTCTTCCAAATCTTATTTCATTTTGCGAGAAAGAGTTAAATATGAATATAGATGCCGACATTGTAGAAGTTGAGCCTGGAGATCCTGATATATTTAACGTCCCTTTTATTCATATGACTGGTCATGGTAATGTAGTTTTCTCTGATAACGATGCAGAAAATTTAAGAAGTTATCTAACCGCTGGAGGCTTTTTACATATTGACGATAATTATGGGATGGACCCTTATGTAAGAATTGCGTTAAAAAAGGTGTTTCCTGAATTAGAATTAATAGAGTTGCCTTATCAGCATGAAATTTATAGGCAGACGTTTAGTTTTTCTAAAGGATTACCTAAAATTCACGAACATGATAATAAACCACCTGAAGGACTGGGATTGATTTACGAAGGGCGATTAGTTGTTTTTTATACCTACGAGTGTGATTTAGGAGATGGATGGGAAGATCAAGAGGTACATAAAGACCCTCAAGAAGTTAGATTAAAAGCATTGAAAATGGGGGCGAATATTGTTGAATATGCATTTAAGAATTGAGTAAACCTTTACAAATCTTTTTAACTACTCCAGGACCTTCATAAATAAAGCCTGTATAAATTTGAACTAAAGATGCGCCGGCATCTAGTTTTTCTTGGGCATCCTTAGCATTAAAAATCCCCCCAACTGCAATTATAGGCAATCTTCCATCTGTCTTTTCATGGATATATTTTATGATTTCAGTAGACCTGTTTCTTACAGGAAGTCCGCTTAATCCTCCATTTCCAATTTGTTCTATTCTCTCTGCAGATGTAGCCAGTCCTTCTCGAGATATTGTTGTGTTGGAGGCAACTAGACCGTCTAGTTGAAGTTCCGCAGCAATGTCTATAATATCATTAAGAAGGTCGTTGTTTAGGTCGGGAGCAATTTTTAGGAGTAGAGGTTTAGGCTGTCCATAAGTTTCATTCAAATTTTTTAAGGTACTTAATAGCTTTGTAAGTGGCGCTTTGTTTTGAAGTGCTCGTAAATTAGGTGTATTAGGAGAGCTAACATTTACAACAAAATAGTCGACATATGGGAAAAGTGCTTTGAAGGAAATTACATAGTCCTCTACGGCATTTTCATTTGGAGTAACTTTGTTTTTTCCAATGTTTCCGCCGATAATTACATTTGATGTTTTTCGATTTTTTAGCCTTGAAACCATAGCTTCAACTCCTTCATTATTGAACCCCATTCTATTGATAAGTGCCTTATCTTTAGGTAGTCTAAATAATCTTGGTTTTGGATTGCCGTTTTGAGCTTTCGGTGTAACGGTACCTATTTCTATGAATCCAAACCCTAAGTGTTCTAATTGGTCAAAATACTTGCCATCTTTGTCAAATCCTGCGGCTAATCCTACTGGATTCTTAAATTTTAAGCCAAAAACTTCTTTTTCTAAAAGAGGGTGAATAATGGTGTGTTGTTTTTTAAACAAAAAACCTATTAAAGGAAAATTTATGGCAATCTTTAAAAGATTTAACGCCATATAATGTACTTTTTCAGGAGAGATTAAAAAGAAAATGGGCCGAATAAACAGTTTATACATTTTATAATCAGTCTTTATTTAGACTAAAATTACTCATATTAACGGTATTCTTATTATTGAATACTTACTACTTAATACTAACTTAGTTTTATGAATGTACCTTTAGCAGAGCGGATGCGTCCAAAAAATTTAGAGGAATATATTGGGCAAGCACATTTAGTTGGTGATGGTCAAGCATTGCGTATCGCTATACAAAATAGAAAACTACATTCAATGATTTTTTGGGGACCTCCTGGGGTAGGAAAAACAACACTAGCAAGAATACTTGCTAAAAGTGCAGATATCCCTTTTACTGCACTCAGTGCCATTAGTGCAGGAGTAAAGGAGGTGAGAGCGGTGATACAAACGGCAAAAAAAGCAGGTCAAATGGTGCTTTTTATTGATGAAATTCATCGTTTTAATAAATCCCAGCAAGATGCGCTATTAGGTGCGGTAGAAAATGGAATAATTATTCTAATAGGTGCGACTACAGAAAACCCGTCTTTTGAGGTTATTTCTGCATTACTATCCAGGTGTCAGGTGTATGTTCTAAAACCTTTTACTGGTCGGGAATTATTGACATTGTTAGAGAATGTCATATCGAATGATGAGCAATTGCAGCAATATGATATAGTCATTAAAGAGCATGAAGCATTGCTTCAATTGTCTGGGGCAGATGCAAGGAAATTACTTAACTTATTAGAAATAACAATAGATAGTATTCCAGATCATAAAAAGGTAATCACTAATAAAGTAGTAGAAAAGGCAATTCAACAGAATACAGCAAGATATGATAAAAGTGGAGAGCAACACTACGACATCATTTCTGCCTTTATTAAGTCCATTCGTGGGAGTGATCCGAATGCTGCTGTATACTGGTTGGCGAGAATGATTGATGGTGGTGAGGATCCTAAGTTTATTGCCAGAAGATTGTTGATTTTAGCTTCAGAAGATATTGGGAATGCAAATCCAACGGCTTTGGTTTTAGCAAACTCTTGTTTTCAGGCGACCAATACAATAGGTTATCCTGAATGTAGAATAATACTTAGTCAAGCAACGATATATTTGGCTTGTTCTCCTAAAAGTAATGCATCCTATCAGGCAATCAATAAAGCATTGGATCTTTCGAAAAAAACACAAAATCTTGGTGTTCCCTTAGAAATTAGAAATGCACCTACTCAATTAATGAAAGAACTAAATTATGGCAAGAATTATCAATACGCCCATGCATATGAAGGGAATTTTTCTGATATGGAATTTTTGCCAGACAAAATTAAGGGAGTAACGTTGTATGAACCGGGAAATAATGTTAGAGAAAATGAATTTAAAAAAAGATTGAAAAATTGGTGGGGGGAGAAATATGGTTATTGAAAGGTGCTAATCAATTATTTTGAACTCGGTTCTTCTGTTTTTAGCTCGGCCTTCTTCATTAGAATTGTCTGCAATAGGAATCGTATCTCCATAGCCTATGGCGATTAACTTATCAGGGTAGACTCCTTGTTGTACTAAGTAGTTTACAACACTTTGTGCTCGGTTTTGTGAAAGCGCTTGATTGTGTGATTTACTTCCGGTATTATCCGTATGTCCACTAATTTCAACTTTATGACCCCCTTTTTTTATTGTTGACGCAATTTCATTTAGTTCAATAAATGAAGTAGGCTCTAATTCATGACTATCTATTTTGAAAAATACATTACTAAGTACTATAGCAGTGTTTTTTGATTGTTTTATTGGGGAAAGCTCAATGTTAAGTTGAATGGGTTCAATAGCTGGGTGTTTTGATAAAGCAAAATGTTTTGAATAAGGAAGAAAACTAACATCTGCAACAGTTAATCCATAATTAGCATTTAGGGGTAGACAAGTAAAGAAAGACCCTGTGCTAGAGGTTTTATTCTTTTCTATTATTTCTCCGGTGGTCAAATTGTAAATCTCATATAATACTTTTACGGGTTCTCCTGTAGCTTTGTTTATCGTTTTTCCTGAAACATAAGTTACTAACTCCGGTTTTGCATAGTCAGGTAATTCAAAACTATAAATATCTAATCCTCCATACGAATCAGATCTGTTGCTTGCATAAAAGGCCTTCGAACCATCAATAGTCACACCTAGTCCAGACTCTACATCAGCAGTGTTAATAGGATATCCTAAATTGATAGGCTTTGACCATTTATTTTTTTTAAGTTTAGAGACGAAAATATCCTCTTTGCCCATGCCTGGATGCCCTTTAGAAGAAAAATAAAGTGTTTGCCCATCAAAATGAATAAAGGGAGATTGTTCGTCAAAAGGAGTGTTAATGGTGGGACCCAAGTTTTCAGGTGTCGACCAAGTTTTATCTTTTTGCAAGTGGACTACCCAAATATCCTTACCACCATACCCTCCCGGTCGATTACTTACAAAGTACAAGTGTTTTTTATCCGACGAAAAAGAAGGTTGGGCTTCCCAATGAGGGGAGTTAATTGGCTTAGAAATGTTTTTAGGGGGTGTCCATTTACCCTTAGATAGTTTGGTGAAATATATGTCACAACTTCCCAAACTATTTTTCATATTACATGCCGTGTACAAAATGAGTTTACCATCATCTGTTAAACAATGCGCACCTTCATTATGTCCTGTATTAATTGTTGGTCCTGCTGATTTTGCTTTTACCCATTGATCATTTTCTTTAATACTGTAATAAAGATCTTCTTGAAAATCGATTTGTTTAGTAAAGACTAGTTTTTGAAAATCAGCACTAATTGCAGGGAGATATTCATCATGTTCAGTATTGATATTTGCTCCCAAATTTACGGGTTGAAAGGAGACGGGGGTTTTTACTGCTTTTTTTGCGAAGTTCGCATTTTGTTGAATTAATATGCCTTTGGATTTATTTTTAGCTGATATGTTTTCGTTGTCAAGGAGTTCAGAGACGTACTTTAAGCACTTGTCATATTCTTGAATCTCAAATGCGGATTCACTTAACATTAACAATAATGCATTATTTTTAAGACTATGTTCATTGTATAATGCTTCAAATTGTGCGAGGGCATTTTTGTAGTCTCTAGACTTGAAATAGACATCGGCTAAGCGCAATTTGGCCTCTTTGTAAGCAGGATATAAATCAATAGCCTTTTGGAAATTGGAAATTGCAATGTCAAACTTATTTAATCCCATTTCATAGGTGCCAATCTCAAAATATTTAATAGCTTTTTTAGATTGAGTATGACCGATTGAATAAGTTATCGATAGTAATAGGATTAATATTTTTAAACGACCTGTCAAGGTATATTCATGTATTTATGTACTTGTAACGAAATTCTCCATGCAGGATTATCCTTTACAAATTTTATTATAAGCGGAAGCATCTCTTTTGCCCTGCTATATTCAGGTTGTAGATATAGATAACAACTGTTATTAACCTTTTCTGCATGTTGCTTTGCCCACTTTAAATCACTTTTATTATATACTATTACTTTCAATTCGTGTGCCAAATTATAAATCTCATTAATCGGCGATTTAAATTTTTTAGGGGAAAAAGTAATCCAATCTAATTGACCGCTTAACTTATATGCTCCAGAGGTTTCTATATGAATATCTAACTTTTGGTTTTTAAGTAATCTAGTTAATTGGGTGAGGTCATACATTAAGGGTTCTCCCCCGGTAATAACTACTGTTTTAGCATTCGACGTTTTGATGGCTTCCATTAAAACATCTAAAAGCATTAGTTGCGCATTATCAACTTCCCATGATGCTTTTACATCACACCAAACGCACCCAACATCGCATCCAGCCAATCTTACAAAGTAAGCTGCCTTCCCTTGATGCCTTCCTTCCCCTTGAATGGTATAAAAATGTTCCATTACTGGGATATATTTCTCGTTATCAAAAGCTATTGACATCCAGCAAATCTAAGCAGAAATTACTCTTAAAAGAATAGCTTCTATAGTCGAGGCAAGTACTTGTGGCTTCAGAGTCCTCCAATTGATAGAGTTAAATCTGTTGCCTAAATGGATATACTGTTGAATATCAATGCGCTGCATTTCTTCAACGATATGTTCTCTAAAATTTAGTGCAGTAATCCAACCGCCTTCCTCAATAATATCCTCAAACCATTCTTCATAATAATCGCTTTCTGACGAATGAAAGTTTAGAACATTTTCTCCAATCAAAATAAATTTATAAACGCCTTGGTTGATTAGCTTGTCTATAATTTCTCTCTTTAAGAACATAATGTCATTGTTGACACAATCATTCCATTCTCCAATTAATTCCAAAATGGCAAATTCTTCATCGTAATCGGTATAAATGAGTTTTATGTACAATGTGGGTGAGCCAATATCATCCCATTGAGGATGAATAAAGTAATTGTAAATTTTAGTGGTGAATTGGAATTCATTGTATTGACGACCGTAAAACGGAGAGCGCTCATCTTCTTCAGCAATGTATCTGTCGCGCCAGTTATAATATGGTTCTATATTATGCATTTAAAATAGACTCATAATTAAATGTAAAAAAAATTATTTGTTTCTGTCAATAGCTTTTCTAACACTACCTGCATCTAATAATTTTTGCTGTGCATCTTCATAGCTTATGTTCAACGCCGTAGATACCATTTTAGTACCTCTATCTACCAGCTTGTCATTGCTCAGCTGCATATCAACCATTTTATTCCCCTTTACTCTGCCAAGTTTAATCATGACAGAGGTACTAATCATATTTAAAATTAATTTTTGAGCAGTTCCGGCCTTCATACGAGTGCTTCCAGTAACAAATTCAGGTCCAAGAATTGCTTCTATAGGATAATCGGCATGCTTTGCTAAAGCACTGCCTGAATTACAAGTTATGCAACCGGTCTTGATTTCGTTTTCCTGTGCTTCTTTTAAGGCGCCCACTACATATGGTGTTGATCCTGATGCGGCAATACCTATTAAGACATCTTTGTGATTTATTTTGTAGGCTTGTAAGTCTTGCCATCCTCGTTCACTATCATCTTCCGCAAATTCAACAGCTTTTCTAATGGCTTGATCTCCACCTGCCATAATTCCTATAACTAAATTATGGTCAACGCCAAAGGTAGGGGGGCATTCAGAAGCATCCACAATGCCCAATCTACCACTGGTGCCGGCACCAATATAAAATAGTCTGCCACCGCTCAACATCTTATCTGCTATTAAGTCAACGAGCAATTCAATTTTTGGGATTAGCTGCTCAATAACTTTCGGAACAATATGATCTTCATTATTAATATTAACCAATAATGTTCTTGTGGACATCTTTTCAAGATGATTGTATTTTGAAGCTTGTTCAGTTGTTTTTTGCATCTTCTTCGTTTAGTATGTAGTCAGAGAGATCATAGATAGGTTGTTTAATGATTTTTCCTACACGAATATTAGACCGATCACATTCCTCAATTAGTATACTTTTAAAGTGGTGGGCTATTGATCCAACGAAGTTAGCTCTATAAGATTGATAGTTGCTAAAACAAGCAATGTGGTATTTTATAAACTTCTGAAAAGTATAACCTACTATCTTTTTTGTATAGGGATGTTCAATATGATTAGATAACCCTCTTGTAAATGAAGCTAGATAGCGATTGGGATTTTCTTTATTGTAAATCCTGTCAAAGATTTCATTTTTAGATAGCGCCAGTTCATTTTTAAAAATAGCATATATTTCACTGGGCATTTGCTGATACAGAAAATCTCTAGCCAATCTTTTTCCAATAGAGGCACCACTTCCTTCATCTCCTAAAATAAACCCTAGCGCCGGATTGATCTGCTTTAACTCCCGATTTACTTGTAGTATCGAATTAGATCCTGTTCCTAAAATACATGCGATGCCATCGTCATTTCCACACAAAGCATAAACAGCTCCTTGTATATCGTGACTTACTGTGATAGAGCAGTTAGAGAATTTTTTTTGCAAGGGTTGTTTTACCTTTTCAACTCTTTGCTTACTTGAACAGCTTGCTCCATAAAAAAAGACTTTATCAACGTTTAAATTTGGTAAGTCATTTATAATGGTCTCAATCATATCCACTGTTTGAACCATCGGATTAATACCTTCTGTATTAATCAGTGTTTTTTTTTCTGAAGGATCAATAAATAACCAATCCGTTTTTGTTGAACCGCTGTCTGCAATTAATACCATAACTGCTAATATAATTGGAAAGAAAAAGTTATGATTACTTTATTCAATATAATTATCAACTTACTAATGAAATAGTAGTTTTGCTAAACTAAGTATTGGCATGGAAAAAACAAATGAGCATTCGATTAGTTTAAATAAATATATAAGCGATACGGGTATTTGCTCTAGAAGAGAAGCTGAAAAGTTTATTGTGAAAGGAAGAGTGACCATTAACGGTAAGAGTGCTAGGTTAGGGAATCGAGTTTTTAAAGGAGATATCGTTAAAATAGATGGTAAGCTATTAAATAAAAAGCCCAAAACAATTTATATAGCCTTTAATAAACCTGTTGGAATTGTTTGCACAACCGATTTAAGAGAACCCCAAAATATTATTCGTTTTATTAATCATAAAAAGAGGTTGTTTCCGATTGGAAGGCTTGATAAGCCATCTGAAGGGCTCATTTTTCTAACTAATGATGGAAATATTGTTAACAAAATTCTCAGAGCGGGCAATAAGCATGAAAAAGAATACATTGTAACTGTAAAACAAGCTGTTACACAGGAGTTTATTAAAAGGATGAGCAATGGAATTCCTATTTTAGGAACTAAAACCAAAAAATGTAAAGTCGTCAAATTGAATAAATTTACATTTAAAATCATCTTGATTCAAGGCCTCAATAGACAGATTCGTCGGATGTGTGAGTACCTGAATTATGATGTTGTTAAGTTGAAAAGGGTTCGTATTATGAATGTTGAATTGGGTAACCTTAAAGTAGGACATTGGCGAGCGTTAACAAAAAAAGAGGTAGATAGAATTCAGGGTGCAGTTGCGAATTCTTCAAAAACAGAATAAATAAATAGTTTTAATAAATATGCTTATGAAGGCATTAATAGCAGGAGCTACCGGATTAGTTGGAGGGAATTGTCTTAGACTCTTATTGGAAGATGATATGTACAAAAGTGTTATCAGTATTGGAAGGAGGAATTTACCAATAGTAAATGAAAAACTTGAACAACATATTGTTGATTTCTCAAAATTAGAGGAATACCAAGATTTGTTTGATGTTGATCATGTGTTTTGTTGCTTAGGGACAACTATAGCAAAGGCAAAGTCGAAAGAAAACTTTCGAAGAGTGGATTATGAATATCCTTTAAAAATGGCACAACTGAGTGAACAAAAAGGAGTGCAAAATTTTTCAATAGTGAGTTCTTTGGGAGCGAATAGCAATTCTCCAATTTTTTACAATAAAGTAAAAGGATATATCGAAGGAGATATTAGTAAATTATCCATACCAAAAATTAATATTCTTCAACCCTCTATGTTGCTTGGTGACCGCTCTGAAAAACGTTTGAAAGAAGACATCGGTAAAGTAGTGATGAAAGTGTTAAACCCAATAATGTTAGGTGGGTTTCAGAAATATCGAGCAATAACGGGAGAACAAGTTGCCAAGGCAATGATTTTTTATGCTAAAAACAGTAATGCTGGTGTAAATGTATATGCCTCGGATGTGCTTGCATCTATATAATTGTTGAAAATTTTATTGGCTTTTTGATCTTATAAATGGTACTTTCAAGATCACTAACTAAATGGATTAAGCTATGGACGTCAATTTTTTATCAGTAGTAGTAGCGGCATTATCAACCTTTGTGATGGGTTTTATATGGTACAATCCTAAAATTTTTGGTACCGCATGGATGAAATCTATTGGCATGACTGAAGAAAAGGCACAACAAGGGAATATGCCTATGATCTTTGGTTTGTCATTAGTAATGTCCTTTTTGACTGCTTTTTTTCTTTATGTATGGATCAATCTGGGTGGGGCCTCAGAAGGTCATGGAACCCCAGAATTTCAAACATTTAAGCATGGAGCTTTTCACGGTATGTTTTTAGGAATATTGGTTGCTATGCCTGTATTAGTCACAAATGCTTTGTATGAACAAAAAAGCTTTACCAATATGGCCATTAATGTGGGCTATTGGATTGTAACCTTTGCCATTATGGGTGGTATTGTTGGCGTTTGGCATTGATTAAGATTCTCATCTAAGCATTATTATATGCTTTGTACAGCAAAATAGCTTCTTTAGCTGCTTTTACATCATGCACCCGCAAAATAGAAGCGCCATTCATTAGGGCCATGGTATGGGCAGCAGTAGTTCCGTTAAGCGCTTCTTCGGGAGAACATTCAAGCAATTTATAGATCATAGATTTACGAGAGGCACCGATTAAGATAGGTTTTTGTAGAAAATCGAAATCTCTTAACCTTTTTAGAAGCAAATAATTGTCGTTAAGTGATTTGCCAAAACCGAGTCCAGGATCCAGTACAATATCATTAATTCCCGCCTCGTTGCAAGCTTTGATCTTTTCGATGAAGAAATCTGTTATTTCAAGTAAAAGGTTCTCATAGTTTGGATCTTTTTGCATAGTATTGGGCATACCCTTCATGTGCATCAAAATATATGGTGTTTTATATGCTGCTGCTATTCTTAAAATCTCTTTGTCTATATTTCCTGCAGAAACATCATTAATGATTGATGCGCCTGCTTCAATACCTAATCTGGCAACTTTGGAGTGAATGGTATCAATTGAAATAATGGCTTCAGGAAAGTTTTTTCCAATTAACTCAATAGGTTTTATTACCCTCTTTAATTCTTCTTCTTCAGATATAATGGCAGCACCTGGTCTAGAAGACATGCCTCCAACATCAATAATGCCTGCTCCTTCGGCAAGCATCTTTTCAACCTGTTTTAAAAGAGGATCCGAATTAATATACCTGCCCCCATCATAAAAAGAGTCGGGCGTAACGTTTAAAATACCCATTATCAACGGTGTTGACAAGTCGAGCAATTTTCCCGCACAGTTTAATGTTTTATTGATATGAAAAAAATTATTTTTATCCATTCTTTAATTGACAAATATACAAGTCTTACAATTGAGTGGAACAATAAAACAATACGATGCTGTCTTATTAAGGTGCAAAGAGATCTTTTTAAAAAAAACAAAGGATTATGGAACCTCATGGCGTATTTTTCGAATTCAGTCTATTACAGATCAATTGTATATAAAGGCTAAAAGAATAAGAACAATTGACGAAAAAGGAACCCAGAAAATTAGTGATGGTATAGAGTCAGAATTTATGGCATGTGTAAATTATGGCTTAATGGGCCTAATACAACTATCAATTGATAAAAAGGAGTCTATAGAATTAAAGCGCGATAGGGCAGAGGAATTATACGATCAGCAAGTAGAAATAGTAAGAGCCCTGATGATAGATAAAAATCATGATTATGGAGAAGCTTGGAGAGATATGCGTATTGCTTCGTTTACAGATATGATCTTAACTAAATTACATAGAGTAAAGCAGATTGAAGAAAATGATGGAGAAACCCTGATTTCTGAAGGGATTGACAGCAACTATATGGATATTATAAATTATGCAATTTTTGCGTTAATTAAATTAGAGGAACAAAAAGGCAAGTTATGACATTGACATCACTATTTGGAATTATAGCAGCTGTAGCTTTAGTAATAGCAATTATAAAAAGTGCAATTGAAGCTCCAAAAAGTTGGATAGTAGCGATTATTTCATCTTTTGTAGGAGGACTCCTTATTTTTTCTGGAGGAGTCAAAGCAATAGACCCCATAGGAATGGCTATCAAATTGGAAGAGTACTTTGAGGTTTTTACAGAATATCTACCTAGACTAAAGGGGTTGTGGCATTTAATGGCGGCGAATGCTTTGCCGCTAGCTATTTTTACAATTGTATTGGAAATATTTCTTGGAGTAGCCTTACTATTAGGGACATATAGACGATTTACAGTTTGGACAATATTGGCGATGATGGTGTTCTTTACTTTCCTAACAGGTTTCTCTCATGTAACAGGAAAAGTAACAGATTGCGGTTGTTTTGGTGATTTTATGAAACTTACGCCCTATAAGTCTTTTATAAAAGACGTTATTCTGCTTGTTTTAACAATTATACTTTTTATCTGGCCTTTAAAAATGAACAAGGCCATCTTTGGTATTGCAGGAAGCAGTATCGTTTTATGGGTGTTAACGTTATTCGCCCTGCTATTTACGATTCGTAATCATAGGAATCTTCCAATTAAGGATTTCCGTGCATATACAGTTGGAACCAATATTCCAGATTGCTTAACCCTGCCTGAAGATGCCAAACCCTATATTTATGAGAATATTTTTGTTTATAAAAATAAAGCAACAAAGGAGAATAAGGAATTTGTCAATACGTTTCCTAAAGATTTTGAAAATTGGGAATATGTTGATCGTATTGATAAGCTAATTCAAAAGGGAGACGATCCTAAATGTAAAGATTTCGCAATCATAGACATTGATGGTGTGGAGGTTACAGATGAGTTTATGACAGGGTCAAAACCAACATTGGTTATTAACTCATATAATTTACAAGAAGCAAGCACAAAGGGGTTTGAAAGGATATCAGAGGCTTGTAAGGAAGCTGAAAATGCGGGCTTTAGAGTAATTGCCGTAACAGGAAGTCCTTTAGATGAGGCCGAAAAATATAGGCATGAAGTTTATGTGCCATTTACTTTTTATAATACAGATGCCACTCCAATAAAAACTATGAATCGGTCTAATCCAGGTTTAACATTACTTAAAGGAGGTACCATAAAAGGGAAGTGGCATTGGAGGCATTTACCTGATATTGAAAAATTGGTTGAACTAAGTAAATAGTAACTTTCTGTGGTTCAATTTATAATTCGAAGAATTTTTTATGGATGCTTAGTCCTTCTTGGTGTTGTTTTAGTTGTATTTATGCTATTTAATATTTTGCCAGTTGATGCGGCAAGACTAACACTTGGGCAACGTGCAGATGTAGCATCAGTTGATGCAATCAATAAAGAATTGGGGTTGGATAAACCTAAAATAGTTCAGCTGGGAATGTACTTGAATGACGTTTCTCCAATTGCCTTTCATGATCGAACAAAGACTGCAAAAGAAAAGTATAATTACGTTGCGCTTGTTCCATTGAATAAGAAAACACTGGCGATAAAAAAGCCGTATTTAAGAAGATCTTATCAAACAAAGAGAGCGGTAGTGGATGTATTGGTCGAAGCGCTTCCTCAAACATTAATTTTGGCAATTGCAGCTATTTTAATTGCTTGTTTTTTAGGGATCTTTTTAGGAGTAATTGCTGCTGTAAAGCAGTATTCTTGGTTTGATAATTTTGCAATGAGTTTATCTGTAATGGGAATATCTGTACCCTCTTATTTTTCTGCTATGGTTTTGGGGTATGTTTTTGGAGTAGTGTTACATGAATTTACTGGATTGAATCAGACTGGTGGATTATGGGAATATAATGATTATGGAGAACGGTATTTATCACTAAAAAACCTCATTCTTCCTAGCATAGCTTTAGGAGTTAGGCCCATAGGTATAATTTTTCAATTAACTAGAAGTTCTATGTTAGAGGTGCTGAGTCAAGATTATATAAGAACGGCTAAAGCAAAAGGGCTGTCATTCAGTAAGGTATTATTTAAACATGCACTACGTAATGCAATGAATCCAGTGGTTACCACAGTTTCGGGGTGGTTTGCATCTTTATTAGCAGGTGCCTTTTTTGTAGAAATTATATTTGATATTAAAGGACTGGGATATGTTACTGTGAATCATTTGTTAAAATTTGATTTCCCGGTAGCGATGGGTGCTGTGTTGTTTACTGCAACTATTTTCGTGGTTATTAATATCCTTGTAGATATCGCCTATGGTTGGCTAGATCCAAGAGTTTCTGTAAAGTAGAATAAAACTATATAAGTGTAAATGGTTATTTTTTTAATTGGTTTTATGGGGAGCGGTAAATCTTTTACTGGTAGAGTTTTGGCAGAAGAGCTCAATTATGATTTTGTAGATATGGATAGTGCTATAGAATCTTTAGAGGGGAGATCAATTAAGGAAATTTTTGAAAAAGAAGGAGAGGAGTACTTTAGGAAGTTAGAACAAAAGAGTATTCAAGGGTTACAATTAGATAAGAATGTAGTAGTGGCTACAGGAGGAGGAGCACCTTGTTTTTATGATAATATAGAAGCAATGAACAAAAAAGGACTTACTGTTTTTTTAAATCCACCTACAAATGTAATTGTTGATCGTCTAATTAATGAGAAGGATAAAAGACCTTTACTTAATAAGGTTAAAGATAAAGCGGACTTAACTCAGTTTGTTAATGAGCAATTAGCTAAAAGACTACCTTTTTATAAAAGAGCTGCGTTGGAGATTTCTGATAATAATGTGCAATCAATTATCAGAAATATATTGTAAGCCAAAATTATTCGTAATTAATTTTAAACATGCCGTCAGTAACAATTATAGAGTCATTGTTCAAGTTGGTCGAATTATAGAGCGTGCCATTAAAGGTGCCTTCCATAATTTTATTGGTAAAGTCATTGGCCGTAACAGTAATACTTACGGGGTTCCCAAATACTATATATGCTATTCCAGCTGTAACATAGGAGATGTTAAAAGCAGATATGCCATCAGCAGAATTATAAGACCCTGGATTAAGGGATTCATTAAAACTGACCGACAAAACTGTATTAAGTACCGTGGCCGTAACAATAACAGTGCCTGAAGTATTGGTAACATTTGGATCCATAATCTCTAAGGGAGCGCCATCAATAGTTGCACTAATGGAGTAATTATTAGTGTCAATCATAGAGGTGTCAATCACCGAGGTATCTGTTGTGGAGGTGTCACAAATTATTGGACAGCTTCCCCCACAGTCAATACCTGTCTCATCGCCATTTTGAACGCCATCATCGCAAGTTGCGGTGTCTGGACATTCTAAACCATCATTGACAAATGGAATATCATAAAAATAACCTTGTTCAACCATAATAGAATCAAAGACTATTCCTTGCGGGCGATGGGCAGTAAAATAAAAGGAGCCTGATATTAAGCTCTCGAAACACTTAATTTCCCTTATAAATACTTTGCCAGACGACTTTGATGTTTGGCTTGTTGTATAGTTGATGTTTCCATTGGAGGTTTGTATGGTATATTCTGCTTCAGCAATCAAGCCAGTATCTGTGTTATATGCTTTATAAGCTTCTGAGCTGTTTACAATGATTGAGATGATAAGATTATTGCTGTCGTCAATAGCAGTAAGACTTATTTTTCCCGAATCAACGGTGGCACTAATGGAGGTAGCATTAAAGAATTGTCCATTTGCTTCAGCGGAGAAAGATCCTTGAGGAAATGAAAAATCCTCATTTTCTTTTAGACAGGATATAATAACCAAACTTAACCCAAGAAAAATGAACCAAGACTTTTTTAACATCATATTATATTGTTACATCTAAAGTACGATTTTTTGAATAAGAAATTGTCTTGATGCGCTATACCAAATAATAAAATGAATACCATTTTGCTCGTATCTTATGCAAAGAAATATAACCTTATGTAAGGTATGCTTCAAACACTTTTTCTTTGTCATTCATATCCACAATAACCTCTTGATCTAAGGTTGTAGCCAGTTCTAATCCAACAAAATCGGCTTTAATAGGGTAAGATTTGTGTTTTCTATCAACTAAAACAGCTGTTTGGATCTTCTTTGGTAAATATTGATATAATGGTTGCATGGCATAAAATACGGTTCTTCCAGTATTTCCGACATCATCAATAATGATAATAGACTTGTTGTTAAAATCAAGTTCCTTTTCTAGTGTTACACCTTCTAATGGGTTTCTTTTATTCATTTTGACCCATATAGTTTTAATTTCTATATCTGATATTCTCTTTAAAATAGTGGAAAGCTTCTTAGCTAGAAGTAATCCTTTATTAGCAATGCCAATCAAAATAACTGTTTCTTCATTATAATTAGATTCTAAAATCTGATAAGCCATGCGATTCAGCTTTTTAGTAATCGTTGTATTGTCTAAAATTATTTTTTTTCTTGTTCTATTCATCTTGTTATGAAACATTCAGATTTATACGAAATTTGGCTTTAAGCCATAAATTAAAATTATACTTTTTTATTGAACTCACCTATATAAAGATTTGAGGTTTAAATTAAAACAGGATATTTAGTATTCATTATTTTATTTAGATTTATTCTAAATAAACATATAAGGTTTTAAGCTATCTTTAATTACTTAAAATTGATGATATATCTAGTTATTTTCGCAGAATAAAGCTTATTTAAATGGGACTAGCACAGCAAATATTATTCATATCAGCCGTAACATTGGCATTCTTTTTCTTCTTTGATAGATTAAAGCAGATATATGATAATATTCAACTTGGTAAGGATGAAGAGATTAATTCAGATCTTTCGTTTCGGATAAAAAAGATGCTTTTAATTGCTTTTGGGCAAAAGAAAATGTTTAAAAAGCCAATAGTTGCGTTGTTACATCTTGCCATTTATGGAGCTTTTATGATTACCCAGATAGAATTGATAGAAATCTTCTTAGATGGCTTTACAGGTAAACATAGAATCATTTGGCACCTTTTTGAAAAATGGGAGCCAACAAGATGGGTATATACTTTAACGATCAATTTTATAGAATTTGCTTCCGTTGGAGCATTAGTAGCCACCTTGATTTTCTTATATAGAAGAAATGCACTTAAAATTCCTCGTTTTCATAAACCTGAGATGAAAGGTTGGCCAACACTTGATGCCAATCTCATCTTGATATTTGAGCTTTCATTACTCTTTTTTATTGCATGTATGAATGGAGGAGATCAAGCGCTACAAATGAAAGGCGTTTACCATCACACGGACCCTTTTATTTTTACTTATCCATTGGCTTCAATGTTGCAATTTCTACCTGAGAATACATTAATTTTCATTGAGCGATTAGGTTGGTGGGGACATATTCTTTTGGTATTGTTTTTCTTGAATTATGTGACTTATTCAAAACACCTGCATATTATATTGGCGTTTCCGAATACTTTTTTTACAAGGCCAGAAGCTAAGGGACAAATTGCTAATATGCCATCTGTTCAAAAAGAAGTGGCCTCTATGTTTAGTGATGAGGCTCCAGTAGACACAGGAATGGATGAAGAAATGCCAAGTTTTGGAGCAAAAGATGTTACAGACCTGAGTTGGAAAAGCTTGTTAGATGCATATACTTGTACAGAATGCGGTCGTTGCACAGAGGCTTGTCCGGCAAATCAAACGGGTAAGAAATTGTCTCCAAGAAAAATCATGATGGATACGAGGGACAGATTGGAAGAAGTAGGAACAAATAAAAGAGATCAGGGGCCTGACTACGATGATGGTAAAATGCTCATTGGAGATTACATTTCTAAGGAAGAATTAAGAGCGTGTACGACTTGTAATGCATGTGTAGAAGAATGTCCTGTTAACATTAGTCCATTAAATATTATTTTAGAATTGCGTAGATATATGATTATGGAGGAGGCTGATTCTCCTCAAGAATGGAATACTATGTTCACCAATTTGGAAAACAATCAGGCGCCATGGCAATTCTCAACAGACGATAGACTTAAATGGTTAGAGGAAGCGAATGCCTAGTATAATAAAGTCTTTTAGTAAATCATCATCATAACCAATAGATAATAATTATGAGCGAGGAACAAAATCAAATTCAGCCGGAGGAATCACAAGAGAAGGTAGAGCCTATTGTTGAAGAAGTGGCTGCGGCGATTGAAAAGAAAAAATTGGTAGTGCCGATAATGGCCAATGAAATAGCAGCTGGAAAGCAACCTGAAATCCTATTTTGGACAGGTTGCGCAGGGAGCTTTGATCAGCGTGCGCAACGTGTGACTATAGCGTTCTCAAAAATATTGAACTCTATAGGTATAGATTATGCAGTTTTAGGTACGGAAGAAGCATGTACGGGTGATCCTGCACGTCGAGCGGGTAATGAATTTGTTTTTCAAATGTTAGCTCAACAAAATATAGCAACATTGGACATGTATAATGTTAAAAAAATAGTAACAACATGCCCGCATTGTTATAATACACTAAAGAATGAGTACCCTGTTTTAGGAGGTAATTATGAAGTTGTGCATCATTCACAATATCTACAAAACCTAATAAAAGATGGGAAATTGGCAGTTGAAGGAGGGGAGTTCAAAGGGAGAAAAATAACATTTCATGATAGCTGTTATTTAGGTAGAGCCAATGATGTTTATGTCGCTCCGAGAGCAGTTTTAGAAGAGCTCGATGCCGATTTAGTAGAAATGAAATCCTGTAAAACCAAGGGCTTATGTTGTGGTGCAGGAGGTGCTCAGATGTTTAAGGAGAATGAGCCCGGAAATAAACGAATTAATCAAGAACGAACGGATCAAGTACTAGAAATAATGCCTGATGTTGTTGCTGTAGGGTGTCCTTTTTGTAATACGATGATGACAGATGGTGTTAAAGAAAAAGAACTTCAAGAAAGTATAAAGGTCTTTGATATTGCGGAACTCGTTGCTCAGGCAAATGGTTTATAATTAAAAAAATGATTGCATCCTACGAAGATTTAGCGCCTAATTCGAAGATCTGGATTTATCAGATCGATAGAGCCTTAAATGAAAGGGAAGTTGCAGAAATTAATTCTATTCTTAATGAATTTGTGGCTGGTTGGGTCGCACATAACCAACCTGTAAAAGGGTTTGGTAAAGTTTATGCCAATAGATTTATTGTGCTTATGGCTGATGAACAATCAACAATGGTTAGTGGTTGTTCTATAGATAGTTCCGTTAAAATAATTAAACAAATAGGACTAGATTTTAACCTTAATCTATTTGATAGAGTGCATATCTGTTATATAGATGGCGAAGAGATTAGAAGTGTTCATATGAATAAAATCCAATCTCTTATACAAGATGGAGCGATTAGTTTAGATACGATTGTTTTTAATACACTTGTAAAAAATAAATCAGAGTTTGAAACACAATTTAAGGTTCCCCTTAAAAAAAGTTGGTTGGGTGCCCGACTTGTACCGACCAGTTAGTTAACTTAAAACGTCCTTTTTTAGCATACACAATTTTTTTCTCTATCGAATCGTTTTTTCGGAAACGAGAGTTTGAGTAATTACTTTGATATATACGTTCCAAATGAATTGATGCCATGGAATATAATGCGGCTCAAGCACATTTATGGCCGATTGCAATTTGGATACTACCCTAAATATTTGGACGGGCAGCTTAAAAATGCACCTACTCAGATTATAGATCATTTAATTAATAAATCGAAGGTCATTAAACCCATTTTGAAACCTAAATGGGCTAATTGGGGAGAAGATGACTATGAAGAAGACACGGAAGAAAATTACGAGCATTTTCAGGAGATGCAAACCATTTGGTTACAGCAATTGATTAAAGGTAATTTAAGGGATAAAATGACTTTGTTTTGGCACAATTTGTTCGTTACAAGGTTTGATGCGTACGAATTTCCCTCATACGGATATCATTATCATCAATTGATTTATGAGAACGCTCTTGGGAATCTGAGAGATTTAGTTCGACAGGTTGGAAAGAGCCCAGCAATGTTGTTTTTTTTAAATGGGAATGAAAATTTTAAAGAAAATCCCAACGAAAACTATGCTCGGGAATTGCTAGAACTCTTCACCTTAGGACGTGATCAAAATTATACTCAAAAAGATATTTATGAGATAGCAAGGGCTTTTACGGGTTGGGAAGTAGTCTCAGTCAACGATTCAAAGTTTGAAACAGCACATTGGGATGGTGGAGAGAAAAAAATATTTGATCAGGTAGGAAAATGGCATTATGAAGATATCATAGATATTTTATTTGAGCATAGAAAGGGGGAGATGGCAATGCATTTAAGTACTCGGCTTTTGTTTGCATTTGTAACACCTTATACATCTGAAGAGGCGATAAATGAATTTGCTAAGATTATATTGAAAAACGATTTTGAAATTTTACCCATATTAGCGGTTTTATTTAAAAGCCATTATTTTTTTTCAGAAGAAAATATTGGAACACTTATTAAAAGTCCATTAGACCTTTCTTTGCAGCTCATAAATTTTATGGGAGAGCAACCGTCTGATAAAGACTTAGTTGAGTTAAACGATTACATTGCATTTATTGGACAGGAACTTTTTAACCCTCCGGATGTCGCTGGATGGAAGGGACATACCAGATGGATTTCAACGGAGTGGTTGCAGTTAAGATGGGGGCTTTGTTATGAAATGTTTGAACGTTTTATTGAGCGGAAAAAAGAGAACGGGATTGTTGATTTTTTGCTGAATATTGGAGCAAATATAGAAGACTCCTCTAGTATTGTAGATGCCTGTTTAAAATACTTTTTTTACAAGGGGGAGTCCAAAGAACAAAAGGAATATCTGCTTAAAAAAATTACAGAAGGCTTCTCCGTTCAATATTTTAATCATCTTGATGAGGAGGAAAAAAAATGGATGATAATAAATATGGTCTTTTATTTATTTAGACTGCCGGAATTTCAATTGACATAATAATATGGGAATTAGAAAACAGCATAGAAGAGAGTTTTTAAAATATTTGTCCATTATTGGTGCAACAGCATATTTGAATGGGGCTTTTCCTGTTCGTGCTGGAGGTATGCACTTGTCAGATATTAATTATTTAGATAATGATCAAATCTTAGTTTTTATCTATTTAGGAGGAGGAAATGATGGCCTTAATACGTTAATTCCAGTTCATCAGTATGAAGTATACAAAGAGAAAAGACCCGAATTACATCTTAAAAAAAGTGATATACATTACCTGTCGAAGTATCTTGCATTGAATAAAAAGCTCGATTTTTTTCAAAAAAGATGGGATGAGGGAAATTTGCAAATCATTCGAAATGTAGGATATCCTAATCCAAATTTATCTCATTTTCAATCCTTTGACACATGGCATTCGGCTATGAAAGACAATTCTGGATGGCTTGGAAGGTGGTTAGAAGTACAATATAAACATGAACAAAAGACATTGTCGTCTCCACCCGTTACCCACATTAGTGGTGAAAGTGGATTACTCTTTCAGGGGAATAAAAGGAGCTATCATGCGGCTATTTCTGACATGGAGGATTTAACAGAACTAACAAGGGCCCCTTTAGAGTATGTAATATCAGGTAAGGAAGATGGTTATAACAAGGTGCTTGATTTTTTAAAGCAAACTACCAATTCGACTTTTAGTTATGCAAATGCGATACAAAAGGCTATTGATAATGGAAAGAACGATGTTGCTTATGAAGATGGCAGTATACTTGCTGAGCATTTATCGATGGTAGCGAAATTGATAAAAGGAAGACTGAGATCTAAAGTCTATTACTGCGCTTTAGATGGGTTTGATACACACATTAATCAGAAATGGGAGCACGATCATTTGCTAGAAATACTTGATAAAAATCTTGCTGCTTTTTATGCGGATCTAAAAAAGAGGGAAATGGATAAACAAGTGGTTTGTTTTATTTATTCTGAGTTTGGACGCCGAATAGAAGAAAATGCTTCTGGTGGAACGGATCATGGTACGGCAGGTCCTGTTTTTTTGATTGGAGATCAGGTTCATGGAGGAACAACAGGTAGGGCTGTAGATTTAGTTAGACCCGATCTTAATGGAAATTTGCAATACGATATAGATTTTAGAAGTATTTATGCTTCAATTATGAAGGAGATGCTTGGTGCCTCATCAAGTATGGTTCATCAGGTTTTAGGGAATGTGCCTGCATTGGAGAATCTATTTATGTAGATTAAGATTATTTTTTAGGTTCAATATTTCGGATAACTGAAAACTTTATAATTTCTCATTTGCTGCCAAAGGGTAAGCCTTCCCTGCTAATTGCTTGGGTTCCAATTCATACATAAAAAAGGGATACCCTTTAGAAACCATAAGATTAACCCAATTTTTTATTTTGTTAAGCATATTTTCTTTGAATAGGTCATTGGCTGTATTCAACTGAAGCTGAATTTCTTCAAGCATTTGTTGTGCATCCAATACTGTTAAATATGGAGCAATATCGACACCTAGAAAGTTTTCATCTTCATCATAATAGTACAATAGGAGAGATTCAAATTTTTGGTCAGGAGTGTCATTTTCATCATGTGCTGCATAAAAAACCAATGTATCAAAAGAGGAAGTCTCCATATTTTATTATTTAAAAAGAAAAGCCGCTCAATAAAAAATAGAGCGGCTTTTAAACGATAGTATTATTTTCTAATACCTATAATAGTCAGGCTTAAATGGACCTTCAACAGGAACACTAATGTAGTCCGCCTGTTCCTGCGTTAATTCTTCTAAATCAACACCTATTTTCTTTAAGTGTAACCTTGCAACCTTTTCATCTAAATGCTTAGGAAGCACATATACTTTGTTTTCATAATTTCCGGAATTGTTCCAAAGTTCTAGCTGCGCTAATGTTTGATTGGTAAACGAATTAGACATAACAAAAGAAGGATGTCCTGTAGCGCACCCTAAATTCACCAATCTGCCTTCCGCCAAAATAATTACATCGCTACCATT
The DNA here is from genome assembly GCA_965216955.1 of Chitinophagales bacterium. GTDB lineage: Bacteria > Bacteroidota > Bacteroidia > Chitinophagales > JADIYW01 > CBDCGV01. The sequence continues at coordinate 170,610 of CBDCGV010000016.1, read as the reverse complement.
GATGGTATATTTATCTACCTGAGGTTTAATCTCAACTTTTGAATCACCGTGGTTTGTATTTAACCATGCCATGTCTATTTCATTATCGAAATGACCTATATTACAAACAATTGCTTTGTCTTTCATGGTTTCAAAATGCCTTCCAGCAATAATGTCTTTATTTCCAGTAGCGGTAACAATGATATCAGCTTCTTTTACGGCATCAGCCATTTTTTTAACCTCAAATCCGTCCATTGCAGCCTGTAAAGCACAAATTGGATCTATTTCAGTTACAATCACTCTACAACCAGCACCTCTTAGAGAAGCAGCAGAACCTTTTCCTACATCTCCGTATCCTCCTACAACAGCAACTTTACCCGCCATCATTACATCAGTAGCCCTCCTAATGGCATCGACACATGATTCTTTGCAACCATACTTATTGTCAAATTTAGATTTGGTGACAGAGTCATTGATGTTTATTGCAGGAATGGGCAATGTTCCCTTTTCAACTCTTTCATATAATCTGTGTACACCAGTAGTAGTTTCTTCACTTAATCCTTTAATACCTTCTACAAGTTCTGGGTATTTATCTAAAACCATATTGGTTAAATCACCACCATCGTCCAAAATCATGTTTAATGGTTGGTTGTCTTCTCCAAAAAACAAAGTTTGCTCAATACACCAATCAAATTCCTCTTCATTCATACCTTTCCATGCATAAACAGGAATACCAGCAGCAGCTATAGCAGCGGCAGCATGATCTTGTGTAGAGAAAATATTACATGAAGACCATGTAACTTCCGCTCCCAGATGAACTAATGTTTCAATTAATACTGCCGTTTGAATAGTCATGTGAAGACATCCGGCTATTCTAGCACCTTTTAAAGGTTTCGAATCTCCATATTCTTCTCTAAGTGCCATAAGCCCTGGCATTTCAGCTTCTGCTAATTCAATCTCTTTTCTACCCCAATCAGCTAAAGCAATATCTTTAACCTTATATGGAAGCTTTTTATCTACCGCTGTTGTTGACATAATTATTAATTTTTGTGGTGCAAAGTTATAAAATTAACTACAGTTCATCAATTTTGTTCAGTTAAGAAAACTTTCAATCTCTGTAATTTCTATATGGTCTGAAATATCCTTACCGTAATACGCAGTATGGATAAAGCCTTTTTCATCAATTAAAAAGTCCGCAGGCACCATTTTTATATCACCCTCCATTTTCCCGGGCATAAAACCAAGTTTTGCTGCTTTGGCCATTTTATCCAGTTTTAATCCGGCTCTAGCAAAAGCCGCCCAATTTCCACTTACGCCATATAATTTGTATAAGGTATGAGTAGGGTCTGCAATGATAGGAAAAGGCGCATCTTGTTTTCCTACATATTTTAAAATACTTTCAACTGGCGACTGAAAAACAGAAACAATATTTAAGCCATTAGATGCAAGTTTATCATGTTTTTGAATGAGTTGATTAACCCTTAAGTTACAAAGTGGGCAGGAGGCGTACCTATAAAAAGAAAGCATCAATTTTTTTCCTCTGAGATCTTCGGACTTAATTGTGTTTCCAAAAATATCTGTCGTTAAAAATTGGGGGGCTTTATTTCCTGTTTTTAATTTCATATGTTACAATTTTGACTCATTCTAAGATAATAAACTATCCATAGCTTAAAACAATTCCCAATTAGCGATAATCGCTTTCTTTCATCTTCATGTAATTACCACAACATCTTAAATTTTGCGATATTTGAACTATATAAATTTTAGACGGTAAAGTGTGAATAGTAACCGTTTGAAAATATTTTAAATTTTAATCGTCTAAGCGTATGCGAAGACTAGCTAAATTCCAATAAATGTTAATTGAAGGATTATTTGAAAGAACTGTTTTTACCGAGGAACATGAAATTTTTAGACAGTCAGTTAGAGATCTTCTTGCTAAGGAGGTTACACCCCATAATGCAAAATGGGAAAAGGATAAAATGGTTTCAAGGGAATCATGGAAAGCAATGGGTGAAAATGGTTTTCTATGCATGAATGTGTCTGAAGAATATGGAGGATTAGGGATAGATGATTTTCGCTATGATGCTATTTTTATGGAAGAATTAGGGTATACAGGTTGTATGGGGCCATCATTAGGTTATCCTTTACATTCTGATATTGTTACACCATATATACAGCACTATGGTAGTGAGGCTACAAAGCAAAAATATTTGCCTAAAATGATTGCTGGTGAATACATTGGTGCTATTGCAATGACAGAACCAGGTGCGGGAAGTGATTTACAAGGCATTAAAACAACCGCTATTGATAAAGGGGATCACTATTTGGTCAATGGATCTAAAACCTTTATTACAAATGGATACCTAAGTAATGTAGCAGTAGTTGCAGTTAAAACGAACCCTTCTTTAGGTGCGAAAGGAACTAGTCTTATTATAATTGATGATACAATGGAGGGCTTTTCCAAGGGCTTTCCATTTGAGAAAGTTGGTTTACATGCACAAGACACATGTGAATTATTTTTCGATAATGTAGAGGTGCCTAAAGAAAATTTGTTAGGGCAAGAGGGCATGGGGTTTGGCTATATGATGACGGAATTGGCACAGGAGCGATTGTTAGTAGGATGGACAGGCTTAGCGCTTGCAGAAGCAAATTTGAAAGCAACTATTGAATATGTAAAGGAGAGAGAAGCGTTTGGTAAATCTATTGCTCGTTTTCAAAACACCAAATTCAAAATTGCTGAGTTAATAACGGAGTTTCAAACGGCTAGGGTTTATGCAGATAGATGTTTAGAGCTTCATTGTAACAAACAATTAGACGGTGCGATGGCATCTATGATGAAATATAAGCTAACAGAGGTACAAGTGAAAATAGCAGATGAATGTATGCAATTACATGGAGGCTATGGATATATGTGGGAGTATTTAGCAGGAAGAGCCTTTGCAGATTCTAGGGTGCAGAAAATTTATGCTGGAACCAATGAGATTATGAAGGAAGTCATCTCTCGAAAATTTTTGTAGAACTAAAGGAGACTTATCTAAAAACAGGCATTTTAGAACTGATTCCAAGCAAACAAATCAATAAATAGGGGAGTATGGCAATATGATAGGTTTGCGGATTTAAGCCCCAAAAAATAAGTAAGAGTACTATTATAACTTTTGCTATTTTCCAATAGCTAACAACCCATTTAGGCTTGTTTTTTATAAATAGAGTAAAAGCCATAAACAAATGTGTTGGCCATGCCCATAGTAGATTTAAGTTATTATAGCATGATTGATGATCTGTAAAAAACTGCATAAAGAGTAATATCATTCCTATAAGTCCGGAAGTAAGAATGAATATTGTTGGAATTAAGTCTTTTATAAAAGGATTGGTCAGATAAATTTTAAGGAAAAGAGCTAAAGTCAGCAGCGTCCAGAATAATGGTGCAGGATTAATGGGGAGAGGGTCTTTATATGGTTTGTCAGACATTTTTAGAAGTGTACTTCTGCTTTTTACCAGTGGTTGTCCATTAATGGTTGCGTTATCAAATGCATCGTATAGTTGGAAAGGGAGAAACATACGGTCCTCGTAATGCGCTTTTTTATCAACTGTAGAGCCAAGCATTAAATCGATCCCAAAGTCGCTCCACTCAGCATCTCTCATATAATTATCTAGTAGTTGCCTAAAAGTAATTTCAGGGGTGTTTTTATTAAATACGACAGCTGCATTAAACTCATCTTGGGCGATATCTCTTAAAATAGAAGAACAGTTATTAAAAAGAAAATCATACAAATAATATCGATTTTCATTTTGAGCATTATTCAATAAGAATTCGGCTAATTTTTGTTTTTGAGGGTGATTTAAATTTAAAATTTGTTCATATATGGATCGATCTTCTCTTTTATAGACCTCTTTAAAGAGATTGAACTTTTCTACATTCAGAAAGTACATGAGTTTGCCACGAACAAATTTCCACATAAAGTGCTCTGTATCAAAGTCAAAAGTTCCATAGTTGAACACCCAGTCTACATAATTACTATCATCTTTAATTCTGAAAGCACTATGTCCAAATGAAGTATAGGCTTCACTACCCGGGCTACAGGTCAATAAGCTTATCTCCGCGTTACTGGATAATTCGAGTGCTTTAGAATGGGTCGTTACAAGAAATAAAATGGCCAATAATAAATACCTCATGGTGCGAAGATAGCTAAGAGAGATAAGTTATAAAAGTAAACAAACAACCTGTCAGGTCTATTGTGAAACTGACAAGTTGTTTGCAAGACGAATTGCTACTTTATACATTTATATAATGCTAACTTTTACCTAGATACTTCTATTTTTCATAAGAAAATCCTTTTTCTGTGGCTTCTTTTTTAACTGCTTTAATAATAGCATCATCTAAGCTGTTGTTTTTATTTGTTGTTTGATTTTTAGTGATATAAGATGTTCTCTTCTTTTGAAGTTCTTGAATTTTATTTTCTATTTCTTCTCTTTCTGCTTTTTTCTTTTTTACATAGGTTTCAATCTCTTTTTCAGATTTGCCATGTAATTCTTTGGGAAGTTGTTCATCTTTAAGTTCCTCTATGATCTCTGCGTCTTCTTCATAAGCATCTACTAGATCCCAATTTGCATTTTGGTAAGCTCCAGATGATTTGGTTACGGCTCTTTCTACAGCATTTGCTTTAGAGTAACTTCTTGCATTTCTATCCTGCTCTCTCTGAATAACAATCTTTTTCTTACCATAGCTGCCATATCCAATATAAGTATCGTTTAAGAGGTCATTTAGTTTATAAATTTCATCATCATAGGGTGTAACGATATAGGCTACTTTTTGATTATGATCGATGTTTATGTATTCACCATCAGTAATCATTGCACCTTCGCGCCATTTCATTTCTACACCTGTTCTATAATCTCCGCAAAAAATAGTATTTATAGTAATATCTTTTTTATCTGCTTGTTTGCATGATTCGGTATAATTAATCCCTCCTTGGTCAAAACTTTCGTTTCCTGCTATAAATGTGAGTTTTAAGTCTTCTTTATTATCAGACCAACCAAGATGCTTAACTGATTTTTGTATAACTGCTCCACAGTATTCGCTTCCACCATTTGTTTTTAATGCAAACAATTTCTCAGATATAAGATCTAAATCAGTTGTAAACCCGTTTACTTTTCGAATCCAGTTCTCGGATTTTGGTAGCCCATCATTACCATATTCATATAGTGCAATTTCTACATTTGGGTCATGACCATACTTCTTGCAATAGGTTAATTCATTGACAATAGACCAAAGTTTACCTTTAGCCTGTTCAATTAATCCATCCATACTATTACTTGTATCTAATAAGAGTGCAACTTGTATTTTTGCTTTGGACCTTTCATGCGCGGTCACATTTAAATAACTAAAAAAACATAGCGCGCAGATTGTTAATGTGATTATTCTTTTCATTTTATTTGTTTTAATTGACATTCTACCTTGTAGATGCTTATTATATATAGTTATGGTGCCTGTAGTGCAAAAATTGTTTCAAAAATTGATTGATAAGATTTTTTAACAAATAAAACGGGGGTAGGAATTGTATTGGCATAAAAAAAGGCCACTTGAAAAAGTGGCCTTAGAAATAGATTTATAGTTATAGTGAGATATAGTTTATCTCCTTCTTTCTTTGATTCTTGCTTTTTTACCTTTTAGTTCTCTCAAGTAGAATATTCTTGCTCTCCTTACTTTACCGTGTTTATTAATTTCAATTTTAGCAATATTAGGAGAAAATAAAGGGAAAATTCTTTCTACCCCGACACCATTTGATATTTTTCGAACAGTAAAGGTTTGTGTTAATCCAGAACCTTTTCTTTGAATTACATCTCCTTTGAATACCTGAATTCTTTCTTTGCTACCTTCAATAATTTTATAATGTACACTCACGTTATCACCTGCTCTAAAATCTGGAACTTTAGTATCGGGCATTAACTCTAATTCTAATTCTCTTACCTTATCCATTGCTTAAAAATTATCGAGCTGCAAAGATATGTAATTTTTAGTAATTCAGTATTTACATTGTCGCAATCTGTATTAAGATTTCTTTATTTGAGACAGTAATTCAACCTTTTTTGTTTGGAGCTCCTAGATTAGGTCTTCGTTGGTTTGTTCTTTTGATAGATTGATCATTTCTCCACTCTTCTATTTTTGCTTGATGCCCACTTAATAGGATATCAGGGACCTCCCATCCTTTAAAATTAGCTGGTCGTGTATAAACTGGAGGGGCAATTAAATCATCTTGGAAAGAATCAGAAAGGGCGGAGGTCTCATCATTTAAAACACCAGGAATAAGCCGGCCGATACTATCCACCAGCACTGCTGCTGCTAGTTCTCCTCCAGAAAGCACATAGTTGCCAATAGAAATTTCTTTGGTGATTAGGTGCTCACGTACTCTTTCGTCTACTCCTTTATAATGCCCACATAATAATATAAGGTTCTTTTTTAAGGATAATTGATTTGCCGTTTTTTGATTAAGCAATGCTCCATCTGGACTTAGGTATATTACCTCATCATATACTCTCTGATTTTTTAGTTGCTCAATACATTTAAATATAGGCTCTATCATCAGCACCATACCTGCACCACCACCATAGGCATAATCATCTATCTGTTTGTAATTGCCAGTTGTATATGTTCTTAAATCATGAATTTCAACTTGTAAAAGCTTTTTGTCTTGTGCGCGTTTTAAAATAGAATGATCTAAGGGGCCTCCTTTTAATAATTCAGGTATAGCAGTAATTATATCTATTCTCATGAGATGTAAATATCAATCAATCCTTTGGGTAAGTTAACAAAAACCTTTTTCTTTTCGTCATTCACATCAATAATGAAGTCTGGGTGTAATGGAATCAAAATTTCTTTTCCTTGCATTTCTACACTTGCAATTTCTTGTTGAGGGAGGTTGCTTATTTTTAGGATCTTTCCTAAAGAGCCTAAATTTTTGTCTTCCATTGAATAACCTATTATAGTGGTTTCTGTATATTGAGCAGTAACATCTTTTTCTCTTAAATGGATTGCAGAACTTATAAGAGGCTTAGCTGTCTCTTTATCTAAAACATCGTCCAATGTGATAATAAATTGTGTGGTGTCAATTTCATGTATTGTGCTAATAAAAAAGGGTTCAGGTTCATTATATCTATTCATGAAAATTGCTGGAGCATTTAGAAAATCTTTAACATAGAGATCCTCTATGGCAATTTTAATAGCACCTTTGTATCCATGAGTCTTAATTACTTTTCCTATTTCGACAATTTTAGACATTATTGGTTTAAACAAAAAAATCCCGGCATAAGCCAGGATTTTTATTTTTAGGTATAATCTTTATTTAAGCCTTTTCTTCCTCAATTTCAGCTTTTTCTTCACCTTCATTAGTCGGTGCTTCCTCTTGTGTGTCAGCTTCGGCAACTGGTTCAGCAGCTTCCTCTGCTTCGGCAGTTACTGGTGCTTCTTCTTTAGCATTAGCTTCTGCTACATTTTCTTCAGCTTGCGCTGGTGCTTCTACATTTTCTTCTATCTCTTCACTATTTTCTGCAGCTACATCCTCATTTTCAGCCGCTTCAAGTTTTTCTTGCTTTGCTTTTAATTTAGCTTCTGCTTTTTCTTTTCCAGCTTCTACTGCAGCTTTCATCTTAGCCGTTTTTTCAGCTTCAGCCTTATTTTTATGATCAGAAACTTTAGCTTCTTTGTTCGCCAGCCATTCTTGAAATTTTTGCTCAGCAACTTCTTCGGTAAAGGCCCCTTTACTAACACCTCTTAGAAGATGCTTTTTATACAACACCCCTTTATACTTTAGGATCGCGTTAGCGGTATCAGATGGTTGAGCACCTTTTAATAACCAATCGAGTGCTTTGTCTCTATCTAATTCAATGGTTGCTGGGATGGTAGTAGGATTGTAGGTGCCTAAACGTTCAATAAATTTACCATCTCTTTTTGCTCGAGCATCTGCCACTACTATCTTATAGAAAGGCTTGCCCTTTTTTCCGTGTCTTTGTAATCTTATACGTACTGCCATAATTAATATGTTTTAACGCTTTTATGCCTTTTTTGTTATAAATAACATGAAGGGTGTAAACGTTGCGGCTGCAAAGATAGCAGATTTATTGGTTTTCTTTAATAGTATACGATTTCTTAAAACGTCTTCTTTCATCATATGCATAAAATTCCACCATATCACCTTCTTCTATACGTTTTTTTATGGTTCTCCAATACTTAGGATCAAAAAGGTCTCCATGCTCTTCCATAAAAAGTTGTTCTGTTGGACCTTTCGGAGCCATGAATTTTTTAAATTCTTCCGGAAATACATCATCAGGATTAGGAGCGAAGTGTGGTTCATTTGAAAACTCGTCAAAATGATCTCTTGGTGGAGGAATGCGTTTGAAATTACATTCTGTTATTTTGCAAATCTCATCATAGTCATAAAAGATAACTCTTCCATGTCGAGTTACTCCAAAGTTTTTTTGTAACAAATCACCAGGGAAGATATTGGCAGCAGCAAGTTCTTTAACAGCATATCCATAATCTAAAACCGCTCTACATTGATCTACTAGAGAGGCTTTTTTTAGGTAGATGTTTAAAGGAGTCATCCTTCTCTCTAAATAGACATGTTTTATATGTACCTTGTTTTCAGAAAAAACAACGGTTTCTTTTGCGACGCTTTTCAATTCGTCAATTAATTCTTCTGAAAAAAGTTTACGATCAAATTCTAGATGTTCAAACAGATGTGCAAAGGCGAGTCTGCCAACCCTGTCGTTGTATTCCACTTGTCGGTATTTCTCAATAACTTGTTTTCGACTTATATTTTTTGGTTTGTCAAAGGTGTCTTTAATGATTTTAAAAACAAAATTGTAGTTTCTCAATGTAAAAACAGACATTACCATTCCTTTAATTCCCGGAGCGATAATAAATTCATCATCGTGGTTGTGAATGTATTTATATAAATCCCGATAAAGCATCGTTTTTCCATGCTTAAAATATCCTATTGAATCATATAGTTCACCGACATTTTTGAAAGGCATAATTCGCTTCAAAAAATCAATTAATTCAACAGGTTTTCTAGTATATGCAAAGAAAGAGGCCCTAGTAAAGCTAAACATTACACTTACTTCGTTAGGATCATAAATAACCGTGTCTACAAATATGCCTCTTTCTTCATTTAATAAAGGGATTATAAAAGGCATAGTCCACCTCTTGTTTTTGAGGTATCCTACTATAAATGCACCTTTGTTTCTATAAAATGCATTCTTTAAAAATCTGATCTCTTCTAGCTGAAGTGACTCTTGCTGAAAGACAATCGCTTTGACCATTCTTTCAAAAATGGCTTTTGCATCTTCTTCAATGTTGATATACGGGATAGAAAAGTTATAATAGGAAAGCACTTGTTTAATGTAGGCCGGACTAAAGAAATCTGCTTTGATGGTGTCGTATACTTTGGGTTCGTTATGAACAACTTTTGAATAGTCACTGAAATCAAAAAATTCGATTTCGGGATTAAACCCTTTTGTATTGAAAATTTTTCTTGTTAAAGAATTGAAGAAAGTTTCTGCTACATGTCTATCCTTTCGATGACTCATCAGCATAGAGTATTCTTTATTAATCTCTTTCCAAATAGTCGTTCTATTAACTTTCTTATTTAATAAAGCTGTCAGTTTTTGAAGGGTGTCTCCAATAAAGCCTCTATAAAGTCCGTATCGTTTTTGAGCATCTTTAAATAATTCATTGAAAGCCCTTTTTTCAAAACGTTCCTTGCCGCCTTCTGTAATTTTAAGATAGGTTTTTATAAGCAGCTTATAATCTGTATATATAATAACAGCTGCTTGATAAGTTATTTTCTTAGGTGATTGAACTTTTTCTGACATTCAAATGCATTAAAACTGTAAAATAAGCTTAATTAGCTTTTCTTACAGCATAACTTTTAAAAGTTTATAATTTTGCCCATTGATTTAAAAAACTATATTTCTAGAAGTGATAATAATTTTATTTAATTGGTAGTATTTTAGATTAAATACTTTTTTATTCTATGAATATTGAAGAAGTCAGGACATATTGCCTACAAAAAGAAATGGTTACGGAAGAATTTCCTTTTGATGACATTGTTTTGGTTTTTAAAGTAATGGGGAAAGGGTTTTTGTTTTGTGGGCTAGATAGGAACCCTCCTGCAATTAATTTAAAATGTGATCCAGAGCGTGCTATCAATTTACGTGAGAGATATCCTTCTGTATTGCCAGGTTATCATATGAACAAAAAACATTGGAATACAATTGAATTAATTGGTGAATTGTCAGATTCATTTATATTTGATCTTATTGATCATTCTTATGAACTGGTAGTAAAGGGGCTTCCAAAAAAAATAAGAGATAAATTATCAAAATAGAATTGCCATGATTAACAAAAAAATCGAAAAACTTTTAAATAAACAAATTGCAATAGAGGCAGGAGCATCTCAGAAATATCTTGCTTTGGCTGTTTGGTGCGATGTAAAAGGTTTTGCGGGAGCAGCAAAGTTTTTATATGAACATTCAGATGAGGAAAGGGTGCACATGCTTAAATTAGTAAATTATGTAAATGATATGGGAGGTGCTGCGATAATCCCTTCAGTAGCCCAACCTAAGACCGATTTTAATTCAATAAAAGAGTTGTTCGAATTTGCATATGAAGGGGAGAAAACTGTTACGCAAGCTATTAATGAAATAGTTGCGGTGTCATTGAAAGAGAATGATTTTACAACACATAATTTTATTCAGTGGTATGTAAATGAGCAACTTGAAGAGGAAAACCTTTATAGAACATTGTTAGATAGAATTGAGCTTATTGGAGAGGGGAGTAATTCAAATTACCTTATAGATGTCGAAATAGAAAAACAGAGTAAAAATTCTGGAGGAATGGCGGTCATCAATGAAGAAGCATAATTTTAAATGAGGTTTTTTTTAATGTTTATAAGTTGAAGAAACGGGGTTTTTAATGTTATGTTAAAATTGATATATTAGATTCAAAATTATTAAAAGTAAAATACAAAACAATGTTCGAGATTTATCAAAGTGAAAAAAGCGGTGAATATTACTTCAGACTGAAAGCAAGAAATGGTCAAATTATTATTGCAAGTGAAGGATACAAAGCAAAGAAAAGCGCTCTGAATGGTGTTGAATCAGTTAGGAAGAATTGTGGTAACGAAAAGTGTTGGGAACTGAAAGAAGCAAAGAATGGTAAAAAGTTCTTTAATTTGAAATCAACTAATGGTCAAGTAATCGGTAAGAGTCAGATGTATGCATCAAATGCAACTATGCAAAAAGGGATAGCTTCTATTAAAAAGAATGCACCGGAAGCTGGAGTTAAAGATTTGACGGAAAAATAGTCAAACTAAAGTAGTAAATAATAATAAGTAGTAAGGGCGACAATTTAAGAATTTTGTCGCCCTTTTAATTTTTTACAATTTATTTTTGAGCTTATTAAACAAGTCTTTTGAGCTTTCTTCTAATGATTGTAAATTCAATTTCTCAATAATCTTTGGAAGATCTAATTTCCCTTCACTATTAGTAAATTCATTTTTTAAGTTATTTGTAACTTCTGCAATAGAAAAATCCTTTATTTTTTGCGCCGTTTCTTCACTTAGTCCAGCACGTTGTTTTAATTCTTCAACAAGGTCAAGATCCGTTATTTTATCAAATAGTTGACGATCTTTAAGATGGTCAGCATTATTGCTAAACCAATTTTTTACTGTTTCAAAATTCTCTTTTAACCCATTTCCAGATAGAAACTCCTCAAAATAATCTTTTAAGACAATACCTGTTGAATTTGCTTCTTGATCGGTAAGCCCAAATTTTTCTTTGATATGTTTTTTAACTTCTTCCTCGAAGTTTTTAATGGTGTCTTCAAACATTGTACAAACTTATATGTTTGAAGATACAAATAACTTGCCAAATTACCTTGTCAATAAAGAAAGGTTGTATTTCAAATCATTCATATTCCTCATTTGAGCAATATTCCCTTTTTTATCTATTAAATATAATGCAGGTAATGCCGTATGTGGAAATTGCCATTTTACTTCATCCTCTTCAAAAGGAGGATTGTAGTTGATTATTTGTGGCCATGGCATTTGTAACCTAAAAAGTGCTCTGACCCAATCCTTTCTTTTAACATCATAAGAAACACTAATAAATTCTACATTCTTATTTTGATATTCTGAATAAAGCTCTTTTAGCTCAGGTATTGCAGCAACACATGGGGCGCACCAGCTAGCCCATATATCAACGACCCATATTTCTTTCTTTGGCTTTGCAGCTTTATTTACTAACTGAGATTTTGTAATGGATCTATTTACAGAATATTTTTTAAAAAATCGCCATTTTGCTTCTGCGCTTGTTGAGAATAATAAAGTAAATGTTAACATTATTGTTGGTAACTTCAAGTTGTTTGCCATGATATTCATATTTAAATGCGTGATTATCAGTAATTATCAAAACTAATTTGTTCTTATTTCAAAGTCCATGCCAGTTATCCACATTTTTGTTGAAAAGGCAGGATACATGCTATTTTTGACTTTGAAAACTTTTAAACGTTTAATATGAAGCTAAAATTTTGTGGAGCGGCGAAAACAGTCACAGGAAGTGCTCACCTTTTGATATTGGACAATGGGAAAAAGATATTGTTAGATTGTGGTTTGTATCAGGGTAGAGAAGAAGCGTTTGATGATTTTAATAAAGATTGGGAGTTTGATCCCAAAGATATAGATTATGTTGTGCTTTCTCATGCGCATATTGATCATAGTGGTAGAATACCTAAACTAGTAAAAGATGGTTTTGATGGTCCTATTTATTGTACAAGTGCCACGAGAGATTTAGCTTCTATTATGCTCATTGATAGTGCTTATATTCAAGAGAGAGACGCTGAATTTATCAATAAAACCAATAAAAAAAGAGGTAAGCGCACAAAAGTGGAGCCGCTTTATAACATAAAAGATGCGAGGGCTTCGCTAGAGAGTTTCATTGGTGTTGGATACAATAGATGGATTACAATTGATAAACAGGTAAAAATTCTCTTTAAAGATGCAGGCCATATCTTAGGCAGTGCAAGTGTGGTTCTTGCTATTGAAAAGGATGATTTTCATACATCATACATTGGCTTTACTGGAGATATTGGTAGACCCGATAGGCCAATTTTAAGAGATCCGATCCCTATTGACCCTGTAGATTATTTAATTTGTGAATCGACTTATGGGGGTAAAAGACATTCCAGTAATAAGGATAATGTAGAAAAATTCAAGCAAATAATTTTTGAGACCTGTGTAGCCAAAAAAGGAAAGCTAATTATTCCTGCTTTTAGTGTGGGGAGGACACAAGAGATTGTTTATATGCTGGATAAATTAGAAACGAGTGGACAACTTCCTAAAATAAAAGTGTTTGTTGATAGCCCACTAGCGGTTAATGCAACTGAAATATTTAGATTGCATCCGGAGTGTTTTGATGAAGAGATTAACGATTATATGCATATAGATCCGAATCCTTTTGGATTTAATAACCTTAGCTATATAAGAAAGGTAGAAAGATCAAAAGCCCTAAATGATTTGAAAGAACCTGCCATTATTATTAGTGCGTCAGGAATGGCAAGTGCAGGGCGTGTAAGGCATCATATATTTAATAATATTGATGATGATGCAAACACGGTTTTAATTGTAGGGTATTGTGCGCCACATACATTAGGTGCCTTCCTAGTGAATAAACCAGATAAGGTTAAAATATTTGGAGTAGAGAAAAAAGTAAAAGCTAATATTGAGGTGGTGAATTCATTAAGTGCACATGGTGATCAATGGGAAATGACAGAATTTCTAGAATTGCAGGATAAAAAGAAGTTAAAAAAGATATTTTTAGTGCATGGTGAACCCAAACGCCAACATAAATTTAAGGACCACTTGTTAGAAGAAGGATTTAGAAAAGTAGAAATTCCTAACTTAGGACAAGTTTTCAATTTATAAGATAAAATGAGTAAAAAAGGACTTTCAAAAAGCGATTTAAAGCAATTATTGACTGATGGTGAAGTTACAGATGTTCCAAATTCAGCTTTTGTAAAAGAAGTTGAAAAAGGATATACTTTTAAAGGCGATGCGATTACCTTGGGAACAGCAATATTGGATGAAAAACCTCTCCAAGAGGTTTTAGTAAAAGCACCTTTGAAAACATTCAATAGGCATGGTTTAATTGCTGGTGCAACAGGAACAGGAAAGACGAAGACGCTACAAATATTAGCGGAACAACTTTCTGGTAAGGGGGTGGGCGTCTTGCTAATGGATGTAAAGGGAGATTTAAGTGGTTTGTCAAAACCTGGGAATCCGCATCCAAAAATTGATGAGCGCCATAATTTAATTGGAGAACCTTGGAAAGCTATAGGGTCTCCTGTGGAATTGATGTCTATTTCAGATCAAGATGGGATAAGGCTTCGTGCAACTGTTTCAGAATTTGGACCTGTGTTGTTTTCCAAAATCTTGGAAGTAAATGAAACACAGGCAGGAGTTATAGCATTGGTTTTTAAATATTGCGATGATTTTGGATTACCATTATTGGATTTGAAAGATTTTAGAAAAGCTTTACAATATGTTTCAAATGAAGGGAAAGCAGAAATCGAACAAGAGTATGGTCGAATAAGTTCTGCATCTGTAGGAGCGATTTTAAGGAAAATGATAGAGCTGGAAACACAGGGGGCAGAGTTGTTTTTTGGGGAACGTTCTTTCGATGTAGAAGATTTGCTTAGAAAAGATAGGAAAGGAAGAGGATTTATAAATGTTTTGCGTCTAGATGATATTCAAGATAAACCGAAATTATTTTCGACTTTTATGCTATGCTTGCTAGCAGAGGTTTATGAAAAATTTCCTGAGGAGGGGGATGCTGATCAACCTAAATTAGTGATATTTATAGACGAAGCACATCTGGTGTTTAATGAGGCTTCTAAAGCGTTATTGGGACAAATTGAAACGATTGTGAAGCTTATTCGATCAAAAGGTGTTGGAATTTTCTTTTGCACTCAAAATCCTTCAGATATTCCTAATGATGTATTAGGCCAGCTAGGGATGAAATTACAGCATGCTTTACGTGCGTTTACAGCTAAAGATAGAAAGGCAATTAAATTAGTAGCAGAAAACTATCCTTTCACAGAATATTACAAAGTTGATAAAACAATAACACAGTTAGGTATAGGAGAAGCCTTTATTACGGTGCTTAATGAAAAAGGAATACCAACCCCATTAGTGCATACTTTACTTAGAGCTCCAGCCTCACGGATGGATGTTATCACTACTCAAGAAAAGGCTGAATTACTAAAAAAATCAAAGATCATAAAGCGGTACAATGAGGAGGTTGATAGAGAAAGTGCATATGAGATGTTAAGTAAAAAAATAGAAAAAGCAACTAAAGCCGAAAAGAAGAAGAAGAGCACTACCTCTAAATCTAGATCAACACGAAAAGAAAAATCAACTTTTGAAAAAGTGCTTAATAGTACAACTACTAGACAGATTGGAAGAACCTTTGCCCGAGAAGTAGCTCGTGGATTATTAGGTGTTTTGGGGTTAAGTGCTACAAGGAGAAGACGATGATTTAAAAAAATTACTTTTCTTTAAATGTGAATTATGCCTATATTTATTGCGGTTTATAGGTGTAAATAAATTCAAATAATACTTTTATGAAAAAATTAATCTCTTTATTGCCAGTTATTGGTTTGATCCTTGTACTTATTGTTTCTTGTAGGGATGATGATATTTTTGTGGGTGTAGAAGGAAATGTTTCTAAGATAGCTTTTGGGTCATGTTCTAATCAGGCCTTGAATTTCAATATTTATAAAACTATTAAGAGACATAATCCAGACTTATATATAGCAATGGGGGATAATGTATATTTAGATCCATTTGGGACCAACTATAATTGGATTCAATTACAATATGATCTTTATTACGGGCACCCCGAGTTTAAATATATCAAAGACAATATTCCAACTATCGCAACTTGGGATGATCACGATTATGGAGAAAATAATGGAGGCGTAAATTTTTCTAACAAGCAAGGCGCTAAAAATTTATTTATGAAATTTTGGGATGTGCCCGAGAATAGTCCAATGCGAACAAGAGACGGAGTATACGAATCTTATTATTATGGAGATGAAAATCATAAATTACAGATTATTTTGTTAGATACTCGTTGGAATTTGGATATTATTTCTGGTGAGCCTATCTCTCCAACAAGTGATGTAACCAAAGATATATTAGGGGAGGCGCAATGGACTTGGCTAGAGCAAGAATTGTTAAAACCAGCAGATGTTAGAATCATTGGTACAAGTACTCAGTTTTGCATAGAAGAAAATGGATATGAAGCATGGGCAAATTATCCTCATGAAATGGAAAGAATGTTTGATCTTATAAGATCAACTCAGGCTGAAAATTTGTTTTTCATAAGTGGAGATATACATTATGCAGAATTGAGTAAAAGAGAAGAAACAGATTTGTATCCTATCTACGATTTAACTTCTAGTGGGTTAACGCATCATGAATTACATGCTCAAAAAAATAAATATAGAGAAGGGAGGCCTTTTACAAATCTAAATTTTGGGATAATTGATATTAAATGGGGAGATGAAATTTCTACTCCAAATGGTAGAACGACCAATGCAGTTGAAGTGGATTTGACGGTTTATAATAGAGCCAATACACCTGTAATACAAAAAACAATTCCTATGAGCGAACTTACTTTTTAGCGTCACTAAAAAGTTGGTTTTCGATAATGTAATTATGTATTTGCTGACTGACCATTTTATGGCCTGTGGCATTCCAATGAAGATTATTGTGAATAGTGGTTAAGACATAATTATTGGGATTGAAGTTTTCAGCGATTACCTTCCCTGGAAAATTTGTATTTAACTGTTCTAGAAAAGACAGATACTCTTTTTTCTCATTTTTAAACCAATATCGAGGAGTAGCATAAATTAAGAAAGCAGTATCTTGATTGTTTACTTCCTCTTGTAATTGTTGAATTATAGTATGGGTCAATAAAAAGTTTTTATCTCGATTACTCCTTTTTTCCCATTTTGCTTTCACCTTTAGCTTCGGTTTTATAATCAACAAATAGGCTTTTACAAATTGGTAATAGAAAGACGACTTTTGCATTAAGTAATAAGATGCTTTTGTTATAACGTTGGCTTTCCTAATTGTTTTTTTTGTATCTACCAATTTTCCATTGTTAAGTGAAAAAGAAGGCTTGTTATAAACAAAGTAATTTTTGTCCTTGTAATTGTCTGATTCATCATTTCCGCAAAAAAGAAGAACTACTAAATCTACTTCATATTGATAGCCTTCATATTTATACCAAAGAAACTCTTGATCTGTACTATAACCTGAAACGCCTGCATTAATGACTTCTACATTTAATTGTTGTTCAAGAAGCTCACTAAATCTTTCGCTTTTTTCAACGCCAAAACCCCAAGCAAAAGAGTCACCAAGTACTAATACTCTCTTCTTTGAAGGGTGGGGTCGCCTATAGGTATGTTCATCGTCTCTTAAACCTTTACTATTAATTTCAATCGATGTGTTGAATTGTGGTTTTTCAAAAAAACCTTTTTGATTAGGGCGATGTTTCCATCCTAAAACTTCATCGAACTCCCAAAATTTCTTTTGTTCTTCATTAACGCTAAATGGTAATCGGTCTGTTTTTCTCAGTGTAAATTCACAAACAAGAATGGTCGTTGATAATGCGATTATAAAGATTAATATCTTTCTTAAAATGTTCATCTTGTTTTGTAAAATTACGTTTTCTGTTTTTAGTTATTGCTTGTCCCATCTTGCTTTATAGCCTCTAACATCAAAATGAATACTCATAGAATGAGGATAACGTCCGATGCCGCCTTCATTCGCAATAACACTGTTTTCTAATATTTCTAATACAATTTCTTTGTCCTCATAATTACGCTTGCCGTCATCATTTATATCTAAAATAGAGATGTCTAAAGCTTCACCAAGAATATGACGACTTTTTGAAGCTCCCCCTACACTTTTGTTCTTTTGAGGATGCCTATGACCATTAATAATCTTAAAACCGGTTTCATTATACCCTTTTTGATACAGTGCTTCTTGAAGTTCTAATAGTTTATAAAGGAGTTTATTATCTATTAAAGCATATAGGTTTTTCCCTTTTGAAAAGGAACGCACAAGGCGCTTATAATACTTGTCGTTCGGAAGAAAATATTTTACTCTATGGTCTCCTACTAAAAACCGATTAAAATGTTGTTTTTCAATTATAAAATAGCTTTTGGTACTAAGTATTTTCTTAAAGGGTTCTTGATCTGACCATGTATATACTAAATAGTCATTGGGTAAATTTTCATATCTAATAGTCTTGATTTTGTTCAAAACAGCGTCGATCTCTGACTGCTGAGTTATTATCTTCTGTTGGGTTTTCATATCGTACAATAATTGATCTAACTTTTCCTTTGCCGGAGAAAATAACCATATGGCAAGAAAAAATAGAACTAAGTATAAGATGTTCAAAAAATGTTTCACAAAGACTAATCTTTGTTAAAGGTAATTATTCCTATTTTTAAAGATGTTGCAAAGTGATTGGCGAAAATCAGGTTTTGTAAATGCAACTTTATCACTAGTTGTATTTTTTGTAGTTCCAATAATTATAATCAATAATCTAATTGGAGAAACAGCTTTTTGGAAAGATATCCAGTTAGGTCCAGCAGGGCTCTATGAAGAGTTTTGTGAAAAGAATAGGATGGATGCTTTTTTGAGAGAAAAAATGAATAGTTGGTCTAACTTGGCATTTGTCTGGTGTGGTTTGGTTTGTTTGTTCATGGGGTTTGCAGATAAAAAAAGTACCGATAGTGAAAATCTTATTATTAAAATGCCTATAATCTCCTATGCTACAGGCTTATCCTTGATTTACTTAGGTTTGGGTAGCTTTTTGTACCATGCATCATTGACACGTGTCATGCAAAGATTTGATATGGCTGGAACATATGCAGCTATAGCTGCAGTAATTATTGTAGGTTGCTTGAGGATGAATGAGTTCTTTTTGAAAAAAAAATCGAGTGAAATAAGCAGAAGAAATGTATATGGCTGGCTTTTGCTAATGCTTACTTTAGATGTGATTTTTTATGTTTTTAAATGGCAGATGAATAGCACTTTTGTTTTGCCTTTTATGATTATCGTTTTAATGGGAATTGCAGTTTTTTTGTGGAGCAAGAAAGAAGTGGAAGTGAAAGTATTTTGGCCTATTTTGGCTTTGTTTTTTGTTGTTTTAGCTTACACATTTTGGGTGTTGGATGTGAAAAAAATTCTTTGTGATCCTGATAGCTTACTTCAAGGACATGCTGCTTGGCATATTTTAACAGGATTGAGTTTGCTATTTATGTATATTTATTTTAGAAAGATCCGTTTTATTTATACATAGACTATATTTTATCCTTTAATTAGTATTTTGGCATCATTTTAGACAAAAATATTTCAAATATAAGGTTATGACAGTAAGACTTTTAAAAGCATTTTTATTTCTATTAACTGTTGTTTTTCTTTCGAGTTGTGAGTTGTTACAGGAACTTGATCAGCAAAATAAAGCCAATACTCAGAAGAAAAATGAAGGAACATCTAATAATAATGGTCAAACAGCACAAAGAGGAGGGAGAACAACTGGTAAAGGGACATATAGTACACCACATAGGCCAAATGGAAAGCGATACGTTGATTTCATTTTTAATAGCACTAATAGAAAAACGGAAACTTTTGCAAAAGGAGTTAAGACTTGGAATGGTGGTACAAAGAATCTATTAATGGATATCTATACTCCGGCGGGAGACAATTTGAAAAATAGGCCATGTGTAGTCTTCATTTTCGGCGGAGGTTTTTTCATGAAAATGGTAGATGGAATGAGTGAGTTTTCAAAAGCTTTTGCAAAGAAGGGGTACGTTGGTGTTGCCATTGAATATAGAACAGGTTATGAGGGGTCTAGTAAAATTAGACTTTGTTTAGGAGATCAGACCAAAACAGTAAATAGTTATTTTGATGCCGGATATAGAGCAACGCAAGATGCGAAATCCGCCGTACGTTACTTAAAAGCAAATGCACAAAGACTTGGTATAAATCCTAATCAAATTTTTGTAGGGGGGCATAGTGCGGGTGCGGCAACTGCTTTAAATGTGGCTTATTTAGATGATAGTGAAATTCCCAACACTTTTGTGACCAGGGAAGGAGGGTTAGATGATATAGGCAGTAAAACGATGGGTATAAATTCTGATGTAGCGGGTATTTTTGTTTTATCAGGTGCTGTGAAACAGCTTAGTCAGTTAGATAACAACAGAGTGCCTACCTATCTTTTTCATGGCAATTGTGATGATATTGTAAATAGGAACAAAAATAGAGTTGCACAGTGCAATAACAACAAATCATATCCAATGTTATATGGAGGAGAAAGCATATATAAGCGCCTCAATTCTAATGGAGTTTGTGTGAAGTATGATGTAGTTTGTGGTGCAGGACATGAACTGCCAACATGGGGATATAATGATCTCATTGCTAAATTAACGAATTTCTTTAACGAGGTAAGTAATAACAGATGTTCTAGTTCAACTGGAAAGCTTATACCTACATCAGGTAAGAAATGTCAGAAGAGTCATCCACAATGTAATTAGAATTTCTATAGTATGTCAAATACGATTAAGCTTTCAAAAGTATCAACAGCTCCTCCTGAAAATATTTCTAAGAGGGAAGTAAAAGAAAAAACGAAACGATATCAGGAAGAGATCCGCGTTTTGCAGAAGAAATTATTTGCAGAAAGTAAACAAAGCTTATTAGTTGTTTTTCAAGGGATGGATGCTGCTGGAAAAGGGGGGGCTATACGTGAAACTTTTAAAGAGGTTAATCCAATGGGATGTAGGGTTTTCCCATTTAAGAAACCTACTGAAAGAGAGTTTGCTCATGATTTTCTATGGCGGGTACATCAAAGGGTACCTCAAGAGGGAATGATACATGTATTTGACCGCTCTCACTATGAAGATGTGCTTATACAGAGAGTCCATAAGTGGATAAATATGAAGCGGGTGCATCAACGTTACAAGCATATCAATAACTTTGAGTCATTGCTTGTGGAGGAGAATAATACAACAATACTTAAGTTTTTTTTGCACGTTTCACAAGAAGCACAGCTAGAACGATTAGAGGAACGTATCAATAATCCAGAAAAAATGTGGAAATACAATAAAGCAGATTTTGAAGAGCGAAAGTTCTGGGGAGATTATCAGAAGGCATAC
Source organism: Chitinophagales bacterium (assembly GCA_965216955.1). Classification (GTDB taxonomy): domain Bacteria; phylum Bacteroidota; class Bacteroidia; order Chitinophagales; family JADIYW01; genus CBDCGV01. Next base: position 149,345 of record CBDCGV010000016.1, on the reverse strand, counting down.
GAAGATGTTTTCAAGAATTGTTCTGTTGTTGCACCATGGCAAATTATTCCTACAGATAAGAACTGGTATAAAGAATATTTAATTGCGAAAACAGTACGTGATACACTAAAAAAAATGAATCCTAAATTCCCTAAGGTAGAGATAGATATAGTAAATTAAGTATTATAACCTATGTCTTCTTGTAATTGATCTTTAAAAGAAGCTTCAACAGCCAAAGTATCACAGCGTTCATTCTCAGGGATATTGGCATGTCCTTTAATCCATTCTAAAGAAACATGATGTTTTCTATAGACGCTCAAAAAGCGCTTCCATAAATCAGGGTTCTTCTTTTTCTTAAAATTGACTTTTTCCCAGCCAAAAACCCATTTTTTTTCTACCGCATCTACAACATATTTAGAATCCGAATAGATTTTTACATTTAATGGAGATACTTTCAATGTTTCAAGGGCGACAATTACTGCAAGTAATTCCATTCTGTTATTGGTAGTACATTTGAACCCTTCGGAAAGCTCTTTTCTGTGAGCGCCACTAATCAATACAATGCCATATCCTCCAGGTCCTGGGTTTCCCCTTGAGGAGCCATCAGTGTAAATTGTTACCATTTTTCAAAGATACACAGTGGTTTTTGTAATTTTGGTTTGATGACAAAAAAAGAACGCGCACTCTTTGTTCAAGAAAAATTGGAGCAGTTGTATCCAAACCCTCCAATTCCATTGAATCATAAGGATGCTTATACTTTACTAATTGCAGTACTTTTATCTGCACAATGTACTGATGAACGAGTTAATAAGGTTACCCCTCATTTGTTTTCGGTAGCTGATAATCCATTTGATATGAGTAAGGTGGATGTTGAAGAAATAAGATCGATAATACGGCCTTGTGGTTTATCTCCAACTAAGTCTAAGGCCATTTCAAACCTATCAAATATTTTAGTTGATAACTATAAAGGTCTTGTGCCTGCTACTTTTAAAGAATTGGAGGCATTGCCGGGCGTTGGTCATAAGACTGCTTCCGTGGTTATGTCTCAGGCATTTGGTTTTCCTGCATTTCCGGTAGATACACATATACATCGTTTAGCGTATCGCTGGTGTTTGTCGACAGGTAAGAATGTAGAAAAAACAGAGAGGGATCTTAAGGCTTTATTTGAAGAGTCAATATGGAACGACTTACATTTACAAATAATATATTTTGGACGAGCACATTGTCCTGCAAGAGGGCACAATCCCAGAAAATGTCCGATCTGCAGTGAAATTGGCAGAAAGTCATTGTTTAATTAATCAATGAGACTCTAATTTTGTTTTCGCCGATAGGCGAATCTTAAAATTAGCCAGTCGAATTGATCCAGAGAGCAAAGCGATTCGGGATCAAAGTGGTTTAATTCCCCAACCCTTGAGTCGGAAAAAAATTGTTCAGCTTGCCGAACTCAAATCAATACCTCGTGGGCCTGCCCCGGGGTCGTTTATTGCTAAAAAAAAGAGCGGCAACTGATCAGTTACCGCTCTTTTAAAGTCCTTATGAAAGGCAATAGCAAGCTTCTATGCTCTGGCCAAAGCCATTCGTCTCATAAACTTTTTTAGAATCTTACATTAACACCAATGTACATGTTTTGTGACCAGTCTTTTAAAGACACACTAAAGTCATTTGTTCTAGTGTCAGTACCATTTACTCTGCTAGTTGAAGCATTTAACATACCAACACCTAGTTTTAGCATTACACATTCGGTTGGCATAAAATAGCCTCCGAAATCAATTGATCCACCAATTGTAGTGTACTTATTTTCGCTACCAGCTACTTCTTCTCCATCAAACTCTGTTTTACTTTTACCTAAAATAAAGTTAAGATTTACCTGCTCAAATAAGCCACCTCTTTTATTGGCTCCCAATTGCTGAAAAATCCTAACAGAGGGTGAAAATGTTGAAGTATTAGATATAGAGACCGTTTTTGGATCTGCTTCTCTGTCATTGTTATTTCTTGAATGTGTCCAATCAATACCTAAGCCAATAGCGATATTATCAGTTATGTGATGATGATATTCAGGACCTAATTGAATAGAAAAACGACCTGATCCTTTCATTTTGTCATCATCGATGTTAATTTTCTCGCCAGAAAAACTTAATCCAAAATCTAAACCAATTGTATGATCTCCTTTTTGAAGCGCATAATTCTTTTCTTCTTCCCCTTGGGCGAACCCTTGAGTACTAAGTCCAATGAGTAGGACTAAACTTGTGATAATAGTTTTCATAGTTTTAAATTTTTTGTTGCTGCAAATTTGTACCATGACAATGAAATATTGTGCAATACTTATCCCCCGCTGTTGATAAGCAAGCTCTATTTTTAATAAATGAAGGTGCTAACTCTTTGATAAGTAATTGTTTAGTCTATTAACAAACTGTAAGAGCTCTTTGCTTTCTTTATTCCAATCTAGCCACCATTTGTAAGAATAGACTCTATATATTGGTAGGTGGGATGCTTTGAGCGTAGTTTTAGAGAACAAAAGCCATCTATAGGCCTCTTTCTTTCTATATTCCTTTTTATTATCAGTTTCAATAGCCCCAATTAGTGTATTGTTTCTAAATATTGCAAAATCTATAGTAAATCCTCCATGTGTATAAAAGGGTTGTATTTTAACATCTTTTAGCGATGAAATAATTTTAAATACTTCTTGCATAAACATAGACATTGATCCTTTTGTATTAGCGGTGTGTTTTTCTTTTCCGTTAAGCATTAACAACTGTAAAATTTGCCTCGCCTTTTCTTGGTTATTGTTGACAATAGCTTTTGCATAAGCTAAGTACGCATAAAAGAAGCCTTTACTTGAACCCTTATTTTCAATAGCGTCAATATAATTTTCATAGTAATTAGTAGGGATAGAAGTGTATATTTCAATATATTCTTTTGCTCTGGTTATAATTACATTTAGTAGCTTATATCCTTTTTTTCTTGAAATAGGGCCAAAGTTTTGCCTAAATTTTCCATCTTCTGTTAAGCCATAGGTGGTAGAAATCATTATAATATCGCGTTCATCTCCTTGTATATTTTCTAGGTTTTTTACAAACAGTCCGCTTTGAATAAGCTTTGAAATCTTTTGGGAGAAAAGAGTTGATTTTTGTACTTCGTTAATAAGCAAACTCCAAACAAGATTTCTTTGTTTGACATTAAATGTGGCAATTCCAATTGATGGAATTTTTTCATTCTGTTTCAATTCGATCATTTTAAGGCTTTCAATAATTGCTTTTGCCTCCTCTATATTTGTCCCGTCTTTTTTATAGATGCCATCTACTTGATAAAACTTAAAGGGAGAGGTGTTGTGTTTAATTGATGGAGGCATAGGAGATAACCGTTGGCCATAAAAAGCATTGTTTGAAAATTTTATGAGAGATGGATGTTTTGATCTATAATGAAAGTCTAAGAAAACAGGTTTGAAGTTTAAATCACTAGCATATTCCAAAAGCGATTCACTGTCTGATAAAAAATTATCAATTGCTAAATCATTGCTTAACTCTTCTTTGAAGTCTAAAGAAACTGATGATTGGAAATAATTCGATGGGGGCATTTGATGTTTGTCTCCGGAAATAATCTTTTTTTTGCCTCTGAGTAAAGAAGCGTAAGTATCTTCAAGTCTTAGTTGACTTGCTTCGTCAAAAATAATAACGTCATATAGGTTGTCTTGAAGAGGCAGTATTGCACTTGCTACCGTAGGATTTGTTAATAGAACAGGGAAAGTAGTTTTGAACAATAATGGATCTTTGTTAACGATTGCTCTTAAAGTATTTCTTCGACCGTATACTTTGTTTTTTCTAAAATTATAGAGCGATTTTATAAATTTTATGCTTCGCTTAGAAAGTGTTTGAGTTTGTTTATTACTCCATGTGTTTAACGTTTTTGACGAAAGGAGTGTTCGCATTTCTTCCTCAAGAGAAAGTAATTCATCTATATCCTTTTCAAGACAATTTCTGAGGTTGTTTTTGTCGGCATAATTTTGAATTACCGTATAGAGGTACGAAGATTTTATATGCGGCTCCCAAAATTCTAGGTTGTATTTTGTTATTATATTGAAAACCTTCTGGTGTTTTTTAGAAAGCGTATTTAAAAAAGCATTCCATTCTAAATAGGGTTTGAGAGCCCTTTTATTTTTTTGAATTTTTTCACACTCCTTAAGCTGTGATTGTAAAGTTGAGATTAATTGATTTATAGAATCAAGATTGTCTAAATCGGGTAGATGAATGTCAAAATAATTTCCTTCTTTAGTTTTAAGTATTTGATAATCATATATGAATTCTTCTCTTAGAGATTTCAGTCTTTTATATTTCGAATTAACTAAAGAAAATAGAAAGGTTTTAATTCGTTCTGATCGATTGGTTTTAAAAAACTTCTCTCCAAACTCTAACAATCCAACTTTTATGTTTGGAACGAGCTTGTTAAGTACAGTATATTGATCTTTTGTGTTTTTAATAAAGTCTTTTAATGCCTTTTTATCCTCTTCAATCTTGTTTAATGTTGAATGGTTAATGTTTTTAAATGGATTTTGTTGTAACCCAAAAGGACTGAAATTTTCTTTTACTTCTTCAATGATTTTTAAAAGGGATTTGTATTCTTCAAAATTTAATTTGAATAAGGAAATAATGATTTTTACTAACGTCTCATCAGGTTTGTGTGCTATATTTTTAAACCTGCAGACAAGGTCTATCCAATTGTCATCTCCAAAAAAGACAATGTTTGTTTTGTTTAGTTGGTTGTTTATACTATGTTTTAAATTAGAAACTCGTTCTTTTATTTCTTTAAATCTATAATTTTTAAAACCGGTTATTTCTTTTTCCTCTAAAATGGATCGAACATGTCTAACCACATCTGTTCTATCTTTATTGGTGTCTTCAATGACAATGCATAATTGATCTAGATTTATTGTCTTAAGATTCTTAAAAATTACATCTAATGCTGTTTTCTTTTCGCATACAATTAAGCAAGACTTTTGGTTGTATAGTGCATTGGAAATAATAGCCGTTAATGTTTGACTTTTTCCTGTGCCAGGTGGTCCCTGTATAAGTATCTGGTCATGAGTTTTTAAGCTATTCAAAACATGTTCCTGACTAGGATCTATCTTTACCGTTGCGTAGATTTCTTCAAAGCAAGAATCTTTTTCCTCTCTATTTTCTTTTTTGAATGAAAACGTTTTTAGCAACTCTAAATCCTTTATGATACTTTGCTTTGGCGTTTTAAATAGCCCGAAAATACCTGACCATCTAATACAAGGAGCATATTCAGTTATTTTCTGTATTGAATTTTTATTTGGACATGGAAGAATCTTTACTTCGGTGTCTTGATTCATAGGAGCCGCGCCTATTTTCTCTAATACACCTTTACAGATGTTTAGAAGTGTGGTTTCATCAATAATGTCTTTTTCTAAATGCTCTAGAATAGTATCTAAATCAATTTTGTCGGATGATTTTAGTTGTGAATGGAGAAGTTCATTAAAAACTACTGGATGATTTTCATTTCTACTTAGTTTCCAAGTTAAACTTTTTGAGAGGTCTCTTTCTATGTTTAAATACCAGATGAGTAGTGGTGCCTTTAAAACTTTTTCTGGCTTTAATGGATCTCTTTTTATGAGCAATGGGTAGCCAAACGCGAAAGATTTTGTGCCGAATTCTAAAAATTCGTCTTGATAATTATAGATAATGAAATCGAGTTTTCGGATGATTTTTGAGAGGATGCTGTCCTTTTTTTCTATTTGTTTCGGATCTATAGAAAATGAAAAGTTAAATACTCTTTTTGTTAATAGCCGATTTAAGAATTTTAAGTGTAGGCTTTGATTTATATTAGAAAGATCATATACATCAAGTTGCCCTAAATTCTCTGAGATGGCATTAAGGTGTTTCGACCTTAAATTACCAGTTTTAAGTTTCCTTATTAGATTATCTAAATAATGCTTGCTTGGAGTCAAGAAATATTATTTAGCTCAATTGATCACACCAATTGATTATATCTTTAAAAACAGTTTCTTTCTCTGGTTCGTTATGAAGTTCATGAAATAGGCCTTTGTAAGGAATGAATGTAACATTATCATTAGCCTTTGTTACAAAAGATTTTGAGCCGTTAAAATCAGTAAGTTGATCGTCTTCACCGTGTAAAATCAATAAAGGACTTTTGACCATATTGGCCTGTTCAATGGCTTGTTCTCCTTTTTTGATAAGTTCATATCCCATTCGAGCAGACATTTTATTATGCACCATTGGATCATTTACATATGCCTCAACAATAGCCTTGTCTCGAGATATGTGATTGGCTTCTAATGGCACTTTGTTTGGAAAAGAAGGCCATATTTTATTCATAATCCGTGCTAATAGCCACAAAAATTTTGGAGGGGGAGAAGCTGTTCTATAGAAAGGACCGGTTACAATTGTTCCTTTAATTTTAGGATTTCTCTGGATAACATAATTGGTCATAATATTTCCACCCATGCTGTGGCCATATAAAATTTTTGTACTGGTAGGAAAGAGCTGTTCTGCCTGAAGTAAAAGATTTTCCATGTCGTCAAGTAGATGCTCATAATATGGAGTATGTCCCCGCTGCCCTTCAGATTTTCCATGACCTCTATGGTCGCATGCTAATACAGCCCAACCTCTATTGTTGAACATTTTTGCAACATGATGATATCGACCACTATGTTCACCAAAACCATGAACTAAACATATAACCTGCTCAATTTTTTCACCATTTTCAGGTGTCCACACTCTTCCATAAATGTCTAATCCATCTTTAGATTTCCAGTTTAATTCCTTATGGCTCATATATAAATATTAAATATTTTTGAAGATAAAGGTTTTGCTCTAATTAGAAGATAATTTGGACTTATTAATGAGAAATTACATGAATAGGAATAAAAATGAGATATTTATAAGTGATCTGAATATGAGAACAATATGAAAATGATTTTAAAATTTATTTTACTGCTGGTTTTGATGGCATTAATTTATGTGGTCGGGACTATTATTTATGGCACAATAACTGATTTTGACCCAAAAGAACAAACCGAGGTAAAATTTGTTGGCAATGCAGATAGCAATATAGATATTGATTCAATTACCCTTTTTATTTGGAATATAGGATATGCGGGTCTGGGAAAAGAATCTGATTTTTTCTTTGACGGTGGAAATATGGTGCGCTCTAAAAAAGAATGGGTTGAAAAGAATTTTGAGGGTATAAAGAATACAATTCAACAATGGAATAAAGCAGATTTTATCTTATTGCAAGAAGTGGAGATTGCTTCCAGGCGTAGTTACAATATTAAAGAATTTGATGAGCTAAGTAAACTTATGCCTGAACATAATGTGGGCATTGGAATCAATTATGATGTAAAATATATTCCTATTCCATTATTAAATCCTATGGGGAAAGTAAAATCGGGAATTATGTCTTTATCAAAAGCAAAACCAATTCAATCAACGCGTTATTCTTTCCCGGGAAATTTTAGCTGGCCTAAAAGAATATTTTTTTTGGATCGCTGTTTTTTGCTAACGAGATACTCTTTGTCCAACGGTAAAGAATTGGTAGTTATTAATACGCATAATTCTGCATATGATGATGGAAGTCTCAAAAAGCAACAAATGGATTATTTAAAATCCTATTTGTTAGGAGAATATGAAAAAGGGAATTACGTAATTGTTGGCGGGGATTGGAACCAATGCCCACCGGAATTTGGAAATTGTACCGAGGGGTTAGAAGTTAGTGGCATCGAAAATTACCATCAATCGAATATTGATTCAAATTATATTGGTCTGAATTGGAAATGGGTATATGATATAGATGTTGCTACAAACAGAAAATTGGTCAGACCTTATGATCCAAATAAAACATTTACTACAATAATTGATTTCTACTTGGTTTCTCCAAATATTCAAGTAAAGCAAGTAGAAGGAGTAGAAATGAATTTTGAATATTCTGATCATCAACCTGTTAAGATGGTGGTGAAACTTCTTTAATCAATGAGACTCTTATTCTGAATTGATCCCGAGAGCAAAGCAATTTGGGATCATAGTGGTTTAATTCCAACTCTCTAATTCTTGTGGTGGAAATGTTATGTTCCGCTTGCTGAACATAAATTAATACCTCGATAACGCTGCTTTAGGGTAGTTCATTTAAAGCTTGCTTTAATTCCATCGTTATGAATTTCTCCGAGGCCATTTTTGCGTTGTGAATCTATTATTTATATTTTAGGGTCATGAAGAAATACATTCTAGCATTAGATCAAGGGACAACAAGTTCACGTGCCATTTTATTTGATAATGATACCAATATTATTGCCTCTGCTCAAAAAGAGTTCAGGCAGATTTTTCCTAAGCCAGGATGGGTAGAACATGACCCTATGGATATCTGGAATTCACAAATTGATGTAGCTAGAGAGGCTGTAGCAAAGTCTAATGTTAAGCCCGAAGACATAACAGCAATAGGTATTACCAATCAAAGAGAAACGGCAATTGTTTGGGATAGAAACTCGGGTAAACCGATATACAATGCAATTGTTTGGCAAGATCGTAGGACCGCAGCGATTTGCGATGATCTGAAAAATAGAGGGTTAGAAGAATATATTCGTACTAATACGGGGCTGGTAATTGACGCTTATTTTTCAGGTACAAAAATCAATTGGATTTTAGACAATGTAGAAGGTGCTAGGGAGAAAGCAGAGAAAGGTGAATTGGCTTTTGGAACGGTAGATACGTGGCTAATATGGAATTTAACTGGAGGGAAGGTGCATGCAACGGATTATAGCAACGCTTCTAGGACATTGATATATAATATTGATGAGTTGAAATGGGATGAAAGGATGTTAAGTGAACTCAATATTCCAAAGTCTATGTTACCTGCCGTAAAATATTCTAGTGACGATTTTGGACATACCGCTTCAGATATTTTTTTTAATACTAATATCCCTATAACTGGTGTAGCAGGTGATCAGCAAAGCGCCCTTTTTGGTCAAGCCTGTTTTGAACCGGGAATGGCTAAAAATACATATGGGACGGGATGTTTCATGCTCATGAATACAGGAACAAAAAAGGTCGCTTCTAAAAATGGATTACTTACAACTATTGCTTGGGGAGTAAACGGCGAGGTAGAATATGCTTTAGAAGGCAGTGTCTTTATTGCAGGAGCGGCTATTCAATGGTTAAGAGATGGATTGAAAGTTATTGATTCTGCTCCTGATTCTGAATACTTTTCTTTGAAAGTAGCGGATACAGGTGGAGTGTATGTTGTTCCTGCTTTTGCAGGATTAGGAGCACCATATTGGGATATGTATGCAAGAGGAGCAATTTTTGGATTAACAAGAGGTACCACAAAATCACATTTAATAAGAGCAACATTAGAATCTCTGGCATATCAAACTAATGATGTGCTTACAGCTATGGAGCATGACGCTGGAATAGGTTTAACTTCATTAAGGGTAGATGGGGGTGCTTGCGCAAACAATTTATTGATGCAATTTCAGGCAGATATTTTAGGGGTAGAGGTAGAACGACCCGCTGTAATTGAAACTACGGCTTTGGGAGCAGCCTATCTAGCAGGTATGTATATGGGCGTTTTTAATGAAGGATATATTTCAGATAATTGGCGGTGCGATTCAACTTTTAAGCCCAAAATGGCGGAGCAAGAAAAAGTGAATTTGCTGAAAGGATGGCATAAAGCAATTGAGCGGGTTAAGAAATGGGAGGACGACGAAAATTAATAAAAGGTTGTCTTCAACGATTAAGATTTAACAAGAATTAACTTTTTTGCTATAAAGTATTATCTTTGCTCCACAAAATAAAAATATAGTTATGAAAAATTTATTGATTTTATTTATGGCTGCGGGATTAATGTTTGGCATGCAGTCTTGTAAGGAGACAGTAAAAGGCGCAAAAGAAGATATTCAAAATGCTGCTGAAGCAACTGGTGATGCGGTAAAAAATGCTGCTGAAGCAACCGGTGATGCGGTGAAAAATGCTGGTGAAGCAGTTGGTGATGTTGCTGAAGGTGCTGTTGAAGGAGTTAAAGATGCAGGTGAGACTGTAGTTGAAGGAGCTAAAGATGCTGGTGAAAGAGTAGGAAATGCTGCTAAAGAAGTTGGAGAAGGGACTAAAGAAGCGGTAGACCATTTAACACCTGGCGATAGAGATGGCGATGGTCATTAATATCAAATAAATCTAAGATGAATTGCAAAGGCAACCTGAGAAGGTTGCCTTTTTTTCTTCATCTAAATGAATAAATTTAGATCAATTTTATTTTCATCATTCTATTTATAAAAGGCTATAAAATAAAAACTAATTGTTATTAATATGAAATGTGCCTGTTGAAGTAATAAAGTTGGAGTTAAATTTTTAAATTTGCGCCACCCAATAAATTTGGCGAGGTAGCTCAGGTGGTCAGAGCGTCGGATTCATAACCCGGAGGTCGGGGGTTCAAGTCCCCCCCTCGCTACAACATAATAAATTATAAAATTTCGAACATGAAACCAATTTCAAAATTTTTTCTTGCTTTTTGTATTTCGATAATTCTTAGTTCCTGTGTATCTAAAAAAGAGTTTGAAGCACTACAGGTTAATTATGATCAAGCTAATGTCGATTTAGGCAAATGTGGTGAACAATTGAGTGAGTATTTATCTAAAATTTCTGCTTGTGAGCAAAAATTAAAAAGTGCCGAAATTGAAAGTGCTGTGCGCGAAGAGCGAATGCAGGATCTTAAAGAACAAATAGAAGATTTAAAAGATCAACGAGATAAGCAATTAGAGCAAGTAGGTGATTTAACCGTCATTACCAAAGAGGCAAACGAAAATATTTCAGAGACATTAAGTCAATTGGAAAGAAAAGATCAATATATTCATTTATTACATGCGGCAAAGTCAAAAGCGGACTCCATTAATTTGGCTTTAGCTGTAAATTTAAAAGGAGTGCTGAGTGAAGGGCTTACTGATGAAGATGTAGAAGTTAAAGTTGATAAAACAGTTGTTTTTGTAAATATTTCTGATAAAATGCTTTTTCAGAGTGGAAGCTCAAACATAACAAGTCGTGCAAATGAGGTGTTAGGTAAGATTGCAAAGATTATTCAATCTCGCCCTGAATTAGAAGTGATGGTAGAGGGTTATACTGATAACTTGCCAATTAATACAGAATGTATGAGCGATAACTGGGATTTAAGTGTTAAACGTGCAACTTCTGTTGTTAGAGTATTACAAAAGGACTTTTTCATAGACCCCAATCGTTTAATTGCGGCTGGTCGAGGAGAATATAATGCCTTGGCTAGTAATGATACTTATGAAGGAAGAAGTGCGAATAGAAGAACAAGAATTATCATCCTGCCTAAATTGAATCAGTTTTATGATCTATTAGATCCATCTAAAGCTAACAAGTAGTTTAAATGGTTTATTAATTGAATAATACTTGTTATTTTTACATATATGTTTCAATATAACTCAAATACAGAAACAGATGTTCTAGAAATAGAAGAAGTTGCCGTTGAGGAACAAATTGATATTGATAAACACATGTTAATTGTTCACAATGACGATGTAAACACTTTTGATTGGGTGATTGAATCACTCATTAAAGTGTGTAAACATTCCCCTGAACAAGCTGAGCAATGTACCTTAATCATACATTTTAAAGGAAAATGCGATGTGAAATATGGTACATTTAAGCAACTTAAGCCCATGAAAGATGCCATCCTCGATAGAGGAATTAATGCCACTATTGAAGAAGTAGAATAGTATTGCCTGTTTATCAACTTAGTAAGGATTTATGGTTCCCCCCTGTAGAAGAGGCCGAAGAGGGGATTATAGCTGTTGGTGGTGATTTATCTGTTGAAAGACTATTAATGGCTTATGAATCGGGCATTTTTCCATGGTACGGTCCTGAAGATCCAATTATTTGGTGGTCTCCTGACCCTAGATTTGTTTTATACCCTAGAAAGCTCAAAGTTTCGAAGAGTATGAAACAGCTTTTTAAAAAGCAAAGGTTTAGCGTTTCTCTTAATAAGTGCTTCGAAAAGGTTTTAAAGAACTGTGCGAGTGTTAGTAGGGTCAATCAAATGAGTGAGACTTGGTTGAATAACGAATTAATTTCATCTTTTGTTCAACTCCATGAGCGGAACCATGCAATTTCAGTTGAAGTTTGGGAGGAGGAAGAACTGGTAGGAGGACTTTATGGGATGATTATTGGTAAGGTGTTTTCTGGGGAATCTATGTTTTATAAAAGAAGTAATGCTTCCAAATATGGCTTTATAGCATTAGTAAATTATCTTAAAAATAAAGGATTGGAGATGATTGATTGTCAGACGCACTCTAAACATTTAGAAAGTTTGGGTGGAGAAATGCTTAGTCGCTCAAAATTTATTAAAGTCCTTGAAAAAAATAAGGCTTTAAACAATCTAATAGATAACAAAGTGTATTTGCTAAAATAATTTGAATATACCCCCTAATTTAGGGGGTGTTGGGGGTCTTTTTTTGCTGATAACTTTTCAATTTCACACTGGCTAAATATCTGATGGAAGGAATATGAAGATTACCCAATTCCTGATCTAGAAACATGTTAATCTTCAAATTTGTTTTATCAGCATATTTAGTACTTATTTGAAATATATCACTAGTCGCTAAATCTCCTTTATTGACTTGGAAACTTAAGCCCTATATAAGCCTTTTTAAGTTTTAAGATACATGTTGAAAATAATGTAAATCAGATTATTTTTATATATGAATAATGTTACCTGTTTAACCTTAAATGTCAAAGCACTATTTACAATATAAGAACACAATATTTCATAGACTTTATGAAATGGAAAAGTGGATTGAAAGAAATTTACAAGGTGCTTATGTAATTGATAATGAGTTAGAGTCTCAGCTAAAAGAATATAAAAGGGTAGTGGAGGGATCGACAACAGACTTTATGATGTTTGTTGATGTTATGAAATTTCAAATTTTTGAAACATGCAATTATTTAAAAATCTTAGGATATGAAGAAAAGAATTTAACTATTGATCAACATGCTTTAAGAATATTTGAACCAGAAAATCAAGTATATTTTCATACAGGAATCAATTTTTGGATAGTACTTAGAGAATATGTAGAACGAGGGAATAAGATTGTTCCTTTTCGATTTCACTTGTCTTTAAGATATCCAGTTGTTCATAAAAATGGAACATTATTAGATGTATTATTAAGAATTATTCCAATACAATTAAATGATAAAGGATTCATGATTAAATACATGAATCATTATACAGTTATAAGAGAATATAAAAATAGAGAAGAGCGTGATGGTAATCTTTCTTGTCAAATAGTCGATAATAATATGAAAAGACTAACCGATTTAGAAACTAGAATATATCAATTAAATAAGATATTTATTCCTAATCCTTTTACAAAAAGACAGCTCGAAATTTTAAGAGTGATAACTACTAGCAATTATGATATTTCAATTACTGATATTGCAAAGAAAATTGGAATAAGGAGAGATACACTAAATAAAAGTATATATAAAGGTTCTGGATGTCTTTATGCCAGGGCCAATAAATATGCTAATCGAGAGTTTAAAGATGTTTACGATGTTGCCTTGTTCTTTTCAAATTTGGGAATTGTCTAGTTTTCAATAGTATTCCTTTTTATTTACAATTGTAATAGTTGTTTTTATTAACAAATAATAGATAAGATCCACAATATGTCAATGCTTAATGTACCGTTAATAGAGAATTCGTATTTTTGCAGTCCAATTTTAAAAATTTAAATAGATAAATTAATGGCTTATAATGCTCCAAATGGTGTAGAAATTAAGGGACGATACACGCCAGAATTTGCAGAAGTACTTTCGGAAGAAGCATTAACTTTTTTGGTAGCGTTGCATGAAAAGTTTAATGCAAAACGATTAGACTTACTTGCAAAAAGAGTTGAGAGACAAAAAGGATTTGATGCAGGAAACTTTCCTAAGTTCTTAGAAGAAACAAAAGAGGTAAGAGATAGCGATTGGGTTGCGGCACCTTTGCCTGAGGCATTGTTGGATCGTAGGGTAGAGATTACGGGTCCGGTTGACCGTAAAATGGTCATCAATGCTTTAAACTCTGGCGCTAAAATGTTTATGGCAGATTTTGAAGATGCTAACTCCCCAACTTGGGAAAATAACATGAATGGTCAAATTAACCTTACTGATGCGGTTAATAGAACCATTTCTTTTGTAGATGAAAGAAAAGGAAAGTCTTATCAATTAAAAGAGGAGATTGCAACGTTATTGGTTAGACCAAGAGGCTTACATTTAGATGAAAAACACATCTTAGTTAATGGTGAAAGAATGTCGGGTTCTTTGGTTGATTTTGGTTTGTACTTATTCAGGAATGGTAAGAATGCCGTTGAAAGAGGATTTGGGCCCTTTTATTACTTGCCAAAGCTAGAGCATTATACCGAAGCGAGATGGTGGAATGATGTTATTGTATTTGCACAAGATTATATTGGAATGCCTCAAAAAACAGTTAAAGCGACAGTTTTGATTGAAACGATTACAGCTTCTTTCCAAATAGATGAAATCATCTATGAGCTAAGAGATCATATGGCAGGGTTAAATTGTGGACGTTGGGATTATATCTTCTCTTATATTAAAAAGTTCAAGAACCACAAAGGGTTCTCTATTCCAGATCGCGGACAGATTACAATGACAACACCTTATATGGCAGCTTATTCATTGCTGGTTATCCAAAAATGTCATAAGCGTAATGTATCTGCAATAGGAGGGATGTCTGCAAACATTCCAATTAAAGGTGATGATGAAGCAAACAAAGCAATTATTGCTAAAATAGTTGCAGGTAAAACAAGGGAGGTTACTAATGGACATGATGGTACATGGGTGGCGCATCCAGGATTAGTGCAAGTAGCTGATGGATGTATTTGATGAGTATATGCCTACATCCTAATCAAATTGATAAGAAAAGGTGAAGACGTAAATATCTACTGAGGCTCAATTAGTGGAGATGCCTACAGGATACTATTACTGAAGAAGGTGTTAGAGAAAATATCAATGTTGGAATTTTATACTCTAGAATCTTGGTTATCAGGTAGAGGAGCAGCTGGTTTATATAACTTAATGGAGGATGCTGCAACTGCTGAAATTTCAAGAACTCAGTTATGGTTATGGATTAACTCAGATTCTAAACTAGAAGATGGTCGCGATATTAGATTTAGATCTATATGAAACTTTAAAAGCCGAAGAAATTGTTAAAGCTAAAGCTTATGTAGGGAGAAGAATATATTAAGACTTCAAAATTTGACCAAGCGGTTGAATTGTTTGATGAATTTATTAAAGACAGATGACTTTGATGAGTTCCTTACTTTAAAAGCATACGAATTACTATAGAGATTACAATAGATTAATAATATCACAAATACTTTAAATTACTTATGAAAAATTTATCACAAACAAATTATGCTATCTGCTTTAGAGACTGTGCAGAGACTTGAAGGCAAAGTATGGAAATACATGGGATGCAATCAGTCCTGAGAATGCAGCGACGTATGGCAGTGCAAAACCGTTTTAGAACTGGTCTTAGATATTGCTAAATATACTGCAGCAATTATGCGAAAAGATATGGCTGAGTATGATGCAGATTCTTCAAAATATACTCAATCTTTAGGTTGCTGGCATGGTTTTGTTGCACAACAAAAAATGATCGCTGTTAAAAAGCACCACAAAACAACAGCTAAAAAGTATCTATACCTTTCTGGTTGGATGGTTGCTGCATTGCGTTCTGAATTCGGTCCTTTACCTGATCAGTCAATGCATGAAAAAACAGCTGTCCCTGGACTTATCGAAGAGCTTTATTCATTCTTAAAGCAAGCAGATGCTACAGAATTAAACGACCTATTTCGTCGTCAAGCAGCTGGTGAAGATGTTCAAGCTGAAATTGATAATTTTGAAACGCATGTTGTGCCGATTATTGCTGATATAGATGCTGGTTTCGGTAACCCTGAAGCGACCTATTTACTAGCAAAGAAAATGATCGAAGCAGGTGCGTGTGCACTTCAAATCGAAAACCAAGTTTCTGATGTTAAGCAATGTGGTCACCAAGATGGTAAAGTAACAGTGCCTCATGCTGAATTTCACGCTAAATTAAATGCACTGCGTTATGCATTCTTAGAATTGGGCGTTGAAGATGGTGTTATTGTTGCACGTACAGATTCTGAAGGTGCTGGTCTTACGCAATCTATTCCCGTTTCTCATGAAAAAGGAGATTTGGCTTCTCAATATATTAGCTTTTTGAAAACTGAAGAAGTAGACATTGCTGATGTTAAGGAAGATGAAGTATTAATCAAGCGAGATGGTAAGTTGCACCGTCCGTCACGTCTTCCTAATGGCTTATATGAATTTGCTAAAGGAACTAATATCGATCGTGTCGTATTAGATTGCGTAGCTAGCTTAGAAGCTGGAGCTGACTTATTATGGATTGAAACACCAACTCCACATGTAGGTCAAATCGCTGCTATGGTGAACCGTATTAAAGAACAAGTGCCAAACGCAAAATTAGTATATAACAACTCTCCATCGTTTAACTGGACAATCAACTTCCGTCAGCAGGCTTATGATGCAATGGAGGCAGAGGGTAAAGATATGTCTGCTTATGTTCGTGCAGACTTAATGGATGCTAAATATGATGGTACAGAATTGTCTGAAAAAGCTGACGAAATGATTCGTACATTCCAAGCAGATGCATCACGTGAAGCAGGTGTTTTCCATCACTTAATTACGTTGCCTACTTATCATACTACTGCATTACATATGAATGACTTGTCCGAAGGTTACTTTGGAGATTTAGGTATGTTGGCATATGTTGGTGGTGTTCAACGTCAAGAAATACGTAAAGGTGTATCTTGTGTTAAGCATCAACGTATGGCAGGATCTGATTTAGGTGATGACCACAAAGAATTTTTTGCTGGTGATTTAGCACTTAAAGCGGGTGGAGCAAAGAATACATCTAATCAATTTTAGTTGAACTGTAAATTGTTCAATTCTGCTAGAATTTAGTTAGAGTTTCTAATAAAAATAAAAGAGGGTGATCTAAATCTAGATCACCCTCTTTTTATTTCTGTATAGACTAGTTGTTTATTTAGAATAGTTTTTAGAAGAAAATTTACCAGGGTTTTTCAAAATCTGATGGTTCAAATGTTTTGTTCCTGTCAATAAAATAAGAACGAGGATTGATTGGTTTTTGTTTCGAAAATATTTTTTGAAGAGTTGCTAAGGGAGTTAGCAGCAGATAAAAAACTATACCTAAGAGAATTGCATTAATAGTTTTTCCTATGATGGTTTTTATTTTTTCTAAAAACCTGATTAGGTAAATGCCCAATGAAGGGAATGCTAACCCTATAAAACCGACCCCAAATGAGATTAGGCAAATCCAATGTTTTTTCAAAATAAAGCTTAAAAGAATAGTCCCTAAAACTGGGCCTAATAATGCTTTATAGTATTCAATACTATTCTTATTCATTAAAAAATGGTATAAACAAATGGTGCTACGGTACTACTACCTCCCACTAAGATTAGAATACCCAAAAGCAATAAAACTATAATGATAGGTGCTAGCCACCATATCTTTCTTTCTTTTAGAAAAAGCCAAAGTTCTTTTATTGATTCCATCGTGTAAAATTACAAAGTAATTAGATTACATCAATTGATAATTTTATATTCGCTATTGATTGTAAATAATATCTATTTCATAAATATAGGAAAATGAGAAAATTTTTTGTACTGAATTTAATTGTAGTTTTTATTTCTTGTTCAAATTTAAAAGGGCTTGCAGGTGAAAATGAGAATAGACACACAAATACAGATGACATAACCGACGTGTCATCTTATTACTTGCCAATAGATGCTTTGAAGAAAAAAGAGACTATTGCTTATAAATATAAAGTTATTCAAGATAGCAAAGAATGGTTTGAATATAGTACATATAGCAAAAAGGGTGATAAATATATTCTTGTAAACAAGAATCAATATTCAATTATGAAAGATAGTGTGATTTTTAGAGTGAAGGGGAATAATATATGGCTATCAGAGTTTTATGTTAATCTAGAAGGGGAAGTATTAAAAATGGAATTGTCGGGACCATCTAAACTCAATTTAGATGTTGAAGAGGAAAATACCTATAGCTTAAGTATTTCATTTGATCCAAACGAATCAAAATATCGAGATATAAATAGTGAAATTCAAAGTAAGGTTATTGACAAAGCGATTTTTGAAAATTCGTTTGTTGAGCATGAAGAAGCATTGAATGTTCAAAATAAAATAGAGCTAGTAGTTAATACGGTTAATGACGAGCGGGTTGAACTATCTTCTGAATTGGACAATATATATTTAAAAGATATAGGATTGGTAAGTTCGAAGGGGATTGATTTAGGAAAGGAAATAGAAAAAAAGTTGGTTGAGGTAAGTGTTATCGGCAAATAATAGGGCTATTCGGCCTAATAGAATATTATTTAATAGCGTAAGTTTTTAGCTATTTTTTTAGCAACTATGAAAAGAATTTGTAATTGAGTACTTCTGATGAAATAGAAAAATATTACGATTCTGTGACCAATGTTTATCAAAGGATTTATGGAAACATAATACAGGCTTTTAGGCCAGCTTCTGAACAAAAACTACTAAAATATTTAAATAACCAAATTGGTTTCCGAAGGAGAGACAAAATCTTAGATGCAGGTTGTGGTATTGGCGGACCGGCAATTTTTTTTGCAAAAAAAAACAAAATACTTATTGATGGTATTACTATTTCAGGTAAGCAGTTTGAAATTGCAAATGAGCATATCTCAAAAAATAAAGTATCAAATCGTGTCAAAATTGTTAAAGGGGATTATCATAGATTAACCCAGTATTATTCAGAAGACCATTTTGATGGAGCCTTATTTTTAGAATCATTAGGGCATGCAAGTGATCCAATTAGAGTGATTAATGAAACAAGCTCAGTTTTAAAAAAGGATAATAGCTACATATATATTAAAGATTTTTTTTTAAAAGAATCTCTTAATCCCGCCATTCAAGAAAAAGTGGATGTCGTTATTGATAGAATTAACAGTAGCTATAAATACAATACGTTAAGATTGACGGAAGTTATATCTGCCCTAAGAGGGAATGATTTTGAAATAGAATTTATTAAAAAATTTGATTTCGTTGATGATACAACCATAAGAGCTGCTTTTGAAAAAGACCAACAAATCAATATTTTTGAAGGAATGGAAGAGTTTTGGCCAGCCGAATGGTTGGAAATTAGGGTTGTTCGCAAAATGTTTTAGATATATATATCACCATTGAATTTTGATACTTTTAGTAAGCTGTTTAGAGTGAAAGATTGGTGGAATAATATTATTCCACCTGTCATTGCTTTCTATTTGCTGGGATTAATACATGCTAATCAGTATGCTTTTGACTGGAAACAGTTTTTCTTATTAATAGTATTATTGGTTAGCGTTGCACTTTTTGGGTTTTATTTAGGAGAATGGTCAGATATCTCTGATGATAGAAATGCGGGGAAATTAAATCAACTGGCTGAAAAATCAGTTTTTTTTCGCGTCTTTGTTTTTCTTATAATCATAATCGGTTTAGCTTCTTCAGCTTTTGTTATGGAACTGAACCGCATGCAATATGCCTTAATATTTGTTCAATTGGCTTTATTTTATTTTTACTCGTTATATCCATTTCGATTTAAATATAATAGGGTTTTAAGTATGATTTTAGATAGCCTTTATAGTGGGACAATAATGTATTTGTTTGCTTATAGTTTGGGAGAGACATATTTAAGTAAACCAATTTTGATTGTCATTACGAGCTGGGGTGTTTTTAGAGGCATAAGAAATTATTTAATACATACAATAAATGATGCACAACAAGATGCAAAAATTGGTGTTAAATCGTTTGGTAACACTTTTAATAAAGACAGTGTTGTAAAATTTTTACAATACTATGTTTTGCCAGTGGAGGTTATTTCATTTTTATTGATTATTTATTTTGGAAATACTTTTTTTGTCGCATTTCTAATTCTATATATAATAAGTTTTATGGTTTTATGGCTTACAAAGTCCAATGAGAATAAAAGAGAAAAGATTCCCTTTATTTATAGTATAAATATTTTTCACGAAGTATTTTTACCCATTATTTTAGTTTCTTTTTTCGCTTTAAAAAATCCTTTGCAAGGGATAATGCTATTGGGTTTATTATTTTTATTATTCAAAGATTTTCGCCTTTGGGCGAGCTCAATTTTTAAGAGACTAATTAAAATTTTATGATGAAATATCTCTTTAAAACAAACATGCTTTTAAGATGAATATTCTTAAAGAAGACCATTTTAACGCTGTACTTCAAAAGCAGGGGTATGTGACTTTTGATTGTCTTAATATGGAGGAGGTTAGTAAGTTGATTAACCTGTATAATTCAAACCAAGATAAAATTACAGGAAATGGATTCCATGCCAGTATGTATCATAAAAATGTATCGTACAGAAAAACTATAGATGAAGGGATAAGAGAGGTGTTAAGTGACTCTAGTCATTTAATATTTGATAATTATAAAATGTTATACGCCAATTTTATGGTTAAAGAACCGGGAGCTGAAAGCAACATGAAATTGCATCAAGATTGGGCATATGTGGATGAACAGCAAGCAAATAGTTATGCTATATGGATTCCGTTAATTGATACAAATGAGCATAATGGCGCATTTCATGTATTGCCTTTTTCTCATAATGTTGAGTATTATGTAAGAGGCCCAGGAGTTCATTGCCCTTTTGCAAAATTAGAAACCTACATTAAAGAAAATTACATGTTGCCAGTTTATCTAAAAGCCGGCCAAGGGATAATTTGGAATCATAGATTGGTACATAGCTCTCCACCAAACTTTGGAAACGTGTCACGTATAGCGGCAACTGCTATTTTAGTGCCTGGGAAAGAGGAGGTTTACCATTATTATCAGGAGAATGCGAGATCCAAAGTGTTACAGTTTAGAGTGGATAATGAGTTTTTTATGAATTATAAAATAGGAGAAAAACCTAAGCGCAGTGCCCATAATTTTTTGGAGTATAGAAAAGTAAATATTACTAAAAAAGAGTTAGCACGGATGGATAGAGGGCCTATTGCTTTAAAGAGGAACAGATTCCCTTTTTTTTAGTTTTAATACATCATAAATAGCCTGAGCAACTTTTTTAGTCCCAAGCTCATTGGGATGATATCCATCAGTTTGAAGATCTTCTTTTTTGAGGGTAATTTTATCACTTAGATTTATTACTCCTATGTTTTCATTTTTGAGATAGGGAACGATAGTATTTTTTTGATTAGGAAAAATAACAACATAAAAAGAAGAATTGGGAAATGTTTGTAGGTAAACCTTTTTAGACTGAGCAACTATTTTAGCAAGCAATTTATAAGCTGCTTCTTGCTTTTTATCTGATAGTCTAAAAAAATGAAGTTTGTATAATGAATTATAGAGTCTTTTATAATTTGATAATCCTTTGTAAAAACAAGTTCTGATAGGGCGGTGTGTGTAAAAACTCCCTTGATTTATCAACGAATCTTCTTTTAATAAATAGAAAGGAAAATTATAGGTCCATTTAAGCGCATAACTATCAAAAATATTTCTATTAATATGGTGGTCTATGTAGGAGTAAAGAGCAATACCTTGTTTTTCTAAAGAGTGATTTGGGATATTGTTTTCTAATAAGGGTAACATTTGAGAAGTAGTGTAACCTGATAATGCATAATTATATGCATTCCTGGTAGTATCAAATGTATTTATAAGATACGGGATTGTATTTTCATCTTTTAAATTGTCGCCAAAAATATAGGAGCAACCAAAAAATAAAAGGTGCCCGTCAACGTGCTTTTGTGATAAAGTGATTCGTCTACCATATTTGTCAATTGTTACAGTGCTGGATTTGTCACCCTCTCTATTCGTGATTTTATGCCAAGTGAACGATTGACTTGGTTTTAAAGAATAGCCTAATTCTGCATTGAATTCTAGAAAAGAGGAGGTATCATTATTTAGCTTTTTAACTTCATTATTTATTTGAAAAAAGCCTTGTATTGTAAGTATAATAAAAAAAACGGAGAGAAAAAGTAGAAAACCAAAAAGGAAAAAGAATTTTTGTTTTAGCATTTGAGTATTCCAAATTTTATTACTTTCACAAGGTAATGAAAAAGAAAATTTTTGTAGATAATTCCTTAGAAAGCGCCTTTAATGAAAAGGGATATGTCACTTTGGATTTATTATCTCCAGATCAATTAGAAATCTTATTTTCTTTATTGAATGAGATCAAAGAGGTAGATAAAAGAGAAGTGGTTATTAAGTCAGATTATGAACTGAGTTTCTTTAATAAAGATGTTGCATATAAGAAGATGGTACTTGATAAGATTTACCGTTTTTTTAAACCTCATCTTGATAAAGTCCTGGATGATTATGAACCATTAATAATTAATCTATTTAATAAAAAACCTAATTCAGGAGAAGTTCCTGTTCATCAAAATTGGACGTTTGTTGACGAAGAAAAATTTACTTCTGTTTCTGTTTGGATACCTTTATGTGATGTGACACGCGAAAATGGCACCATGGAGGTGGTTCCTAATACACACAATACTTTAACAAGGTATCGCAGTCCCTCTATTCCTTGGGTTTTTAAAGGATTAGAGAATAAAATAAAGAAAAAGTATATGCATCCTATAAATTTAAAATTGGGGCAAGTTGCTATAATTGATGATGCATTATTACATTATACCTCAGAAAATAATACTGCAAAAGATAGGGAAACTATTCAGTTAATAATGAAACCTAAAGAAGCAATACCTATTCATTACTATTGCGAAAACGTGAAGCGCAAAAGTCTTGTTGTGTACAAAGTGGATGCAGACTTTTTTATGTCATTTAATATGAATGAACGCCCGAAAGGGGTGGAAGCAATAGGCTTGAAAAATTTTCAGTACAAAAAGCTTAATGAGCGCGAGTTTAAGAATAGGATTACATAGGAACTGTATCTTATCACAAATATTTTAGAATACCCGATATTTAAGGTTAAGGCTTTAAGAGCTGCAGTTGTTTTTTTACACCATTTTTTGATAAACAGAGAAGTTTATGCTTAATTTTGAATAGTGGCAACTTTTATAGAAGATAAGAAGCAAAAATTATTTGAGGAAGAGGGTTATGTACTAGTAGACTCCTTTCTTTCAAAGGAGGAAATAGCACAATTAAGGGCCTTCTATTTTAAATTGGACAATGATTTAGGAGATGGTTTCCATGCTACTATGCATAGTCATTTGATTGAATATAGAAGAAAAGTGAGTCAGGGAATTGCAAATGTTTTTGTTCCTAAAACCCAACGCTTGTTAAACGAGTATAGACCGCTAGTTGCTAATTTTACTGTTAAAGAACCTGGAACTGCCAGTTTTTTCGATTTTCATTTAGATTGGAATATGGTAGATGAAACGAAATACAGGTCTATTACTATTTGGACGCCTTTAGTTGATACAAATGAGCAAAATGGGAATCTATGGATTTTAGAGAAAAGTCATTTGTTGGGAAACTCTTATCGATGTGGTCCAGGGCTTGCACTTTATTTTGAAAATACTAATGAGTTTAAAGACATTAAGCTAAAAAAGAAAGCATTGCCAATGAAAGCCGGGGATGCCATCATTTATGATCATAAATTGTTTCATGGATCTCCTCCTAATTTAACGAATGAACCAAGGTTAGCTATTAATCAGGCAATGGCACCAATTAGTGCTCCATCATTACATTATCAAGAGAGAAAAAAGAAACGAATTGTTGTTTATCAAGTGGAGGATGATTTTTACAATAGTTGTATTATCGGTGAAAAAAGTGTATCCGGAAAAAAAATAACTTCTTTAAAAATGAAAAGCGCACCTGTAGATCAAAAAGTAGTGAATCAAATCATTTATAAGTAACAGAAATTAAGGTGTTTAGAAAAGGAATCTACATTTTAATTGCTTCCCTTTTGTCAATACTCTTATTAGAAAGTATTCTTCGAAGGATAACAGAAGATTCATTTTGTCAGAAGATTGCAAAAGAAGAAATTCATTTTTACGATCCAGCGCCATTTGAGCTGCGAAAAAATGGCATTTTTAGTCATCATAAAGAGATACCCCAGCGTTTAATGGTATTAAAGCAAAAAGTCCATAACTTATCTCTTAACCAAGCATTAGGTTTCGTTGCTCAAGAAAATACAGATATTTCAGAAAAGTATCTCAAAATGAATTTTCTCAACACGATATACCAAAAAAAAGAAGAGAGACAGGTCTTTTTAAGTACTGGAAATAACCATTTATGGCAAGAAATTGCAGATGATAATGAAGAAAGAGGTTATTTAAAGTATATAACAAAAATAAAAGAGACATTTAAATCGGATAGTCAGGCTTTTAAAGCAGCTATTGATACTTGGATTGAATACCCAATTAATGCTGAGGGATTCAGGTCATTAGCTTTTGAACAATATAGAACGAATAGAAAAAGTATTCTATTAATCGGTGACTCGTTTACTTATGGCTATACATCGTGTCCCTTGTATAAAAGTTTTGCTGATCAATTATTAGCAGAAGGATACATTGTTTATAATGGAGGGATTCCATCTGCTGGTACCGTAAATTATTATCAAATAGCAGAAGAATATATTCCAAAACTACAACCAGATTATGTTTTTGTAATGTATAATCTTGGCAATGATTTAACCATTTTTTTACCGGATGATGAAGAGCAATATAAACCATTGCACGCGACCAATTTGGGTTGGTTGTCTACTTACATTAATGATAGGCATCATAACGATCCTGAAATCTGGAAAAGTAATTTTCTAAAAGCCTGTAATCTGAAAGTTAAACATCGTATTTTTAATAGATCAGCTCTACTAAGAACAATTAATAATCGGATTTTGAATAATCATTTTTGTGCTCCTTGTCAGGAGGAAGTTCCAAAAGATAAAGCGATACAAATAACAAATACTTTTTTGCGAAAAATTAATGAATTGGGAAGTTTATATGGTTCAAGATGTGCAGTTTTTATAATTCCAGATGAACAAAGTTTAGCTATTGGAGGACTCGATGAAGAAAAACAAGCAGTTTTTGAAGGAGTGGACTACGTATTACCCAATAAGTTTAAATTTGAAGATTTCCGATTTTCAGAAAAAAAGACAGCGAGTGATAGTCATTTTAATAATGAAGGACATATGAAAATGAAAGAAATAATTCATCAGTGGATACTAGAAAAGGAGTAAACATATAAATGAAGGGAATATGTATATTTTTTTTAAAAAGTTATACAAAAGACAATAGGAAGTCATATTTTCAAACTATATAAACTATGTTTCAATGAGAAAAATATTCTTAGATGAGCAAGAAGAAAAGGAAATCACTCAGAAAGGATTTCTAATTAAACCTTTATTATCAAAAGAGGATGTAAATAAGTGCCTAGATATTTTTAGAGAATCTGATAAAAATATTAACGATGAAAAATACAATACACTTGAAGTTGATGATTATGAGAGTAGATTAAAGGTGCATAATGAGATTAAAAGTGTGTACAAAGATCAAATTACAAAACAACTTAATGGCTATAGACATTTAGGGTATAATTTTGCGGCCAAGAAGGCATATAGCAAAGAGCATTTTCCAATGCATGTAGACAATAATCATTGCAGTAGGGAAATGTATAGAGGTTTAAATGTTTGGATTCCATTAGTTGATGTGAATAAGAACAATGGGGGATTATATATTGTTCCTAAAACACATAATCTCCCTTATACCTTAAATGGCATAGGAATGCCGTTTCATTTTAAAAGGTACAAAAGGTACTTTTTACATAAAGCACATTTTGTTGAGATGAAAGCAGGAGATGCCTTGATGTTTGATGATAGAGTGGTTCATGGTTCTTTGTCTAATAATACAGACGAGGATAGAATTGCCATAATTACTGCGTTAATCCCTGAAGATGCACAGTTTTTATTATATATGAATTATAAAGGACTTCAATCAAATGAGATGGAACTTTTTAAGGCTAATGAGGATATTTTTCATCGTTTAAAGATTGGGGAACGACCTGAAGGACAGGAGAGTTTAGGCTTTTTTAAGTTTTATACACCTAAGCTTTCCTTTTTTGAATTAAGAAGACTTCTAAAGTAACAATGTATTAGTGCCATCTAGGCCCAACAGGTTATATGATTATTCTCTTTGGTGGTCGAAAAAAAGCCCCCTAAGGTTATTCTATCTTTGCTACCCATAATTCTTGTTACTTTATGCCAAATATTACCACCTGAGAAAAGGACCATATCACCTTCGTTTACTTCTAATAGCATCTTCTTAATGTGTTTGTCTTTTATGGGATCTATAACTTTTCCGTTAGAAAGTTGAATCATGTCAACAGGTCTCCATTGCTGACCTTCTTCCCATTGGATATCAAATAATAAGATTTCACCCCCACGCTGTGGTTTATTTAACAGAATAAAATAACTTTTGTGATTTTTAACATGAACAAGATTATCCAAGTGATCATAAAAACTATTGAAAGTTGAAAGATGACAATTCTCGCAATGCACAGGGAATAGTCCAACTTTGGGATACAAAGTTCTAAACTGACTATGTGGAAATGCTCCCTTTTCATCTAAATAAAGAAAATTGAAAGGCCTGTCATTACCTATATAGTTGAAAATTTTTTGTAGGCGTTCACCAATTTTCACTTCAAATTCTTGATTAAAATCATCGATATAACGTTTTCCCTCTTCAAAATATAGTTTAAAACTTAAGTCATCATCTTCCAGTTTTTTTTGAGTATAGGAAGAAAATCCTCTTGGATAAAGGTTGTTCTTGTCGTTGAAAATCTTTTTTCCCTTGGGTATGCTGTTAAGGTTTTTTAGAATGGTTGCAACTTCTTCTTTTGATAGTACATTCTTTAATATGAGCCCATGATACTCGCCAGATTCTAAATAGTCATAGAATTGAGCGGGAACTTCCTTATTTAGATTCGAGTAATCTGTAATGATGAATTTATAAATTTCCTCGCTGGAAAAAGAAGTATAATTAGGCGCTTTTTGACGGTTAAGTACTTTTTTTAAAAAGGAAATCATTGAACGTCTGTCTATTTTTTTAAGATTATTTCAAAGGGTTCTAGTTGAAAAAAATGATAATCTTGATCTGTAGTATTGTTTTCCTCTAGAATATCTGTATTCCCATATAGTTCTTCTATGTGAGATAAAGTTATTTCCATTTTGTTTAAGTATTTAATTTTAAACCCAATTTCTTCACAAATTTGAAGAAAAGGAATTAAGTCTTCTATAAAATAAAAAACATCTTTACTGATTTTAGACTTTAAATGTCCCTTTTTTAATCTGTTCCATAATGTATTTACTTCACTAAAAAAGAAATCTTGAATAAAAACGATACCATCCTTTTTGAGTAGTTTATAACATTTTTCTAAGGTGGCTTTCTTGCCTTTAAGTGCAGAATAACTTAGAGATTCAATGAAGTAAATTTTATCTATAGAATTAGGTTTAAAATGTTGATCTATGTTTTTATAATCTTCATTATATAAAAAGATTTTTTCCTCTAATTTTTCTTTTGCTATGTTTTCTCTTGCAAGTTTTAAATGAACATCATTAATATTGAATGCATGAATGGAGCAATCATAATTTTTGACGAGGGAGATAGCAGTTGCACCTATTCCACAACCTCCATCAATTATAACATCATTGGGTTGTACATGAAGTAATTTAGACTGCCTTTTGATCGAGTAATTCTCTTTTTTAAGCTGGAATACTTGAAACATATTCCCAAAATATTTCATGAATTTAGTATGACGCTCATCATATAAATCAATTATTTTCTTGTTTTGTAAATCTTGATTCATCAACTGTAGAGATATTCATTCATTTTACTAAAGTATAAATTCAAAGCTCCATTTTGGTTTAAAGGTATTTTTCGGAAGACTATTTTATAGCTGTCCATTCCTTTTTCTATGCTGATATTGAAATTCAATAATCTAGCAGCTTTAAGTAGAGCACTTCTTTCTTTTCCTGGCTTGCCAGAAAAAAAAGAAGGTCCTGATTCTACAGCAAATATTACGTCACCACCTTCATTAGAGCAAAGTTGGAAGCATTTTTTAAGAAGTCGTTTAATTTTGGACTGTTTAGGGATAACATTGTCAAAATATATTAGATCATAGAAGTTGTTATCATTATAAATGTCTTTGTACAAAATACTTTGTACATTTTTGCTTTCGAGACGAAAAGTAAATGGATTTTTAATTTGATTATTACTTACAATTAGAATGTTAGTAGCCTCTGATAATTTTTCTTCTATGTTGTAATATATTAACAAGTGCTTTAAGCTTTGAAAGGTTATAAGTTCTCAGAGCAAACATCAAATATAGAGAATATGTTAAAATTGATTTTATCGGTGTAAATTTATAATATGGCAGAGAAAAAGACTGATTATTTGATTCTATTAGGCTATTTTCTTTACTTTTTAGTTTATTTTTTTTATTACCCTATTAATTATTCTTTTGTAGGAAATACGGACTCAATCTTACATGTAGGCGTTTTTTATGATATGCTTAATAATCTTAGGGAATTATTTGGTAGTAGAGATTTTGGGGAAATATTTTACCCTGCAAAAGGTGGACTTTCAGCCTATATGGAGCCTTATTTGGGACAGGCGCTTATCTTTTTTAGTTTTAAAATATTTGGACTAAGTGATATTTGGGCTTCCTATGTGATGGTAGCCACTTTGTATGCACTGAATGCTTTTTCAGTATATAAGCTCGTTTTTTTTTATTGTAAAAATTGGAGAGCTGCTTTGTTTTCAGGTTTTGTTTTTGGCGCTTCATGTTTTATGATTAGTACTATGGAGCTATTAAATGGTTTAGCTGCATTCCCAATTATTTTTGCGTTGCTATACTTAGAATATTTCTTTAATACAAAACAGGGAAAGTACTTTGTTATTAGTTTAGTTTGGTTGGCTACAACCTTCTATTTTTCAGGTTATTTGTTTTTATTAGGAGGGATAATCTGGGCAATAAGATGTTTGTTTAGTATTAATCAAATTAAGGTTCTAAGTTTAAAGGAGATAGTGCTTGGGGGATTTAGTTTTTTTGTGCTAATTGCGCCACTAATAGCAAAATTGTTTGCACCGGAATTAGCCAATGCATATAATCCGGCTGATGGCATAGTCGATAGCGCATCAAGATTTTCTTTAGGTTGGAAAAGCTTTATGTCTTCATTAATGTATAATCCACTGTATTCCTCTATTCAGGCTTGGGCGCAGTATACCGTAAAAATGGACTTTAAGGCTAACCTTGGCATACTAGTACTTTGTATGATATTGTTGTCAATTTTTATAAAGTTTACTCAAAAAAAATATTTTTGGTTCATAGGTATAATTGGTTT
The DNA here is from genome assembly GCA_965216955.1 of Chitinophagales bacterium. GTDB lineage: Bacteria > Bacteroidota > Bacteroidia > Chitinophagales > JADIYW01 > CBDCGV01. The sequence continues at coordinate 119,924 of CBDCGV010000016.1, read as the reverse complement.
AATAATGGCCATCGGACCTTCTATTCAAATTGGTGAAAAGGTCATTTTAATGCCTTTAGGCTACTTATACAAAATAGATTTAATCTATAAGTTTTTTAGAATACCTGGTAGAAGTTTTGTCATTACTAATATTGCAATTGCTGTTTTATGTGGAGTTACCTATACATATTTAGAAGATAAGGTCAATAAAAAATGGCTTTTTATACCTGTTTTATTGGTTTTTCTAATCGAGAATTTTGGACTATATGTTCATGCTGTAGATCATAGAAATGTTCAAGAATTACCTGTTGAGTATAACTATTTCGAACAATTTGATAAGCCGGTTAATATGGTAGAATTGCCATCTAGCATCTTTACCGAGAGTGGGTATGTTAGTGATATAAGTGAGTTTAATAGAGAGTTTAGGTATCAATATTGGCAGACAAAACATAAACACAATATCATAAATGGTTCTGCTTCTTATTTCCCAAATACCCGAATGAGCAATAATCAACTTTTAATGTCTTATCTCAATATAAAAGAGTTGATTGCGATAAATGATCTTAACTATATTATTTATCATAAAGATTTGATGATCACAACCGAAGAAAAAGAATGGTTGTCAGTGCTTATACAAATGTCAGAATTAAAACTAGTAAATTCAACCGATAGAATAGATATATTTGAAGTGTTGTAATGTATAGGAAATTTGAAAGTCAAATAAACCTTTTTTTAGGACTATTTTTATCCGTTGGTGTGCTATGGATGTTATTAGGTCGAATAGCTGCGATTTTTACTTTTAACTCTGATATAAGTGGTGTTGAAGAAGTATTCATTTATTACATTCAACGGTTAATGATAACCCCAGAGTTCTATCCTGACCCCACACAGCCCCCTTATATTATCTCTCAATATTCCCCAATATTTTTTTATACCACTGCGCTATTGTCAAAAATGTTTAACATAGATCCTGCTGTCGATTTTATTAAAATATTTTGGATTGGAAGGAGTGTGAGTTTTTTTGCAAATGTGCTTACATTTTTGGCCATTACTAAAACAATAGGTTTGTTTAAAAAACTTAAATTTATTGATACCCTTTTAATATTCATACTTTATTTTGGAACACTTACTCATCATAGTTTCGCCGCAAGACCCGACGCTTTAAAGGTGATGTTTTTGATCTGTGCAAATTATCAATTATTCAAATATCAATTTACAGATAGAAAAGCTGATTTTTTGATGGCTGTAATTCTATTTGTTCTAGCAATTTTTACTAAACAAGATGCCTTAATTGAATCAGCAATTATTTCAGTTATATATGTTCTGTTTTTTAGAAATAATTTGAAAAAGGAGGTTCCTATTGTCATTGGGGTTTTAGTTACGCTCATAATGTTGTTTTATGTGCTTTTTAAGGGCCAACAAATTGAGCTACTTTTTATTAAAACACAAGAACATATAAGCTTTAATTATTTGAAATTTATCTTGAATATCTACCGTAATTATATGACAGGGTTTATTATCCTTCTCGCTGGTGGCTTTGGAGGGTTTATATTTACATATCAAAAAACAAAATCACTCACATATTTAGCTTTTCTGCTTATTCCAATTTCATTATATAATATCACTTCTATATCATTTTGGGGGGCATCATTTGTGTATGTTTCAGTTGCTTTAGTTTTAAGTATCGTCTTATTGGGTATTGTACTTCCAAGAAGGTTATTAATAGTAATTAGTTGTTTAATAATTTTATTAATTGTTAAGCGAGACAAATATTATACGAGCTATATTAAAGAGCGGTTTGTGATCGAGGAACCCTATAAACTTGAACACAAGGTTCGATTAGAAGTCAAGAATTATCTAATTGAGAATGGATTAGAAGAAAAGGATGATATTCTTACTTTTGATAAGCTATTAACAAATTATCTATTTGAACATGCTCTTTTCCCTACATATGAGGCAGAAGGGATTGAATACTTCTACTATGGTGATATTCCAATGGAAGAGTATAAGCGCTTAAAGAAAATAGATTATGACCTAGATTATATTAAAAAGAGCGGGCAGCCTAAATTCGTAATTACAAACCATGAAAGTCAATACAATTTAAAATACAATGGCATTGATCTGTCAAATTATAATGAGATTGGAGAAATAGCTCATTTTAACATATTTAAAAGAGATAGGTGAAATATAAATCCTTATATATAGTAGTAACTACGATTATTGTAGCGGCTTTATTTCAATGTTTTTTAGGGTTTGACAGTGGAGTTGAAATTACTAGGGAGAATGATGAGTGGGAACACCAAAGCATGGCAGTCAATTTTGCCAATGGTCATGGGTTGCATAAGTTAGGAGGATATGATGATTTTGGAGCGTATGATTATAAGAAATGTGATGCTGTTTTTCCTTTTTTAAGAGTATTGCATGAGGAATTCCCAACTGAATATTATCATCGAAATATTGGCTTTAGTATTGTAGCTGGTATGGTGTATAGAATAGGAGGGAATAAATCTATGCACTTAAAAATCTTTCATTTTTTTCTACTCATAATTGCTTGGTTCTTTTGTATTCATGCCATAAAAAAATACATGATAGATAAAGCGCTTTATAAGTGGCTGATTTACCTCACCCCTGTATTTTTAGTGGCTTGTTTTAAATATGTAGATGTTATTGGAGATGACATTTATATAGTGATATTTTTTACTTTTCTGTTGTATGCTGTTTTAAGTTGGGAAGCAAAGGCAAGTTGGAAAACTACTTTTTTAATGGCAATCTTCTTCTTATCAAGTTTGTTGTTTAAATCTACCCTTGTTTTTCTATGCCTTTTTCTCATACCCTTAGCACTATTTAAAAAAGACAGGGCTGTTAGAGGTATTCAGCTAATATTCATAATGTCCATGATAGCCTTATATGTTATAACATATTCTAATTACGTTAATAAGAAATATAATGCTTTTGAGCCCTATAACGCTAGTTTGCTTTCTAATAGCGTGCTGAATGCTGATTGGAGTAAGGAAGATAGTATATACATTGAGAAATATAATTTAGATTATGAGAATAAGGGAAATGTTGATTTTGATAAATATAAGAGAATAGCACATTATTTATTTGAAAGACAGTTTTATTATCCCAAGGAAATTACATTAACCGGGCAAGGAACGTATTTATTTATTGATGGAAATAATGAACATTGTGCAACCTCTTTATATGAGACCATTGGTAGTTGGACACCTGCATGGAAGTTTGACCCTGGTTCATTTTATCATAATTATGACTTTAAAACACACCCGCTAATAAAAGTATTTCAGTTTTACATTAATAAGCCTTGGTTTATTGTTCCCATTACAACTAATAAGTTAAAAGCTGGTTTCACAAATCACAGTTTGATGCTATTATTAACTGTCTTTCAGCTTTTAATGGTCTTTACATATCTTTTTAAGGGTAATTACGCTAAGATTCAATTTATTTTAGCAGTGCTCGCATTTTTCTTTCTATATAAAGTTCAAATACATGGAGGAATTACAATAGGCCTGTTTTTAGTTTCAGGTTTGTATCTTTTAAAAAAGAAAGTTCTTGATCAAAAAGAAGATAGGACTTTAATTGTGTTATATCTATTTGCCTTTTATTTTATTTTTCTTACTGTTTTATTATTTGGTTTAAGAAGATATACAGAAATTGGGAATTCTGTTAACCTCATATTGATTGCTTATTGGTTAAAAGAGTTTATTGATGTAGCAAAGAAAAAAATGGTGTTATAAACTCTTCTTTTTATTTATAAATTCTTGTAATCCTTTTACGGTGGATTTTAATTGAGCATCTATTTTGTTTGAGGGAATGTCTTCAGTGGCAGTTGTCATATATGTGGATGGCACAATATCTTCAATGTTAAAGTCTTCACCTACACTATCAATATCAAAATCATTTTCACTTATAGAGCTATATTTCATCACATAGTTTGACCAAGCAAATAACCAAAATCTAAAATGGTTAAATCGACCTCTATATTTGAATTTAAAAGTTACAAATAAGAGTGCAAACAACGCGTAAAATAAATTGGCAGGACGTTTGCTAAATGAAATTAATCTCTTAAAAAGTTGTTTAAGGCCTAATTTATCTTTAAGTAAAATAGATAGAGAGCTACCTAAAGATGCAAATCCTGGATTTCCTTTTTGCAAAGGGATATAATTATTGTTCTGATCTAAGCTTTTAAAATAAATCTTTAATCTCCTTAATTGATAAGATCCTTTATTAAAAGTTTTAACAAAAGATATAAAACCTGCTATAAGTTTTTCTTTTGGTATTAGATACCTAATGTTAGTTATGTGTTTTACGCCACCAGTACTGGTGCTAGAAGACAAATCCGAAGTAGACCTTAATCTGTTAGATAGTTGCATTCTACGATAAAGTGGAGTTCCTGGTAAGGCGGTTAAAAAATTAGGGTCTCCTGATAACAGTCCAGATTCCTGTAGGCCCTCTAAAGCTACGTCATATAAATTCTCCTCTTCCGTGTCAAAACCAAAAATCAAACCAGCAATTATAATAAACCCATAAGACTGAATGGTTTTAATATCTTCTATCAAGGTTCTCTTTGTATTTTGAACTTTAGCAGTTTCAATTAAGGAGTTTACATTAAAACTCTCAATACCAATAAATAACAAATCAAACCCTGCTAAACGCATCTTTTTTAGAAGCCTAGGTAGTTTTGCAAGATTAATTGTTAGCCATGTGTATATGTTGGGTTGAATACCCGTTCTTTCAATCAGCAAAATAATTTCATCTACCAATTTTTCAGCCCAAATTAAATCTCCTATAAAGTTGTCGCAAGCAAATATAAATTGTCGTTTTCCACGCTTCAACAAATATTCCATTTCCTCAATAATGACCTCCGGTTCTCTTACATGTGCTTTATTATTATCTGTCATTATTCTGATGTCGCAAAACTCACATAAAAATGGACATCCTCGGGATACTTCTATTACAACACCAAAATATTGCTCGAACTTTTCTTGTAGGAAAGGAATATAAAATGGTTTCGATTTTTTGAGATTAAAACGCTGTTTGTTTTTGATGATATGGGGCAGCGAATTACCATTAGAAAGGCGAGTCAATAGTTCACTAATCTTTTCTTCTCCATCCCCAATAAAAATATGATCAAAACATTCTAATAAATCTAAATCACCAGATTCATTAAATGACCAGCAGATAGGACCACCAATCATTGTTAATGCGTTCGGATGCATCTCTTTTAGCTGAGCTCTTACCTTTAATAGTTGAGGTAAGTCTTGGTTAATTCCACTAAATAGAAATATATTGGCTTGCTTGACCTCTTCAATTTTATCAAAGCGAATATCGAAATATGTTATGGAGATATTTTTATTTTGAGGGATGTGATTGGCTAAGGTAAATATCCATGTGGGCATAAACTCCAAACCATAATTCTGATTTTTAGTGTAATTGAGGTTAGGAGTATGGACAAAAGTACATTTGAAGTCTTTATTTTTATCTACTTTAAGCATAGTCAGGTAAGCTATCGTTACGAATCAAAGTTATGATTTAAATAAGGATTTCAACCTATTCTATATTTTGCTTGCTAGCTATGGGCATTGCTACTTTAGAAGAATAGCTTAAAGTGTAAGATATCCAAATAAACAATACTGGAAATATTGGGTATAAAAACCTTGTAAAAGCAGAAAATAGAAGCGTTAAGCCAATATACAGTATAGACAAAATTCCCATGTATATAATAATTGGAGGTACTCTGGATATGTTTAAAATAGTTAAGATAAAAGCAATGACAAGACAAACAAATATGATTAAATGCGGAAAAAAATAAGCTAAATGAATTAATAATGAAGTATCGAGAGTACTAGTAGGCCAGATTATAAATAGCCGACTTAGATTTAGCACAAGGTTCTTAGCATATTTCATCTTATTATTAAGGATATTTTCGTAGGCTTGTTTCTTTAGAGCTTGGTCTCTTTCAACGGGGGAAAGGTCGTTAATAGAATTAAAAAAATCTTGATGGTTTTGTTTAATAAAATGACTGTCTGGAAGTGCTCTATAATAATGCCAGTCACCTAATTCTTCCTCATATGGGGTACTCATCCAATATAAACTTAACCCGCCCGCATTAGAATAATAGAACGGTTTTCCTGAAAGGTAAAATGTGTACATTAAATATGGAATGGTAAAGAGCAAGCCAAAAAAAGTAATTCTTAAGAAAGGAGTGTAGTCTTTTTTTAATTTTGGAAAGAGAATGATTAGGCATAAAATTCCCAGTAAACAAATAAATATAACCGAAAAGAAAATCTTGGTTAAAATTAAATATCCTATTAAACATGCTGTAAAGATTAAAATAGGTGTTTTTCTTGTTTTATAGTACTTTAAGGATGAGTAGGCAATTAAGCTAACAAGCATGATGGTAAGAGATTCAACTTGCAACCTAAAAAGACATTCATGAATCAGAGGGTATTGCAATCCAAAAAAAACAGTAATTATCGTTGCTTTCTTTTTGGACAAAAAATTTAATAGCGTTTTATGAAAATATACTAAGCCAATGTATAAAAAGAGAATGTTGAAAGCTTTGGCAGCATTAAAAGGGAGCTTTAAGAATTGAAAAAAAGACAAGAATATTGGGTATCCAGGGCCGTTCCATAAATATCCATAATGATCATTTCTGTCAGCGTAAAACCCTTGAGTAATGTTTTCTGCATATTTCCAATATCTTCCTTCATCAAGTATTAAATCAACATTTAAAAATTTTATGAAAAAGAAAGTATAGATAAAAAGAAAAGGAAGAAATTGTATGTATGGTTTTCTTTTCATTTTGATTAGCTACTCTTTTCTAATTTTTTTGTAAAAAAAGAATGATAAATGAAAATTGTTGCAATGAAACAAATGCCACTAATATCAATCATAAATCTGGGATCACCGCAAAAAAGGAATACTATTAGTAAGCTATTAAGCACTGCAAAATTAATAATTGTCAGTTTATCATGTGAACGATAGAAATAATGGAAACCAAAAGAAAGGCAATACAGTAAAAATAGAGAAAACAGAGGTGCTTTTGTACTGAGACCTATAAGTAAGCCTCCTATAATGGAAATAAGAAAAAAGGTTTTTATTTTGCCATTTTTGATAGTAAACAACGTAAATAAAATGTACGATATAACATATATCCAGATAACATAATTTAACCCTGTTGAAGCAAGCCTATACTTAGTATTTGCAATCATTGATATATATTTTGGCTGATCTTTATAAAACATTACAACTCTTTTTATAGGAGAGGCATCCTGATAATAGTTGTTATGGAATAGCAATGTATCTAGTTTCCAATGGACATACCAATAAGCTTCAACCATTCGTTCATTGTGTACGGCTAATATCTCATCACCTTGTACCTGGTTAGTTAAAACAATGAATTTTTCTTCGTCATTTATATATCGGCTATATAAATGGTTAATTACTTGATCGTTAAGGATAGGGTAGTTGTCTGCCAAATTGCCAATATTTATAGAGTCTGTATGCGCTTTATTTTTATTGATCTTTTCTATTATATTTTGTTTCCAAATAAGTTGTTCATTGCGCACTTTTTCTTGAGCGTAGTTGGCATATCCAATCCAGGAAAGAAGTAATAAAGAAAATCCGGCAAGGAAAGCAGAGAAAAGGAAGAAGGCTTTTGTTTTTTTTGAGATGAAAAGGCTAATGAAATAATGTGATAGGATCATCATTACAAAAAACAGATATGATCCTTTAGTAAGTAATAGGAGGCAGCATAAAACCCCACAAAAGACCATTTTTTTGTAACTGGGCGCATTAAGATTAATTAAATGGACTCTAATTATCAATAATAAAATAAATAAGGCCAGTGGCTCAGGGCCAATTGCTTTTACATAAAACAATTTAAGCGTGACAAACAAAATGCCAGCCAAAAGAGATAAAGCTTCATTTCTGATTAATAGGAAGGAGATGTTGACTATTAAAACAGTGGAAAGGAGAATAACCAATAAATAAAATAGATATAAATAGATAGGTTTTGACTCATTGATTTTGTATACAATACTTAGAACAATAGGGTATACAGGAGGTTTAGAAAAGTAGGTAATGGGGCCATTTTCTTTAAAGGCCTGAAGCCCTTGGCTATTGAATATATCTTTGGTGTCTAAATCAATTTTATAAGTAAAGCTACTATCAACAAAGCCCATAATGGGAAAACCATGTCCTCGTGCGATATTTAGAGCAATTGTGTGATATTCAAGACCATCTAAATCACTAATGTGGTAGAAGTTTTTATCCGTTTTTTGTAAAGTTGTAGATGAAAAATGTATTACGCTAATAATTAGAATTAGCCATAAGAGGAAATTGACCAAGTTTTTTGGAACAGATGTAAGTTTTTTTTTCCAGTTAATAATAGACATAATAGCTTGCAAATTGAAAAGTAAAGTTTTTGTCGCTTTTTTTAGTGTTAATCCTAATAAAAAATTAATTTCGTTTTGTGAATTTGGACTGCTTACTAATTTTTCCTCCATTTATTTTTCCAGATGGCTTTTACACTAAACAAAGAGCCCTTGATCCGCCTTTGATGCTAATGGCATTGGCAGGTTATGTAAGAGCATTTGATTATTCTGTCCAAATTTTGGATTGTAATGCTGAATTTGAAACAGCGGATAATGAATTCGAAGCCTACTTTGTAAAGCATTACGTTGAGAAATTCCAAGAGATTAAGGTCATAGGCTTTACTACTACTACTCCAAGCATTAATGCATCATTTAGGCTGGCTAAAATTTGTAAGAAGTATTATCCTGATTGTGTCATGATTTTTGGTGGTGCACATGCTTCTTTCATTCCTGATGAATCTTTAAGCAAACCCTATATTGATGCAGTCTGTATGGGGGAGGGAGAAGAAACTCTGAAAGAAGTGTTAGATGGAATACCTTTTGGTGACATTGATGGTTTGGCATATAAAAAAATAGAAGAAGGAGAAATAAAATTTTTGAGGAATAAGGCTCGCGGTAGAATAAAAACCCTTGATGAACTACCAATGCCTGCATATGACTTAATAGATATGAAGGCATATCGGCCAATCATTGGTAATTTTAAAAGGTTACCTGCTATGATGATTGTGTCTTCGAGAGGATGTCCTTGGTCTTGTAATTTTTGTAGGAGGCCGGTTGGTAAAATGTGGACATATAGATCTGCTCAAAGCCTATATGATGAGATCAAATTTTTATCAGAACAACATGGCATTAAAGATATTGCCATCATGGATGATGTGTTCACGGTCAATAAAGATCGTGTTATGGAGTTTTGCGATTTGTTGATTCAGCATCCTTTGGACATACAGTGGCTATGTTTTGCAAGAGTAGATATTGTCACTGAGGATATGCTGTTGAAAATGAAGCAAGCGGGATGTTGGCAAATTATGTATGGGGTAGAGAATTTTAATCAAAATATTCTAGATAGTATAAGTAAAGGATTGGCTATTGATCAGATATTTGACGGCGTAAAATGGGCCAAAAATGCTGGTTTAGAAACTAGAGTTTGCATGATGGTCGGCAATGTTGGAGATACAGAAGAAATTATTGATAATAATATCAAGTTATTGAACCAATTGGACCCAGATTATATTTCTGTGGCCATTCTAACGCCATTCCCTGGACATGATATTTATAATTGGGCGAGAGAAAGAGATTTGATAAGTACTTATGATTGGGATGTTTATTATGGGTCGACTCCGATTTTAAAATTAGAAACCTTATCTCCGGAGGACATAACTAGATTATTTAGAAAAATGACCTTTAAGTTTTATTTTAGACCTAAATACATACTTAAAAAAATCAGGCAAATAAGTTCTTTTAGAGAGCTTTGGATAAATGTGAAAGGCTTTTTAGGTTTGTTCAATTTTTTAATTGAACGCATCAAAGGGAAAATTGTAAAGAAGAAAACGGTTCATAACTTAGAAAAAGAAAAAAGGATTATGACCGAGTTGGAACAGCAAGAAGTCAAAGAATTAACAACTACTGCAACCAAGCAAACGGCAATAACATAGTGATAGATAATATAGCAGATATTGATTTAAAGAAACAGATTATAGATTATTATAATCATTGTTGGTTAAATCGTTTTGAGCATGGACATAATGCTCATTCATTAGCAATGCATTTGGGTCATTTTGGAAATAAAGACATGACTAATGATGCGGCTAAAAATAATGCAAACCAATTTCTACTTGATTTTTTAGGCCTTAATAAAGAAAGCCAATCGAACATTTTGGATGTTGGATGTGGTGTTGGTGGAACATGCTTTTATATAGCTTCTAATTATTTGAATGCTAATGTAACAGGTGTTAACTTATCTGCATCTCAAATAGATTTTGCGAAAAGAATTAATAAAAAGAGGAAGCTTCAATCTAGAGTAAGTTTTTTTGTTGAAGACTTTCAAAAAATGGGGCTGAAAAGCGAGCAATTTGATTTCATTTATGGAGTGGAGAGTATTTGTCATGCTGAAAATAAACGGTCTGTTTTTAATGAGTGTTATCGTCTTTTAAATAGGAATGGAACATTTGCTATTATGGATTACTTTGAAGTAGGAAATCTTAATTCAGATGAAGAACTACAATGGCTTACCGATTTTAGAGAAGGATGGGTAGTAAACCACTACATTAAGAACCACAAGCAGAATTTAGAAGAAATTGGATTTAAAGATATAACCGAATGCTCTATTTTAAATGAAGTCTATACTGGTATTGAACGTTCTTATATGAAAGCAGTTGCTGCTTTAAATAGTGATATTGACCATCAGAACGCCTCTTTTGTTAAACATTTAAAAGCTTGTATAGCTTTGAAGCATTTAGCTGATAATCAATTAATTGACTATAAAATAGTTAAAGCAACAAAGTATTAAAGAGCGATTCGGATCAAATATATTAATCCCGCTGTAAGAAAAAGCGCCCTTATTATTTTTTGATATTTACTTGGAGATGGATTTTGGGAAAAGTCTAATGTTAAAGTAAGAACAGATGCCAATAGAAAAACAGAGGCAAAACTCCAGCTCATAATACCTAACTGTGTAAGAAGTTGAAGATACAAGATGGAGATAATTAAAAGCGCCCTTCTTAACCATATAACTTTTTGTTGGCCTATTCTTACAGCCGTTGTTCTTGTATTTGTTTTTAAGTCGTCTTCATAATCCAGTAATTCGTGATTAAAATGCCCCATACTTAGTAATAAAGCGATATAAGAGGCGTTAGCTAATGAATGTAAGTTTAAATCATACCAGCCGAAACCAATATGAAAATGGAGAATGCCACATACAAAATGAATAACAGTGCCTAAAAGGAAAGAAGCCTTTAATCTTAAAGGAGGAATATAATATAAGCACCAAAAGCAGAAAGCTAATAATCCAATTATAGCCACCCTGATATGTAGTAAAAAACCAAATAGAGTAAATAAAATGATACCCACGACCATCATATAGAAATATGAACTTGCTGAAATAGTACTAACCTCCTTTAGTCTATGAGTCTTTTGGTCGGTTTCATAATCCGCAAACGAATTAAGAAAGTAAACTGTTGTAACAAAAGAAATAGATTGAAGTAACAATAAAAACACTTTTTCGGCATGCCATTCTTTAATAGGAACAAATAATAACCCAATTAATGAAAAACCGGTCATTAAAATGATTTCCCCGAAACGACTAACGTTTAAAAACTTCTTAAACTGATGGTTCATTTCCATTTAAAAAAACCATATTTGACAATACAAAATAAAGCTCGAATGCCATCTTTCCAGGTAATTTTTTTCCCATCCTCAAAAGTTCTGCCATAGTACGAAATTCCGATTTCGTAGAACTTTATTTTTGGAATTCTTGATAGTTTTATAGTCACTTCCGGCTCAAAACCAAATCTTTTTTCTCTTATAGTTAGGTCCTTTAACAAGCTGGTTCTAATAACTTTGTAACAAGTCTCCATATCTGTAAGATTTAAATTGGTGACCAAATTAGTCAAAAAGGTAAGTAGTCTATTTCCAACATAATGCCAAAAATAGAGATTTCTTGTAGGGTTACTACCTTTAAATCTGGATCCATATACAACATCTGCCTGACCTTTAAAAATAGGGGCTAATAAGTTATTATATTCTTCAGGATCATATTCTAAATCTCCATCCTGGATAACTAAGTACTCTCCGCTTGCACGTGCAATTCCTTCTTGTAGTGCGGCACCTTTGCCACTGTTTTTTTCAAGAGACAAAAGATTGAATTGATGCTCTAAATGATTATCCTCAATAAAAGCTTTAATTAGTTCTTTTGATTGATCTGTAGAACCATCATCAATGATAATTACTTCTTTTTCAATAGCATTTGAAATTTCTACTTCTCTAACTTTTTCAAGTAACTGAAGTATTGTTTCAGACTCATTATAGACAGGTATAAGAATTGATAGTTTTCGAAAATCCATTTAATCTGTTTTATCCTATTTCTGAGCTTATGTTCAAGTTTATTTATTCGGAAGGTTTGGAGTTCTTTAGATGCAAATCAACTTTTTTCTTAAGAAAAGAGTAAAATTTTCTATGTCCAGAATTAATGAAATGGTTATTGGTGGTCTTGCCATCATAATCAGAAGCATTAAAGTTTTCAATATCAGGATAAGACCAGCTAATTTCATTAAATACGAAGCCATACTTTTGTTCTAAATCTACTTTTTTTATTACATCATTAGGACTTGGAATGCCTACAATTAAACAGTTATAACCTCTTGCATTACATATACTATCTATTTTAGCAACTTCTTCATAGGCATGATTTGTTTTAGTTATTTTAGGATTGTAGCTCTTAATCATTTCTTTTTTCTGATAAACAAAATAGATCAGTGATAGTATGGCACTTTTTCGCACTATTTTTTGTACTAGATTCCGCTCAGGGCCAAGGAGGGTTAGTTCTTTATAGTACCAATCATAGGTTTTCTTCAGCAGATTGAAATCGTTTAACTTCTTTTCCATCATAAATTTCTGAAGCTAACCAACCACAATTTTCTATTGCAAAAACATGGGGAGTATAAGGTCTTGGTAGTTTTTTATATGGCATGATATCATTGCCAAGAAATATAGCGACTATGATCAAATCTGGGTCAATGATGCTTGTAAAGTGTTCTAAAATTAAACGATATTGCATAATGTCAGTGCCCCCAATGCCAAAGTTGTATGCCTTGAATTCTTCGTGAAAGTCTAATCTTTCTAAAAAAGAAGAATCTCGAGGGGTGGCACAACATCCATCGGTGTAGGAGTCTCCAATCATCATAACTTTATGGGCATTGTCAATTTTTTCATCTTTGATAAAGTCATACTTGGATGGAAATCCTAAGTTGTTTATAGGTACATTTTTGGGAAGCTCTGAGGAATTCTGCTCATATGATATTATTCCTAATGAATCAGATTTGAAAATTTCGCGTAACTTAATAGTTTCGACAGGGTTCATTATACTAAAACATATGCCAGGAGTAATACCCAGAGATCTTGCGCCAAATTCAAGTAAACAAATAATAGTTATTCCTATAATTAGGATAAATAGTTTTGTTTTTTTCTTCATTAAAAAAGGATATGTAAGAAATGCAAATGTACCTAACAAAGTTGAAAGGCAAATAAATGATTTCTTTAATTTTTCTACTTTTAGTATCTAAAGATAAAAAAGAAATTGAATGGGTTTTGACTTGTCAGTGGTAGTTCTATGTTATAAGGCAGAAGGGTATGTAAGAAGCTTTGTCAATCAACTTCTGCATGAGCTCACCGAAGCTAGCATTGATTTTGAATTAGTTTTAGTTGCTAATTTTGATGATAGTAAAGATAGAACACCGGAGATTGCCCAGGAATTGGCAGCACAACATGAAAACATTATCGTTGTAGCTCATCAGAAAAAAGGGCGTATGGGTTGGGACATGAGAAGCGGTTTAAGTGCTGCCAAGGGAAATCATATTGCAATTATTGATGGGGATGGACAAATGCCCGTAAGTGATATCGTAACCGTATATAATTTAATTAAGACAGAAAACTATGATATCGTCAAAACATATAGAACGTTAAGATATGATGGTTTTATTCGTAAGTGGCTGTCTAGAATTTATAACTGGCTATTTAAATTGTTGTTTCGCCCCAAAAGTCCTTTAGGGGATGTGAATTCAAAACCTAAAATTATTAAGCGAAGTGCCTACGAAAAAATGGATTTGGTTTCTAACGATTGGTTTACAGATGCCGAAATTATGATTCAAGCCATACAGAATAACATGCGCATTTGTCAAATATCTACCGTTTTTTACAAGAATGAAAGGAGAAAAACGATGGTCGGTTTTTCTACTATATTTGAGTTTATATATAACCTATTTTACTATCGTTTTGTCAAGTAAAACAAGATATTTAGCAATTAAAAAAGCACTCTTGAATTCATTGAAGTCTAATAACTTTCTTTTTGTAGTATTTACTTTAATTCTTTCCTTCGAATACCTTTATTTCTGGCGAGAATGCACATTGTATGCAGAGGGTTCAAAGGTGTTATTTAATCTTATTGAAAGTGAAACCTTTAGTGTAACTAATTTCAGAATGTTAATGATGGGTACGCAATTGCCTTCGTTAATAGCTATAAAGATTGGCAATTTTTCTTATTTGCAGATTATTCTGCTACAATCTATCTCTTATCTCTTTTTTCATTTAACAATTCTTGCAATTATTCTTTTTTACCTAAAGGATACAAGATCATCAATGCTTTATCTGTTAATTCACTTTATTGGAGGGGCGACGATACATTTTATTAATGAATGGTCAATATTTATGGCGCTTAACGTTGCTATTTTGATCTATTCAATTTTAAAGAACAAAGGAGTAAGTCAATCTATGCATTATATAATAGTTTGCATACTAATATTTTTTGTTATTAATGCACATTTCGCTGCTGGTTGCCTAGTACTTCTTTCTATTTCTGTGTTTATCGATAAAATCCCGACGAAAAAAATATTAGGTATGTTTTTCATAATTGCTGTGGCAATTGGTTTCTCATTAAAAATGTCCAGCTATTCAAAAGATCATACGTTTGCTTTATTGAGTAATTCCTCTAGCTACAAGAACCTGCTATCATTTATGTCTAATTACATGTTTTCGTTAGTTTTTGTTTTAACACTTATTCTTGTTCTTTTTTTTATTAAAAACCATTGGAAGAAAAAAATAAATACAATTCAGTTCTTAATTTGCTTGTTATTTATTTGTCTTAATGTTAATCATTTAGCGGGCAATTATTATAGTAGTGCGTATCATTACTATTATGAAGGTTATCTTTTTTCAGTCTTTGCGGCCATATCTTTTGTTTTATTGAGCACTTTATTCGATAAAAGAAGAGTCGTTCTCTTGAGTTTTTTTGTAATAGCTTTTCAGGTAGTTAATTTGTATATTTTGAATAATAAATTCCATATAAATACAAAACAGAATTTTGAAGTAGTAGAAAATTTGTCTAAAAAGTATCCAGATAAGAAACTATTTGTAGTTACAAATGATAATGAGCTAATCAATACGGATTGGAGCTATTATCAATTTTTTTACGAATCTTATTTAATAAGTAGAATTTTAGAATTATCTCCATTATCCATATATCTTACAAATGATACTTCAACTTATTTTAAAAATTCAGAAAGGGTATTTGTAAATAGGTCTAAAAGTAAGGTGGATATCAATGATGAATCTACATTTCATTTTATATTTGAACCTAATAAAGATTTAGGAAAAGCTTTTAAAGTAAGTACGGATGAAATACTCAAGTTATAGAAGTTTCATAATAATACTGTTTTGAATTGTATATTATGAATAGACTTTTTTTAGACAATGCAATCCGTATGGAAATAGAAAACGTTGGGTTTTCTGTACAAAGCTTACTTGATAAAAAGGATATTCTTGAGCTGAAAACGGCATTTACGCATTTGAAAAAAATGGCAAAAAACTCTATAAAGAAGGAATTTTGGCCAAGTGGTAGGCATGAAGATCCCAAGGTTAGAAATTATGCAAAAACAGCTATTGAGAAAGTTGTTCCTAAGAAATTAGAGAAATATCTATCTCTAGATGAGGCTAAATTAATTGGAGGAACCTATTTAATCAAGCCTCCTTCTAGGAAAAGTGCTTTAAATCCACATCAAGATTCTTCACACGTTGATGAGCGTTTTGGTTATTCTATATATGCTTGGATTCCTTTGCAAAATATGACCGTTTGGAATGGAAGATTCCATTATTTACCTAACAGTCATACTTGGGGAATTCATCAGCGTTCTTTAAGCGTACCATGGCCACTTGCTAACCATATCAAAGATTTGAAGAAAAATATGCGTCCTATAGCTATGAATGCAGGAGAGGTACTTTTTTTTCATAGTGCATTAATACACTCTTCACCACCTAATTACTCTTTTAAAACAAGAATTGCGGTTAACTATTACATTCATCCTAAGACTAGTCCATTTTGCCATTTTTATAAAGATGAATTTACACCTCAAGGAAAAGTTGAAATGTTTGAAGTCACTCCCGAATTTTATTATTCTGAAGATTTTGAAAAAAAACCCGATCAAGGTAAGTATAAGTTGATTGATGTTATTGATGAAAGCACCTTTGAACTTTACCAATTGAAACAGAAGTTGAATAAAGATAGTGTAGGTTGTTAAGAAAAAACATATATATAAAATTCCTTAAAAAATCTTTTGCTGTAATTGATGATAAGCATAAGCGTCAGTCGTATGGTATTGGTTTATTGATATTACTTAATAGTATCATTGAGGTATTGGGATTAGTATATATTGTTCCAGTCTTATATTTAGTTAATAATCCTGCCCCAATTCATGATAACCAAACACTTAACAGTATATATGTTTGGTTAAATTTTGAAAATGAAATAGTCTTTGTTTTATTTCTTTTAATCATGTTGGTGTTGGTTTTTATTGTGAAAAACACTTTCTCTACATGGATATTTTATAAACAGAAGAGTTTTACATTTTCTATTGCACTTGATTTAATTGAGCGACAATCTAAAGCTTTTTTAAGGAAAAATTATTTAGATGCGGTTGAGAAAAATTCAAACTATTCTTTACGAAATATCGCAATATATCCAGAAGAATTTGCGACTTATATTTTAATGCCCCTAATAGTCATAAGCAGTGAACTGTCCGTAATTTTGTTAATTACGATTGGCCTACTTATTTTTAACATCAAGTTGTTTATTTTACTTT
Source organism: Chitinophagales bacterium (assembly GCA_965216955.1). GTDB lineage: Bacteria > Bacteroidota > Bacteroidia > Chitinophagales > JADIYW01 > CBDCGV01. The sequence goes on along the minus strand of CBDCGV010000016.1, from coordinate 102,706 downwards.
GTCTAACATTACTTCCTCTATCAATATTAATAATTAAAAAAACGAAGAAAAAAGCTTATGAAATAGGTGTATTAAAAAATGAATACCGTCCTAAATCATTTAAACAGGTATTTGAAACAATATATAGTTTCATAAATATTAATTTAAGCGAATTACAGCCATACTTTGTAAGACGTATAATCCAAGCGTTTAAGAGGTTACATGATGTTACTATTAAAGAACAACTGTTTCAGGTTTTGCCCCAGAAAATTATGGAGACAATTGTTGTGCTTGCTATTGTAATTCTATATTCATTTATTGTTCTAGTTTTTAATCGTTCTTTAAGTGATTTAATTCTAGTTCTAATATTATTTGCAACAGCTTCTTATCGTGTAATGCCTTCAATAGATAGAATATTGAGAGCTTTAATTCAAATGAAAAGTAATCAATATGTATTTGAGGAGCTAGAAGTGGCAGCTAATGATTATTTAGAAAAAGAGTTCGAAACAATTGAATCGTTTGAGCGTAATATTTCGTTTGAGAATATTTTATTTAAATACCCTTCCTCAAACAAGATAATACTTAATAACATCAGCTTAAAATTAGAGAAAGGACAAACTATTGGTGTTGTTGGAGAGTCTGGTGTAGGTAAAACTTCTTTGGTTAATATTATTGCAGGATTAGTTCGCCCCTCTTCAGGAATGATTGTAATTGACGATAAAGAGGTTACTTTCGAAACAAAATGGAATAAATTGATTGGCTATGTTAATCAGAATCCATACATTTTAGATGCTTCCTTGATTGAAAATATTGCTTTTGGAATTCAAAAAGATAAAATAGATCATTTACGTGTTAGGGAAATTGTCAGACTTTTGTATTTAGATGATTTTGTAAGTACTTTGAATAATGGATTGGACGAGCCGCTGGGAGAATTTGGAGTTAAAATTTCAGGAGGACAGAGGCAAAGAATAGCCATTGCGAGAGCATTATATAGTGCTGCACCAATACTAATTCTAGACGAAGCCTTAAATGCATTGGACAATAACTCAGAAGGGCAGTTATTAGAAGCAATCTATTCGCATTTCAAGGAATTAACGATAATTATTGTTGCGCATAATAAAGCATCAATCAAAGACTGTGATCGGATTATAAAAGTGATTGAGGGAGAAATTTTTGAGGTTAAGAATAAGGGACTCTTTTAAGTTTTAAGAATAATGGTAGGGTAAAAAAGGAAATGATCAAGCTAGCACTAGAATATATAATCAAATAGTGCCATCCAAAACCTTCACCTTCGTATCCAAAAGTGTTTAATAGAAATAATGTTGTTAAAAATGCAAAAAACATAGTAGCAATCCAATAGAGCTTCTTTTCAATTGGTAAATGAAGAATAGATTCTACAAATAATTGGAGATCTTTTTTCTCAATGGCAAAATAATTAGTTATAAAATATATACCTAAGAGCGTGGAGAAAACCTGCGGAAAATACCATCCGAAGTAATAGCTTATTGGATGTAGAAATCTAGAAGGATATATAAGCTGTTGAATGGTTGTAACCGTCCATGCATCCCAGTGGCTAAGTATGTCGATAACAAGATGAATTGATGCTGCTATGACTATTGAAAATATTTCTAAAAAGAAATTTTTTTGAAGGAAACTTAGGTAATCATAATTGCTAAGCTTATCAAAGTTAATTTTTTTAGTTTTAGGTAAATTATTGATAATAATATCCTTAATTACATAATGAAAATAAAAACTCAGACTTAAACAAAGTAAGATGATAATAAATATTGAGAACAAATGCGGCCTTAAAATATGCTCTCTAGATGCAGTAAATCTGAATAAAATGTCAAAATCTGGAACCAGACTGCCCCAAATTAAACCATTTATACTTAATTTTTTTAGCCATTTTTTCTTAACTAATAGTGCGTATCCAGGATGTACAAATGTGTAGGCCATAAGTTTTCTAAATATAATTATGTTTGTAAAAACAATTTGAATAGGGAGTAGTTTTCATGCAAAAAAGTTTGTTTAAAATACTAATTCTTAATTATGAATATCCTCCTCTTGGGGGAGGAGCAGGAATAATTACTAAGCGGCTTGCCAAAGAATTTGCTAGTTTGGGTCATGATGTAACGGTGCTTACAGCTTGGTTCCCAGGTGAAGAACTCATGGATGTAAAAAGTAATTTGAGGGTAATCAGACTTCAATCAAAAAGACAAAAAAAAGATCGATCTAACCCTAGAGAAATGTATTCTTGGATAAAATATGCCCTTAGATATTGCAAATCAAATATTAAGAAGGGAAGTTTTGATGTTTGTTTTGCAAATTTTACCTTACCTGGAGGACCAGTAGCGTACTATTTAAAGGAAGAACTAAAAATTCCCTATGTCCTTTTATCACATGGGCATGATATCCCCTGGTTTTATCCAAAACAAATGTTTATTTGGCATCTATTATTCTTCCGTTGGATTAAGAAATACATTAATCATTCATCTTATCTGGTATTGTTGACGGAGGATATGAAAAAAATTGCAGATAAATTTATGGGCCCCTCAAAAAAGAATAAGAATGTAATTATACCCAATGGTATAGAGGGATATGAATTTGATTGGGAATCTAAACCGAATAAGCTGAATATTATTTTTGTTGGCAGAATGGTGGAGCAAAAGGATCCATTACAATTTTTGGAAGTTGTGAAACAATTAAATGCATATAATTTTTCTGCTACGTATCGAATGTTAGGGGATGGTCCATTAATGGAAAAAGTGAAAAGAAAAATAGATAGAGACAACATTGAAAATGTAGAGTTATTAGGAAAGGTAAATCATGATGATGTAATTAAGTATTTAAAAAAATCGCATATAATGATTCAACCATCTACACACGAAGCAATGTCTGTCTCCGTTTTAGAGGCAATATCTTGCGGAGTATATGTCATCTCTACGCCTATAAGTGGCAATAAGCAATTGATTATAAATGGGTTAAATGGTCGTTTGATTGCGGCAAATAAGATTGATAAAATGGTTCAAGAGGTTCAAAACTTTGTTGAAAAAACAGATCGAACTCTATGGGATAAGAACCTTGCAAAAATTAGAAGGAAATATAGTTGGGATGCAATTGCAAAAAAGTACATTCTAATATTTGATAAGTGTATGACTAATTATGAGTAATGAATTATATATAGATTTGAAAGGATATTCTGTTAACTCTTTTATATGGGGAAATACGTAAAAATTGGAATGGCTCAATTATTAGTTGAAGGTGGAGAGCCGCATAGAAATATAGAAAGAGCTGCAAGATTAATTGATAAAGCCGTTGAACAGGGTTGCAAAATAGTTTTATTACCAGAGACCATTGATTTTGGATGGACACATCCAAGTTGCTTAAATAGCAGTTTGCCCATTCCTGGAGAATTTTCTGATTTCTTTTGTAATCTGGCACAAAAAAACCAGATTTATATTTGTGTTGGTTTAAGTGAATTGGTCTCAGAGAAAGAAAGATATAATACCGCAATTTTAATTGATCCGAATGGAAAAATTAAAATAAAATATCGAAAAATTAATTTACTTGAAGTAGAATTTCCTTTTTATGAAATTGGTACAAGTTTGGAAGTTATAGATACAGAATATGGAAAAATAGGAGTTAATATATGTGCTGATAATTATTATAAATCATTACATATAGGTCATACTTTGGCTAGAATGGGTGCAAATATTATTTTAAGCCCATCTTCTTGGACTGTTGATTATTCTACTACTGAAGAGGAAGACCCATATAGAGAAAAATGGATTAAGCCATTTCGAATTCTTGCTGATTGGCATAATGTTGTTATTGTATCAACAACAAGTGTTGGATATATTGTAGGTGGCCCATATGAGGGAAAGAAAATGATTGGTAAATCATTGGCAGTCAGAAAAGGGGAGGTGCTTGTTGAAGGAGTCATTAATGAGTTTGCGAGCGATCTTAAAGTTGTAGAGTTTCAAGTGCCCGATAATAAGAAAAAGGGCGTGCAGATAGGAGAGCAATTAGAGAAAAATGGGTATACTTTTGATGAATTGCCGCCGAATTAATTGAGTTAAAAATCCCAAGCTTATTCAGGCCTAATTCCATCGAATATTAGTTCGTTTTGCAGTAATATGTTTTCTATTTCATTAACAATTTCAATATAATAAGGATCTATATCCTCATTTAATCTAAACTTAGCCTCTCTGCCGCTAAAGCCTAATGTAATAATTGGTTGCTCTGCAATTTGATTGTTTTGAGTAAAGTTAATATTTTGAAATTTAGCAGTGTCTAACTGGTTAAACAACTTTTTAATTTGCGGTTCTTCAATTTGAAATTCGTGTGCCCCAATTTTATTGACAAATTTTTCTCCTACAAATTGGCAGGTACCTGTATTATAAATAAACAATTCATAAGCTGGGCAATTCCCTAAACATGGTGACCTTGTAATCGTTATAATATTTGAACCAAAAGTACCGCTTTCACCTTCAGAATTGTTAGAAGTAATGGTGAACTCAACTTTATTATTTTCGTTATAGACATAGAAGGTCTTAAAGTCTCGATAAGCATTACTTGCCTTCATAAATACTTCAATAACTTTTCTAATCGACAAAACACTATCAAAATTCGTTAAGCAGTTATTGGGATCTTTGAAAGTGGTAGTGAAAGTTTGATCAGAATCAGCGTTATCATTTGAATTTACTTTATACTTTAGTTTGCAACTATTATTAAGTTTATCGCTTATTTCTGCATAATAATCTTGTGCATAAATTGTAACAAATATAGAGTCTTTTAAGGAGGTCTCTTTACCATCAATAATTAAACTACTAACGAAACCTTTATAAGGGATTGAGTCATCTATATCCTTCCTATTACAGGCGTTTAAAGAAAAAATAAATAACAAGATTAGTATATACTTCATACCTAAATTTAAAAAATAATTGCTAATTCCAATGCGCATACCAGATTTCCATTACAGCAATTTTCCAAAGTCTCCAATCATACTGCTTAGTTAGTAATTGCTCAATATATTCTGCATTAATGATATGGTCAGCTACCAGTTTACTTTTGTCAAAAATTTTTCTGTACCACTCTTTATTCATATAATACTTGTCAGGACCTACAAAGCCTTGCTTCTTTCTTTTAAGGATACTTTTGGGTAAAGCATTTTCTATATTTTTATATAAGGCGAACTTGGTATATTTTGGTTTAAAATATTGCTTTTCACTTATACTAAAAATTAGTTCAAAAAGTCGCTTATTCAGGAAGGGAACTCTTACCTCTAGAGAATTTGCCATGCTTGCTCTATCTACTTTTGTTAAGACTAATTCTGCCATAAAGCATTTAACATCCATCCATTGAATAGATTTTAGATGCCCAAGCGAAGGTTTGTAATGCTGTCGATAAAACCAGTTTACATCATCAGGGATATATTTGTGGTACTTTGGTTGAAGTAGAAGCCTTAAGTTTTGCTGATCAAAATGTCCCATTGACATTGCATTGCTATAGAAAGAAACACCATTTGAACGACGGAATAAACTGAGCATTTTTCCCCATAATCTCGACTTGTGTTTAATATCAAAATACTCTTTTTGCCAATGATAACCACCAAATAACTCATCGGCACCTTCTCCGGAAAGCACAGCCTTTACATGCTTAGAGGCTAATTGACTAACCATGTAAGTTGGAATAATTGATATATCTGCTATCGGTTCATCATAGATAGCTGGCATACGATCAATTAGATTAAGGTCATTGTTATTGGCAATAACAAATTCATTATTTACCTGAAAGTGTTTTGCTACAATATCGGCACTTTGATGTTCGCTTCTGCCCCAATCTTCAAAACCTATAGAAAAAGTGTTTAAAGGGTAATTGTTTAAAGAAGAATAATAGACTAAGGCGCTGGAATCATATCCTCCACTTAAAAAAGATCCAATGGGTACATCGGCTCTCAGATGTATTTTAGTGGATGAAAATAAAATTTCATTTATTTCATTTAATAGTGCTTCCTCCTTGACAATATTATTAGTAAAATTGGGTTCCCAATAAGATTTTCCGGACATTTCAAGTGTTTCTAGATTAACCTCTAATATTTCTGCAGGTGGAATTTTCCTTATATCCTTCCAAATCGTCTTTGGAGAAGGAACATATCTGTAAACGAAAAAATCTATGAATGAGGTATAATCGAGGGACTTTAATGCTGGGTCTAGGTAAATGAGGGACTTAAGCTCAGAGGCAAATCCGAATGATTGACCTGTATTGAAATAATATAGTGGTTTGATACCAAAAGGATCTCTTGCAAGGATAAGTCGGTTGGAACTGATATCAAGTAAGCCAAAGGCAAACATACCTTCTAGTTTACTGACAACGCTAATGCCCCATTCAGCGTATCCATTCAAAATAACTTCTGTGTCAGATTGGGAATTAAATTGATGCCCCTTACTTTCAAGAATGCTTCTAAGTTCTTTATAGTTATATATTTCGCCATTAAAAGTGATACAAGCATCAGATTTAATATTTTGCATAGGTTGTTTGGCGGCATCTGATAAGTCTAAGAAAGACAGTCGGTTATGTCCCAACATTAGATTCAGATCACCATTGGAATAAACCCCTTGATTATCTGGGCCTCTATGCTTGATAAGACTTAGTGCTGTTTTAAATCTATCAATATCAAGCCTTTCTAGCTTGTTAATATAACCGAGTATACCACACATTATCGCTTCTTAAAAGATATAATTGACTTAAAGTAATCAATTACGCTAATATTTCTTGCATCAATGTCTACTCCAAACAGCAATAATATCTTTTTACCTGTCCAATGTCCGGTTTGATAGGAGAATCCATAGACCCATTGAGACCACGACTTTACTTTTTGAAAAAATGATTGAGCATTGCCTATAAATAGTATTGAATGAATGATCAATAAGAACAACCACTTAATGTTATAAAAGTAACTCAATCCTAGAATGAGTATTATTGGCCAAAAGGCTTGATAAAATGGGTCGTATAAATTTCGATAGGAAGAAGCCAAAAAGAAGCGACCCTTATAAGGTTCATCATTCGTTATAATGGAGTTGATGATAATCATGACCAAAATAACCATAGTAATAATAGTAAACAATGGCCGTGGGACAAGTAATAACAACATGGTTGTAAAAAGGAAAGGCTCAATAATTATTAAAACCTTTAGTAGAATATTTGTAAATCGAACACCAATAACCATGGGCATTGTTGTTATAGAAGCTGCTTTGTCGAAGCTAATATCATCAATTTGATGAATAAGTATATTTCTAAACCCAACGATTGAAAGCCACGCGATGAGAAACATCAATGAATAGGTTTCCAGCTCTTTCCATGAATACAATATGTAAGTATGAAGTGCCAATAATGGTGGGACCACATAGGCATATAATGTATCTATAATAGAGGAAATAATAGGAACTTTTTTAAGTTTAATGATTGGCAATGAGTAGGCTAAAAAAAGTGAAATCTCAAAAAATATTAAACCCCACGTGAAATTGGTATGGGGCAAGAAAATCCATGGGATAAAAATTAAAATTATAGAGGCAATAAAATAGAGTATAATCCGAGACTTGCTTATGCCAAAAAGGCGATTGGGTTTTCCAGCTAAAATATCATCCTTCAAATCAAATACCTCATTTAAAAGATATCCGAGCGTTACAAAACCTATGGTCGTTAGTAAGGAACCAAAGATGAGAATGATAGAACTTTTATCAAGTGGTATGTCGAAAATGAAAATAAATAGATAAACAAGGGACATTATAAAAGAAACAAAACTTCCCCACCAATGATCAATTCTTATATTTTTAAGAATGTTTCTCACTTTTAGACTTGGTTCATAAAATATAAATGCTTGTCAGAAACCTTTTCTTGTGCTGGTTTTTGTAAGTATATTTCGTAAAAGTCTATAGGGAAAACATAATTCTTCCAACTCTCTATTTTACCTATGCCAAAAATGTTCTGGAAATTGTTTGAAATGGTCAAATGTTCAAACTGGGAAAGTTCAATTTCTGGAACTTTTAAATATTGAAGTATAAAACCTTTTGCTCTGACTTTATTGATAAATTGGTCTAAATCTGCAATTCGATACTGATAAGCATTGTTGATTTCTTCGCAAATCTTATCTATTCTTAACTGCTCCCACTCGTCTTCATCCAGTCTACGAAACAGATCTTTTATGTATATATATCCGCCAGGTTTTAAAACCTCCCAACAGGCATCTAAAAGTTTCAATTTATCATCAGAATGTCCAAATGATTCCAGAAAGAGAATTTTGTCAAATGAGTTACTTTCAAAGTGTGCATCCAATAAATGATAATCTAATCGGTGTAAATTAATTTGTTGACTTAATTCATTAGTCTTTACATTTTGTAAGGCTTGCTGATATTGTATGTCAGAAATGGTACATGCATCTATTTGTAATTGGGGTAATTTTTTAGAAAAATAAATAGCTGGTCCTGCAACTCCACATCCCGCATCTAGAATTTTTTCGCCGTCAATGAGATGTGCAGACTTTATCGTATAATCTAAATAGTCTTCAATATTATTTGTTCTGAAAGCTTGAATAATATCACCATAAACTTCAAGAAATTTGTCAGTGGTCTCATTATAAAATTCTCTTACCTTTTCTGAATGTTTAGGCGCTTTAGATGACCGGTTTGATATTTTGTTGAAAATTTTAATCATACTTTTTAGCCGCATTCTAATTGGAGTACAGCAAAATCTAATGCAAGGTACTATTTTCTTTTTTTCTTGATGAGTGCGTAAACTTTTTATATGTTAGTATATATTAGAATTTTGAACTAGGATTTTATACTATTATTACTTATAAATTCATGCATATTTATTCAGCGTATTTAAATTTTGAATGAATAAACTTGTTGTCATATTGTTGTTGACTTTACTTTTGGTTGTTTTAGTTACAAATAAAAGAGTCAGTAAAGTAGATAGTTATTGCCTAGAGGAAACTTTGAGCAAGGAGGTGGTTTATTTACCAATGTTACCAATAAATGACACAATAGAAACAGAGTTTAGTCTAGAGGTGTTTGAACCCTTTATGCATGACGGGGGGGCTTTTACTTTTATTACCAATGAAGATGGATTTATTATCGGTAAAAACCATTTAAATGATGAGACAATAAAACTTTTTTTTCTTGGTGGCTCGACGACAAAGAATTTATATGTTAAAAGTCAAAATAGGTTCCCCAATAAGGTACAAGAAATAATACGAGATCAATGTGGAATTAAGATCAATGCATATAATTGTGGGAGAGGGAGTTTGAATACATATCATTCTGTTAACCTACTTCTAAATAAGGTATTAAAGTATTATCCAGATTATGCTGTTCTATATCATGGAGTAAATGACGTATTTGCACTTTACTATTTTGGTGCTGACTATTTCTCTACAATTAGCCCTAGACGTTTGAATAGAACGGTTAAAGAATTATTGGAAACCTGTAGTCTTGAACAAAACAATAATCCAATAAATGAACTTCTTTATAAATTAGGTGTTGAAACTCCTCATACATTGGATGAATTTAAGGAAATAAGAGGGCAAGTTGATTTTCGAGATATTGATTTTGATCGGATTGAATACAGTTTTCGAAAGATGGTGAAGACTTTCGTTGGAATATGTAATGCGAATGAAATTATTCCGGTATTGATGACTCAGCCCACTAAGTTTGGTGAAATATCGTTGGATTTGTTGAAGTCTATAAGACCTTATGTGTTTGAAACTATTGATGTCGATCAACATAAAGCCTTCTTTAGTGGTATTCAAAAAGTCTCTAAAAGGTTAAATGAAATAATAATAGAAGTAGCAACTGAAACTGGTAGTCCTATTATTGACTTGAATGCACAAACGTTTGAAATGACAGACTTTTATGATGAAGTTCATTTTAATGATAAAGGTTCGCTTTTAGCGGCAGATTATATTGCTGAAGTATTTATAAACGAAATTATAGATACCACAACATTGACAACCGGACTAAATAAAAATTGAATTAAGGTATAAACTCAACTTAGACGTTTGGATCATAATGCTTAATCAGTCGAATCAAATCCTTTTTAGATAAGTTAAAATCTTTGTAAGGAACTATTTCTTTGCGCCATCTATGCTCATCTGGCTTGCTCTCAAAGTCGTAGTTGTGATAGAATTCATCATCAACATAGTACTTTTCAATAAGGGTTTTGTCAAGATGTGGATTTTGATAATAATAGACTAGTTGATAGTTTTTTCTTAGCACTGTAATGGTTATAGCATGTCTTATTTCGGTGGAAAGATTTGGTGTAGAAGAATGAATTAATGCAGGATCAAAAACCATTACGTCTCCTTTCTTCATTAAAACAGGCTGCGTATATTTATTCATTAGATTCACATGCTTCATAAACTGCCATGGAACACCTAGGGATCTTTGTGTGTTCCCATATAAGTGGCTGCCGTTCAATGTTTTAATATGTCCGTTTTGAATTGTTATGTCACAAAAAGGAATCCAAACAAATAGGCAATAATCGTTTTCCTCATCAATCACCGTACTGTCTTGGTGTATCATAAGCTGACTTTGAGGATGAGCTGGTTTAACTTGATAAGCGCCACCTGTATGGCTATCTATCTTATCCATGATAAACATTCTCGGAAGAATGGTTTTTGCATTAGCATTAATAACGTCTTGCGTTTTTTGACGTATTTGGGGATTAAATAATCTTCCACTATTTAAAAGGTTCTTTTCGAGTTCAAAGCCTTTGAGTTTCGAAATGGCTTCAAAGGTGTTCAAAAAAGAATCAATTTCCTTTTGCTCAACTATATTTGGAATTACACACCAACCTTTTTCAAGGTATTCAATATGATTTTTCTGATCTAGAAAAAATGAATCTGTTCGAATTTCTCTATATCGATCGGTAATATATGAAGTTTTATTTTTTCTTTTAAAGAGGAAATCAAAATTCATTAACTGAAATTATTCATTAAATATAACGTGCTCATTGATTAATATTATACATATTTTATTAATTTTTACTTTTGAAAGCGTCAAACCAGTTATAGTATGCTACTTAAGGATGTTGAGTTAGAAAAGCAGTTACGAGATAAAGGATATGTTGTTGTTCCGTTTTTTGATGAAGCCGTTTTGGCTCAAATAAGGACATTTTATCATACTATACATCCTTCAGGAATTCCTCCAGAAATGCATAATCGCGTTCATATGACAATATGGTGTAAAGACAGAGACTATAAACAGAATGTACGTCAATTTTTAAAAGCGAGATTTCAAAGTGCTTTAGATCGATATTTGATCAGCCATAGGAGTATGAACCACAATTTTATCATAAAACTACCTGGAGAAGAATCTGTTTTTATGACGCATCAAGATTGGTCTGTAGTCGATGAGAATATTTATGAATCAGCCAATGTATGGGTGGCTATTGAAGATACGACGACTGAAAATGGCACTTTATGTTTTCATCCAGGAAGTCATAAAAATGCTAACAAGATTCGTGGGGGTGGGGCGCTCTTTTCACCTATTGATCAGGTGGGCACTGAATTTATTGATGTTCCATTAAAAGCAGGCGAAGCGATTATATTTTATCATAGTGTTTTTCATGGATCTAAGAGTAACCTCTCGAATGCACCTAGAATTGTTGCTTATTGCGGCATTGTACCCGAAGAGGCCCCATTGCAAATCTACTTTCAAAAAGACAAACAATCCAATATAGAAATTTATGAACCGGAGGATAATTTTGCTTATGAATATCTAAACGCAAGAGAAGATTCCATGATAATGCCCCCAAAAGGAAGGTTAGTCAAATCCATTCGTCCCGAAGACTTTAAATTAGGTTGATGAAAAATGTTAATCCGATTTAAACTAAAGAAGGGATATGCTTTCAATTTTTTTGATCCTCAATTTTGATAAGCAATTATTAATTCAGCAATTTCTTTTGCAATCATCTTTTGATAAGTGGTATCTTTTATATGACAATCATCAATGAAAACTTGATTCTCAATTGAATCAAATAAAGCTGTAAAATCTAATAATTTATCTTGGGGACTTAAGCGTTCTTGAAGCTGCGGGTAGTAGGAGTTGTATCGTTCTATCTCATATTGAATTGTAGTTCTGAAACTATCTGATAGTATATGTTGACTCATTCCCGCAACCGGTTGAAGAATTCCAATAAATTTATATTGATATTCATGAGCAATGGATTTCATGGTTGTCATATTCGCCCACCAATAATCTGAAGCATTTTTTTGTTTTAAAGTGTCTTTGTTTTCATGAGACCTTTGTTTTCCTCTTTCTATCCATTTCATCAAATTTGGGAATAGCGTATATTCCTTTTCTGGAGATTCGTTGTGGTAATCATAGACTGGGTTCATATCATTAGCCCCTGAGAATGATATATGAATGTCAGGTTGGTAGTCCATTCCATCTCTTAAAAGTTTGAATAGTTCTTGACCGGTATTGTAACCACTAACAGCACCGTTACATATTTCATAGCATAAATGTTGTTCAAGGAGTATCTTATGCAAAAAATAGGGCCAATTTTTACTATAATAGGTTACATCAGATGTTGAGCCTCCAGTAATGAGAATTTTTATAGTAGAATCACAATCAGTTGGCTTATTGGTATAAAAAATGAGGTGATTTTCTTCTCGTAGTTGGGAGTCTTTCTGAACATCACCATCAGCAATGCGCCAGCCTAATAGAGGGTCCGCTTCCTCGAAAATGTACAAGTTTTTTCTTTCTTTCAATTTTTGAATATTAAATACATAAGGACTTGATATTCCATCAGGTTGTAATTTGAACAACGCTACTCCTTCTAGAATTAAAAGAATGGATAGTACTGCAAAAATATTCCATATAATAAAGTGTATGAGGTTTTTCATCACTAATTAAATTATACTTCTCTTATTTTTATTCATTATTTGTCAAATAAAAGATGGTATATGGCATCGGAAATCATTTTTTGATAAGTAGTATCTTCTATATGACAATCATCAACAAAAACAAATTGATCTATTGTGTCAAAGATACCTGTAAAGCTAGTTAAATAAGGAGTGTGATTTATAGTTTCAATGATTGGAGGATAAAACCTTTGATAACGCTCTATAATTTCTGTATACTTTTCCATTTCATTTTCTGGAAGCCAATTGTTACCGATGCCTACTACTGGTGATAAGATGCCAATAAATTGATAGCCTTTTTGATCTGCAATACCATGCATAGCTTGCATATTAGTTATCCAAAAGTCATTAGGTAGGAGTAAGTGACCAATTTTGTTTTCATAGTATGGGGTTTGTTGCTTTTTAAATGAGGCTATCCAAAATTGAAAATTGGGTAAGATTAACTTGTCTTGCAACTTAGATTTGAAGAATTTGTCTTCATATAAAGAAGTGTAGCTTGGATCACTATCATTAGGCCCAGAAAACGAAAGATGAATATCAGGTTGAATAGGTAAGCCGTCGCGTAGTAACTTCAGTAGTTCTTGTCCTGAATTGTAACCATTTTCAGCGCCTATGGCTAACTCGATACAGGGATAGTGCTCTTGCAGTTTTTTATTAAAATAATAGGGCCAGTTCTTTTGGTCAAATGTAACGTCTGAAGTTGATCCTCCAGTAATAAGTAATTTGATGATAGAGTCGCATTGAACTTTTGGGAGGTTAAAATATACTAGATTGTTTTTCAATAATAGTTTATCTGTATTCATCAGTTGATCGGGTGATTTGCTCCAACCAAGTAAAGGGTCTATAATTCTGGTTTTATCTCGTTTTTCATCCAATGCAAAACTAGTCAGATTTAGAAAAAATGGTTTTTGAGTACCATAAACGCGTAATGCCATAAAAGCCACTAATTCCACAAGCACTAATAGCACCAGTACGACGCAGATATTCCATATAATAAATTTCGAGTTGATCATGTGAATGCAAAATTTAATTTATAATAGTAGTGATAATTTTTTGATTAAATAATTCTTTCGTTTAATCCTAATAATTGAACAAAATTATTATTTGTGTTCAATTATGCCATTCTTACCATAATCCTTTACCCTTGTAGGATGTAATGATCATGACTTGAAAAAGTGTATCTTGTCATTGTGAGTGATTATATTTTAAATGGTATAATAAGACATTTTTTTATCATTTAGTGTTTTTTGAAATACAGGTGATTTTTGTTGTCAAAGCCCTCTGATAAACATTAAATATATATAAGGATATCTTAGGCCGTTATGAGATTAATTTTAGGAAAACAGGGGGAGAGTCTGCTCACACGAATCATTTAAAACCTTAATGAAATGAGACAAAAGTATTTTTGGAGAATCGTATATGTTGTTTTTATTCTGGTGCTATTGGAATTAACTTCTTACTCTATTATTAAACTTAAATATCCCTTTTTAAAATTTGGATTATTACCAAATAGGGAATTGTCGGGGTATTACATTTTCAGAAATACTTCAAATTATAAATATCCATACGTTTACTCAGATGATTTAATGAAATCCAATTTAAGGACTGATCAATTTGGTTTTTTAAAAAATTTTGAATCGTATCTAGAATATGATTCAAATACTATTAGAGTCTTTTTATGTGGTGGATCTGCTGCAATAAGTGCTGGTCAAACCCATAAAATTGGCTACGAGAATATTTATGAATATTCGGGTGATATTTTTGCATTTGATATAAGCTTGGCAGGTCTTTTACAAAAAAAATTAAACCAACAGATACCTTCCAAAAATTTTAAAGTGATCAATACCGCATCCTTCAATCGCACAATGCACCAATCCCTACTATTGTACTTAGAAACTATTTCAATATTAAAACCTAATATTGTTATTTCGATGGATGGTTATAATGATTTGCCTTATTTGATAGAGGGAGACCCCTTCCCTTCATACGAACATGAATTCTTAAAGAAGTATTCAATATTGGGATTTATCAAAAACAGGAAGTATGACCTGAACATGGTTTCACTCTGCAAATTATTATTTCTATCAAAGGAACCCAATGAATCTCGAATAAAAGACTACACAGATAGTTTTAAGATTAAAAATAGAGAAATAGAAGATGAGAAGAGGATTGATTTAATCAAAACTACTAACTTAAGATGGCTGCAAATTTTAAATCATTTCCAAAGTGCTGTTCAATTGGATGATGCATCGTTTATTTTTGTTTTGCAACCCGTCTTAGCTTCAAAGATTAATAAAGAATTATCTGAAAGAGAGAAATCTTTTCTAAGTATAGAAACAAAGGAGCATGTTGAAGATTATGGTATAGGTAATGATTTAAAATTGGATATGGATAGGTTGGATAGTGATACAGCGTATTCAAACTCTGAAATTCAAATTCTGAAAAATGATTATTGGTTAACCAAAAGATACTTGTACGCTGATATAATTGCATCAGAGATAGAACAGCAGGTCGAAGTCAATAATGGGTGGTTTATAAATGCAAATAAAGAGATTAAAAGTTTAACTGATTCAGTTGAATTTTACACTGACTATTGTCATATGACCATTGAAGGAAATAGTATTCTGGCTGACATTATTGCTAAAAAAATTATTGATCAAAATATTGTGTCTATGGATTAAAGGATTACTCTTCGCTCAAGAAATAATTGAATACTAATGGACTGAAGATAGGTCAAGATGCTTTTGGGAAATTGTTTTTGGTTAATTCAGTTGTTTTTTTCAAAGATTACTTTGATACTCCCTAATCTCAGATAAATTGTGTTTTAGATGTGGTCTTTATATAGCTTAGTCTAGCGTTTTCAAAATCGATTGTTTAGAGTATTTATTAATTCATTATCGTATTTGTCATTTGTCATATCAATAGTTACATTTATTGTTGAATTTACTTGTTAAGTTCAGAGACTTTTTGCGGATATATTTAAGAATACAAATAGTTTAGAGCGTGGAGATAATTAAAAAGTCATTTTTCGTCTAGATTTTAATTAATCCAATAATGGAAAAAATCAATATGTTTAGTTTTCCAGAGAAGATGAAGGTCGTTTTCAAAGATGAGAAAATGCAGGCTGCGTTTGAAGAGTTGGGTTACGTTGTAATTGATTATTATAACAAAGAAGAAATGGCCTATTTAGAGGAACTATTTTATCAATATCATAAGAAAGAAGATCTTACCGGGTTTTACTCAGGTACTTTTTCACCAAATCAAGCATTTAGAGTTGCAGCAGATAAAGCCATCAGAGCAAAGGGGAGTAGGTCTATTAACCAATACTTAAAGGATTATAAAATAATTTATGGTTGGTATATCGTAAAGGCACCTGATGAAAAAAGCGAAATGTCTGTTCATCAAGATATGACTCTGGTCGATGAAAGTGAGTTTACAGGTATAAATATATGGAGTCCTTTGTTAGATTTAAATGAACATAATGGGCCTTTAATGGTCTTAGATGGAAGTCATAGAATTTGTCCTACATACAGAGGGGGAACTATTCCTGGTATTTATGAAAACACCTGGGAAGATATCATAAAATTGATGAAGCCAATTTATTTGAAAAAAGGACAAGCAATTGTATTTGATCAAAGTATTCTACATTATTCACCTGCTAATATATCCAAAGAGGTAAGAGTAGTTACAAATACATATCTCACCCATAAAGATGCTCGATTTGTTACAGCATATAGAAATCCGGATAATTTGAATCAAATCGAAGTGTATAAGCAAGAGGCTGCTGTAGTACATGATTTTGATCAATTTACAGAGAGCATTAGAAACTATACAACAGTTGGGGAAAAAATAGGATATGTAGATTATGATTTTCCAATGATTACTAATAAAGACTTAAATCGATTATATGGCTTAGAATTATTAGTTCAACCAAATGAGTCTAATAAGCAAAAAGGATTTTTGAGTAAATTATTTAGTAAAATTACGCGCAGGTGATTTAATTTTAACAACTTCTATATTTAGCCTTAAGGTCAATATTTATCTATGTCAAATAATGCAATCGAAATAAATACTTTGTCAAAAGTCTATATCAATAATGATAAGACTGAAAATTGGGCACTTAAGGATATTTCATTTGAAGTGAAAAAAGGTGAAATTCTTGGCATAGTTGGAGCCAATGGTTCAGGGAAAAGTACTTTGCTTAAGATTCTTTCATCCATCATTAAGCCTTCACAAGGTAAGGCCATTTTGAATGGCAGAATTGCTTCTGTCTTAGAAATTGGAGCCGGCTTTCATCCAGACTTGAATGGGTTGGATAATTTGAAGTTTAAAATGCAGTTAGTCGGTGTCTCTAAGAGTGAGCGAACCCGGATGATTGAAGAGATTATTGACTTTAGTAATCTAGAGAAGTATATAAATTACCCGGTTAAGAACTATTCATCGGGGATGTTTATGAGGTTGGCATTGTCTACATATTTGGTGCTACCTTATGATATTTTGTTGATTGATGAAGTCTTTTCAGCTGGAGATTTGGTATTTCAAAATAAGGTAAATGAAAAAATTAGTGAGAAAATAAAGAGTGGGGTGTCTGGTTTACTGGTGTCTCACGAATTGAATGTTTTGGAAAAAAACACTGATTCTTGTTTATGGTTAGAAGGTGGTCAAATTCGTGAATTAGCGGATACAAATATTATACTTGAAAACTATAGGATGTATTCTATATTGAAAAGTTCTAATGCCAAATTTCATGAATTAGATAAGCACCCAATTAACAATGTATTCGAAAATGATGTTTGCGCACTTCAACAAATCAGGCTAATCAAAAAACAAGCACATATATATCCAGTAGATGGTTTTAAAATTGAATTAAAAGTAAAGATAATTAAGGAAGGGCTAAAGATTGGTTTTGTTTTGTGTATAAGTGATTTTATCGGTAACTTTATTCATTGTGATTCGCCAAGTTTTAGAGGTGATTTAGGCAAAGAGCTGACTGAAGAGGGGACATACAAAATTGTAATTGATTATCCATCAAATTTATTAGCAGATGGACGTTATTTTTTAAATGTTATGTTGTTAAATGGAAACACAACAATGAAAGAATTAGCAAATATTGGACTTATAAATGTTCACAAGCAACAGATTAATGTAAGTTCGATGGAGAGTGATTTTACCATATTTTCAAAGTTAAACTTAGATTGGGAAATAATATATGAGAGATAGGGCGTTAGAAATTAAAGAAATTGACTTCACAGATATTGCGAAGGAGTCGGATGCATTAGAGGATTTCTATGTTCTGAAGCGAGATGGCTTTGTAATTAAAAATGTACTTAATGATGATGAGGTTGAGGTATTAAGGAATAAAGCTGCAGAAGTTGGAGGTAGAGATATGGCGGCTCATGTAAAAGAATGCTTTACATATCCGACGGTATTTCAGGAATATGTACTTCGATTTCAAGATTTGCCTACTGAAGAGTTTAAACAGAAGGAAAAATTTTACTTTGAGTATTGTAGGGATTTTGGTAAAAATCTTGAGAAGGAAGTTAATATGGATGTTCAGGGTAAGGTCGAACACATTCTTAGTACATTAGGCAATCATAGACCTGTAAAAATGGTTGCTTTAAATGAAAATGGTCATCTGCCTTTTGGTACATTCAGATACTTTAATACTGATTTTGGTTCAATATGCATCCATTGCGGAAACTTCTTCCAATCTTTTTTCAATGACTTTTTTGCTCCATTGAAAGATGAGATCAATTTTACTAATCAGATGAGTTACTTCTTTGTTTTACAGAAACCGACAGCAGGAGGGGAGTTGCAAGTGTTTGATTTTGAGTGGGAAGATGGTCAAGACAAACCTGATAATGGAGACGACAAAGAGATTATTCTCAAAGATGGCTCAAGTTATTTTATTGATGATGATGAAAATGCTCATTATGTTGATTTAAGTCCTGAGCCTGGAGATATGGTCGTTTTTCAGGGGGGGGCTTTATGGCATAGAGTAAAAAAGGTACTTGGGAATAATCCTCGAATAACGTTTGGAGGCTTCTTTAGCTTTTCTAGAGATATGAGTAGTATTCATGTCTGGTCATGATTTTTATAAATGATACAATTCCTTAAAAAAATATTTGGTCAAAATGAACCTAAGACATTAGACTTTACAATATGTGATATAAATAATATTGAACAGCATCAATTGTTGACTGAGCAAATTGAAGCACTTATTAGTAAAAAAAGCGACGGATTAATTCTAAATAATTTTTTAAATCATCATCAGTGTCAGAAGCTAAGTCACCAATTAATTGAAGCGAGTAAAAGAAATAACTTTATATCAATTAACGATAACGATGGAATAGTATATCCAATGACCTATTCTATGATTATCAATGAACAAGCTTTTGAGCAGTACGCATCAATGGCGACAAAAATGTCAAATACTGATAGCCATTTAGTGGAGGAGGATCTAATTAAGAACATAATTACTCGCTTTAAATCATTTTTTCAAAAAGAAGTTGATTTATTATCCATTGATGGAATAGCATTTTCAAGGATGAATTATCGCATCCTATTTGGTAATAAAAATGGGATTAATGTTCATTGTGAAAATGCTTTTATTGAATCCCTTCTACCAGAAGTCAAAAATGGATTACAATCAAAAGTAGATTTATATAATATATTACCCTATTTCATAATTTTAGATAAGCCCGAAAAAGGTGGAGAGTTAATTGTATTTAATGAAGATTGGGATGACCTCAAGGTAGATGTTGGAATACTAAATAACAGGGATTTGGTAGACAAAGAAGGTAGGTTTATATCAAAGAAAGGACTTAAAGTTTATCGATTTGAACCTGCTGTTGGAGACCTAGTCATTTTTAGAGGAGCCCAATTATGGCATGCTATAAATGATATTCAGGGCAAAAACCCAAGAATAACTATGGGTGGGTTTGTAGGCTTTAACAAATCTGAGGATAAATTCTATTGTTGGTCTTAAGATTATTAGTAGCATGGAGCACATCGTGCCTAAATGGCCAAAAATGAAAGGGATTTATAAGGTATATTTTTTGGTTTTAACAATCTTGAACTTAATAGCGATCTATCCATTTGTTTATTTAGTTAGATATACAAACCCTCAAGGAGAAGACTTTTCAATAGCCTTAGATGCATTGGTTAATGGACATGTTTTGTCGGTTAAGTGGTTGTACGAAACTTTTGATGGTAGATATTTCAGCAACTTTATTTATGCTATTAATCCATTGGTATATAAAAATTTTGACGCCTATAGGGGGTTTGCTTTGGGCCTTTTTATTCTTTTATTTATTGCAGTTTTTTTACTGGTCAAACGTATTTTTAAGCAAGGTAAAAAGTCAGATAACTTAATAGTGGTATTGGCTTTAACCACTTTTTATATAGCGCTTTTCGTTGGTCATTTGGCGCAACCATTACATAGTTTTTATTATATGGCTTCAAGTGTGGTTTACTTACTTCCAGCATTACTTTATTCGTTCTATATATTGGTCATTCTAAGTATGAGTAAATCTTTCTCGTATTCCTATAAAAATATACTTCAATTTTTAGTGGCTATATTGCTAAATGTAGCAGTTATTGGTGGCGTTGAATTAATGATGCCTATTATGCTAATAACTAATGTTTTGCTATTGACTTATAGCGTTAAAAAGAGCGCGTTGCCACCTCATATCCCTCTTCTCTTATTATTTGCCAGTATTTTAGCTTGTCTGATTGTTTCTATTGCCCCTGGATTATATGCTTCGTTCGATGCTGTTCCCGTTCAAAGGAGTAGTATTGATCAGTTAAAATTTGGAATCACAGCGGCAAGCTATAACTCCATTAAACTGCTTAAATTTTGGTATTTTGATCATCCTTCAATGTTCTTTGGCACCATACTCTTATTAATTACTTTTTACATGTTTCGAAATCAAGTTCGAATAGTAAAATTGAACCTGTCGGTACAGATAATATTTGCAATGATGTTTCTTGGTTTAATCTTGCTTTTTGCTTTTCCTTTTTATTGGTCTGTGGGTATTGATAAATTTGAATTTCCGCATAGGGTATACAACTTGTTTTTATACTTGTTCTTATGCTTTGGGACAATTGTTGCATTGTTTTTTATTTCGAGTAAATGGTTAGCGAAATTAGGTAGAAAATTTATCGTTACAACACCAGTTAAAACAATAACACTGATCATGTTAACGCTGTTTTTCTATTATTTTCTATTTACCACCAATAATATTCAGAATGCTTATGCAGATATTAAAAGTGGGAAAGCTAAAGCGTATAGTGAGGAGCTCAATAGGAGATTTGATGATATGTTTAGTGGAGGCACAGCGGACACTGTTGTTTTTAATATAATTGAAGGTGAAAATTGTGCGATTACATTGCATGGAGGTCATCTCCTTGACCCAACTAAAGAAGAACCTCTATGGGATGGTGTTATTGAAGAGTATTTTGAAATCGGACATGTGAAGTTTGACATGAATTAAGTAGAAGAGAAAATGCAGTTGAATCAAAAGCGAATCTTATTGTTGTTAACAGTAATAAACGGTGTCTTTTTTTTAGCACCACTTCTTTATCTATGTTTATATGCTTATCCCAATGCAGAAGACATTTCATTAAGCTATATGCCAAAACATGTAGGGCTATTAAAATCAGTAAAAATCCTGTACCTATTCAATGATGGCAGATATGCAGCTAATTTATTGATGGGGGGTAATCCTACAGTTTTTGGATGGTTTGAGCAGTATAAATGGGTGCCGTTTATCATATTTATCCTTTATGCCTATAGTGTTTATTTCGTCATTAGTTCTGTAATCAAGGAAGGAAAAATAGAAAAAATGGCTTTGACTACCATTGCTTTAACTATTTATTGGGCTTTACTTCCAAGTGTGATTCATAGCCTTTATTGGGTGGCGAGTGCAATAGTATTTACCATTCCAATAATTTGTTTAAACTTCTTTATTGGTCTTTATTATAAAATAACTACAACTAAGCATGAAGTGCTGCGAGCTACATATAGAATTTTGGCTATATTTTTAATTATTATGGCAATTGGCAGTAATGAAATGTCATTGGCATTTATCAATAGTGTCTTGTTGATTATTTTGATAGTAGCTGTAAAAAAGAGGAACAGAGTGCTCGAAAGTAGTTACTATTTGGGCGTTTCAGTATTGTCCACTTGTTGTTTTGTTTTATCTCCGGGAATAATTCAACGTATGAATTTTTATGCAGAGGATCAGGAGGGAATTACTTTTTTTATGACGACAAGTGATTTGTTAAGTGATGCATTCGGTTATTCTTGGAAAATGCTAATGAACCCCGTATTTATTACAGGAATTGTTGTAATGGCTCTATTAATTCCCACTAGTTATCTTCGCAAAAGAAATTGGATGATAATTGCCGGAATATCAATGTTCGTTGGAATAACCATGTTGTTTACATTCTACTTGCCAATGGGAGGAACAATGGAATTTCCTAATAGAGTTTTTAATGTCTTTCATCAGTTTTTAATAATTGCCGTAGTTTGTATAACCGTTCCAGTTGTTCAATATTTAGGTATATCAAAACAATTGGTTTTATGGCTTTACTCGTTTTTTTTATTGATTAATACCTTTCATTACGATAATTCTAATAAGGCAATTAATTTTATCTTAAGTGGTAATCATAAAATCTATAAACAAGAAATGAGCACCAATAATAGTCGAGCTACTAATAGTAATAGTGATGATGTGTGTTTTACAGACCTATCGGAGATACAGTCTTTTATCTCTCATCCACCACATTTGACGGCGGAAAGAAGTCAATGGAATAGTCATTATGAAAAATTCTATAACAAAAGAAAAGTTGAAGTCTGTGAGATTAAATAGAAAGGTTTTATTTAATAGTATTTATGCAATAATAATGCTTGCATTAATAACAATAACTATTAGTATTGTTAATTGGAGAACCGGAATAGTCGGACATACTTATCTTACTAGATATCTTTTTCCTTTATATAGTGAAGCTAATTTGAATAACAATATTGTTTTTGAATCATCTTTCAAAAATCGCATTTTGGAAACGGTTGAAATTATTGATTCAGTTTGTACTAGTGAGCTAATCCATATTGACTCATCAACAAGTTTTAAAGAGTTCTATTATAAACACTATGTTCCATATATTATCAATAATATACATGTACTCAATCTTATAGATTTTGAAGCAATAAAAGTGAAGGATGAATTAGAGATAACATATACATTGCAAGATTACAATGGCAAATATTATTACTTTACCGCATTCTATCTAAAGAAATTAAATTCAATTATTGTAAAAGATATTCAAGGTTTTGACAAAATTGTAATGTATGCTTGTCAATCTAGCTGAGGTTTTAATTTTGCTAATTTATAGAGCCGTCGAAAAGTTAAAGCAAATTAAATAGTCGACTTAATGAAAAAGGCACTTACTATATTACTCTTTTTTTTGTTCATATTTACCGTGGTAGAAGCAACACTACGGTTATATACCGTTATACGTTGGTCTGTCCCTTATTTCAAGCCATATGATATAATATACAACTTCTATCCTGAGGCAGAGCCATTAAGAAATACAAAGGTCTCTAATGCAGATGACGTTCTGGATATTTTAGTTTTATCCTGTTCCGTTTTGCATAGCGAGTGGGGGGATTTTGGGAGTGCTTTTATGGATGGTTTCCAAATGCCAGATAAGTACGAGCGTCTTGAAATTCATAACCTTTCGGGTATTGGTCATGGGTCTTTGGATAATTTAAATAAGTATAACTTAATTGGTAATAACACCTTTGACATAGTAATATATTATGACGCAATAAATGATGCCAGATTGAATAATTGTCCGGAAGAGGTATACCAATCGGACTTTACGCATTATGAATGGTATGATGAGATTAGTGTTGTTCTAAGACATAGAAGAATGAACTATAGTGTCATTCCATTTTACTTTGATTATATGTTCTCTAAGCTTTCGGCTTTATTCAATAACGATAGGTATATTCCTATTCATTATTCTAAGAGACCTAATTGGCTAACCTTTGGAAGAGCATTAAAAAGCTTTAATCAACATGTGAAAAATGTAGAATCAATTATAGATGATGTGATTATAAAAGGAAGCACGTTTGTTTATATTTCTTTTCTTTATTATTTGCCTGAGAATTACACACTTAAAGCCTTTGAAGATCAATCATTAGATTATAAATTTTGTAAGAATTCAAGAGAAACTGAAATCTGGGGGCTTCCTGAAAATGTAGTTTCATTTATTGATTCTGCTAATTTTTATATGGAGCAGCAACTGCCTTTACGGCAATCCTCCTCTATACATTATTATAATGCTGAAAATGAGTTTCAACAAATAGGAGATAATTTTGCTGATATCTGCCACTTTAGTGATCTTGGTATGAGTAGGTTTGGCGATGTAATAGCTAATTATATTGAGCAGACCTTAGAGGAATAATGATTGCGTTTTAGACAGACTCATGTCAACTATTAATGCTTTGAAGTCATAGAAATATGATCTTCATTTACTTTAATAAAATCCTCCATTTGAGTGATCAATTGCTCTACAGTTAATGCATTAAGTGAAGCAAGAATTAATTTAGTATCTGTATTTAAAATGTTGATCAAAATATTTGCTTTTGTAGTTAATGGTAAAGCATCCATAACTTTGGCATTTTTTTCAAGAAGCGTTTCTTTTTTTATATCGTCATAATTAGACTGTTTGATAAACTGATTTACTTTTTTAACGATCAAATCTTTTATTTCATTAGTGGTGAGGTGCTTTAAACTAGATTCAATGTTTCGCGTTGCCTCTTTATCTGAAACCCATTGCTTTATTAATTTTAGGAAGCTTTCATAGTGATTTTTATTTGTAATCTCAAGATTCGAATTTGATGGACAATCAAAGAGGCTTAAATGTTCGTAAGCTTTTTGTAAGTTTTCATAATCCCAAGCTTTTAGAGATAACGTCTCCGGTTTTTCAACTCTGTGAAAGCTTGCATAAGCATTTAATTTGTTGCAGTAGTTAATATATTTTGGTAATTCAGACCAATTGTTTCTCATTACGCAAATAGACAGTCGAAAAGATGTCTTCTTTCTCTTACAGTATTCACTAAAGTAATTTATGTTATTGATTACAGTCTCATACTTAGCATTTTTTCTAATTGCTTCAAAATTTTTCTTTTCGATGGAGTCGAGAGAAACGCCTATTTCAAAGCGACCATCATTCAAAATAGATTTCACTTTTTCATTTAATACCGTTCCATTTGATTGTACAATAATTAAACACGATGGATTTATTTCTATTAGAGATTTCCAGATCTTATAATAGATTTCTATTAAAAATGGCTCACCTCCACTGAATCTGGCTTCTTTTAGATGTTTGAAAAACGGCTTTAACTCTTCAACGAAGTTATCATCATACTTTTTTTCTAAAGGTGGTAGGTTATCTCTTTTTTTTCGAATCAAAGAGGAAAAATCTCCATTGCACATTTTGCATTCTAGATTGCAGGTAATGTCTAACTCAAATTCCATCATGGATGGATATTGGCTATTTAGAGGAATCTGATCAAAATGGAGCGCTTGTAATGAATTATATCTTTTTTTGTCAAAATCATATTGGCAGAATTGACAACCTAGCGATAAATTATTATTTACGATATGTTTGCGAAGCAGATTTATTTTTTCTCCATTCCAAATATCTAGAATACTTTCTTCAGGGTAGTTGCCTACGGTATATTTTCGATTATGGCAACAAACTCCAACGGCACCTTTACTCGAAAAATAAAGATTAGAAAATGGTGCAAAACAGAGTAACATTTTCTTCTTTTTATTTCGACCTTTGTTATACTCATGCAGACTATTCGAATCAACTGTTGGGGCAATAGTGCGGTCTTTCAAGTTTTTGGCATTACCCTTTAACTTTTGGTATTGCTTAAATTGGTTTATATGGAATAAGATTTTATTTATGAACTGCATCATTTATTGCATTGTAAATATTTTAAAGTTCTCTTTTATTGAGAAGAAGATAAGCATTGGTAGCTTAGATATCTTTTAAATGGTTTTCTTTTTTTAGTAGACGATATATTATTTCTGCCATTATTTTATATCCATATTCATTATAATGTCCATTAATTGGCCAAAAAAAATCATTTGCGTCAAGGTCTTTCGTGGCAAAGTCCATATCTTTGTAAATATCGTATATTGGATAATGCGAAGGTAGTACATCTTTAATAGTTCTGAAATCAAGATCAGAATCCGGCGGTATTCCCGGTACTGGATGTAAGACAAAAACACATTTCGTGTTGTTTGATTTACATTCAAAATTAATATGCCGTATTGCCTCAATGATACTTATTATGGATTCATTTCTTAATTGCTCTTTTTTCCAACTATTAATTAAATCATCATCATAACCAGCATAGTGAACAATACCTCTAACAATGTGACTGATACGAAATAACTCTTTGAACCATGGGCCATTTTTATACTTGACATTCATATTAGGTTGAAATCTTTCCTTTCCACCTCTTATAAAAAGATCATTAATGTCTGATGTGTTAATTGCTACAATAATCAGATCTGGATGATAGGCCAGTAGTTTATCTCGAATTAAAGTATAGCTAAACCAGACATCACTTCCACAGACTCCGGCATTATATACACTCGCTGGTTTTACTTTTTCAGCTCTGTCATTTAGTAATTGTTCTAGGTGCCTTGGATAAGCCCCTTCATAAGGAGCACCATCTCCTTCGGTAAAGGAATCTCCAATAGTTATGACTAATGATTTATCTACATTTTTAACGTATTCTATTTCTCTTAACCCTAATGAATTGGCCGGGTAACTGTATTTAAATTCTTTGTTGTTATATTGTATGAGTTCATTGGGCCGCCAATTATGATACCAAGTTGTTGCTCTGGCTTTACTCCAATAACTTATATATTTTCCAGCATTGCGCTCAGCATAAGTTTTGAATTGTCCTGTTATCCTTAATCCTATTTCCAGTGTTACTAGAAATAGGGTTAATGAAATTAAGCACTTCTTAATAGTGGTATTTAATTTCATTCTTACACATCTTAATCCTATTAAACATTATTGCTTTTATAGCAAAAACTAGATCGCTGATTTTAATTGATTGTCAATCCAGTTCCATACATCCCATTGCTCATTCCCGAAGTTATGATAAACATGAATAAACACAGGTTTATGCTTAGTTTGAAATGCATTATCTGATATATTATTATCGTCATCAAATTCTAAGAATTGATTGTTGTAATCAGCAATAAAATTCCATTTTTTATCCAATAATGGATGTTTTTGAAGGTTAAATTCCCAGGCCGTTGCCACTAAGGTTCCTTGATCTCTAGTTCGCCAATCTTTGTCATAAAATGCAGCAATTGTCTTAGAATGCCAGGCGTCCAGAAATGCTTTGCTACTATCATTGAATAAAAATACACCTCCATTCCAATGTTGCCACTTTTTCTTTCCGACTTTTATATCAAATTTTTCTTTGATTTTATCCGCCAAATGCTGACAAGTAGGGTTGAAGATGTTTTCATTATCTGCATTAATCCAAGCGATCTTATATCTACTCCATCTAAATGATGAATGGCTTTCTACATCTTTAATAATAAGCCTGAAGTCAAAAAGAATAGGCTCATCAGTAGTTGTCAAATGCCAGGTTCTAGATTTTCTTAGGAAATAGTAAGTTTCGTTCAATTGGAATTTATTACATGAAAATAAAAAACCAAGAATTTTGCTAATATTTCTAAAGGGTTTTGACCTGATTTTATATATTATTTTTAATAATTCATTGTGATGAAACTTTTGATAACCTGATAACTTCTCGCTTAAATCAAATTTCATAAGCAATTCTCTCAGCTCCTTTTTTTCTCTTTGATTTTTTTCATAGCAGCCACAATAAATAGCCGAAGGGCTAAAAGCTGGTAGTTTACAGTGATCTGGAGCGAATCTAATTGGAGGTATAAATTGATCAAAGACTTGATCACACTCATTGGAAAGCGTAATGACATCTGAGTCCATATAGCAATAGTTATTTCCAACGGGTAATATCTTATGCAAACTAGTTTTAAGAAATA
Organism: Chitinophagales bacterium; assembly: GCA_965216955.1. Lineage (GTDB taxonomy): Bacteria > Bacteroidota > Bacteroidia > Chitinophagales > JADIYW01 > CBDCGV01. Next base: position 74,686 of record CBDCGV010000016.1, on the reverse strand, counting down.
TACTTGCTTGGTGATGATCGTATTCCTTTGGTGTTATAATGTCTACAATATTGTCATGAACAATTTCTAAAGAGTTACGAGAAGTATCTGTTACTACAATGATCTTGTTATCCGTAAACTGCTTAAGTGAGTTGAGAGAATAGTTTAATGTGGTGATATGTTCATTATCTCCACAAACAACAAATACAAATATGTTTTCAACTTTGCTAATAGCTTTTTCTTTTACTTCCATATAATGGTCTAGTCAAAAAAATAGAACAAACGTGGAGTCTTTAAATTATTAAAAGTCTGAACAATGCCTCGATGAACAGTTGAGGTATCTAGGACTTTTTTATGGGAGGTATTTAGAGAAAAAGTAAATAACAGTGTAAAAGTATATATCATACCTAAATTTAAAAAATAATTGTCATTCCAAATATGTATATCAAATTTCTATCACACATTCCTTCATATATCTTTTACAAGTGAAATGTTCAACTATTATCTTTTTAGTCGTGTTTAGTTTACTTATCCTTTGGACCCTTGATTCCTGAAATGGCAAATCCCCCTTTAAAGAATAAATAATTGATCATGCTGCTTGTATAATTGTATAACTCTCTAAAATTCATTATAAGGCTTTTAAAATTTATAAGTATATAATTTGGTCTTAAGTAAAATTTCTTGTAAAAAATTTTCTTTCGCCTTGTAAAATTCTCTGCTAAAGAAGAATCAATAAATTCATTTTTGTAAGGTAAAATAGAGAAGTTTAAGTCCATCTTTAATTCATTAAAAATAGCTGTTCCAGGATAAGGAGTAAGGGGATTAAAAGAAGCAAATGTTAATTTGGAATCAATGGCAAACTGTACTGTTTGAATAAAATCTTCTTCAGTTTCTTGTGGATATCCTGACATGAAAAACCCTGACGTTTCTATGCCATGTTTTCTAACTAATAATAAACTTTCTTTAGCCTCTTTTACATTTACCTTTTTGCGGTATAAATCTAAAATTCTCTGGCTTCCAGATTCTAAACCAAAGTAAATTCTTTTACAACCAGATTTTTTCATCCAGTACAAAACCTCTTCGGTCAGGTTATCTGTCCTACTTAAACACGCCCATTCAATCTGAACATCTTTCTCAACTAATAATTTACAGATTTCGATGACACGTTTTTTGTTGATTGTAAAAGTATCATCAATAAATCTCAATGACTTGATGTTATGGAGCTGCTTTAAGTATATAATCTCTTCAACCACTCTTTCTGGTGATAAAATAGTTAGTTTGGATCCATACGACTTAACACAATAGGTACAGGGGTATGGACATCCTCTTGCAGTTTGAATCATGCTAAAAGGACGTTTCAACATAGGCTCAAAATATTTATCCTTGGGTAATAAATTGTATGCGGGCATAGGAATGACATTTGGATCGGGGATCCTATTGTCAGTGCCGTTTTGTATCAATTTTCCATTAGAGGAATACACAATTCCATTAACATCATTTAATGCCTTTTTTGTCGTATAGAGTGCATCATATAAATCTGAGAAAATAAGTTCAGGTTCTCCCAAAATAGCATAATCAGCGGTTGAAGCTGTTAATACCTCTTTCGGAAATTCTTTTGTATAATGACCAAAAATTACCCAAATAGCATTCTTGGTTGTTGCCTTAAGCCGTTTAATAGTAGCACAATCTTCTTCAATACAATCTAATCCGGTTAAGGTAATAATCATATCAGGTTGATAGTTCTTAATTTGACTCAATGTTTCATCAAAGCTATATTCCATAGCAATGGCATCAACCAAAGTAACATCCGCATTTTTCCAATCTCGTCCAATAGCAGCAATAGAGATAAGTTCAAGTGGAGGAAACAACGACTCTGGAGACGTGTAAGAACACATATAGCGCCTTGTAATCCGCTCGGGATAAGGTAGATTAAGTACAAGTACTTTTTTCATTGAATAATTAATCAAATTATGCTTGCTCTAATTTAGTTAATTCCGGCATTTTTTCTTTGATCCGCTTTAATGATGTTTTTTGTGTTTTATTCCAGTTTTCAGTTGATTCAATAAGAACTTCTGCGGTAGGAGAGAAGTCTGAAGAGAGCAATGTATCATAATTCGAGGGTTTAATTATTGTAGCATGCAAAGATTTTCTGTTAAACAACATTTTTTTCAGCAATTTAAAGGCACCGACTCTGTACTCCCATACTAGCTTTAAGAAATCTAAAATTCTACCATTTCCTAAAAATACACTAGCATATGCTTTTAATTGTATCCATTCAATTTGGCGACGTGTTAAATTAGCAAACTCCATGGCTCCTCCAATTTGCTTATTATATTCATCCCAGTCAGTTGATAAGAGCTTGTAACCCCCTTCTCCTTTAGCGGCCATCTTCGCTACAGCAGTTCCCGGATAGGGCGTCATTACACCAAACATTGGTAATTCGGGGTTTATCTTTTGAGCCAGTTTTATAGTGCTTTTTATACTTTGTTTCGACTCATTAGGTTGCCCAATAATAAAGAAAGTGCCAATTTTTACTCCAGCTTTTTTGGCATCAGAATAGGCTTTTGTAATCATATCTATATTAGTGCCTTTACCCATTTTGCGCATAATGTCCAGATCGCCTGTCTCTATACCTAATTCAACTCTATCTACCTTAGCTTTTTTAAACAATTGAAACAGCTCATAATTAACATAATTAACATGGGTTTGAACATCCCATTTTACATGATCACCAATACCTTCTTCGGCCATTTCTATGAGTAATGCTTTCGTACGTGGAATATCAATGCTGAACAATTCATCTCCGTAAGAAACCCGTTTAGGATGAAAATCTTGAATAATCCAATTCAGCTCATCGATGACATTTGAGACACTGCGTTTTCTGGCCACTCGCCCATTAGGATTCATACAGAATTTACAGGCATAAGGACAACCTCTTAATGTTTGAATAAAATAGGTGTCGGCTTTTGGCAATAAATCCCACGCGGGAAGTGGCATGGTATCAAGGTCAATGGTTCTCTTTCTTGTAGCCGTTTTTAATATTTGTCCAGATTGTCTAATTACCAAACCCTCAATTTCTTCCAATGGTTGTTTATGTTGAAGTGCTGTACAAAGTTCATGTAAGGTTACTTCCCCTTCTCCAACAACTCCAATATCAAAAGAAGAAAACTCTTTAAGTGTCTCAATTGGCAAAGCGGTTACATGCACACCACCAATAATAGTCACTATATCAGCACATTTTTCTTTAATTAGTGCAGCCTGATATGCAGCTGGTTTAATTTCGTTAGTAAATGCTGTTAAACCGACAATATCAGGTTGTAAGTCTAACACTCTTCGTAATACTTCTTGAAAATTAATTCGCTCGAATTTAGCGTCAATAATGTTAATTTCGTATCCCTCAAATTGCCTTAAATAGCCTGCTAAATACGCTAATCCAGTACGACCAAAATCTGGCTGGTCATACCAAGGCTCTAGTACGCCTAAAACAGGTGGATTTATAAGGCAAATTTTCATATTAGTAATAAGTAATATTCTATTAATCGAAGTTAATATATTTAATTATCATACTAGTTGCTACTATATCAAGTTGAAATTGGTTCAATTAATTAGGTGACAAGTATAGTATTGACAATTCTCTTTATTGCCTGAATATTTACTTAGAATAATTTAAAGCCTATAAAAAATTCTCTTTGGAATTAATTTTAGTATCCAGTCAAGGATATACCAGTAATAAGGAATATAACATACGCTAGCATTTGAACATACAGCCTTTGAAATTTTATAAGCAGCTTTATCTACACTTATAATAGGTAAACCCATTGTCTTGTCCGGAGCCATTGCGGTATCAACAAAACCAGCTCTAATATCTAAAATGCTAATTTTTAATTTTTCAAATGTAGCCTTTTGTTTCAGGCCTTCTAAATAATTAATTTGAAATGCTTTAGATGCGTTGTATGCTGGGGCTAACCTTCTTCCTCTACTTCCAAAAACAGAAGTGATTACAGCATAGCGTCCCTTATTTTTTAATTTAAGATGATTATATGCCCAATCGCTAATGTTTGTAAATCCCCAAACATTAATGCTAAGAGTATCTTTTTCGATTTCAAAATCCAAATTTTTATTGTCTTTAACGATTGCTGCGCAGTGAATAATAAGTTCTAGATTTGGGTATTCTACGACAATATTTTTTAATGTTTCTCTAGTCTTTCCAACATTTGAAATATCTAAACAAATTGGAATGAAATTATTAGGGAAAATTGTTGCTAATTCATTGAGTAGCTCATTTCGTCTTGCAATTCCTATAACTTTATTGTTGGCTTTGGCATAATGAATTGCCAATGCTTTTCCTATTCCCGATGAAGCGCCAATAATTAAAACCGTATTCAAGGCTAAATGCTTACTTTATACAAAGATTGAAATTTGAATGTATTATCACAAATATCAGAGTAAGGAGGGGGTAAAAAGCTTAAGAAATTACAATTGGCCATCTAACTAGCTAAGGCAAAAATGAAATATTCCTTTGCACAGGAAGATATATATACCATAGAATACTGAAAAATTTATGGAAAAAGTTCAATAAAAAATTCGGCAGTTTCTTGAACAAGTTAATGTGTTCATCAAAAAACTTAATGGTTAATGCACCCAAGCATTGTGCATTCATCCAATACTTATGTTTCGCATATTCATCTTTTAAGACATCAAAAACTAACACAAATCGCTTTTCCTCAGTATCATTCCAAACTGTGTGACGGTGTGCATCACTAAACAATACAACTTTTCCTTCTTCCCATCCTCTTTTTTCATCACCGACTTGAATGCCTAAATCAGGAAACGCCCCGGGTATTTTTAGTCCGAGATGTCCTCTGATGGTGATATTTGTTTCACCAATATGTGGTAAAATACGAGCATTGGGCTTTAGTGCGGTGACCTCAGCAAAAGTTAAGTTGGGGATTGATTTTAAAAGCTGATAAGTTTTGGGAAACCGCTTACAGTTTTTATGTTTTTTCCACATGAAATTCCAAAAATATACATTTTGCCAGGCATCTTTGGAAGATAAATAAGGCGGGTTTATACTTGTAGATTCTAATTCTTTTTCTCCTTTGATATATGGGCTGAATTCTTCTAATATAATATGATAATTTTTTTCTAATGTGTTAACCCAGTCATATTTATCCTTATTGTAGAAATATGGCGCGTTACCAGCATAGGTATCTTGTTCATCCAAAAAAAATAAAGGCGGCTCAATATTATTTATTGAAGTATTCATGTAAGCAATGAATTGTTAAGATATATATTTTCCATTATTTTGTGACAATAAATCATGAGATTAAAGGTAGGGATAATTGGATATGGATATTGGGGGCCTAATTTGGTAAGAAATTTCTATCATCTCGAAGGGTGTACTATTGAGGGCATTGCAGAAAAAGACACTGCAAAGCAGCAATTAATCAGTAAGTCATATCCTACGGTTACGGTTTTTAATGATGGGAAAGACTTAATAATTAATGGCAATTGTGATGCGATTATCATTGCAACATCTGTTTTGTACCATTACGAATTGGCCTTGCTTTCTTTACAATATAAAAAGCACGTTTTAATTGAAAAGCCTATTGTAACACAAACTGCTCAGTTAAAGACATTAATAGATTTAGCCCAGAAAAACAATAAGGTTTTAATGGTGGATCATACTTTCTTATATAATGGCGCAGTTAGAAAAATTAAGGAGATTTCTAAGTCTGATGATTTTGGGAAAATTATAAATATTGATGCCGTTCGTATTAATTTAGGCATCATTCAAAACGATGTGAATGTTATCTGGGATTTAGCTTGCCACGATATATCAATTATCAATTATCTATTGGATGAACGCCCTTATTCTGTTCAGGTAAACGCTATTTCCCACTTGCCAAATAAAGTAGAGAATATAGCATATATAACTTTAAATTATGAAAGTAATTTAATTGTGCATATGCATGTTTCGTGGTCGTCTCCGGTTAAAATAAGGAGGATGTTAATTGGGGGAGAGCATAAAATGATCGTTTATGACGATATTGAGCCAAGTGATAAACTGAAAATTTATGAAAAGAATTTTGTTTATATCTCAAAGGATAAAAAAGACGAGGTATTGGTAGATTATAGACTTGGAGATATCTTAGTGCCCAAATTTAATTTGGAGGAGCCATTGTCTTTAATGGCAAAGGATTTTTATGATGCTGTTATTAATAACAAAACGCCAATGGCAAATTGGCAATCAGCATTGAGTGTTGTGTCTATTATTGAAAAAGCCAACGAATCAGTTATTAAGGGAGGTGTGGAAGTATTAATTTAGTTGATGTTGCAATCTTGGTCATTAGTAATTTTTTCTTTTAATGAAGCTGGAAATATTCAAAAGGTGTTACAGTCAGTCAGATCTCTTTGTAAAGATCATTTTTACAATAGAGAATATGAAGTTATTGTAGTAGATGATGGAAGTAATGATGGCTCAGAAGAGTATATTCTTGATTTTACTAAAAGAAATGCCCATTTTGTACTTTTAAGAAATGAATCTAATATGGGCATAGGAAATGCCCTGTTAAAAGGCTACCGTGCATGTAAATATGAAAATATTTGTGCCATCCCAGGAGATGGGCAATTTGATATTTTTGAGCTTAGTGATTATCTTGATTTTCCAGAAGAAAACTATATTTCTTTTTATCGACCTCAAAAGGAAGGCTATACATGGTTTAGGAATTTTTTGTCAAGTTTTAATAGGCAAACTAACAAATTGTTTCTCAGGTTAAATTTGTTGGATGTTAATTGGATTAAGGTTTATAAAATAAAGCAACTAAGTGTAATCAATATGAATCTGAGAAGTTCATTAATCGAAAGTGAAATTTGCGCGAAATTAAATTTACTGGGCTTCAAAGTTATAGAGGTGGAATCAAAATACTTAAACCGAGATTTTGGAAACTCAAAGGGTGGTTCGATTAGAACTGTTAGTAAAGCTACTTTTGAGCTGTTTAAACTTGTTTGGGAAATAATAAAATTTAGGATTAAAAAGACAAAAAGTAAATGAACATTCCTTTTTTTGATCTTAACAGACAGTATGCTAAATTAAAAGACGATATCTTTCGCGACTTGGATGAATTCTTTAAGTCAACTGCATATTCTTCAGGGAAATATGTTGAACAATTTGAGCGTGATTTTGCCGAATACAATAATGTCAAATATGCGGTTGCTGTTAGCAGTGGGGTAGCGGCTTTACATCTAGCACTTTTAACCCTTGGTATTAAAGAAGGTGATGAAGTAATTGTCCCGGTAAATACATTTATTAGTTCCGCTAATGCGATAGTTTATACAGGTGCAAAACCTGTCTTTGTAGATATAGATGAACATACCTGGAATGTAGACATAACTAAGATTGAGGCCGCGATTACGAATAGAACAAAGGCGATTATGGTTGTTCATTTATATGGGACTCCAGCAAATATAGATGCTGTTTTATCGTTGGCAAAACAACATCGATTAAAAGTGATAGAGGATACAGCACAGGCGCATGGAGCAATATTTAAAAACCAAAATGTGGGCACATTTGGTGATATTGGATGTTTTAGCTTTTATCCAAGTAAAAACTTAGGAGCTTATGGTGAGGGAGGAGCATTAATATTGAATGATAAAGATCTAGTTGATCAATTAATATCCTTAAGAAATTGTGGGAAAGTTAATGATGCTTTTCCTACCATAGGATACAATTATAGAATGCATGGTTTTCAGGGATTTATATTGTCGAAGAAATTGGTCTACTTAGATGCATGGAATCTAAGAAGAAGAGCAATAGCTGCACTTTATTTGGAACAGATCAAAAATGATAAGATAATCTTTCAAAAGATAATTGAAGGAGCACAATCTGTATACCATCTTTTCGTGGTGCATGTGAAAGAAAGAGAGAAATTTATAGAATATTTAAGGGATAATGGAATAGGGTATGCGATTCACTACAAAACGCCTTTGCATTTAGAGAGAGCATATCAGTTTTTAAATTATAAAAATGGTGATTTTACGATAGGAGAGTATCATGCAAATAAATGTGTCTCTCTACCTCTTTTTCCTGAAATGACAGATGAAGAAGTTGATTGTGTAATAGAAATGATCAATAAGTTTTGAACGGTAAATAGAGATAGTTATCTACTAAATGTAGTTTTTAGCAAAAGAGCAAATATCTAGTTACTTTTATATTGAAAATATACTTTGAAGTCGTAAAATAGGAAATGTACTTATATCAGAGACTTTTCAAAAGATATTTATACTAAACATTATTTATGGTAATAAGAAGTTTTACTTTTTTAATACTATTTTTTTTGACTTTTAACTCCTTTTCTCAACATTCAGTTGCTAGAAAGTGGAATGAGGTGTTGTTGGAAGCAATAAGGGACGATTACGCAAGACCTACGGTTCATGCTCGAAATCTCTTTCATACGGCAATTGCATTATACGATTCGTGGGCCATATTTGAGGAAGGAACTCAACCTTATTTATTAGGTAATACTATCGGGAATTTCTTTTGTGAATATATTCCTATAGAAGCTCCTACTGATGTCCAAAAGGCGCAAGAGGAGGTGATGAGTTATGCAGCACATAGGCTTTTAAGACATCGTTTCGTAAACTCACCAAATCCTATTAGTACTAAAGTGAGATTTGATACACTGATGACAGGTCTGGGATACAGTTTAGAGGAAACAAGTATTGATTATCAAAATGGTTCATTGCCTGCCTTAGGAAATTACATTGCAGAATGTATAATTAATTTTGGTAATCAAGATGGAGCAAATGAAGCGAATGAATATGAGAACGAATATTACAGTCCAATTAATCCTCCACTAATTGTTGATAGTTCAGGGAACCCCAGTATTATAAACCCTAACCGTTGGCAGCCATTGACCTTGGAACAATTTATTGATCAATCGGGTAATGTTACTAATGATGATACACCAGACTTTTTAAGCCCTGAATGGGGAAATGTATTTCCATTTTCGTTAAGTGTTAGTGATGTAACGGTTAGGTCTAGAGACAATAATAATTACAACGTTTATATGGACCCGGGGACACCGCCATTGATTGGTGAAGACAGTTTGTCGGAAGAATATAAGTGGAATTTTAGTTTAGTAGTTGCTTGGGCATCACATCTTGATCCGGCCGATGGTGTTTTATGGGATATATCACCCAATTCAATTGGGAATATTCAACAGTATCCAAATACTTTTGAAGAGTATCAAGAATTTTACGACTTCTTTGAGGGAGGAGATCCTGGCACGGGATATACCGTTAATCCTATAACAGGAAATTCTTATGAGACGCAAATAATACCAAGAGGTGATTATAGTAGAATTTTAGCAGAATTCTGGGCAGATGGCCCTGATTCTGAAACTCCGCCTGGGCATTGGTTTACAATACTTAACTATGTAAACGATCATCAGTTATTGGAGAAAAGATTTGAGGGCAGCGGAGCAGTCCTTAATGATTTGGAATGGGATGTTAAATCCTATTTTATTTTGGGTGGCGCTATGCACGATTGTGCGATAGCAGCATGGAGTATTAAAGGTTGGTATGATTATATAAGGCCGGTATCTGCTATTAGATATATGACCAGTCAAGGACAGTGTTCAGATACTACTTTATCAAATTTTAATAAAAATGGAATTCCTTTGGTGCCCAATTTTATTGAAGTTGTAATGCAAGGAGATCCTTTAGCAGGTTCAGGAAATGAAAATGTAGGCAAAATAAAAGTGTATTCATGGCGAGGCCCTGACTATATTGATGAGCCGGAAACAGATCAAGCTGGTGTTGGATGGATTTTAGCAGAAAATTGGTGGCCATATCAAAGGCCTTCTTTTGTAACCCCACCATTCGCTGGTTATGTATCAGGCCATTCCACTTATTCAAGAGCTGCAGCAGAAGTATTGTCAAAATTGACGGGGGATACTTATTTTCCTGGTGGAATCGGAGAGTTTGATGTTGTAAAGAACGAATTTTTGGTATTTGAAGAAGGGCCTAGTATAAATTGTAAACTTCAGTGGGCAACATATAAAGACGCATCAGATCAATGCAGTTTGTCAAGAATTTGGGGAGGAATTCACCCGCCGGTTGACGATATCCCAGGTAGGTTGATTGGAGAGAAAATAGGCAATAGAGCATTTGAAAAAGCAAAAGAACATTTTGGAATTACAACTTCAATTTACCCTGAAAAGAGTAAACGGCTAACCATTTATCCTAACCCTATTAATAAAGGAGAACTTTTAACGATTCAAGTTGAAGGTGGAACGCAAAACTATAAAGTCGAAATAATTGATGTGGCTGGAAAAGTTCATCATAAACAGTTAGCTATACCCCACAATAATTTGCTTACTATTTCTACTAAAAACTTTGTTCAGGGAATAAATGTTTTGAAAATTTCAAATGACAATGGGCTTTTTCAAGAAATAATAATTGTGGACTAAGGACTTCCCAAATCGTATCAAACTGCTTTTTTAATACAGAAGGTTATTTAATTAAGAGAAAATTTCCAATTATTAACGCATCTAATCCTGATCCATAAAATACGGAAACCGCATCTTTTGGAGATGCTACAATTGGTTCATTGCTCCTGTTAAAACTAGTGTTTAGAGATATGCCATGACCTGAAATATGCTTCAATTCCAATAAATAGTTATAGAATAAAGGGTTTTGAGTTTTATTTACGGTTTGGATTCTTGCTGTTCCATTAACATGCGTAGCACTGGGAATTTTTGTTGATATAACTTTATAATTAATGGTCATATAGGGTGATTTGTGCTGCTTGCCTTCAAAATATTCTGAAAAGTCTTCTTCTAAAACTGAAGGGCAAAAAGGCCGAAAACCTTCTCTAAACTTAATTTTTTGATTTATAATTGCTTTCATTTCAGGTATAAGTGGTGAGGCGAGAATACTCCTGGAGCCAAGAGCTCGAGGCCCAAACTCCATTTTTCCTTGAAACCAGCCTATCACTTTTCCTTGAGCAACCAATTTTGCGGCCTCCTTTTCAGGAGATATGATTTTTTGATAAGATAAATTGAAAAGCTTCAGATATTGCTCAATTTCAGAATTGCTATATGAATCTCCTAAATATGCAGAAGCCATTTTTTGAGGAGTTTCATTTAAAGCTTTAGATCCAAGGTATGCACAACCCAGCGAGATTCCATTGTCTCCTGCAGCAGGTTGAATATAAACATCATTTAACCATGGAAGATTCATTAAAAGCATATTTGCCGAGCAATTTAGAGCAACGCCTCCCGCCAAACAAAGCTTTCTTAAGCCTGTTTTTTTATGAAAATCAGTTACTATTTGTATTAAAGTATCTTCAAGCTTTAATTGGGCAGCTGCAGCAACATCTTTATAATGTTGAGTTAGTATACTTCCGGGAATTCTAGGGTTGCCTAAAATTTCAAATATTTTGTCATCATATATGGCTTGTTGTCTTGAAGGTTGAGGTTGACCCGGCTCTAATTTTTGAATATAGTTTTGATTAAACTTATATCCACCATCTATTGTATCTAACAACCAGTCTAATTTTATTTTATTTGGATCTCCATACGGTGCTAAGCCCATCAGTTTGTACTCATCACTATCTCTGGTAAAACCGCAAAACTGGGTTATTAGAGAATAATAAATTCCTAAGCTATTGGTTCTGGGTATTTGTTCAACTATTTCTAAATTACCATCAGATCCAATAGCCTTTTGTAAACTGATGCCATCCCCTGAGGCATCAATGGATAGCACCATGGCTTCTTTAAAACCTGAGGCATAATAGGTAGAAGCTGCATGTGCTAAATGATGATGAACCCTATTTATGGGAGGGCAATAATTGAAATACATCTTAAAATGCTTTCTCAATACACTTTCATATGCTTCACCCCAGGTACTTCCATGGCTAACCACTAAGTCAACCTCTTCCAAATTTATTTGGGCAATTTGTAATACTTTTTTTATTGATAAATAGGGGATTTGACCAGGAGAATGCTTTATGCGATTTAACCGCTCTTCCTCTATCGCAGCAATAATTTCTCCATTTTTTGAAAGCGCAGCAGAGATATCTTGATATCCCATTCTAACACCACCATTTATTCCAAGTACATATGTAGGTTTATTTGCCACAATTGAAATATTTGTTGTATGCTATTTTAGGTACTAGGTTTAATTGTGAGGCCATCCAAATAGGATATTTCATAGTTCTAATAAAGCGATAACTTGTTTTATAGTCTCTAAATGTTCTTGGAGGGAGTTGCAGATAAGATTCAAATTCGTCTCGACTAATGCCCAATCTCTTAATGCATAAATCAATAATTCTATCGCTTTCGATCTTATAGATGCTATGCGCTCGCTCTAATGCTTTTGCTCTATCCATTTGATTAGATCTAACTAGAGCAGAATCACTATTCATGTTTAAATCTATATTGAATTTAACTCGATGAACATATTTAATTATGCTATGATATAAATCATCAAAATAATGTGCGCCAGGGTACTTCCAGCTGAGTTCTTTTGTAATAATGGCTTCAGCTTCTTTGCGGATATAATCAGTATAATACATAGGAGTTATTGTTTTAATACTTTTATAAACCGTATAATAGGTGAGCTCTTTTATTCCCAAATTAAATCCAGGGTCATTTGGAGTCCATTTTCGTAGCGGTCTCGTACCAAATTTTTTTTGTACATTTCTTAGGTAGTCTCCATCAAAATAGGACCATGAAAGCGGTTTTACACCTTCGGTTCTAAAGGATTGTCCAATAAGAATATATTTTATTCCCTCTTGATGAGCAACTCCATAAAGCGCAGTGGCAATTCCAATGTCTGTTCCTAAATTCAAATCCGGTACAGAAGCTTTCAAAAAGGTGATTTTTAAATCCTTTGCTTCTCGCCAATCAGAAGTTATAGTTCTTAGCTCAACGCCTAGCTTAGTAACTGCATTCATCATATTTTCTCCTCCAACAGGATTGTCAAAGCCATCATTAAAATGGACGGCAAGGGGCCTTAGTCCCCATTCTTTTACTACTTTCCACAAAAGGTAGGTGCTGTCTCTTCCTCCGCTTATACCTACAACGCAATCATATTTTTTCTTTTTACCTGCTTTTTTAATTGTTTTAAAAATAGAGGCTAATTTTTCTCTTCCCATTGCACCATTGGGGTATATTTTTGTCATTTCATCATGTAAGTGACAAAAATTGCAAATGCCTGATTGATCGAAAGATATTCCTGGGACCGTTGTATCTTGAACACATCTTTTACATATTTGATGTGGTAGTGAGGTTGCTATACCATTTACAACGACTTTTGAATCATTCATTATTGAATATAATAATATCGTGAAGATAAATTTTCTGACTATAGATTTTCAATATTAGGGGGATTAAATATTGCCTTATTGTGATATTGCCAGCTATTTTAGCTTTCTAAATAGTCAGATAAGTTTTATGAAAATTGTAATGTGATTAGTTTAAAATGAATATTAGAGGAGTTAAGACAATTTGTGTAATTAGTTCTATATTGGATTGAAAAAGGGCATAATTTTTGTTTAAATAAATAGAGAAAGAACAATCTATGAATTTTAAGCTTATACCATTTATATTTTTAATTGCTTCATTTGCGCATGGTCAGGATTATACAGGCTTAAAATCACAAGCAAAAACACTGATTGAATCAAATGATATTGAAAAAGCTATACCATTATTGACGCTAGTTGCAGAACTTGGTGATTCGGAGGCACAATATTTATTAGGGGATTTTTATGCCACTGGAAATGGAGTTGAAAAAGATGTCCAAAAGGCAATAGAATGGTTCTCGAAGTCAGCTGAAAGCGGATATAATGATGCCATTGTTGCAATGATGTTTGTGCATGGAAAAGGTGATGGTGTGCCACAAAGTGATGAAAAGGCTTTATCGTTTGCATTAAGATGTGCAGAAAATGATCATATTATGTGCCTGTTCAATGTTATAAATTGTTACATGGATGGTATTGGAACAGAAATAAATAAAAATGAATTCCTGAAATGGGCGGTAAGACTTGGAAAATTACAAAACCCAGAAGATTTAGATAACAGTGGATACGTTACAGCTACCAGATGGAATTTAGCGAGAATGTATATCTCAGGAATGTTTATTGATCGGGATATTTTCTTGGGATATGTTTGGTACCTGATATTTAATGAATCTAAAAGTGACTTTCCTTATGAAGATCAGGAAACAGCAATAAACGAGATATTTGAATTAGAAGCGCAGTTGACTTCAGAACAAAAACTAGAAGGAGTTGAGGCAGCCGAAACTCTGCTTGGAAGGCCTTTGAAAAATATAAAGAATTTGCATAAGCAAGAAGGACGTGTAAGAAAATGATGAAATTCTAGTTAGATGAAATTATCTTATGTGTTTCTATTATATCCTTTTAACAAATATGCTGTCTATATTTAATCGTTGAAATGAATATGAAATTTTTTAATCTATTGTTACTGCTATTTTTTTTAATGTCTTTTGATGTTATGTCGCAAGGTATTGAAGGAACTTGGATCGCTATATATGAAAAGACCATTAATACAAGAACAATATCGGTCGATGAGCAAACAAATGAATCATATGCTGAACTGCTAATTAATGCTACCAGAGATACTACATATTTCAATAATCACATGATTTTCGAATTCTCTAAACAGGGGAAAGTAAGGATAATTGGACCAGGTACTGAATTTCAACACAAGTACTCTAGAAGTGGAAATAAGCTTACAATAAGAAAAAGGAATGAAAATGTATCAGGTTCATTTACAGAAAATGAAATAAGATTGATACTTACAGCGGATGCAAATACTATAAGGGAGTTAGTTTTAAAAAAAATCCCTTCAGTCACAAGAGAACATCACCTCGATATAGACAGTAATAGCTTAGTTAATAGTAATTGGGTGGTATCTAATGGTAGCTCCTCAGAAATACTATACGATCTTCATTTTTTTGAGAATGATGAAGCAATTATATTGACGCATAAGAATGGTCTGATTGAGTCAAACTATGGGAAGTATAAATCGTATAATTATAAGGGTAATTATTTTATATTCTTGTATGATGAAAGCCCTTCAGGGGTTAAAGTTCTTCACCTTAATTCTCAAAAACAAAGTAAAATTGCTGGAAGTACTTACATTAATTCATATGCCTATAAACCTCCTCAAAATCGGGGAATCGAATTCTATCAGGATGAAGTACTCGAAAAGGCAGAATTAGATACTATTTATAAAAACTTAATAGGTGCGTGGCGTGCAACTAATAATCCATTTAAGGTGTGTGCAGATTCCTGTAAAATGGAAGATCCGGTGTTTGAGATTACATTTAATGCTGATAGTACTTTTAATTTACATAAATCTTTAAAGGTTAAGTATCCTAAAAGAGAAGAGAGCTATGTTGCTGACCTTAATGGTAAATGGGAACTTAGCTTAACTGGAAAATATATAGTGCTGAAGCCAGTAGACTTCCCTGCAAAGGTGGTAGCAATCTCTTCGATTGAAAGCAACTTTTTAGAAGGTAGTATCAAATTAAGAGCGTTTGAAACTTCGTTGGACGACTATGTGTCAATTAAAATGACCAAACCCTAGTATTACGTAACCTTACTTAAATTGGGATTGATAGTAAGTGCAAATTAAAATATGCATCTCCAAAAATAATAGTAATAAAAGAGATTTTTCCAAATTAAACAGAGTGCCGACCATGGTTGAGTGGATAATGGATGGTCTAAATTATGCGCATGTTTTCGTAAACATCTTGTTATAAATCGTATCTTGCCTCATCTGAGAAGAGGGTGTGATAAAAAGCAAGCAAGTGAGGTGTTTTAGTCTTTGATATTTGATTTTTAATCTCATTAACTAAAGGATAAATAGATGCTTGTCTTAGGTTATGCCATATACAGTTGAAGTAGGTTTCTTGTAAATCAACTTTAATAATATTTAAGTGAACATTTTTTAATTTGATAAGAACTTTATGCAAAAAAAACAGGTAGTAATAATTTGTGCATTCTGTTTGATTTCAGTTTTGGGTTTTAGTCAGTCAATTACTGATCAGGTATGGGAAAAACAAATGGATGGGATTAATACGTTATCATCACCTAAAACATTTGATTTAAATGGCGATAATGTGCTAGATGTTGTAATTGGATATAGCAGTCCGCAAGATACTACTGGGATAATAAGATCAGGTGCTATGGCCTTTAATGGTTTAAACGGAGATATTTTATGGGATTATGTGCACGACATGGGTGGGGTATTTGGTTATGCCATTTTTATGAAAGTAAATGGAGATGACACTGAAGATGTAATCATCAATGGAAGAGGAGGCGCGCTATTGGCTATAGATGGTTTAACAGGAGATAAAATATGGACGCTTAATGAAAGTAATAATCAAAAGGCATCAAATTCGAATTACTATAATCCACAAGTAATAGGAGATTGGAATGATGACAGCAAAAAGGATCTTCTAATTTCCTTTAATGGTGAAAATGTTACGCCAAAATTATTGGTTATTTCTTCGGCTGATGGTAAGATCATCAATGAAGCATTACTGCCTACGGAATCAGAAACGTTTATGTCTCCGGTACTAATTGATGTTAAGGATACTACTTTCATTATTATTGGAACTGGAGGAGAACAGCATGGAGGAGAATTGCTAAAGATGGAACTGACGGAATTGAATGATGATAGTATCTCATCATATACAATTTTAGCCTCAGATGATGATAAAGGCTTTATTCAGCCTCCAGTAATTGCAGATATTAATTGCGATGGGTGGTATGATATTATAGCTCCTAATTTAAATAGCCGAATAGTAGCTTTTGATGGTGTCGATAATAGCTTAATATGGGAGTCAGTAATACCGGTTTCAGAAATTTATTCGGGTATTACACCAGGGTTTTATGCTGGTGGAGATTCTATTTTAGACTTTTTTACAACCGTATCATATGGTGCATGGCCAGTTTATTCGGGATTTGAACAATATTTAATTGACGGGAAGGATGGGGGAGTAACGCTTATTGATACTGTAGGTTATCAATACGAATTTTCTACCGGAGTTTCATTTGATAATTCAGCATTCAGTTCAGGAGTAATATATTCAAGAAATCATTTAATCAATGGTGTCATCTATAACGAAATGGCATTGTATGACCCAATATCCCAACAAAATGAAGTATTAATCAGCGATTCTAACCATTTGGCTTATGGTAACTCTCCTTTATTGACAGATCTAGATAACAATAATTTACTTGAATTGATCAAAGTGACGAATGATGCAGATGTACTTAATTTTAGGAATTCATCCTTTAAATTATCTGTATACAATACAGATTTGAAATCCAGCTTTTGGCAAGGATATATGGGAGATAATACAGCAATAGTAGAAACAAATTGCTCAGAAGAAACACCCGTATCTATATTCGAATCAAAGATTTCTAAAGTAGCAGTCTTCCCTAACCCAAGTAGCGATTTTATAGCAATTAAATCAAGTGATAATCATTTTAGTATAGATTCCTATAAAATAGTGAATAGTCTAGGGCAAATTGTACAGAAGGGCACGTATAATGAAAAGGTCAATATTACCTCCTTAAAACTGGGAGTTTATTGCTTAGTCTGGGAACAAAAAGGAGTACCCACTTTTAGCAGTATTTTTTATAAATATTGAAGATCTTAAAATAGGGGAATAAATACCATTGTATTCAAAACTATCTAAATATGGTAAACCAATTAAATATTAAATTTACTGTATATGTCATTTGATAAGGCAAATTTTAAGATTGATTACACCAATATCTTATGTTTCAGGTTTGCATTAGGTATTACCCTTATTATCAGTTTACTCTTAATTAAAGTTGGTTGTTTTCAAGAAGTATATTCTCCATATGTTGGATTATTGGGGACCAATTATGCAGATCTTCATTATAAAGGATATTTTGGGTTCTTATTTGCGAATGAAACAACTTTAACGTTCACATTATTGCTAGCATGCTGTAGTTATTTGGCAATGGCACTTAACTTTTATCCCTTAATTGCCTCAATTGTATCTTATGCCTTTTATGTAATTATTGCACGTAGATATGAAATGGTTCATGGTGGATTCGATTCTTATTTTATTGTACTTCTTTTTCTTAATATCTTAATTGCACTTTATTATGTAGCACAATCTAAAGACAAAAAGAAAATAGAAGTTAGTGGGTGGTTATTCGCACTTATTTTTATCCAGATAACAGTTATTTACTTTTTTAACGGGATTAATAAAACTGGTGTTTCCTGGTTAAATGGATCTGCTGCTGCAAGAGTTCTTTTAAATGTATCATTTACCAAACCATTAGCCTATTCTATTTTAGAGTTCCCTTTTTTGGTCAGAGGGTTAAACTTTGTTACATTAATAATAGAATATACTTTTCCTATATTATTATTACTGTCATTCCAGAGCAAATGGGTACGGTCTTTTCTTGTTGTCTTTTTATTGACTTTTCACTGGTCATTAGATCTTTTTTCAGAATTTGGACATTTTAAATTTGCAGTCCTGCCTGTAATCGCATTATTAATACCATTGCCAAAACATTGGACTAAACTTAAACTGGAAACGCTGACTGAACGTTTCAGGTTTAATTTTAAAGGAAGTGCGGTTTTGAGAAAAGCACTTAGTGCTGCAAGCATAATTTTTATAATTTTCATTTTGCAACACAATGTCTATTATCACTTTGTTTTTTGTAGGGAGCATAGTAAGACCGCTGCTAAATTTCAGGAGATGAAAGTTTTTAGCTGGATAAATGAAGATCTTTCCAAAACGAGAGCCTCTTTTTTCTGGCAGGCATGGGCACTTTATGCTCCAGAACCTTACAGGTGGGTAGGGTATTTTACAATGGTAGTCGAAAGAAAGGATAACTCAAGAGAAACCGTAATGAAAACTTATCGCAGTTTTGATGATACTAAATATGAGAGATGTTTTTCCTGTTTAACGGAAAGGTATGTAGCGTATCACCAATTTGTGCATGTGTGGAGGCTCCTTGGAATCTCTGATGAAGTGTATGATGATGATGCATATGGATGGTATAGATATTATCTAAGTAACTATCTTAATAAACACTATTCAGACGATATTACAAATGTGTATTTGTATCATCATTGTTTTGATCTTGAAGAAAAGTTCGATTACGACAACTTACCGTTAGAATTTGATTCAACACTAATATTTAGTTCACCAATAGCGCCTATTTAGTTCACCAATGGTATGAATTCCTAAAGTGATTAATTTTAAAACGGATATATCGTCCCAAAATAAATGTATTTTACAACCTCATTAAAGTTATGTGAAAATGAGAATTATTCTTCTATCAATAGTTAGCACATTATTTTTTACAGGCTGTCTGCCAGATCTAGAGTTCCCTACTCCAGCCACACCTGACAATCCAATATGGAGTCAACGTGCCGCTATCTCACAAACAGCTTTAAATGAGACTTTTTGGATTCCTCAAACTTATAGATACAAAGAATTTAGTAACGATGATGGAGGTAACATCTATTGGTGGAACGCGCATGCAGCAGAAGTAATGGTAGATGGCTATCTAAGAACAGGCGACGAATTTTATCAGCGACGATTACTAAAATTGGAATCAACCTTTTACAACCAATATGTTTTCTTTTTTAGTTATCTCACTACCTCTTATGACGACATGCTCTGGCTGGCTTTAGCGTATCAAAGAGCACATGAAATAATGAACAAATCAAAATTTAAAAGAGTTACAACTGAATTGTGGGGTGGAATAAAAACAGGCTGGTCTAATAGTCCTCATGACGGCGGCATCTATTGGTCGTTGGAAGAACAATTTTTATCCAGTTTGAAATTCAAAAATACCCCTTCAAATGCTCCGGCATCTATTTTGGCGTCACGATTATATCGACAATTTGGTAATAAAAGTGATTCTTCATGGGCCATTAAGATTCATGACTGGCAGAAGGAAATACTTGTTGATCCTGTAACAGGGATAGTTTGGGATGGGATACAAACAACAGGTGTTTTAAAAGATATATATGCTTATAATCAGGGCACTTACATTGGTGAAAATACGGAATTGTATAGGATATCAGGGAATTATCAGTACATTCTGGAAGCTATACGAACAGCCGATTATTTCATAAACAACTATACTGAAAATGGTATTTTAAGAATTGATGAAAATGGACGGGATGGTGGTTTGTTCAAAGGTATCTTTGTGAGATATTTGACAGAGTTGATCTTATATGGCGATTTAGATGGATCGAAAGAAGCTGCTTATGTTAATTTTCTTCAGACAAATGCCAATGCGTTGTGGAATAACGCTCGTGAGCCCGATCTAAATATATTTACAGGGAATTGGGCTGCTACAGGAAATATAAATTGGGAGGTGTCTTATTTGTCTGATCATCTATCGGGGGTAATACTTTTAGAAATGATGGCGAAATTAGAGCGGATGGATTACCTTTAAATGCTATTGTAAGTATTTGTAGGAACTTATTGTTAAAGGGAGTAGGAGGGTTTGCCAAAAGGCAACTCGAAAAAGTTTTATAATGAACTCGACAAAGTAGAAAACTATAGAGCTGATTAAAGGAGTTGTTAAAAGATGTTTTAAGAAATCGGATAGATATGCCCCAACTTTTTCAAACCTTAATTTTTGAAAATCCATTTTCATTTAGTATAATTAGTCAATGGCTAAAACTTCTTTAATTTGGTTAATATGCCTTTTGTTCAACTACAATTTTTGTAATGCGACAAATTTCTTTTTCTCATGGGAGGTTTTAGTTGATTATAACAGTGCTGTTGCTTCTCTAAGGAGTGCAGACCTCAATAATGATGGAACAGAAGATGTTGTTTTTTCTGTATTGGATGCTAACAATGATACTGCACGAGCAGGAATTATTTGCATTGATGGATCAAATGGCAATATACTTTGGCATACTAAATCAAGTGAATCCATATTTGGTAGCGCACTATTTCTTGATGTAAATGACGATAATGTTGATGACATAATTTTATCTGGCAGAGATGGAGCTTTAATGTGTTTGAATGGCCATGATGGAATAGTAATTTGGAATGCAAGAGATCACTTTGGCTCATCTTCAATTCTCAATTCGTATAACTTTTATAACCCTAAAAGCATTCCCGACCAAAATGGCGATCAAATTAATGATATTTTAGTTAGTAATGGTGGTAACCCCAATATAGCACCTAATGGCCCCAACCGACAAACTGGTTATCTAATGACTATAAATGCTGCCAATGGGAATATCCTTCAATTAGATTCTGTTCCTGACAACAAAGAAACTTACTTTAGCCCTATATTATTGGATTTTGACAATAACCAACAACTAGATGTAATATATGGTACAGGTGGTGAAACGGATTCCGGTTCTTTATGGATATGTGCTCTTCAAGATTTTGTTGACGGAAAATTGAGATCAAATTCTAAGAGGTTAGATGGTCCCTATCAAAAGGGTTTTATTCAACCATGCATTATTTCAGATTTTAATGCTGATAATCAATACGATATTTTGTCTATAAACTTTGATGGAAGAATTGGCCTAATTGATGGATCAGACTTTTCAAAAGTATGGCAGCATACTTTTGAAGGATATGAAATGTACACTGAACCTACTTTGGTAAACTACAATAATGACCTTTTTCTAGATGTCAATTTAACACTTTCAAAAGGCTTTTTTAATGAGATAATGGGGTATGATAGCTTTAGAAGTGTTTTTATTGACGGTAAAGATGGAACTATAAGTGAATGGACCAATAACAAGGGGAATATGTTTCAATTAGCCTCCAATCTATCCTATACTCAAAGTGCAAAGTCTAACCTAATATATGTTTCTAACTTTTTAATTGATAATTCAAAATTTGGGTTGTCTATTGCAGAGTATAATATCGATGGGGATACTTATAATTACATTGTGGATACTACCGAAGGTTTGAATTTTTTCTCAACACCTTTGCTAAAGGATATAGACAACGACAATCTTGCGGAATTAATTTTTTCCTATAGTTCCCAATCAAAGGTTCATATTAAGTGCCTTGACACAGATATACCGGCCTCTTCTATCTTATGGGGGCAATACTATGGAAATGACGCCAACAGCATTTACGATAATAGAAATATCAATACCCCAATAAGAGAGAATACTATAAATAGTATTGGAATTGTACCATCACTAGCAAATGATTTTATTCGAATAGAAGATACTAAATTGGGCAATTATAGCATTTATGACGAAAATGGGAAAATAGTTTTAAAGGGTAAATTGAATAAGAATTACAAAATAGATGTCTCAACCATTGTCGCCGGGAATTACTTTCTTTTATTTAGAAATTTAGATGGGGCTTTTGGAACCGGACAGTTTGTAAAGCAATAATAGCATTACCTACAACACCGCTGGGGCACTTATATATTTCTAATCCATTTTTTTTCAAATATTTATTAAATTTAAGAAGAAGTTAAGGTGCTTAGTGCTATGTTTTCTTTATTGTCAATCCCAAATAGTCGTGTATGAGAATTATTTACTTTTACTTATTTATTCTTCTTTTTATTTGCAAAACACCATATGCTCAATTTTCGGATGTAGCAGATGAATGGGGTGTTGATCACAAGTATATTAATGGCGAAAGACTTGGTGGTGGTGTTGCAATTTTTGATGTCAATAATGACAAGTTGCTAGATCTTTTTGTTGTTGGAGGATTATCTCCGAATGCACTTTATATCAACAACGGAAACGGCTTCGATTTAGTAACAGAATATTTGGTGGTTGATGATTTAGCATATTATAGAGGGGACTTTCATGGTGTATGTGCGGGAGATGTAAATAATGATGGATTCAACGACCTTATATTATGCACGTCAAGAAACTTTTCAAATTTAGTGTTACTTAATAATGGTAATAGTCGATTTAAAGCAGCCCCAATAGAACAACTAGGAGGTAATGAAAATAAATTTAGTATAAGTGCTGCGTTGGGAGACATAAACAAAGATGGTTTCCTAGATGTTTTTATTGGGAGTTATATTGATCAGAGTGATTTTGCGTTGGATTCTTTGGGCAATACAATATTTATACATAAAGCGTTTGCAAATGACCTTTATTTAAATCAAGGGGATGGAACGTTTATTAATGTAACGGAAGATTATCAGCTATCAGATTCCGGTACTACATTTCTGGGGGCATTCACAGATTTCGATAATGATAATGATGTTGATCTTTATGTGATTAATGATTTTGGCCATGATGTTTATCCAAATGAATTATATATGAATAATTATCCTCAAAACTCGTTTCAAGATATAAGTCAATCTTCTGGAGCTGATATTGGTATGTTTGCTATGGGAGTTGCTATTGGGGATTACGATGGAGATCTTGATCTAGATTATTATGTCACCAACCTAGGTCGTAACGTGTTATTACAAAACAATGGAGATCGAACATTTATAGATGTGACGAATCATGCTGGAGTGCAAGATTCGTTACAAAATGATAGTTCACCCCTTAATGATAGCTCAGGACTAAAAACCGGTTGGGGAACTGGATTTTTTGACTATGATAATGATAAAGACTTAGATTTATTTGTAAGTAATGGACATATCCTTTCTGCAAGAGAGTTGTTTAATCCCCTATACAATCAAAATACTTTGTTCTTAAATGAAGGAGATGGCTCTTTTAGGGATGTTTCTCTTGAAATGAATATGGATGACGGTTCAAATTATCGGGGGGGCGCTTATGGAGATTTAGATCTCGATGGAGATCTGGATGTTGTGTTTGTTGCTGTTTCTCAAGAAGGGGAGTTAGATACCATATATAATAAAAATGTAGCGGTTTATATAAATGAAATAGATAACTCCAAAAATGCTATCTCATTGATTTTGAAAGGTACTGTTTCAAACCCCAACGCTTATGGTGCTCATGTATATTTATACGATACGGAGGGAGCCGTTCAGCTTAGAGAAGTGGATGGAGGTTCAACACACGCTTCTTCGAATAGTCCTTATGTGCATTTTGGTTTGGGAACAGCAAAAGTAGATTCTATTGTTATTTTTTGGCCAAACGGTTATAGGCAAACCGAATATTCATTGACCGAAAACCAATTGCATACAATTTGGGAAAGCATAGGTATAACAAAAGACACAATTTATGTAGAAGTATTATCCTCGGGAAATGTGGATACTACAATTAATTTGAGCCAAAGTAGTGCACTACCCATTGGATTTATGCCAAATGCGTTCTTTTTATGTAGTTCTGGTTCATCAATTAATGCTGTCTTTGATCAGAATAATAAGGGAGTCAATTTTAATGGAGAAAATATTGAGCCTACAAATGAACAATTCTGTATTGTTATGTGTGAAGATAATAGTTGCGATACTACCGTGATAGATTTGACCATAATAAAAGATACAACAGTTACTCCAATATTTAATAATCAATTAGCGGGAGAAACTAAACTATTTCCTACACCCAGCCAGAACTTTGTCAGAATAGAAATTCCTTTAAAGTGGGTGAGTCAATTTGAGAATTTGTTGTATGAACTTCATTCTTTGGAAGGTAAAAAAGTGTTGAGTGGAGAATTAAATGCTCCTATAAGCAATGCTAATGTTGCTAAGATTAAATCTGGGATGTATCTACTGAATATCGTTGGCGACAATAATGTTTTGGATGTTGTAAAGCTTATAAAAGAATAGTTTCATATAACTTTAGTCGCCACAATATTTCTAATATTGTGACTATTGGTAATAGCAATGAGTTATGCACGCTTTTTAAAAATTGCAAAGAAAATTGTTGATTTATACAATATCTTATTTACTTTTAATCCTAGAACAAAGCTTATTAAAATGAATTTTCCATTTAAACAACTATTTTTCCTTGCAATTTTTACTTCATTTATAATCGGATGTAACAATAAAATAGACAACTCAGGAAATAGCAATGAACGTCCAACGGAAGTAAAGGATATTCTAAGAGGTAGCTGGAGTATAGATACAATAGGCTTTGAAGAGAATGGAGAGGTAAAAGAACTGGATCAGGAACCGTATCAGGTTAATTTTGATATGGATAAGGGAATAGCGACATACGCTAATGATGGCGAGTTAAAAGAAGCACCTATATCACTTGACGATAATGATGTGATGAAAATCATTATCGATGATAGTACTGAAATGAAATTTAAAGTAAATGTTGTTTCTGATAACGTAATTCGACTTGTAGAAGTGGGGGCCATAGAAGATGCAAACACATTTAAATTGATAAAAAACAATAAGGAATAACCGCTTAGTCTTTCTCCGATGGCGGGGCCAGCATTTCCATCAGGCATTCAGCCATTAGATTATACCCCTTACTGTTGCAATGTGCATCTAATTTCCAATAATAATCGGAAGGAAGTTCGTTTTTAGATTTTATTTTATATCCCATGCAGGGTATAAGATTTAAAAAGCCAATCTCATGGTTAAGGCTCGATGCCAAATGCTCCTGATCTAGAATAAGTCGGCCATTGTATAATTCTGATACATGTGGTTGAAGAATAACCATAAAAGCAAAGTTGTTTTTTTTCGCCAATTCAATATATTTTTTTAACGATTCTATGAGCACGGAATAGGTCTCATTAACAATTGCTTTTATTTTATATTTAGCATTAAAATCATAATCATAATTCAAAATGCCTTGTACATAATATCTAACAATAAAGCTGGAGGCATACAAAACTTCCCACCAAGGGCCGGTTTTTAAATTTAACTGCCCATTTTCAAATCGGTTTATACCTCCTCTTGCTTGTATTTCTCCTAGTTCAGTTTCGTTAATGGCTAGCAGTACCAAATTAGGCTGTAAATGCAATAAGTTTTTAAGCATTTCAAAGCTATAAATAGGGTCATTGCCCGCTTTCCCTGCATTCAATATATCGACAGATATATGTGGGTACTTTTTATTCATTTTTAATTCTAATAAATTCACCCAGCTAGAATCTTGAGGAGCGCCGATACCTTCCGTAAAAGAGTCGCCCAAAGCAATGATACGTTGCGTAGTTGTATCTTTTGAACTTGTATCTATGGATTGGTCAGGTAGGCCTAATTCGTTATAACGAAAAGTGTATTGAAATTCTTTTTTTATAATCTCTTGAGTAGAATTAGGCGCTTGAAAAAGCACTTCCTTATAGGAGCCTCTTTTCTTTAGATTATTAACCAAGGCGCGGTTATTTGTGTATCTGGAGCTATAAAACCCCTCATTTATTTCTGAATAGACTTTGTAGTTGTCTTGTCCAAATTTTAGAAAAGCTTCAACAGCTATTAAGCTTATGAATAAACTAAAAAGTAATAAATACCTATTTTCTTTTTTTAAATCGGTTAATAAAATCAGTATAGTTTCCAAAGTAATTATGAAAGCAAGAAAGAGCAAAATGGTATATCCAAAGTTGATTGTACTAAGGTTGTTTGCCAATACTGATTTTGTTTTTAAAGCAAATAAAATCAAAATAGCCAGTCTAACAATTATATGTGGTATAGTCTTTCTAATATTGAATGTTTTTAGTGATTGCTTTCCATTCCGCCAGCATGCCTTCTTCTTTATAAATGGCTTCAAAATCTTTTAGATATGCTTTGTTTGGACTTCCTTTTTGCAATGCTTTAATAATATAAGGGGCAGCTTTAAATACTTCATTTTTCTTAAAATATAAAAAGCCTATACCCTCATAGGGAAAATAATAGTCAGGATATCTTTCTATATATTGCATATTCGCAGCAATGGCTTCATCAATCCTGTTGGCTTGAACCATGGCTATATTATAATTAAAATAAGCTTTGAAGTAGTCGGGAATAACATCAATTTGTTTTTTGTAATAAAGCGCAGCACTATCAAACTTGCTCTCAATCATATATATATCCCCCAGCTTTTCATAAGAGAGTTCTGTTGTTGGCCATTTTTCAATAACATTGATAAAAGTTGCTTTCGCAAATGTATATTTGCCCGACAAAAATGCCGATAACCCTAACGCCTCTTGCATATAAACATTCTTATTAAAAACAGCATTTCCATTTTTGGCGCATATGAATGCTTTTTTTGAAAATTTAAGTCCCGTGTACTTATCCTTACTTTCCATGGCCCATTTTAAATAGGTCTCTACTGCGATCCTGTTCGCTTGATAAGATTTTGTTAAATGAGGCATGTCTGCTTCTAATAGGGTTTCCAGGTTTTTCCAATCTTTCGTACGGTCTACAGTAAAAAACGAATAGGCAAGGAGGAGCAATCCAATAGGGAAAAGGCTGAGATAAGGTTGCTTAATTCTAGACTTTACATTCCACACTACTATGGCCAGACACATGCAAAAACCTAAAGATGCTATGAATGCTAACCTGGGGGCAACAATACCATTAACCAATTGATATAGGTTTAAACAGTAAAATATAGTGGCATAAAAAAACAGAATGCCAAAACTTAATGCCCTATTTCTTTTTAAACCGTAAATAAAAATGGCTATGGATAAAATGGCAATTACAGCACCTATTGCTTGAGGAATTCCAAATCCGGCAGTATCTATAGTATTATAGCCAAAATATAAATAATATCCTTTGGGATAGATTAAAAATTTTATGTAATAGAACAAGGATGCCAGAGCAGCATTAATTTTAGCTAATAAAGAATCATAAACGATTAATGGGTTTTCTGTGAAACTTACAGGGTTAATATCTTCAAATTCGATGATGGATTGGCCTATTACATCCATTCTTAGTTTAAATATACCAAAGTAAAAAGCACCAATTAATAGGGCAATTCCCCACTTTTTAAAATCCTTAATATTAAATAATAAGATAGTTAAAGGTGCTAAAATTAAAAGGCCCGCAGCATCTAATTTTGATAATAACCCTAAAAGAAAACAAACGCCACTCCAAAATACCAATCTTAATTTTTTAAAATGTAAAGCTTCATTTATAATGGGATGTAAACAAATAAGGGACAACATTACGAAACTAAAACTCAACAAAATGTCTCTGTTTTTTAAGCTGCTAACCACGTTGGCATGAATAGGATGAAAGACAAAGAATAAAATAGTTGTAAATACAATAAATTTTTTATTTGGGAGCGGTAAACCCTTAAGAAATATAAAGGCCAGAAAGCAGGCGAGCGCATAAAGCAAAGCATTAATAAAATGGGACATTTTGGGGTTTATCGTTCCTGAAATCAATAATTCAGTATAAAAAGTAGCCACTACAATTGGCCGGTAATCAGCACCTCCAAAATCAGAATTGAAAATATCAATATATCCGGCAAATCCGGCTTCTTTGGGGGGCAACTCGTCTAAAATATGATGATCATCTAAATTAAAATCAAATTGAATGGTAGGTAAGTAAAGTAAAATGGAAAAAAATACTATGGTGATTGCCTGTATTTTATTCGAATGTACTACATGCCATTTTTTTTGATGGCCTTTCAATTTACTCAAAATACCTTATTTAGATTTGTTCATAGTTTTTCTATGCATATGTCGCTAAAAACAAGCCCTCAAAAAAATGAAGTTATCAACAAGTCTAAGAGTTTTTTTTAAAAAAAGAAGTTTTTCTTAAAAATTATTTATATTTTCGTTAGTGAATATACTACCAATAAGGTGTTCTTAGTGCTACAGTTTATAAAATATACTATATGAAGAAAATTTACACACTACTAATTGTATTAGCCTCCTCCATTATTTCATCCGACTTACTAGCGCAAACGCCAGGAAACGATTATTGGCGTTATTATATATGGAGTAATAATAATACCGTGTATAATACTTTTACGCCTTGGGGTTGTGGCGGCCCTGCAGGTGGAACTCAATGTCAAGGTGATGTGCCAAATGCTCAAAATAATGGTTATCGTCATGAGATGAATTGGAGTATCCCAAATTGTGGAGGTACTTCTGAGCATTTCCTTACAAGGTTTAGAATGACAAAGGCATTGACTTTGGCAAATGGGCGTGCTGGGGTATATCGCTTTTACTCATCATCAGACGATAGACATAGATTTAGCATAAATGATGGTGCTAGCTGGCAGTATAATGGTTTATGTAGCAACGCAGATGGATGGACGGGTGCTTATACAATGAATGGTACTTATACTTTTAGAGTAGATCACTGGGAATTTACAGGAGGGCAATCACAAAGAACAATACTAGAGTGTTATACAACTCAAATTGGTTCGTTGTCCACCAATCAGGGATGTAGTAATTCCGGAACCGTTAGATTGACCTTAAGCTCAAGAAGAGGCTGGGTAGAGTGGCAACAATCTACTAATGGAAGTTCTTGGTCTACTATTGCCAATAGTAGACAGGCGCCTAGTAATGGCGGCTCCGCTACTTACGATGTGAATCCTTCTGTCGGAACTTTTTATCGCGCGTATGCTAAAAACTGTGGTCGAGATGGTGGCCTATACAGTAATGTAGTATATGTAAATAGAGGAACACACAGTGGTAATTTAACCATTACTCAAAATATGACCTTAGGAGGTACTTTTACCGTCTCAGGAAACTTTACCGTGAATTCTGGGGTAACTGTAACGGTTAGAGACCGATGCTTGCTAAGAGTGACGGCTAATAATATTACGGTGAGTGGCACTATAAATGGTAATGGTCGTGGCGGTAATGGCGGCGGCGGCGGTAGTAGAGGTTATTATGAATCCATAAACGGTAATAACTGTAGTGGCGGTCCAAGTACACATCGTGGTGGTCGTTATGGTGGTGGTGGTGGTTCTGGTGGTAATGGTACCTATGGCGGTGGTGGTAATACCGGAAAAAACGGTACTAGCGGAGGACACAAAGCACGTAGTTCCAGTTGTGGTACGTGGGGAGGTATTTGTAATAATAACTGTTCAGGTGTTTTTGGTGGATCTGCAGAACAATGTGCGCATAACGGTTTAGCTGAAGGCGGCGGCGGCGGCGGCGGCGGTGCTGGGGGATCTTATGGTGGTCGAGGAGGTACCGGTGGTCAGGGTAATCATGGTGGTAACTGGTCTGCTATCTCGGGTGTTCCATGGGGTGGAGGCACTACAGGCTCCGATAATACAGTAGGAAATACAAGTGGCTATCAGATAGGCTATGGTGCTGGTGGCGGTGGCGCTGGTGGTGGCGGTGGCGGAAGCTACTGGGGAACTAACGGCGGCGGCGGCGGTGACGGCGGTGGCGGTGTATGGTTATATGCTACCAACAACCTTAGTGCAACAGGATCCATTACTATGAGAGGAAATAATGGTGGTAATGGTGGACATGGCGGTAAGCAATATAATAATTGTAGTTATAGCTGCGAATCTCCTAGATATAATAGACATAGTTGTTGGGCAGCAGCCTGCCAAGGAACTTATGATGCTGCCGGTGGTGCTGGTGCTGGTGGTGCTGGTGGTTCTGGTGGTGGAATTCTTCTAAGAGGAGATAATTTAGTCACCGTAACAGGAACACTTGATGTACGTGGAGGTAATGGTGGTAATTCTGGTTTGCCAAGGGCATCTACCTATTCTTGTACTAATAATGTACGTGGTGGTGCCGGTGGTGGCGGTGGCCGTATTAAAATATTTAGAAATCCATGTGCCGCTAATACTATAAGTCCTACAGCATTTTGGAATGGAGGTTCTGGAGGTGTTGGAGATAACACTGGTTATGGAGGAGGAAATGGAACCTATTCTCCGAGCATAAATGTACCAGGTTTTACAGCATTAAATGCAGGGTCAATTGGTAATGCCCAAACGATATGTTCGGGAGGTAATCCTTCAGCTTTAACAAATACGGCTTCACCGTCAGGTGGTTTGTCAAATAGTTATGCATATCAATGGTATCAATCTACATCTAATCCATCAGGGCAATCTGGTACAGGTTCTTCGCCAGCAGGCGGATATAGTTCTATTGGTAGTGCCACAGGTTCAACTTATGATCCAGGTTCACTAACTCAGACAACCTATTATCAAAGAAGAGTTCGGTCAGCAACGAATGGAAGTTGTTATGCATGGTCAAATGTGGTTACGGTTACGGTAAATCCGGATCCGACATTTACTTCTAACCCATCTGGAGAGACTATATGTCAAGGAGGGTCGCATTCAATGAGCGTTAGTGCTACCGGAGGAATAAATAAAACGTATCAGTGGCAGTATTATAATGGCAGTAGCTGGGTGAATGTATCCAATGGAACACCTACAGGTGCAAGCTATTCAAATGTTACCAGTGCAAGCAACTTTACAGTATCTGGAATAACAGCTGTAGGTGATTACCAGTATAGGTGCCGATTGGTAGATAATGGTAATGGTAGTGGCAATGGTTGTAATAATATCAATTCAAATTCTGCTACTGTAACGGTAAATGCAGATCCAAGTATTACTTCTAATCCTACAAGTGGATCCATCTGTGTTGGTGGGTCGCATGTAATGAGCATCTCTGCTACCGGAGGAATAAATAAAACTTACAGATGGAAATATTGGAATGGCAGCAGTTGGGTGAATACATCAAATGGTACGCCAGCAGGTGCTATATATTCTAATGTTACAAGTACAAGTAACTTTACAGTAGCTGGAATAACAGCTGTAGGTGCTTATCAGTATAGGTGCCAAGTAACAGATAATGGTAATGGCAGTGGCAATGGTTGTAATAATGTTGCGTCAAATTCTGCTACGGTAACGGTAAATGCTGAGCCTAGTATAACAGCACATCCGTCAGGAGCAACCATATGTGTTGGAGGATCGCATGCTATGAGTATAACGGCCATTAATGGTGTTAATAAAACATACCAATGGGTATATTGGAATGGTGGTAGTTGGGTGAATGTATCTAATGGAACACCTGCAGGGGCTTCTTATTCAAATGTTGCCAGTGCAAATAACTTTACAGTATCTGGAATAACGGCTACAGGATCTTATCTGTATAGGTGTCAGGTTACGGACAATGGCAGTGATTGTAATGATCCTGCATCTAACTCCGCAACAGTTATAGTAAATAGCGATCCTGCTGCACCATCCGCAGGAAAGTCGCCAAATGTGGCGAGTGCTTGTGAAGGCACATCGTTAACATTGGTAGGGGCAGCTCTTGGCAGTGGCGGTGCTGGAAGCTGTGCAATATGGTATAATCATAATGGTGCTGGATGGGTAAATACATTGATGCCAATAACAGCGGCAGTGGGTGCGAATACTATAGCTATCAAAACCATCTGCGATGGCGATGGTTGTGATGAGTCTTCAGTGGTTACATATAGCTGGACAGGCATAGCCAATAATACAGTAGGTGCTGCATCATCAACACCAACGTTATGTATTAATACAGCATTAACGAATATTACACATGCCACAACGGGTGCAACGGGTATTGGTGCAGCGAGCGGCTTGCCTTCAGGGGTAACGGCTGCATGGGCATCAAATACGATTACGATCAGTGGTACACCAACAGCAAGTGGTACGTTTAACTATAGCATACCATTGACAGGTGGTTGTGGAACTTTCAATGCAACGGGTACGATAACGGTAACACCGGATAATACGGTAGGTGCTGCGTCATCAACACCAACATTGTGTATCAATACAGCGTTGACAAATATTACACATGCAACAACAGGTGCAACAGGTATTGGTGCAGCGAGCGGCTTGCCTTCAGGGGTAACGGCTGCATGGGCATCGAATACGATTACCATCAGTGGTACACCAACAGCAAGTGGTACGTTTAACTATAGCATACCATTGACAGGTGGTTGTGGAAGTGTGAATGCTACGGGTACGATTACAGTAGATCCGGATAATACAGTAGGTGCTGCATCATCAACACCAACATTGTGTATTAACACAGCATTGACGAATATTACACATAGTACAACAGGTGCAATAGGCATTGGCGCAGCGAGCGGCTTGCCTTCAGGAGTAACGGCCGCATGGGCATCAAATACGATTACGATCAGTGGTACACCAACAGCAAGTGGTACGTTTAATTATAGCATACCATTGATAGGTGGTTGTGGAAGTGTGAATGCAACAGGTACGATAACAGTAACACCGGATAATACGGTAGGTGCTGCGTCATCAACACCAACATTGTGTATCAATACAGCATTGACAAATATTACACATAGTACAACAGGTGCAACAGGTATTGGAGCAGCAAGTGGCTTGCCTTCAGGGGTAACGGCTGCATGGGCATCGAATACGATTACTATTAGTGGTACCCCAACAGCAAGTGGTACGTTTAATTATACAGTACCATTGATAGGTGGTTGTGGAAGTGTGAATGCTACGGGTACGATCACGGTAGATCCGGATAATACGGTAGGTGCTGCTTCGTCAACACCAACATTGTGTATTAACACAGCATTGACGAATATTACACATGCGACGACTGGTGCAACAGGCATTGGAGCAGCGAGTGGTTTGCCTTCAGGGGTAACGGCTGCATGGGCATCGAATACGATTACCATTAGTGGTACACCAACAGCAAGTGGTACGTTTAATTATAGCATACCATTGACGGGAGGTTGTGGCAGCTTTAATGCAACAGGTACGATCACGGTAGATCCGGATAATACAGTAGGTGCTGCGTCATCAACACCAACATTATGTATTAATACAGCATTGACAAATATTACACATGCAACAACAGGTGCAACAGGTATTGGTGCAGCGAGTGGCTTGCCTTCAGGGGTAACGGCTGCATGGGCATCGAATACGATTACCATTAGTGGTACACCAACAGCAAGTGGTACGTTTAACTATAGTGTACCATTAACAGGAGGTTGTGGAAGCTTTAATGCAACGGGTACAATAACAGTAACACCAGACAATACAGCTGGTGCTGCCTCATCAACACCGACATTGTGTATCAATACAGCATTAACGAATATTACACATAGTACGACTGGTGCAACAGGCATTGGAGCAGCGAGTGGCTTGCCTTCAGGAGTAACGGCGGCATGGGCATCAAATACGATTACCATTAGTGGTACACCAACAGCAAGTGGTACATTTAATTATACTGTGCCATTGATAGGTGGTTGTGGAAGTGTGAATGCAACGGGTACAATAACAGTAACAGAAGATAATACAGTAGGTGCTGCATCATCAACACCAACGTTATGTATTAACACAGCATTGACGAATATTACACATAGTACGACTGGTGCAACAGGTATTGGAGCAGCGAGTGGCTTGCCTTCAGGGGTAACGGCCGCATGGGCATCGAATACGATTACTATTAGTGGTACACCAACAGCAAGTGGTACGTTTAACTATAGCATACCATTAACAGGAGGTTGTGGAAGCTTTAATGCAACGGGCACGATAACGGTGGATCCGGCATCTGTAGCAGCAACTAGTGTAAATGGTACTACTCCAATATGTAATGGTTCCAGTACTACCTTATCGGTAGTGGGCGGTAGTTTAGCAACTGGAGCTACTTGGGAGTGGTATACAGGTCCTGGTGGTACGGGGACTAATGTTGGAAGTGGAACTTCCATAAGTCCATCACCAGCTAGTACGACTACGTATTATGTGAGAGCAGAAGGAGCGTGTAATAATACAGCAGATGCTTCTCTAGAAGTGGTAGTAAAAGAACAGTCTACAGTTCCTACTAGCATTGATGGTCCAACGGCTTCTTGTTTTGGAGGAGAAATTGAGTTAACGGTTAATGGAGGTTCTTTATCTTCAGATGATGGTGGAGAATGGGAATGGTATTCTGGATCTTGTGGAGGTACTTCTGTAGGCTCTTCAGGTACTAGTAGAACACATACAGTAACATTGGCAGGCTCTACAACTACTACTTCATATTATGTAAGAGCCGAAGATGATTGTGGTACACAAACAGGATGTGCAAGTATTTCTATTGATGTGAAAACACCATTAGATTTAGTGTACTTAGCTCAAGATGGAGATGCTATTGATGGTAATGGTCTTGATTTTAGATGTGATCTAGGAACTTGGGTTTTCTATGGTATGACTACAGACCAATCTAAATTAGCTTTTGCTATCAATTGGGATCCGGACTTAGATGGAGGTAATACAACTGCTAAAGCGAACGCAGTACCTTCTGTTACGGTCTTCAATAGCTGGGATGATGTAGATCAACAATGGTTCGGAGCACCTTACACTTCGGCTACGTATCCAATGAGGAGACACTGGAATGTTACAAATGAAAGTTTAGATGATGAAGTAACAGTTAGGTTTTATTATAGTCCATCAGAAAGAACAGATGTAATTACACAAGCACAAGGTTTTGCTACTGCTCAAAGTGTGGCATATCAAGGGTTTGAATGGTTTAAATCTGATAATTATAACCCACTTACAGATGTTTCGCCAGCTGGTATGATTGGTCCTAACGTAATTGCTTTGGCACCAATAAATTCAGGTAAAAACAATAACATTGACTTTGTAGACTTTACTATTACTAGCTTCTCTGGTGGTGGTGGTGCTGCAGGTGCTGGTGATGGTGGCGGAGGGCCACTACCGGTTGAGTTGATTAGCTTTACGGCTATGGCAACAGGCGATGTTATTCAGTTGGATTGGGAAACAGCTGCAGAGCTTAATAACGATCATTTTGTAGTATTGAAAAGTGTAAATGGGTTAGATTTCTTCCCAATAGCTACCATAGATGGTAACGGAACGACTAACGAGTTGTCAGAATATCAATACATTGATGAGGATGTTGTTTCGGGAGTGACGTATTACTATCAATTAAATCAAATTGATTTTGATGGTGCTAACGAGTACTCTGATGTAGTAAGCGCTTCATTAGGGAATGCAATTAACGGTTTCTCAGTTGGAGAATTTGTTCCTAACCCGGCTAACAATACAACCAATATAGATATTACGTCACCATATAGCGGTGAAGTGGAACTGAAAATATTCAATGTATTGGGTAAAGAAGTTAAAGTATTAAATACGGTAATTGAAGCAGGTGTTAGTCGAATCGCTAATATTGATGTATCTGACCTTGCAAAAGGAAATTACATAGTAAATATTAATACAGGGAAAGATGAAGTAGCTAAGAAACTTTCAGTTATTGATTAGTATTATTAGTTATTATATTTAGTCGATTTTAAATTTCTAAAGCGGCTTCCATCAAAATGGAAGTCGCTTTTTTGTTATAATGATATCATCTATGTTTGTAACTTTATTTAATAATTGGGATAGATGGTAGATAAAGATAATTGGGTGCATGAATATGCAAAGGTTAATGGAATTAACCTACATTATGTAACTGCAGGTAAGGGTGATAAGTTGATCGTTTTATTGCATGGATGGCCGGAGTTTTGGTATAGTTGGAGAGCACAGATTCCTGATTTGTCTAAAAATTATAGAGTGGTTGTTCCTGATTTAAGAGGGTTTAATAAGTCTGACAAACCAAAGGGAATTGAACATTATACAATGGATGAGGTCGCCAGCGATATTGTTGAATTAATTAAATATCTTGGATATGAAAAGGCACATATTGTTGGGCATGATTGGGGAGGTGCGGTAGCTTGGAATCTTGGAATTTCTCATTCATATATTGTAGATAGATTGGCAGTTTTAAATAGCCCACATCCTGCAATTTTTATTAAAGCCCTAAAAACAAATTTTAGCCAGTTAAGAAAAAGCTGGTATATGTTTTTCTTTCAATTACCCTTTCTACCAGAATTGTTTTTAAAAATAAATCTTAAAAAGACATTTGAGAATGCCTTTAGGGGATGGTCTTTTAATAAATCTGCTTTTGATGATGCTACTATTCAAAAGTACGTAGACGCTTATTCGCAGCCAAATGCTTTAACTTCTAGTCTTAATTACTATAGAGCTGGAATTAGAATGTCTTTAAAAGGGGGGACTAGACAACATAGAAAGATTACTGTGCCAACAATACTTATTTGGGGAGAAAATGATCAGGCACTCGGTAAGGAATTGACTTATGGAATGGATAAATATTTTGAGGGAGTGTTAGAAATTAAATATATTTCAGAGTGCAGTCATTGGGTACAACAAGACGCTCCAGAAAAGGTAAATAAGTATTTGTTAGATTTTTTTAATAAAGATAGTTAAGGTCAAAAAATAATGTTATTTGATCTCTTGTATAAAATAAAACTTATGAAGTACTTTAAGCAGATTTTGATAGGATTTATTTTTATTAGTACAATTGTTGCTTGTAAAAAAG
The DNA here is from genome assembly GCA_965216955.1 of Chitinophagales bacterium. Taxonomy (GTDB): domain Bacteria; phylum Bacteroidota; class Bacteroidia; order Chitinophagales; family JADIYW01; genus CBDCGV01. The sequence goes on along the minus strand of CBDCGV010000016.1, from coordinate 37,564 downwards.
ATATAGAACCTTCCTTTCAAAGACTTGAAAATATTGATTTCAATAGAAAAGATGGTAAGATGCAAATTGCTGCCGATGTAGTTATGTATAACCCTAATTCAGTTGGAATTACAGTTTCAAAATCTACCTTCGACATTCAAATAAATGAAAAAAATATTGGAAATGTTGTTCAGACAATACCTTTTAAAGTAAAGGCAAAACAAGAATTTTCTATACCGATTAAGTACATATTTGAACCTGATGAAGTTTTGAAAAACTTGTTTCTAGGTGGTTTAGGGAGTATGTTTAGGTCTAAGGAAGCTCAATTAAAAATTAAGGGTACAGTTACAATTAAAGCTGTTAAAAAGGAATTTAAAGTTCCGGTTAAAGCATCGAAGGTGATAGATCTGAAAATAAAAAGAGAGTAGTCTTTTTGATAAATGGCAAATAATATTAGTATTTGCAGATTCTACCGGAATAACTATACCATTTTGTCAAAAAAGAGATACCTTTCATTTAGAATTTTTTGCAATGATCATTTTTAGTTTTTACAATCCACTTAGTTTTAATGATCCCGTTGCGTTTGCTGTTCCCTTTTTTATTGTGTTGATCTTGTTTGAGTATTTTTTGGTTAAAAGAAATCAGAAGAATTATGACGTTAAAGAAGCGATAGCAAGTATAGGTATGGGATTGGGGTCTGTATTTATAAATTTAGGAAGCAAAGCGTTGTACGTTGGAGTTTTTTTTGTTCTATTTAAATATAGAATTTTTGATAACCTTGCACCTGATTCTTTTGAAGAATTAAAACAGTTAAGTTGGCATAAGTCGCATTGGTATCTTTGGGTATTACTTTTCTTTTTAGAAGATCTCACTTTTTATGTACATCACAGACTGGGGCACGAGGTTAGGATTTTGTGGGCAGGGCATGTTAATCATCATTCTTCTGAAGATTATAATCTGGCAACTGCATTAAGACAAGGATGGTGGGAGTATATGTATAAATATTTGCTTTGGCTATGGTTGCCTTTACTAGGCTTTCATCCGATAATGGTGTTAACGCAGATGTCTTTAAGTCTTATATATCAATTCTGGATTCATACAGAATATATAAATAAGTTGGGTTTTCTTGAACTATTTATGAATACGCCATCACATCATAGAGTGCACCACGGTGCTAATATTAAATATCTAGATAGGAATTATGGTGGAATATTAATCATTTGGGATAGGATGTTTGGTAGTTTTCAAGCAGAAGAAGAAAAAGCTAAGTATGGACTTACACATAATATCCATACAAGGAATCTCTTTAAAATAGCTTCTCATGAATTGATTGCTATTTTAAAAGATGTTATCAAAGCACCAGGGCTTGGAAATAAGTTGTCTTATATTTTTAGATCTCCGGGCTGGAAGCATGATGGGCCTGATGAACGGGCAAAAGTTTTAAAGAAAAAATATGGATTTTGATTAAGGAGATTAATCAATCTTAATTTTATCAGCGGCTTGTTTTGCAAGTTTTCTTAAGTGATCAAGATCACTCCCTATTTCGTCTGACACTGTTATAACACCCATTCTTCTGTAAGGGCGAGAAGTTGGTTTTCCAAAAATTTTTAGATCAACTAATGGGTGTTGCAAAGCATTTTCAATTCCTGAAAGGATAGGGTGTATACTATCTTTTTTTGCTAAGATTACAGCGCTAACACCAAACTGTTGCTGCCTGATTTCTGGAATGGGAAGTCCTAGTATTGCTCTTGCATGAAGTTCAAATTCATTTAAATTTTGAGTGTTACCTAAAGTTACCATCCCTGTGTCATGGGGTCTGGGAGATAATTCAGAGAAGTAAACGTCATCTTTTGTAATAAAAAACTCTATACCCCAAATGCCTGCACCACCCAATTCTTGAGTAACTTTCTGCGCCATGTTTTGCGCTTTTAAAAGGTGCTTTTCTTTTATTAAAGCCGGCTGCCAGCTTTCTTGATAATCTCCACGTTCTTGTCTATGTCCAACTGGTGGGCAATAAAGTACATTGCCATCTTTAGTGGTAAGTGTAAGCAATGTGATTTCTAAATCAAAGGTGATAAATTCTTCTACAATTACCTCAACAACATCACCTCTAGATCCTTCTATAGCGTATTTCCATGCGGTAGAGATATCCTCTTCTTTTTTTATTGTCGATTGCCCTTTTCCTGAAGAAGACATTAAAGGTTTTACAACACATGGTAGTCCTATTGCCTTAGTTGCATTGATTAGCTCTTCTTCGCTTTTAGCATAGCAAAACTTAGCAGTTTTTAAGCCTAGTTTATTTGCAGCTAAGTCTCTTATAGCCTTCCTATTCATAGTATAATTGGCCGCTTTAGCACTAGGAACAACTTGTATATGTTGCTTTTCATAATCGTAAAATCGTTCGGTTCTTATAGCTTCTACTTCTGGAACAATTATATCTGGTTGGTGTTTTGTAACTATTCTATCTAGTTCTTTCCCGTCTAACATATTAAGAACCTCTTTATCATCAGCTACTTGCATAGCAGGAGCATTATCATAGCTGTCAGCAGCAATAACATATTGGCCTAGCCTCTTTGCGGCAATTACAAATTCTTTCCCTAATTCTCCAGATCCTAATAACAATATCTTTTTCATTTATAAAACACTAATTATTAATGACCTAAAATAACTTATATAATATGAATAAACGCACACTAATTTTATATTTAATAAAAGAGTATACCTTTAAAACCTTTTGCATAGATGAATGATTCTTACTGCCACTCAAAATTCATTAGCACTTCAGTAAGGTTATCATTGCTGGATAAGTTCATTTTTTTTCTTAAGCGATAACGACTTGCTTCAACTGAACGGATGCTGACATTCATCATTGACGCAATTTCTTTAGTAGATAAATTCATTTTTAAGTAGGTGCAAAGTTTAAGATCTTTAGGTGAAAGAGAGGGGTGTTTCTTTTTTAGTTCATTAATGTACTCCCCGTTTAATTCATTAAAATGAAACATAATGTTTTCCCAACCTTCTTCCACAATTTCTTCATTTCGCAACAAGTGTTTAAGTTTTTTAAGTTGGTTAACGGTGCTTTCATCAGTACATTCTGTTTCTATCTTGCTTAATTTATTGGTAATCTGCGTCAGAATTTCATTTTTTCTGGAAATGTGTAATGCCGATGAAACAAGCTCCCTGTTCTTGTGCTCTAGTTGGCTTTTAATATTTTTCTTTTCCAATCGATCTATTTCTTGTTGCGACCTTTGCACAGTTTGATGCGCTTCTTCTCTTACGTTTTCAAACTTCTTACGATTGAGTCTATAGAGTAATATACCTGCTAAACAAAATAAAAATACATATAGAAGTTTTGCTCCTTTGGTTGCATACCATGGCTGCTTGATCACAAAGTCATAAGAAAAGGGAGGAGTAAGGTCGCCATTCAAACGCTTTGCTTGAACTTTAAAGGAGTATTCACCCGCTGGTAAGTTGGTGTATTCTTTAATTCGCTGCTTTGTCCATTTTGACCAACCTTTATCAAAACCTAATAGCTGATGCCTAAATAGTAATTCCTTATTGTTTGTAAAATCACTAGCTGAATAGGCAAATTGTAATCCCCTGATACGTCGATCAAAATGATGTTTCATTTTAAGAGGCTGGTGAGGCGTGATCGATTCGTTTTCATTAAAAATACCTGAAAAAACAATACTATCTGGCTTTCCATATATTTTCACTTCGTTTAGTAATAGATGAAAGGATGAATCCGTGGTTATCTTTTTTTGAGGCAAATAATGTATAAATCCTTGTCTGGCAGTTAAGAAAACGTGTTTGTCATTATAAGGATAAATTAATTCAAATCCATCATTTAGATAAGATCTTAACGCTGGAAATTCAATTTGAATAACATCCTTTTCCAACAACTTATCAGTAACTTTTAGCAATCCGACCTTATCTTGAGTAATAAACCATATATCTCCATTAGGGGCTTCAAATAATCTTCTAATCTTTACATTTTCTCCAAGTATTTCATTTAATGTTTGATGAGGGACAAATTGATTAGAATTGCTGTCATAATTGAATATTCCTGTTTCTCCACAAACAATAATTTCATTTTTAATCTTGAATAAGTGATTATGTAAATTGTTGGGGAGTCCATCTTCAGAACCATAGTGATTTACGATCAACGTATCTCGCTCTACGGTTAATTTAAAAACTCCTCTGTACGGATGTGAGATCCATATATTGTCATCGATATCTTGTTCAACAAATCGACTAGATTCTTTGAATGCTGAGGATATGGGAGTTTTATCAAAATTTCCCGATTGATTATTATAAAATGTAATGCCTTCATAAGTGCCGATTATACATATGCCACTTTTATATTCATTCATCAACCATACCCCTGTTTCTTTTAGCGCCTCAAAGGCTTTGTTATGTTTAATAAAAAAAGCGCCTTTGTGGTGACTTAGTATTAATGATCCATTCACAATATTGAGGCCCCAAGTTTGACCACTTGTCCCTTCAATAGGGACAAATTTTTTCAAATCTGTTATTTTCTGTGATTCTTGTGTCCAGGGTATACTAAAGAGACCATTGCTCGTTCCTAGGTATAATTTTTTGTCAAATACCTTTATCGCATACCCGGTTCCTCCAAGTTCTCCATCTGGATAGATTCGTAAAAATGGAAAATTGACCTTAACAAGATTAATCCCATTTCCTAAACCTACCCACAAGTTATTGCTAGCGTCGCTATAAAGACTCGATATATTGTTACTAAGGAGTCCATCATTCTTAGTAATATGATACTTGAGATGGCCATTGGGGTCAATAATTACGAGTCCAGAAAGGTAAGTTCCAATGGCAATGCTTCCATCATATAGTTGAGTAGCACAATTGATTAGATTTGTTGAGAAAAAATCATAGAGCGTAGTTGTCCATTTTTCAATAGAGCTATTTTTGTATTCAAAAATACCTTTTTCAACTGTTGTAATTAGGAAATGTGATTTATTTAGTGGAATTATTCCATTTATGGTGCTTCCTCTCAATTTTTCAGAGTCGTTTACTTGTTTCCATTGCTTTTGCTCATACCAGTGTAATAGTCCATCATCATCTTGAACTAGTATCTCATCATTTATATTTTTGAGAAACTTAATTGAAAGCTGGTTGTCTATTTCCCATTGATTATTCCTATAGAAATAGAGTTTTCCTGAGGATCTAAAAACAATATTATTGTTAAATACATTGAGATCCCAAACATCTTCAAAATCTCTAAATTCCAATGGTATTGAGGGCTTAAGAGATTCATATTCCCAGGCTCCTTTAGAATTAGGTATAAATCTTCCTAATTCGTTTTGACCACCAGTATAAATTTGACCATTCCTATCAACTTCAACAGATCTAACAATGGTTTTGTTAGGTAGTGGGTAGATATTCCAATTAAAACCATCAAATTCTAGTAGCCCATCATTGTTGGCAAAATACATTACGTACCTCGAATCTTGAGCGATATCCCAATTTTGGGCTCCTGTTTTATTGTCTTCCGCAGAGAATGATTCGATAAATGGTGTTCCTATATCGTAATTACCAAAAATAACATACGCTTGGCAGGTTATTAGAAAAATACATAATGAGTATTTGATTTTGGCAGACATAGTTACGTATTATTCCTAAAGTTAGGAGAAAAAACCAGAAGTGAGTAGTCTTTGAGTAGTAAATGAGTAGGTGGTTAAAAGCAGTGTGAGTTAAAATGCTGTTGAATTATCTGTTTGTGAAGTGTAATCGTAATGTCTTATTGTTGTGGAAACCATACCTTAACGCTGTCTTAACAAAAAATGAACAAAAGGACAGTCTCGTTGTTAAACCTTAATATAAATATGAATATGGTACGAAATACTTTTCTAAGCATTATTTTCTCTTTTTTAGTTACTGTTGGGATGGCACAAACCAATGAGGTAGCTATTGTAAATAATGAATCAGGTATGAAATTGGTCGTGAATGGCGACGATTTTATGGTTAATGGTATGAATTGGGATTACTTTCCCATTGGAACCAATTACAATTATAGTTTGTGGAAACAGTCTGATGATGTTATTAGAGCGGCTCTTGATGCTGAAATGTCTTTATTGAAAAATATGGGCGTCAATGCAATTAGAGTATACACTGGTGTTCCTGCAAAATGGATAAAATATATTTACGAAAAATATGGAATATATACCATGCTTAACCATTCATTTGGTCGTTATGGTTTGACTTTATCTGGAAGCTGGGTTGGTAATACCGAATATTCTGATCCACGTGCAAAGGAATTATTGATTTCTGAAGTAAAGCAGATGGCTGAATCTTATAAAGGTACACCTGGATTGCTTCTTTATTTATTGGGTAATGAAAATAATTATGGCCTTTTCTGGGGAGGGGCAGAAACGGAAGATATTCCTATTGAGGATAGAAAATCTACAATAAGAGCACGCCACATGTATAAATTATTCAATGAAGCTGTGGTAGAAATGAAAGCCATTGACAAAAATCACCCGGTTGCAATTTGTAATGGTGATTTGTTGTTCCTAGATATTATCAAAGAAGAATGTAAAGACATTGACATATTTGGTACCAATATGTATCGTGGATCATCTTTTGGAGATGCTTTTCAGAAAGTAAAAGAGGAGTTGAATAAGCCTATTCTTTTTACAGAATTTGGTGCGGATGCTTTTAACGCCATATCTAATTCAGAAGATCAACAAGCTCAGGCATTCTATATGGTTGAGAATTGGAAGGAAATTTATGAAAATGCTGCTGGCTTAGGAAAGACAGGTAATTCTTTAGGAGGTTTTACTTTTCAATTTAGTGATGGCTGGTGGAAATACGGACAAACTAAAAATCTAAGTGTTCACGATAATAATGCCTCTTGGAGTAATGGGGGATACCGAAATGACTATTCGGAAGGAGAAAATAATATGAATGAAGAGTGGTTTGGCGTTTGTGCTAAAGGTGAAACAGATGCGCGAGGAATATATCAATTGTATCCTCGAGCGGCCTATTACGCTTTGAAAGAGGCACATAGATTAAATCCATATGCAGAAGGAGCTTCACTAGCATATATAAATAATTATTTTTCTAATATTCAATTGGCAGATGCAGTACTGAGAGCAAGAGGAGATAAAGCTGCTTTAACTGGTGAAAAAGGCAGTAAGGTGCGTATGAGTGATTTGAGAATTGATATGGCAACAATTAACACAGGAGGTAAAAATATTGAGATATCTGATGAAAATGATCGAGATGAAGTTGGATTTGACCACTTACAATCTTTTTATTTTGGAGTAGAGGCTATGCCTACACCAAATGTTAGAGCTAGTGTGAATTTTAATGTTTTAGGTAATATTCCTAATAATCCGATCAATGAAATATTTTATGAAAATAGAGGGCTTCCTGTAACCGTTTCGACACCTAATGGTACTACAGAATTAGAAGATGTTAAGCGTTTTCAGGTATACAATGCAGAGTTTAGTTGGAACCACAAATATTTTGACTTAAAAGGGTTTTATCGAGTAGGACATTATCATTGGGGGTATGAAGGAGACTTTTTTGGATTGTATCCAGAAGCGAATTATGGACCGAATTTAGATATCTATAATGGCAATGCTCCAATCGGAATCGAAATTGAAGGAAAGAAAAAAGCAAAAGGATTAAAAGCTGCAATAGGACCTGAATTATGGTGGGGAGCAAATCCAGCATTACTCTTAAAGTATTCTAGACATATTAAAAAGACGCAGTTAACTGCAATTTTTCATGAGGATATTGGAACACAAAATGGTGATAATCAACGATCTTTTAGTATTCCTGCTCCTAAAACAAGACGATTAACATTGCATGCCGAAAGAGAATTCGGACCCGTAGGTATCGAGCTTGGTGGTATTTGGGGAGGCCAGCCTTTAGTTGGTAGAAGCTTCCAAATTGTAGATGATTCAGATGGAACGGTGTACCAAGATGAAATTGAAGCTAAGGATGCCTTTGGTATTAAGGGGAAATTTACTTTCTCAAAAGGTATGTTTAACTGGTATATGCAAGGTGCTGCCATGGGGTTAGTAGCCAATGGAGGCGGTGATTATACCCAGACTTTTACAGGTTGGAGATTGAAAGACAGTGGTAGTGGAAATCAATATAACTTTTTAACAGGGTTTACATTAGGGTTTGGAAATTTCCAAATTGCACCTAACTTCTTATGGCAAAAACCAGTTGTAGGTCCAATTTCTGGAGATGTTGCGGCTCCTGGAAGAGCAAGAAATATTTTAGATGATCCTTTCGTTGTTAGAAGTAATAGAGAAACGATTGGTGGAGAATTATTAATCACTTTCGATCCTACACCTGCTACATGGATGTATGAATGGAATAATGATGAAGCAGAAGATGCGAAGTTTGCAATGAGTGCAGGGGTGGTATTTAAACATCATCCTACTACGCAAGATGCCGCTATAGGAACCTTTGCAGATGGTGGAAACTTTCCATTTTCGGGAGCACCACCGGCAGAAGATTTATGGGAAGTCAATACACGCATTGTTTCTAAAATAAGTCCAGACTTTGGATTTATTGCAAACATATATGGAGGAAATGGACAGTCAAATGGAAGCGATGAGCGATTAATTAAGCGATTCGGAACAGACTTAAGAATGATATATAAAAAGGCTAAGTTAATTTCTAGCGTTAAAGTAAATGATTGGGGGCCTTACGATTACCATCGAGATTTTAATCAAACTTTCCCTGTACAATTAAAGTTTGATTTGTCTACAACGGTAGGTAAACCATCGTGGTTTATTAAGCCAGATACAAGAATTGGAATAAGTTATACATGGAGATCTCTGAATCAGTATTCACCTAGATATTGTCCTACACAACAAGTAGATGCAACGGGTGCTGTGGTATGCGATCCTGATGCAATTGGGTTTGATAATGGAAGAGAATGGGAAATCAGAACATATTTCCAATTCAGTATAGGTAAATAAGAAAATAAATAATAATTAATAAAATTTCACAAATGAGGAATAAAAGAAGTTTTTCGGTAACTATTCTATTAATGACATTTATCTTGTCATCTGTCATTATTAGTTGTAAAAGAGATTTTGATGACTTAGATCCTGCAACTTTCTCTACCAACGGAGAAGTGTTTATTGATGGATTTAGTAGCGGTTTAGAGTATGGTGCCTATGGAGGATCAAAATTAACGGCTTTTCAGGTGGATAATGATATTGTTTATGATGGCGAGGCGTCAATGAGGTTTGATGTTCCAAATCCAGATGATCCAACCGGTAATTATGCTGGGGGTGCTTTTTATGTGGCGGATGGACGTGATTTGTCAGGGTTTAATGCACTTACTTTTTGGGTAAGAGCTTCTCAATCTGCTACAATAGATCAATTAGGATTTGGTGATGAGTTTGGTGAGGGGGATTCTGAATATAGGGTGACTTTAAAGGATTTGAAAGTTAGCACTGCATGGGAAAAAGTGATTATTCCAATTCCAGATCCATCTAAACTTATTCAAGAAAAAGGATTATTCTTTTTTTCAGATGGAACTTTAAATGACAATGGAGCAGGATATTCCTTTTGGGTTGATGAAGTTCAATTTGAAAGTTTAGGTACATTGGCACACTATGAAGCTGGTATTCAAGGAAAAAGAAATGATACAGTAAGTGCTGAAACAGGTCAGAATATAACTGTTGAAGAATTGATTTTAACAGTTAGTCTATTAGACGACATCGAACAATTGGTCGAAATTTCACCTTCGTATTTGACATTCACATCTTCTGAAACATCTGTTGCTACGGTTAGTAGCCTAGGTGTAGCAATGGTACTTGATGCAGGTACTGCAGTAATAACAGCCAAAATGGGAGATGTTGATGCTGTGGGGTCATTAGCTATTGTGTCAACAGGAGAGGCTATATTACCGCCAACAGCTCCTGTGCCAACTGTTAATTCCGATAGTGTAATTTCTTTGTATAGTAATGTTTATAACAATGTACCGGTAGATTTCTTTAATGGATATTGGACAGGTGATGGTTCTACTACGGTAGAGGATTATCCACAAGTCGATGGAGACGATATGATAAGGTATAAGTTGCTCAATTTTGTAGGTATTCAATTTGCCAATCCTACAGTAGATGCTTCTGAAATGACACATTTACATATGGATATTTGGACACCGGACGAAACCGCTGGTAAGCAGTTTAAGATTGAAGTATTTGATGCAGGTCCAGATGGAGCTATAGGTGGTGGCGATGATATCGTTTCTGAAACTACTTTTATGAGTCCGGCTTTGGAGACGGGAGAATGGGTAAGCTTAGATATTCCACTACCAAGTACAAAAACAAAATTAGCGCTAATAGTATTGTCTGGAGATATACCAAATGTTTTTGTAGATAACATTTACTTCTATATAGGAAATGAAGATGTAGGTAATAATGGACCGACAGAAGCGGCACCTACACCAACACGTGATGCGGCAGATGTGATTTCTGTATTTAGTGATGCATATACAAATATTGGTGTATCAGATTTTAATCCTAACTGGGGGCAATCAGGTGCAGCAAGTCAGGTCAGTGTAGATGGTAACAATACTTTGAAATATGACAATTTCAATTATCAAGGTACTCAGTTTACAGGTAATGAAGACTTGTCAGATATGGAGTTTGTACATATTGATATGTGGACGACTGATGCCACAGATGTAAAATTCACACCTATCGGAGACGGCGAAACATTGGTTGGTTTAACGCCAATTACTTCAGGACAATGGGTAAGTTATGATATTCCACTATCGGAATTTACTGATGTAGATTTTAGTCAAGTAGGTCAATTAAAATTTGATGGACAAGGGGGAACCAATCCATCTAACATCTGGATAGATAATATTTATTTCTATAAAACTTCAAGTACAGGTGGAGATTGTTCTACACCTCAAAGTCCAAGTTTGACATCTTTACCAATTGATTTTGAGAATTGTGAGGATCTTTCTGGAGTGTTTGAATCAGGAGATGGAGTAACAGGTGCACCAATAGAGAATCCTGATAAGACAGGGATTAATACATCAGATAAAGTGTATCAATTAAATAAAGTTTCTGGAGCGGCATGGTATTCTGGTCTATTTCACATTTTTCCGTCAAATTTTGACATGACGACCAACAAAGTCTTTAAAATGAAGATTTGGTCACCAAAAGCAAATGTGATTGTAAGATTTCAAATTGAAAAAGAAGGGAATCAAGGACCAATCGCTACTTTCAATAAAACGCAAACCGTTGCAACTGCAAATACATGGACAGAGTTAACCTTTGATTTTTCTGGTGATGCGTTAACTGGACCAATAGAATATGATAAAATTGTCATTATTCCTGATGATGAGGATAATGGACCTGCTGATGGTTCTATTTATTACATTGATGATATTGAGCTTACAACAGGAGGTTCAACACCAACAGAGCCAACAACAGCAGCACCAACACCAACACGAGACGCAGCAGATGTGATCTCTGTATTTAGTGATGCCTATACAGATATAAATGTGTCGGACTTTAATCCAAATTGGGGACAATCAGGATCAGCAAGTCAGGTGAGTGTTTCAGGTAACAATACGTTGAAGTACGATAACTTTAATTATCAGGGAACTCAGTTTACGGGTAATGAAGATATGTCCTCGATGGAGTTTGTACATATCGATGTATGGACGGCTGATGCGACGGATATTAAGTTCACACCAATAAGTGCAAGCACAGGGGAATTTTTAGTAAACCTGACGCCAATTACTTCTGGCGAATGGAACAGCTATGATATTCCACTTTCAGATTTCACAGGTGTATCTTTTGGAGATATTTTACAATTAAAATTTGATGGACAAGGAGGCACGAATCCATCAAATATCTGGATAGACAATATCTACTTTTATAAGGAGCCAAGTTCGGCAACAGAGCCAACAACAGCAGCACCAACACCAACACGAGACGCAGCAGATGTGATCTCTGTATTTAGTGATGCCTATACAGATATAAATGTGTCGGATCCAAATTGGGGACAATCAGGATCAGCAAGTCAGGTGAGTGTTTCAGGTAACAATACGTTGAAGTATGATAACTTTAATTATCAGGGAACCCAGTTTACGGGTAATGAAGATATGTCCTCGATGGAGTTTGTACATATCGATGTATGGACGGCTGATGCGACGGATATTAAGTTCACACCAATAAGTGCAAGTACAGGGGAGTTTTTAGTAAACCTGACGCCAATTACTTCTGGCGAATGGAACAGCTATGATATTCCACTTTCAGATTTCACAGGTGTATCTTTTGGAGATATTTTACAATTAAAATTTGATGGACAAGGAGGTACGAATCCATCAAATATCTGGATAGACAATATCTACTTTTATAAGGAGCCAAGTTCGGCAACAGAGCCAACAACAGCAGCACCAACACCAACACGAGACGCAGCAGATGTGATCTCTGTATTTAGTGACGCCTATACAGATATAAATGTGTCGGACTTTAATCCAAATTGGGGACAATCAGGATCAGCAAGTCAGGTGAGTGTTTCAGGTAACAATACGTTGAAGTATGATAACTTTAATTATCAGGGAACCCAGTTTACGGGTAATGAAGATATGTCCTCGATGGAGTTTGTACATATCGATGTATGGACGGCTGATGCGACGGATATTAAGTTCACACCAATAAGTGCAAGCACAGGGGAATTTTTAGTAAACCTGACGCCAATTACTTCTGGCGAATGGAACAGCTATGATATTCCACTTTCAGATTTCACAGGTGTATCTTTTGGAGATATTTTACAATTAAAATTTGATGGACAAGGAGGTACGAATCCATCAAATATCTGGATAGACAATATCTACTTTTATAAGGAGCCAAGTTCGGCAACAGAGCCAACAACAGCAGCACCAACACCAACACGAGACGCAGCAGATGTAATCTCTGTATTTAGTGATGCCTATACAGATATAAATGTATCGGACTTTAATCCAAATTGGGGACAATCAGGATCAGCAAGTCAGGTGAGTGTTTCAGGTAACAATACGTTGAAGTACGATAACTTTAATTATCAGGGAACCCAGTTTACGGGTAATGAAGATATGTCTTCGATGGAGTTTGTACATATCGATGTATGGACGGCTGATGCGACGGATATTAAGTTCACACCAATAAGTGCAAGTACAGGGGAGTTTTTAGTAAACCTGACGCCAATTACTTCTGGCGAATGGAACAGCTATGATATTCCACTTTCAGATTTCACAGGTGTATCTTTTGGAGATATTTTACAATTAAAATTTGATGGACAAGGAGGCACGAATCCATCAAATATCTGGATAGACAATATCTATTTCTATAAAACTTCAAGTTCTGGAGGATGTTCTACACCACAAGCTCCTAATTTGACGACTTTCCCAATTGATTTTGAGAACTGTGAGAATTTATCGGGAGTGTTTGAAGATGGTGATGGTGTAACAGGGTTTCCAGCAGAAAATCCTAATAAGACAGGGATTAATACGACGGATAAAGTGTATCAATTTAACAAAGTATCTGGGGCCGCTTGGTATTCAGGTATTTTTCACATTTTTTCCGTCAAATTTTGATATGACCACGACTAAGGTGTTTAAAATGAAAATTTGGTCGCCAAAAGCGAATGTGGTTGTAAGATTTCAAATAGAAAAGGAAGGTAATCAGGGGCCAATTGTAACTTATCAAAAAACAGCTACTATCACAAATGCTAATGCATGGACAGAGTTAACATTTGATTTTAACGATCAGCCATTTACATCTGGAACAAATGTTTATGATAAGTTTGTTATAATTCCAGATGATGTAGATAACGGGCCAGCCGACGGTTCTGTTTATTATATAGACGACATAATGCTTACAAATTAATTTTAAAGTCAACATTCCTTTGTTAAAATAATTAGAATGATAAAAATGAAAATATTAACGAACAGCTTGATAATGTGCGCATTGTTAATTGCTATTTCTGCATGTCAAGAAGATGATAGAGTCAAAGACAATAATTGGCAACTGGTTTGGGAAGATGATTTTGAAGGAGAAGCGGGAGCACTTGTTGATTCTACTAAGTGGAATTACGATATTGGAAGAGGTGAAGATGGATGGGGCAACCAGGAATTTCAATACTATACAGATCGTGCAGAAAACGTTTCATTAGATGGTGAAGGTAATTTAGCAATTAGAGCTGTAAACGAAAGCTATCTGGGGGCATCATATACCTCTGCAAGAATAAAAACCCAGGGGGTATTTGAGCAAGCATATGGCCGTTTTGAAGCGCGAATTAAATTGCCATGGGGACAGGGAATTTGGCCAGCTTTTTGGTTGTTAGGAGCGAATATTGATGAAGTGGGTTGGCCACAATGTGGGGAAATTGATATTATGGAATATAGAGGGCAGGTACCTAACGTTAATAGTGGTTCTATTCATGGTCCTGGTCATTTTGCCGGAGATGCGATAACCAAAGAATATACATTGGTAAATGACAGATTTGATCTAGATTTTCACGTATTTGCCATTGAGTGGGGCACTGATTATATCAGTTTTTTTGTTGACGACTTTTTATACCAACAAATTACTCCAAGCGATGTAACTGCGGTGTCTGGAGAATGGGTATATGATCATCCTTTTTACATCATTCTTAATCTTGCCGTAGGAGGTACTTTTGTAGGAAGTCCAAATGGTCAAACCGTATTCCCTCAAACTATGCTTGTAGATTGGGTGAGGGTGTATCAGTAAAATAATATGTATACTTTTTCATTGATGCCGGATTTGGAAACATCTAATATTGAAATTAATGACGTATTAATTGGAGAAGAAAGATTCTATAAAATTTCAAATAGTGATCTGCTTCGTCCTTTTTTTATGAATGTGGTAAGTGATGGAAACCACTGGATGTTTATATCAAGTAATGGAGGTTTAAGTGCAGGGAGAAAGAATGCGGAAAGCGCTTTATTCCCATATTATACCGATGATAAGATTACTGAATCTGCAGAGAATACCGGTAGTAAGACAATCATACAAGTAAGAGAAGACAATAGATTACATGTTTGGGAGCCTTTTTCTATAAGATGTGAAGGGAGGTATGAGATTAGCAGAAACCTTTATAAAAGTATTTATGGCAATAAAGTTCTTTTCGAAGAAATTAACCATGATTTAGGGATAGCGTTTCGATATTCCTGGAATTCAAGTGATGCCTTTGGTTTTGTAAAAAAATCAGAAATCATAAATAACACTCAAAATGAAATACGATTATCGGTTTTAGATGGTATTCAAAATATTATACCTTCTAGTGTGGGAAGCGATTTGCAGAATCAATATAGCAATCTAGTGGATGCCTATAAACGAAGTGAATTGATAAAAGATAGTGGTTTAGGAATATTCTCATTAAGTGCAATAATTGTAGATAGAGCAGAACCAAGCGAGGCATTAAAGGCCAATGTGGTTTGGTCCTTAGGGTTGTCAAAAGTGATTCACCTGCTTTCATCATCACAGTTAAAAAGATTTAGAAAAGGACAATCACTTCATGAAGAAGAAGATATTAAAGGAGAAAAAGGGGCTTATTTTATCAATGCCGATATTATGCTTCCTCCTAATGGAAAAAAGGAATGGATGATTGTTGCAGATGTAAATAAGAATCATGCTTCAATAGCTAAACTTTTGAATACGATCCAAGTTGAAGAAAATTTGGTGCAACTTGTTATAGAAGATATTCAGTTAGGCTCAAAGCGTTTAGTGCAACTAAATGCCGCTGCTGATGGACTTCAATTGACTTCTGATAATCTTCGTGATACTAGGCATTTTTCAAATGTCTTATTCAACATTATGAGGGGTGGAGTTTTTGATTTTAACTACCAAGTAGAAAAATGGGATGTCGAAAATTATCTCTTAAGAGCGAATAAAGAGGTGTTTGAAAAGTTTATTCATGAAGTTGAAAAGCTTCCTGATTTGTTTTCTATAACAAAATTGAGAGCAATAGCTGAACAAAGTGAAGATGCTGCCTTCAGAAGGTTATGTATGGAGTATATGCCATTGAAGTTTAGTAGAAGACATGGTGATCCCAGCAGGCCATGGAATAAGTTCTCTATCAATATGCGCAAAAATGATGGGTCAAAACTCTTGGATTATGAGGGGAATTGGCGAGATATTTTCCAAAATTGGGAAGCATTGGCACATTCATACCCTGAATTCATAGAAAGCATGATCTATAAATTTTTAAATGCTTCTACTTTTGATGGGTATAATCCTTATAGAGTTACAAAAGATGGTTTTGATTGGGAATCTATAGAACCTGATAACCCTTGGTCTTATATTGGTTACTGGGGAGATCATCAGATTATTTATTTATTGAAATTTTTGGAGTTTGCAGAAAAACATCATCCCGGAAAACTATTAAGCTATTTCGATAAGAAGGATTTTGTTTATGCAAATATTCCCTATAAAATTAAAGGTTATGAAGATATTCTTATCGACTCAAAGGATACTATTGAGTTTGATTATGATTTAGATCGTCAGTTACGACAAGAAAAAGAAATTATAGGTGCAGACGCAACCTTACTTAGAGATGAGAACCAGTCTATATATACAGTAAATTTCATTGAAAAAATATTAGTTACTCTATTAATTAAGTTGTCCAATTATATTCCTGAAGGAGGTATTTGGATGAATACGCAACGTCCAGAGTGGAATGATGCCAATAATGCACTAGTAGGGAATGGCGTTTCTGTTGTTACACTTTGTTATCTAAGGCGGTTTTTGAAATTCTTTGGAGAACTTTTAGAGAAGTCAGAAATTGAAAGATTTGAGTTGTCTAATGAACTTATAATTTTTTATAAACGATGCCGAGAAGTTTTCGATAATCACGAAAGTCTTTTGTCCGAAGCTATAAGTGATGAAAACCGTAAACTTATTTTGGATGGTCTAGGACAAGCGGCGAGTGATTATAGACAACATATTTATAAACAGAATTTCTGGGGGGAGAAAAGAACCATATCTGCAAAAGGATTGAAACGTTTCATTAATGTTAGCCTCAAGTATATGGAACACACTATTAGAGCTAATAAGAGACAGGATAATTTGTATCATGCTTATAATTTAATGTCTATTAAAAGTGAGAATAAAATATCTATTTCATATCTAAGTGAAATGCTGGAGGGACAGGTTGCAGTTTTAAGTTCGGGATATTTAACCGCAAAACAGTCTTTAGAAGTGCTTGATGCATTGAAGAGTAGCGCTCTTTTTAGAGATGATCAGTATAGTTATTTACTTTATCCAAATAAGGATTTGCCTCGGTTTTTAAAGAAAAATAATGTGCCAATAGAATTGATTTTAGAATCTGTATTATTGAAGCAGTTAGTTGAAGACGGGAATAGTCAGATCATTGAAAAGGATATTCAAGGTACTTACCACTTTAATAGTAATTTTAAAAATGCCAATGACCTGCAAAAAACACTGAAATTGTTGGATCAAAATAGGTATGGCAAATTAATATCTGAAGAAAAGGGACGAATCTTAGAGGTTTATGAAGAAGTATTCAATCATAAAGCTTTTACTGGGAGGTCAGGAACTTTTTTTGGATATGAGGGTCTAGGGTCTATTTATTGGCATATGGTTTCCAAATTGCAATTGGCTGTGCAAGAATGCTGTTTGAGTGCAATAAGGCATGGAGAGGATGCGGTAATTGTTGGTAAGTTGTTAGAGCATTACTATGAAATTAATGAAGGTATCGGTGTACATAAGTCACCGTCTCTTTATGGTGCCTTTCCAACAGATCCATATTCCCATACTCCAGCTGGAAAGGGAGCTCAACAACCTGGGATGACTGGACAGGTGAAAGAAGATATACTATGTAGGTTTGGCGAATTAGGGGCTTTTGTAGCAGCAGGTCAATTGTATTTTAATCCTTGCCTACTAAGAAAAGATGAGTTTTTAGAAGAAACAAAAGTTTTAGAATATGTAAATGTACATGGTGTTATTAAGCAGTTGGGCTTAGAAAAAGGCACCCTATGTTTTACATATTGTCAAGTGCCAATAGTTTATAAGATTGCTTCGAAGAATAGTTTAGAGGTGATAAAAGAAAATGGGACAACGGCTAAGCTTGAAACTTTGAGCTTAGATGCAACAACGAGTAGTCAAATTTTTGAAAGAACAGGTCAAGTACTTAAGATAATTGTTCATATTATGGAATCAGAATTGAAATAAAGTGAAGCTATTATTTAAAATATTAATTTCAAGCTTGATGCTACTGATAATTAGTATTTCTTGTAGCAATCAATCGACAAAGAGAGAAACGAATCAACATCAGCAAACAAAAAAGGAGGTGACAGCTAAAGATATATTAGGCAATCCAGATTATTTGGCAATTTCTTATGGAGGATATCGCATGAAGACGCGTGATATTCAGCCAACTATTGAAGAGCTAAAGGAAGATATGAAGATTCTTTATGCTATGAACGTTAAGTTGATTCGAACATATAATGTTCAATTAGCGCAGGCATCTAATTTGTTAAAAGCAATTCGTGAGTTGAAAGAGGAGGATAGTAATTTTGAAATGTATATGATGTTAGGAGCTTGGATTGATTGTAAGAATGCTTGGTCTGATTATCCTCCTGATCATAACATTGAGCATGAGCAAAATGCAGGCGAGATTGAGAGGGCGATAATTTTGGCAAATAAGTATCCCGATATTGTTAAAATTATTGCGGTTGGTAACGAAGCAATGGTTAAATGGGCCACTAGTTATTACGTGCAACCGAATGTGATATTGAAGTGGGTAAATTATTTGCAAGACCTTAAAGCGTCTGGCAAACTTTCAAAGGATTTATGGATTACCAGCTCTGATGATTTTTCGTCATGGGGTGGGGGCGATACCAGCTATCATGTTGATGATTTAGAGGCTTTAATCAAAGCAGTAGACTATATATCAATGCATACCTATCCTTATCACAACACACATTACAATCCTGATTTCTGGGGTATTCATATCGAAGAGGAGGGCCTTTCAGATATTGAGAAAATAGATGCTGCAATGATTCGGGCAAGAGATTTTGCAAAAGCTCAATTCAAAGCGGTTACTGATTACATGAAAAGTTTAGGAGTTGATAAGCCAGTCCATATTGGAGAAACAGGTTGGGCAACCGTATCCAATGGTCATTATGGACCACATGGTTCTAAAGCTACAGATGAATATAAAGAGGGGTTATATTATCAATTAATGCGTGAATGGACTAATAAAGAAGGCATTTCTTGCTTTTATTTTGAAGCCTTTGATGAGCCTTGGAAGGATGCGCATAACGATAAAGGTTCTGAAAATCATTTTGGTTTATTTACTGTGGATGGGAAAGCAAAGTATGCGCTCTGGGATTTAGTAGATGAAGGGCGGTTTAATGATTTGTCTCGAAATGGAAATACTATTACTAAAACCTATGATGGTGATAAGGAGACGTTGTTAGAAATAGTTGATCTTCCGCCAATAAAACAGGAAATCGTAGTGGCACATTAATAGTTCGAAATGAAACAAAACATTTATTTAATTCTAATAGTCTTTTTAATAATGAGTAGTTGTTCTCAAGAACATAGTTTAGAGGTTGAGGTTTATGAGACTTCTATTAGTGGGAATAAATTAACTCCAGTCTCCGAATTTTCACATCCGGAAAATGTTTCGAAAATTATATTATCCCCTGAAAAACAATATCAAACCATTACAGGGTTTGGAGGAGCATTTACAGAATCGTCAGCATATCTACTAAACCGATTAAGCAAAAAAAATAGAGATAAAATTTTAAAGGCATATTTCGGAAAAGAAGGGGCAAATTATTCTCTCACACGAACACATATGAACTCTTGCGATTTTTCTTTGAGTCAATATTCATATGCACCGGTAGAAGATGATATGACTTTAGAGAATTTTTCTGTAAAAGAGGATTTAGATGATCTTATACCTATGATAAAAGATGCAATGGCTATCTCTGAGGATGGGTTTAAAATCTTTGCATCACCTTGGACAGCTCCGCCATGGATGAAAGATAATAAACATTGGGTAGGTGGAAGACTGCTTCCAAAATACTATGATACTTGGGCACTTTTCTTTTCTAAATATGTTGATGCATATAAAGCTGAGGGTATTGATCTTTGGGGATTTACAGTGGAAAATGAGCCACATGGCAATGGCGATAACTGGGAAAGTATGCATTTTACTCCTGAAGAAATGACAGATTTTGTTCAACACCATCTAGGACCTAAGTTAGAGGCTGATGGAAAGGGAGAGCTTGTAATTTTGGGTTATGATCAAAATCGAGCGGGTTTAAAAGAATGGGTTGATGTAATGTATAAAGATGAAGCTTCATCAAAATATTATGATGGAACAGCGATTCATTGGTATGAAAGTACTTATGAAGTTTTTCCTGAAGCATTACAATATGCGCATAACAAAGCCCCTGATAAATATTTATTAGAGACAGAAGGTTGCGTTGATTCAGAAGTTCCAAAATGGCAAGATGATGATTGGTATTGGAGTAAAGAGGCGACCGATTGGGGCTGGGACTGGGCTGCAGAAGATCAAAAATATTTACATCCTAAATATGCTCCTGTAAACCGATATGCAAGAGATATTATTGGCTGTTTGAATAATTGGGTAGATGGATGGGTAGATTGGAATATGGTTCTGAATAAACAAGGAGGGCCTAATTGGTTTGAGAATTGGTGTGTAGCTCCCGTAATTGTAGACGAAGTAAATGACGAGGTTTATTTTACGCCGTTGTACTATGTTATGGCTCATTTTAGTAAGTACATTAGACCAGGTGCTCAAGTGATTGATGCAAGTTATTCTGATAAATCATTAATGGTGACAGCTGCTCAAAATCCTGATAACTCAATAAGTATAGTTGTATTTAATCAAGATAAAAAAGCTAAGAATTTTGAAATAACACTACTGCAACAATCAACAGTCGTTCAGATTGGAGCCCAAGCTATTCAAACCATCGTAATTAAACCATTTAAAAAATAAACTATGTCAAAATACAAGACATCGGCTGATTACAGAGTTCCATTAGGGCAGAAGGCAGCATTTGGAGCGGGCCATTTAGTATTAAATTTATTACCAGGGGCACTAGGTTTCTTTTCTTTCTTCTTGTTGACCGCTTTTGGTATGGATCCTTTTTTAGCAGGCCTGTTGGGTGGACTTCCTCGCATCTTTGATGCGTTAACAGATCCTATTATGGGATTTATCTCTGATAACACAAAGTCTAGATGGGGAAGAAGAAGACCTTATATTTTTGTGGGGGCCATTTTAAGTGGCATACTTTTTATTTTGCTATGGCAATTGAATGAACATAATTCTGAAACCTATAATTTTTGGTATTTCTTGGTCTTCTCACTGTTGTTTTTAATTGGGAATACGATGTTTGCAACTCCATTGGTAGGTCTGGGGTATGAAATGACTTCTGACTACAATGAGCGTACACGCTTAATGGCTTTTGCCAATACTATGGGACAAATAGCCTGGATGATAGTACCGTGGTTTTGGGTGATAATTGCTGATCCTGAAATATTTGAAAACCAGGCTGTTGGTGTAAGACAATTATCTATGATTGTTGGTGGAGTGTGTATGGTTTTGGGAATATTTCCGGCCATTTTTTGTAGAGGAATTGATTCTGCTAATATGGAAAACAGAAAGGAGATATCATTGAAAACGTTATCTTCTAATTTGATGGACCTCTTTCGTGGTATAGCACAAGTAGCAAAGAATAAGCCATTTATGCGACTTTGTGGAGCAACATTTTTGGTTTTTAATGGCTTTCAGATGGTAGCTGCTTTTAGTGTTTATATCATTGTCTTTTATATGTTTAACGGAAGTTATGCTGATGCAGGAACATGGCCGGCATGGTTTTCAACAATCACTGCGGTGTTAACCGCGTTTATTGTTATTCCTATCATATCATGGATGTCTAATAAATGGGGTAAAAGAAAAGCGTTTATAATTTCTACTCTGATATCTATTATTGGTTATGTCCTGAAATGGTGGGGGTTTGATAATACTTTAAATGAAAGGTTTAACCAAACTGGATTAGGACAATCTTTAAATGGAGTGATTACTTCAATATTTAACTTTTTGGACCCTGTATTGAATAGCATAGGAATGTCTTGGTTTAGTATAGATGCAAGCAATGGAATACCATGGTTAATCTTTATTCCTATTCCTTTTATAGCATTTGGTTTGGGAGGATTGTTTACATTAATGATGAGTATGACAGCTGATGTGTGTGATTTGGATGAATTAGAAAACGGAATGCCCCGAAAAGAAGGAACTTTTGGTGCAATTTATTGGTGGATGGTAAAACTGGGACAAGCTTTGGCATTGGTTCTAGGTGGATTAGTTTTGAAGCTAGTTGGTTTTATATCTGATGCTCCAACACAAACTATTGAAACCATGACTAATTTACGTATTGCAGATATTGCAATTCCTGCGGCAACAGCACTTTTAGCAATTGTAGTGATGTGGAATTATAGCTTATCAGAAGATAGGGCTAGGAAAATTAAAGAGGAATTGGTTAGTAGAAGAGGAGAATTATAAAGTTTAGTAGTTATTAAAGATGTCGTATAGAAAGCAAAGGCAATTTTCACTTGCAGGATTAGATTACCGAGGAAAAACGTCCTTAGAAATACAGGATTTATTTTATGAAGTGCTGAGTAATGGGATGCATGGCTTATGCTTTAGTGCCTATGAAGAAGGCCAAAAACCTGGTGATATTCTAAGCTTGGATCAGATCAGAAGAAGAATGGAAATAATTGCTCCCTATACAAAATGGGTGCGGACTTTTTCTTGCATAGAGGGTAATGAATTAATAGCACAGGTAGCTCATGAGTTTGGACTTAAGACACTAGTTGGTGCGTGGTTGGGTAAGGATAAAGCCCTTAATGAACTAGAAATAGAAGGGCTGATTGAATTGGCTAATCAAGGTTATGTCGATATAGCAGCGGTTGGGAATGAAGTGCTTTATAGAAAAGATCTTACAGAAGATGAACTTTTGGAAAATATATATAAAGTAAAAAAAGAGCTGCCTAATATAGATGTAGGTTATGTTGATGCTTATTATGAGTTTACACTCCGTCCTAGAGTTACCGAAGCATGTGATGTCATCCTCTCCAATTGTTATCCGTTTTGGGAAGAATGTCATATGGATTATTCTTTGTTATACATGAAACAGATGTTCCATCAAGCTACTATAGCAGGAAATGGAAAAAAAGTAATTGTTACAGAAACTGGTTGGCCAAGTGAGGGTACTAATTGTGGCTCAGCGCAACCTTCTAAAGAAAATGCCTTGAAGTATTTTATTAATACGCAAAAATGGTCTAGAGAAGAGAATATTGATGTTTTTTACTTTACCTCATTTGATGAATCTTGGAAGGTCGGTTCAGAAGGCGATGTGGGAGCTTTTTGGGGGCTTTGGGATAAGAATGGAAAATTGAAGCATTCATTAGTTAAGTCAATTTAATAGATAAAAAGAAGTATTAATATTTCTAAAGTTTGTACGTAACATAAACACATCATATCTAGCTGATTAATATTGGCAAATATGGAAGTAAAATTATATATTTAATTATCTTAGTGTCTTAATAACACAAACAATATTGTTTTATGTATCGAGTAATTAGTTTTGGAGAGATTTTATGGGATAATTTACCTACGGATAGATTACCTGGGGGCGTGCCAATGAATATAGCCCTTCATATGAATACTTTAGGTCATAAAGCGGCCCTTATATCTCGTGTTGGAAATGATGAAGCTGGTAAAGGACTTTTGAATCATTTAAAAACATTAAATGCGGTAACAGATTTTATTCAAATTGATAATACTTTAGAAACGGGATCAGTTGATGTCATTGTTGGAGGAGAAGAGGGACAATTTTATCGTGTTAAAGAACCTGCTGCGTGGGATAATATTCAAATTAATGATGAAATAGTAGCGGCCGTTAGAAATTCAAAAATGTTTGTATTTGGAACTTTGGCGGCAAGAGTGGAGACTTCAAAGAATACATTATTTGAACTGTTAGAAGAAGCTAATACGAAGGTTTTTTCTGTTAATATTCGTCCACCATATTTTACATGGAATTTGGTTGAAGAGTTAATGAGAAAATCAGATTTAGTCAAATTAAATAAAACAGAATTGTCTGAGTTGTTGCACTGGTGCGGCAAGGGACATTATTTAGAGAAAGAAGGTTTAGAGTATTTGAGAAATAAGTTTGATTTAGATACAATTCTTGTTTCCTTAGGAAGACGCGGAGCTATAATGAATAGACGTGGAGAGCATTATCAAAGAGATGGAGTAGATATTGAAGTAGTGGATAAGGTGGGTTGCGGAAATGCTTTTCTGGCGGCTTATTTGCATGCGCGTGTTCATAAAATGGAGCCAGAGGAACGGCTTGATTATGCGATTGCATCGGGGGCTATGGCAGCAACACATGCTGGTGCAGCAAATCATATAAATTCAGAAATGTTAGAGGCATTTATTGACCAAAATGTTAAGGTTTAGGGCTTGGTGTCAAAAATAGGTATATTAACTAGTGGGGGTGATGCTCCTGGCATGAATGCCGCTATTCGTGCTGTTGTAAGAACCTGTTTTTTCTATAAAAAGTTTGTTGCAGGCATTTATGAAGGTTATCAAGGGCTTATCGATAGTAATATAGAAAATTTAGATACTCGATCTGTAAGTATGATACTTGGAAAAGGGGGTACAGTGTTAAAATCTGCCCGTTGTGAAGAATTTAGGACTAAAGAAGGGCGAGAAAAAGCATATAAAAATTTAATGGCGAATGATATCGATAGTTTGATTGTCATTGGTGGGAACGGGACTTTGACAGGAGGACATATTTTTAATAATGAATTCGATATTCCTGTTGTAGCGATACCAGGTACAATAGATAATGATCTTTTTGGTACAGAATACACTATTGGATTTAATTCTGCAACCAATACAGTAATAGATGCAATAGATAAAATTAGAGATACTGCCTTTTCGCATAATCGACTTTTTTTTGTTGAAGTGATGGGAAGAGATACGGGTTTTATAGGATTACAAAGTGGCATAGCAAGTGGAGCAATAGAGATTATGATTCCTGAAACAAATGTGAGTATTGATGATATCATCAATAAACTTGAAAAGGGAAGGAGATCGAAAAAAGCATCTCAGATTATAATTGTTGCCGAGGGAAATAAAAATGGTGGTGCTACAGAGCTGGCTGAAAAAGTGAACAAAAAATACGATCAATACGATACTCGAGTAACTGTTTTAGGGCATCTTCAAAGAGGGGGGAACCCGAGTACTTTTGATAGAATTTTGGCAAGTGAATTGGGCGTTGCTGCTGTTGAAGCACTGTTAAATGGAAAATCTGATATCATGGTTGGAAAACAACATGAAAAGATTACCTATACACCGTTAAAGGATGCTTTGGGCTGCGAGAAAAAATTAGATGAAAATTTGGTAAGAATAAATAAAATATTGTCATTATGATTAAAGTAGCTATTAATGGTTTTGGGAGAATAGGACGAATTACGGCGAGGCATCTTCTTGCCAATAAAAATGTGAGTATCGTTGCGATCAATGATTTAACGGATATAAAAACGCTGGCTCATTTGTTTAAGTATGATTCTGCTCAAGGGAGATTTGACGGAGAAGTTTCTTATGATGGAAAGACACTTTCTATTAATGGTGACGAAATTGCTGTGTCTGCTGAGCGTGATCCAAGTAACTTACCTTGGGCAGCGATGGGAATAGATGTGGTGTTAGAATGTACAGGTATTTTTCGCACAAAAGAAAAGGCTGGTCTCCACTTAAAAGCGGGGGCTAAAAAAGTTGTATTGTCTGCACCTGCTAAAGGATCAGACATTGTTACGATTGTTAAAGGGGTAAATGAGCAAGCCTTAAAAAATGACACGCTGATTGTTTCGAATGCTTCATGTACAACCAATTGCGCTGCTCCAATAATTAAGGCCATTCATGATGTATACAATGTGAAGCAAGGTGTTTTTACTACTATTCATGCCTATACGGCTGATCAAAAATTACAAGATGCACCTCACGTAGACTTGAGACGTGCTAGAGCCGCAGCGGTATCAATTATTCCTACTACAACAGGAGCCGCACAGGCTGTAGCTTCTGTAATTCCAGAATTAAAAGGAAAACTGGAAGGTATGGCATGTCGAGTTCCGGTTCCGGCAGGTTCTTTTACTGACTTCACGCTAATTGTAGAAAAAGATAGTAGTGCTGAAGAAATAAACGATCTACTTAAAGGATTGGCAGATAACCAATTAAAAGGTATTGTTGAATATGTTGAAGATGAAATCGTCTCTTCTGATATTGTAGGTAATGCGCATTCTAGTATTGTGGACGCATCTTTAACACACGTATTTGGGAAAATGATAAAATTAGGTGCTTGGTACGACAATGAATATGGATATTCAGCAAGATTAGCAGAGGTGACAGCACAAATCGGAGAGTAATTTTAGAATCCGAAATTTTCAAAACCTTTATCTAATAAAATTTTGTATTTATATTCATCAAAACAGTAAAAAGAAGCCGGTTTATGGGCTACATCTTTTTGTTTTTCATCTAGTTTTTTAAGGATGTCTATTTTAAAAATCTTTCTCCTAAAGTTTCTTTTGTCTAGTGGTTTGTCTAAAATAACTTCATACAAACGTTGTAGTTGAGCAAGCGTGAATTTTTCAGGCAACAGGTTAAACCCAATGGGCCGTGCCTGCAAACTCGCTTTAAGCCGTTGTCGGGCTTTGTTTAAAATTAGGTTGTGATCAAAGGGTAGTTGACTCACTCTTTTTATTGGAACCCACTCTGCATCGTTTAAAGATGACGATAATTTAGGAGTGAAAATTTTCATATTTACTAGCGAATAATAACCAATAGTCACTACTCTGGCTTTAGGATGTTCTCTTATAGTAGAAAGCCATTTTTGATCTTTTTCACTTGAAATTCTATTGGGATCTCCAAATGCCCCAAATTGTTCCAAATATATTTTTTTTAAGCCTGTTAACTCATGTAACACTCTTCTTGCAGCAGTATCCAAATCCTCATTGTCAAAAATGAGATTTCCCGGTAGGGCATGTTCCACGCCGTTTAACTTAATATTTTCACTTTCGGAAGATTTTGTTCTATCTATAAGTAAAACATGTAGGTTTGAATTGTCAAACCCAAATATGACACAATCCACAGAAATATGTGGATTTAGTTTGTCTGATTTAGTTTTGCTACCAGCAAGCACATTGCTCATAGAGACAAATATATCATTTTAGTGTCTTTTTGACAATAAGATTTTTTTGTAGTCAAAAAATTTAGTATGAAAGATTTTACTGCGCTTTTTGGTCTAATTTATATAGTTGCCTTTTCTATCTTTTTAAAATATCGGACAACCATGGTTATTGAAGTATTGCGAATCTCATAGCTATTCTATATATAGAAAAAGGTCTTCTTTTGCTTTTCTGACTTTTGGAAGGTGTTGGTTTTTATCTTCTTGTGATCGATATCCAACAGCAGCTAAAACAGTAGTGGTTAATCCAATATTTTCTAAGCCCAATAATTTATCATATTTGTCCGATTCAAAACCTTCAATAGGACAAGCATCAATTGCTAAAATGGCACAGGCATTAATTAGGTTACCTAACGCTAAATAAGTTTGTTTGGCCGTCCAATGCTTCATTGTTTCTGGTGATTTTTCTTTTAACCTTCCTTTCATGAAATCACCATACTTTTTTAGAGAATCAAAATCTATCTTTTGCGTATGCGCTTTTAGGTGGAGGTAATTGTCAACTTGTTCGTCTGTAAAGGCGAGTTGAGCGCAAAAAACAAATAAATGAGACGCATCTACTACTTGTACCTTGTTATGTGTTATAGGTAACAACTTTTGCTTAAAAGACTGATCGGTGATTACAAACACCTTAAAGGGTTGGAATCCATAAGAAGAAGGTGCTAAGCGAATGGCTTCCTCAAGTAATGCAATATCACTTTCTTCAACTTTTTTAGAAGCATCAAAAAGTTTGGTTGCATAACGCCAATTGAGTTGTTTAATAAATTCCATTATTTATTAATCCCATTTATTGCTTGATGATAGAGCATAATTGCCAGCGCCGGTAAAAAACAGAGCTATAGCGCCAAAGAAAAACAGTGCAATTAGTTCTATAGCCCAGCCACCATGAGGAGTTAATGAAAAAATATCTTTTGTATGAACCAATAGCAATGCCACTAACATATTGAATGCAAATATTAAGGAGGCTAATCTAGTTCTGAACCCAATCATCATTAATAATGGAACAACAAGTTCACCTATATAAACACCATAGGAAATAAATGCAGGAAGTCCCTTACTCGTTAACATGCCTTGCATCCCCTCTAAACCATGCGTTAATTTTGCTACACCATGAAATAACATTAACACACCAAGTGTTAATCTAAGTATTAGTAATCCTAAATCTTGATTTTTATTTGTCATATTAAAAAGTTTTAATTTTTATTGTATTAACCTAACCCATTTGCATCGGAACATCCATCAACAAAATTCGACTTCCTTTATTGGCTTTAATTTCAAATTGATCTATATCCCATACACCAACAGCATCTCTTTTATTTGCAGATTGCCCGGCTATTTCAGCACTGCCTTCAATAACAAAGGCATAGACACCATTACCTTTCTTTTTGATAGAATATTCTTGTGATTTATTTTGGTCAAATTCTCCTAAGTGAAACCAAGCATCTTGATGAATCCAAACACCCTGATCATTAGTGTTTGGAGACAAAATTTGATAAAATTGATTTTTAATTTGAATATCTTTTAGTGTAATTTGATCGTATCTAGGTACTACATTCTTTTTATTTGGGAATAGCCAAATTTGTAATAATTTGACATCCTTATCAGCATTTGCATTGAATTCACTGTGCCTAATACCCGTTCCTGCACTCATTACTTGAACGTCTCCATGTTGTATAATTTCACCATTTCCTATGCTGTCTTTATGTTTTAAGGCACCTTCTAGTGGAATAGAAATAATTTCCATATTATCATGTGGATGAGTCCCAAAACCTTTAGAAGGAGCGATCTTATCGTCATTTAAGACTCGGATTACTCCAAAATTCATTCTTTCAGGGTTGTAATAACCTGCAAAACTAAAGGAGTGATTTACCTCTAGCCAGCCATGATTTGCTGATCCTCTGGTATTTGCTTTATGTAATACAGTATTCATTGTTTTTATTTCTTTTTTATTAGGGATGTGATTAAAACCTACCTGACTCATTAATCTATCATAAGTCGATTTTGAGGTATTTGCTTTTGCTGTATTGGGTAATAGAATACCAGATAAGCCAGCAAATATGGAGTTCCTTATAAATTTCTTTCGATCCATCATTAATTTTTTTAGCTACCGTAGTAAAACCTTTCATTTATTATTTGACCATCTTTCCATTCTTGAACAGCCACTTGGCTATATTTTCTTTCACCCCATTCTTTATGAGTATAGTCAAAATGCCATTCTACCATTGTTGTATTTCCGTTAGCAGTCACATTCACAGGTTTTGCAGCTCTAAATTCAGTTATTGCTCCAAAGAAAGCTTCTTCTCTCTGGCGGTTAGCGACTTTTCCTGTCACGGGAGGGTTGTTATTTTCTCGCATAGAGACATCTTCATGGTAGTATTTGTCAAAGGCTTCTAATGCCTTTCCTTGAAGAATCATATTGTTTAAGTCGTCAATTTTTTCTAGTAAAGTTGCCATACACTATTTTTTATGTTTTAAATGATAGTGTAAAGATGAATAGGTTTGACCGGAGAAAAAATAAGGTGGTTTAAAAAAATAAGTTAAGGTAGATTAACTTTCTTTGGAGAGTTGCTTTCTAATATTACTTAAAAACTCTTTAGTGATACCTAAATATGAAGCTACCATATATTGGGGAACCCTTTCCACAATCTTGGGATATTCTTCACAGAATTGTAGATAGCGCTCTTTGGCGGTTAGTGAATAATTGTCTATTACCCGTCTTTGGGTTTTAGCATAAGCACTTTGAATTAGTATTCTGAAAAAACGCTCCATTTTTGGAATAACTTCATAGAGATATTGTAAATCTTCATAAGATAATTGAATAACTTCAGTGTTTTCCAAACATTGAATATCGTAGTCGGCAGGGGCTTGCGCACTAAAACTACATAAATCTCCAACCCACCAATTTTCTATCCCAAATGAGACAATATGTTCATGACCATTTTTATCTAAATAGAAAGTTCGAGCGCTTCCTGAAACAATAAAGGTTTGATACTTACAAATATCTCCAGCTTGAAGAATGTATTGACCTTTACGATATTTTCGAATTTTTAGCTTAGATATAAGCAAAGTATCTTCTTCTTCATTTAGAGTAATGAAATTTTTAATATACGCTTGGAAAATTGCTGTCATTCTTATTGCTCTAATTTTTCTCCAATATAATTGTTATAACTTTTCATACCTAATGTCCTTTAAATTGAGAGACAATTTCTTTGAAAAATTGGCAAAGCACTAGCGAAAGATAAAATGAAAGAAATAAGATGTTTCCTAAAATAACAAAAGTCGCTGATTATCAGCGACTTTCATCTGTGGGCGGTATAGGTTCCGAACTTTCGGAACGAACCTATAACCCCTTGGGTGTAAATTGTGGGTAAGGCTTTAAAATTATAAAGCTTTAAGGATGTTGTTGTTATATCTATAATCAATAAAAATTATGTGGGAAAGCTAAAATATAATTCTGTTACATTTTCAAATCTTTGAACAGGATTTTTGCACAAACACTTTTCTAAAAGAGCAATATATTCTTTTGGAACAATTTCTTTGTGCGGAGTTTTTCTTGGAAATTTTCGACTGTCATTCTGAATTTGATGGTATAGCTTTTTCCATGTAAAAGCAGTAAAAGGAAGTTGCTCATAAATTATTCGGTAGATAAGGATTCCGAGTTGATACACTTCAGATCTAAAATCAGGAGCGTAGCGTAAAAAATCAAATGAAGATTTATTGATTTTCTCAGGAGCTAAATAACCGTAGATACCTCCCTTAGATATATTTTCCTGGCCAAAATCTTGTTCTCTAAGCGCATATCCAAAATCTATGAGGTGAGCATTATGGTTCGTGTTGACCAAGAAATTACTGGTATGGATATCTCCATGAACAATTTTATGTTTATGAAGATGAGCTATAGCTTGTATTATCTGTTGAATAAGCCTCATTTTCTGAGAAAATCTCTTATCCTTTTTTAGCCATTTCCTAATACTGACTCCGTCGATATGTTCTAATACAGCAACCTGATGTTCTGGAAAATATCCAATCAACTTTCGTACGTTCTGATGGAAAGGAAGTGTTCTCATAATAGAAAACTCCTTATCAAAAGCACTTTGGTTAGTAACTGATTCACTAAAACACTTTCTCAATGTCTTTATAACAAATTTTTCTCTAGTACTTTCAATTTCTGCGAGATAAAGCTCTGTTTCATCTCGCTTTGCAATTAGCTTGAGAATGATCAAGTCCTTGAAGCAATCACCAATCTTAAATCGCAAATCATTCGATTTGCCTTGTAAAGTTTTTTGTTTGGGTTTCGACTCTATTAATACACCCCTTTGAACCATCTGTTGAACAAATGACTTTACCTGCTCCTTTGCCAAACTTTCTATACCTCCATAGGTATTGATAGCACTATTAATGTATTGAGGGGAGGAGAAAAAGGAAAGAAATGTGTAAATGGATTTATTTACAACAAAATTAGTAACGCCATTCTTACATAAAAAATATTCCCACGCTTCGCCATTATCAAGAAGCTGTCTATCGGCTCCTAACTTTTTATGTAATGTGTACTTTTGTGCAAGGACATATTTTGTCATTAAAATAGCTTTGCACTTTTACAATTCGGCTTAGATCAGTTTATTTAAGATGAAGCCGACTTTTCGCTTTTTAGAGATTTCTCACTTTTCGGTGATTTTTCGCTCTTAGGGCTTTTCTCACTTTTTGGTGACTTCTCACTTTTGGGACTTGGTTCAGATGGTGGTGAAGGGTCACTCTTTTCTGACTTTGTAGAAAAAGAGTGATCTACAACTCTATCAATATTTTCTTCCGTTAATTCAGATGTTTTAAGATCCATGTCGATTACTTTTTATTCTTTTCTCTTTCTTTCTTATTCTTCTCTCTTAATTTCTCCGCCTCACGCTTATTTCTTTCTCTCAATTTTTCTTCCTCTCTTTTATGGCGCTCTTTCATCTTTTCTTCTTCACGCTTTTGACGTTCTTTGAGTTTCTCCGATTGGCGCTTGTCTTTTTCTTTCTGTTTTTCCGCTCTTTTTGCTTGACCTTTTCCTTTTCCAGGATTTCTCTTTTCCTTGTTTGGTCTATTTTTATTCCTCTTTGGTTTAGTTTTAGTAGAAGTATCTTCTGATGAATCAGTTTCTTCCTCATCATCACCTGCCAATTTAGCTGTAGCTGCTTTTCTTACTTTATCAAATAAGCTTTTAGGCGCTGTTTCCTCTTTTGGATTGGCTTCATTTTCCTGTTGTGCCTCTCGTATTTTTTTACGTATGCGTTTTGCAACAGTAGTGTTGTCATCTGATTCATCAGAACCATCAACTGCTTCTTTGATCTTCTTTCTCAAGTTCCTAAAAACAGACGCTTCTGCCGTCTTTTGTCTTTTACTTTCTTTGTTTTGCTTTTGAACCTCCGATACTGCACCTTTGATTCTATCTAATAATCCTTTTCTAGCCATTTTATTTATGATTTATTTTTATCTATTAAATTGTCTGCCTTATCAACCAAGCGTTCTACATCGTCTGCAAAAAAGTGTCCTGCTAAGGCAACCAATATCCCTATGATCGCTCCGGCAATAAGATCAACTCCTAAGTTACTTGAAAGAAGTCCAAATACTAAAAATACAACAAGTCCTAACACTACATTGAATCCAATTTTGCCTCCTAATGTGCTGGCTTTGGAGCCTAAAATACTTCCTAAAATACCAATAATAATACCTCCTATAGAGAAATCGCTTAATAGAATATCTAAAATTCCATCAATGGGTTCGAAGATGAGTGCACCTCCAATACCACCTATCCAGCCAATAATGGCACTAATAATTTTCGCTTTCATACTTTCCCTTTTATTTACTTAATCGTTCTTATTCTTTTTTTCTTTTTCGCGCTCCAACTTTTCTTTCTCACGTTCCGCTTCAGCCTCTGCCTTTTCTTTTTCACGCTCAGCCTCTTTTTCTTTTTTCTCCTTCTCCCGTTCTAGTTCGTCTTTTTTCTTTTCAGCTTCACGCTCTACTTCTTCTTTTGCTTTTTCTTCCTCACGCTCTTTGGCTTCCTTTTCTCTTTCTTCTTCAGCTTCTTTTTGCTCTTTTTCTCTTTCTTCTTTTTCCTTTTCCCTTTCTTCTTCACGTTCTTTTTTCTCTTTCTCTCGTTCTTCTTCTGCCTCTGCTTTTTCTTTTTCACGTTCTTCTTCAGCCTCTGCTTTAGCTTCTTCACGTTCTTTTTCTGCCTCTTTTTGTGCTTCTTCGCGCTCTTTTCTTGCCGCCTCTTTTTCTTCTTCGCGCTCTTTAGCAGCAGCCTCACGTTCTTCCTCTGCTTCTTTTTTTAATTTTTCTCTCTCTTCTTCACGTTCTTTTTTTTCTTTTTCACGTTCTGCTTCCGCTTCTTTCTTTGCTTTTTCCCTTTCTTCTTGAGCTTCTTTTACTGCTGGTGGTTGTGCATATGTAGAAAGCACATTCCCTCCAATTAAGAAAGCCATAAATGTTAATATGTAAACTATCCTTTTCATAAATTATCTTTTATATGTTTATCAATACTTTTCGTAAACAAGATATATGCCATAATTTTCTTGAGTATCATCCATTCGCTTCATAAAAACAGTAAAATCTGAATTGTCGAATGTTCCATCCCACAAATGAGAACGCTTTTTATAGTTTTTATCGAAATGACTTTCTAAATTTTTCATGATGTGGTTTACTGTCGATTCATCCTTGGAAAAAATATCAATTTGAATTTTACTCACTTTATCATTAACTAAATGGTAGGTTATATCCAAGAATGATTGATCATCAAGATCAGTTGAATATGTGAGGAGCCCATCTTCATTTTTTAAGAGGGTTGCCGACTCAGTAGAAGTAACTGAATGATTGCTCATTGTGAAATCAACATTTCTAACCACTTTGTCGTTAGAAATTAAAATTTGTTTTAGGTCTTGATGAAGAGCAGCATTGTTATCGGATTCATTGGTAGTGTGGGCATTGTTCTTCTCTGTATTTGTATTGCAGCTTAAAATGGTAAATGTTGCTAGCGTAACAACTAGTAGTAAATGTTTCAACTTTCTTAAATTTAGTGTTAACTAATATACAATGGTTTAACCCTAATCTCCAAATAGCTCTTAAGATGCGGTCATTTAAATACTTTTATGTATCAGTGTTGGCATTACTTTTGTCTTTTAATGAATAATATTTTTAGCATGGTCAAGTATTTTTTATTATTAGTGTTCATAGGTTGTATAAACATTGGTTTTGCTCAACCAGAGTATGTTAAAGAAAAAAAACGAGCACATGAAGCTTGGAAAAAGGAAAAAGAAGTACAGAAAAAACAAAGAGAGGAACTAAAGAAAAATAACAAGTACAGGAAAAGAAACGAGAAGGCTGTAAAAAATATTCAAACTTTAACACCAACAAATGATACTGCAATAGATGTTTTAAGTGATGAAAGACAGGAGTTGGTTTTGTTAGCTGATAACTATATTGGTACACCTTATAAATATGGTGGAAATGGCCCAAGTTCATTTGATTGTTCTGGTTTTACAAAATTCATTTATAAGAATGCTTTAGATGAACAACTTCCACGATCTTCTCATCAACAATTTAAAAGTGGTGCAAAACTTTCGGTTGGTAAAATTGGTATTGGGGATTTGGTGTTTTTTCGGATTAATAAAAGGAGTGTTGGTCATGTTGGTATAGTATACAATGTCTTGGATAACGGCGAAGTAGAAATGATACACGTATCCAGCTCGAAAGGTGTTCAAATTATAAACATTAATAAATCCAATTATTGGTCGCGAAGATTAATTGGGTATAGAAGTTTTTTGATTTGATATAAAATAAACAATTCAAATGCACGCAAATTTTGAAATAGAAGAAATTGAGAAAAGCTTCTAAATAACAAAAGTCACCGATCGTTAGTGACTTTTATTGTGGGCGGTATAGGATTCGAACCTATGACCCCTTGGGTGTAAACCAAGTGCTCTGAACCAACTGAGCTAACCGCCCTCTAGCTTTGATTAGCGGATGCAAATATAAGGACTTATTTCAAATACTTATTTAAATTATGGTAATTAAATTAACTGTAAGAGGATTGTTTTTGGTATTATAGTCTATAAATAGGGTATTGGTTTGTTTTGTCTTTTTATTTTCACCAATACTATTTACATTTAGTCGTTAATTATCTAAATGGAAATATACCAGCAACATAACTGGTGGAAGCGCCTTCTTTTATTTGCCGCGGCACTCATCATTGCTTTCTCATTAATATATACCAATAAGCTAGCCAAACGAATTGCGGTGGAGGAAATTAAGAGGGTAGAAAAAATAGCAAATGCTTATAAATCTATTAATGATGGAAACGAAGCAGAATTGGAAGCTTCTTTAGAAGTTATTCAAAGTAATAGCCTCATCCCTATAATTATTACAGATGCTAATAATAGTATATTACTCCATAAGAATTTTGAGACAGAGCATAAAAAAGATGTAGTTACATATTTAAGCAAGCACATCAAAAGACTAAATAAAAAAGATCAAAAGATTAATATAGATTACATTGGAGATACGAAACAATACATTTATTATAGAGAATCTAATATTTTAAGAAAGATTAGATTATTTCCTTTAATTCAATTGGCATTAATTTCCATGTTTTTAGCGGTAGCCTATGTTGCTTTTAGTGCATCAAGAAGGGCAGAGCAAAATAGAGTTTGGGTAGGAATGGCTAAAGAAACTGCACATCAACTTGGAACGCCCATAAGTTCTTTATCTGCATGGATGGATCTTTTAGATGAAAATGCCTTAAATCGAAATTCGCCGGTAACAGTGAGCGATATGAAAAAAGATGTAGAGCGGTTGGAATTAGTTGCTGAACGTTTTTCCAAGATTGGTTCTAAGCCAGACCTGGAAAGAATAGATATTTTTCCGGTAGTTATTA
Organism: Chitinophagales bacterium; assembly: GCA_965216955.1. GTDB lineage: Bacteria > Bacteroidota > Bacteroidia > Chitinophagales > JADIYW01 > CBDCGV01. The sequence continues at coordinate 1,343 of CBDCGV010000016.1, read as the reverse complement.
AGGTCGTTGATTATATGGCGCGTCGAGCTCCAAAAAAAGTGGAGATGACCATGTCAGATAATTTACCTAATAATACAATGGCCTATGCCAATGCAGCGTTATTAGATTGGGTTTTGGAGAATTTATTAAAAAACGCATTAGATGCTTTAGAAGAAGGGAAGGGGCGAATTCAAATCTTCTTAGAAAAGGAAAATGGGAAATTATCTATTAATATTAAAGATACTGGCAAAGGAATCTCTAAGTCTCAGCTTTCAAATATATTTAAGCCAGGATTTAGTACAAAAAAGAGGGGATGGGGTTTAGGATTAGCACTTTGCAAAAGAATTGTTGAAGAATATCATCATGGTAAGATATTTGTGAGAGAATCAGTAATAGATGAAGGCACTACCTTTGCGATCGAATTGAATACGTGACATTGAGATGAAGACTTTTTTGTTTCTTTTAGCTTTACTTATTTTATCTAGCACCCATGGTCAAGAAGTTACCGTAGTGAATAAGGTAGATTTAAAACCAATAAAAGGTGTTTTTGTTTTTGATCAGCGTCAACAAATATGGGAAGAGTCTGATAATGAGGGGAATGTGACGCTAAAAGGTTTAGAACTTACGGATACATTAAATTTTCAGCATCCTTCTTTTAGACAAGAGCAATTGACTTTAGAAGATTTGATGGCTAGTGGTTTCCACATTTTTATGTCTCAAAAAGTTGTACTGATAGATGAAATTACTATAACAGCCGGAAAGGAGGAGGAGAAAATTTCTGACATCCCAAATCAGGTACAGATAATTAGTGCTCAACAAATTGATTATCGAAACCCTCAGACTACTGCAGATGTATTGGCACAAGGGGGCAATGTTTTTGTGCAGAAATCTCAAATGGGTGGTGGAAGTCCGGTATTAAGAGGTTTTGAAGCCAATAAAGTTTTACTTGTAATAGATGGTATCCGCATGAATAATGCGATATACAGAAATGGCCATTTACAAAATGTAGTTAGTATAGACCCTTTTTCCTTAAGTAAGGCGGAGGTTGTCTTTGGCCCAAGTTCGGTACTTTATGGTAGTGATGCGTTAGGGGGAGTAATGCATTTTATAACTAATAATCCGGCCATTACTCGTAAGAAAGACAAAAAGACCGTAGGGTTAACAGCAGGAGTTAGGTTTTCAAGTGCTAATCTTGAAAGGACAGGACATGTCTCTGCTAGCTTTGGATTTAATAAGTTTGGAATGCTCACAAGTGTGTCGTTAAGTGATTTTGATGACCTTAAAATGGGAAAAAGAAGAAGCCATGGTTTTGAGGAATGGGGACTGAGTAAATATTATGTAGGAAGGTTCAATAATAAGGATGT
>CBDCGV010000015.1:0-54556 GCA_965216955.1 Chitinophagales bacterium | reverse complement strand
TACATCTATATGAACAAAGTCAGCTTTGCTTGCGTCGATAATTTCTACTGCCTCACCAAGCTTAGAAAAATTTGCTGCCAAGATGGATGGCGCTATTATTTGTTTCATAGTTGAAAGATAAGCAAGAATATAGAATGTAAACAGTGAATAAGTGATTTTTTACAAGAGTATTTAATTCTATAGTGTCAAAAATATATGTAACTTTTTTTAACACAGTTTTTTGTTTGACGAAGCAACGTATTGAAGAGCGTAACCGTTTAAGAAAAACACCTATGTCATTTAATGTTTAAATTAAAATAGATGATTGATGATAGCTACTTTTATTAAATCACAGAATTTAAGAGTTTATCTCTTATTACTGCTTAGTTCTATATTTAGCATTACACTTTTATTGGTTAGAATATTACATCTCCAGGAAACTAGGTATTTATTTTTAGTATGGAATCTCTTCCTGGCTATTGTCCCCTTGGGGGCAGTTTTACTTTACAAACTCATATTATTTAAGAAAGCACGTAAAAGATGGTTGCTTTTTCCATTGAGTTTATGGCTGTTCTTTTTGCCTAATGCGCCTTATATCCTGACAGATTTGTTTCACTTAAAAGGGGGTGTTGGTATAGCATGGTTAGATTTGATGATCATTTTGTCTTTTGCATGGACAGGATTAGTTGCAGGATTGTTTAGTTTGCAACAGATGCAAACATTAGTGGCTAATAAATGGGGAGTAATTGCGAGTCACTTTTTCGCTACGGGAGTGCTTTTTTTGAGTGCATTTGGAGTTTATTTAGGGCGATATTTAAGGTGGAATAGTTGGGATTTAGTATACAGCCCGAAATTAGTTTTGTCTGATATAGTTAATCGTTTTATTGTTCCATGGGAATACACTCGTACATGGGGTGTTACATTAGCATTGGGCAGCTTTTTGTGCATTGTTTATTTTACAGTCTATACGCTTCAACAAGTGAAATATAATGAACCTTACATCTCTGATTAATGAATCGGTTTGAGCAAATTTAATTAGATAAAAGGTCATTCGTTATTTTTTCAAGCTTTTGCTGATTTTCAATGTCATTTGCCAAAGGATTAGATTGCGAGGCTTTTGTCTTATTAAAGTATATCCCATTTTGTCGATCATTTAAGGCTAGGTGAACAATATTTTGCGCTCCTTTTTCAGGATTGGGAAGAAAGAAGTTCCAAGCCCATTTTAAAGTCTGTGGTAAATTCCTCGTAATACCTGTTGAGAATACTCCAGGATGCATAGAAACAACAGAGACATTTTTATGAACCATCTTTGCCAGATAGTTTGTATGTGTAGTTAATAGAAGTTTGGTATTGGCATATGCTTTATAGCCCTTATAGTTTTTTTTCATCTGCAAATCTTCAAAATCAATCTTCCCTCTAAGATGCATTCGCGATGATACATTAACAATACGTCCTTGATCAGCAACTTTTAAAAGTGGAAGTAACGCTAAACTAAGATGTCTGGGAGCAATGTAATTAACAAAGAATTGCTGTTCATAACCTGCTTTAGTAAGAAGCCTTTTTTGTGTAAAACATCCAGCATTGTTTATTAAGATATCAAGCTTGTTTTCTTGTTCCTTAAAGGTTTTAATAATATTGTTGAGTCCTTTAAAGGTCGATAAATCCCCTACTAAAAAATCTATTGATGCAAAAGGGTATTTTAGTTTGATTGCTTCAATTACATTTAAGCCTTTTGATTTTGTTCTGGAAGTGATATATAATTTTATATTCTCCTTTACTAATAGATCACAAGCCAGCCTTCCAATCCCCGATGTAGCCCCTGTAATGATTGCTGTTTTTTTATTCATTTAAATTCATTTTTTTGCTTAATGATATAAGTTAGCGAAAGATCAATAAAGCATTTTAATACTTGCGATTAAGATATTACATTTATCATGCTAATTGGAAATAATATGTCTAAATTAAAATATAGCGCTGATGCAATTGTAGTAGGGCGGTGGTATAGCTGGAATTTGCACAGCTTTGGAGCTCTTGAATCGAAATAAGAAAGTGCTGCTATTAGAGCGTGGCACCAAAGAAGAATTTGGAGGACTAGGGATTTGGTCTTTTGGAGGAATGTTTTTTGTAGATACACCTGAGCAAAGGAGAGGAGGTATTAAAGATTCTGTTGATTTGGCGTTACGAGATTGGCATAGTGTAGCCGAATTTAGCGAAGAAGATGTGTATCCTAAAAAATGGGCAGAACAATATGTTAATATGTGTACCCCTTATGTATATAGGTGGTTAAAATCACATGGGATAAAATACTTCCCAGTAGTGCATTGGGTGGAAAGGGGACATTTTAAAGGTGGGAATTCGTACCCAAGGTTTCATATGGTCTGGGGCACAGGGCATGGTTTAGTAACTACTATGGCCAATCATATGTTGAACCACCCCAAGGCATCAACCCATCTAGAAATTAAATATGAACATAAAGTTGATGAGATCACTACCGCTGCAAATACTGTAATAGGGGTTAGGGGTGTCTTAGAATCAGATCACAATAAAACCTTTGAAGCAAATGCTGAAGTTACCATCATTGCGGCTGGAGGAATGGGCGGTAATATTGAGCGCGTTAAAGAAAATTGGTATAAACCATGGGGTAAACCACCAGAAATAATTTTGAATGGTGCTTCATTACATGATGATGGTACAATGCACGATGCAGCAGAAGCAATTAATGCGAACGTGACACATTTAGATAAGAACTGGCCATATGCAGCAGGGGTGCATCACCCTGAACCAAGACACGAAAATCATGGCTTAAGTTTGGTTCCATGTAAATCAGCACTTTGGTTAGATTATACTGGAAAACGATTTGGCCCTGAGCCATTAGTGACTGCTTATGATACGAGACATCTAGTAGAGACGATTTGTGCACAAGAGAAAAAATATTCTTGGCAAGTGTTAAACATGAAAATTGCGAATAAAGAGTTTGCAATTTCTGGTTCTGAACATAACGCGGCGATTAGGGATAAGAAAATAGGTGAGTTTCTAAAGACCGTTTTATTTGGAAGTAAAGATTTAGTCAATGATATGCTGAACAATTGTATTGACTTTGTAACAGCAAATACGATTGAAGAGTTAGTGAAGAAAATGAATGAATTGCAGGGAACAGAAGATGTGAAATTAGAACATGTGAAGGATGCAATCGTAAACTATGATGGAATGATTGATCGCCCTAAAAAGTATCAAAATGATGAACAACTTAGAAGAATTGCTCATGCGCGGCAATATAGGGGTGATAGAGTTAGAACTTGTAAGAATCAAAAAATATTTGATAAAAAAGCACTGCCATTAATAGCCATTCGTGAATTTATATTGTCAAGAAAAACATTAGGTGGTATTCAGACAGATTTGAATTCCAGAGTTTTAACTAAGCCTGAAAATGGTAAACAAGAGGTTATTCCAGGGTTATATGCTGTTGGGGAGTCTGCTGGTTTTGGTGGGGGTGGAATTCATGGAATTGGTACGTTGGAAGGCACCTTTTTAGGAAGTTGCGTTTTAACTGCTCGAATAGCTGTCGCTGATATTGTCGGTGACAAATTAAATTAGATTGTAAGTAATATGGCTAAAAAAGACGCTCATTTTCTAAAATTAGAGCGAATGTATAAACTAGCAAATAGTCAAAAATATTATTTCGAGACTATTGATATTGATGTTCAAGAGCGAAAGGCCATTATAACATTAGATATTCATAAAAAATATTATCATGCGTTAAATGCGGTTCATGGTTCAGTCTATTTTAAACTGCTAGATGATGCCTCTTTTTTTGCGGTTAATTCTATTGTGAAAGATGTTTTTGTACTCACTACCTCTTTTAATATTAATCTTATTAGGCCAGTAACAAAGGGAAAGCTTACGGCAATTGGTACTACAAAATTTGTATCTAAAAACTTATTTGTGGGAGAGGCGGAATTGTTCAATGAAGAAAATAAACTAATTGCTTTTGGAATAGGTAATTTTTCAAGAAGTAAAATTGCTTTATCACCGGAAATAGGATATACGCTATAATGAAGAACCTCCACAAATTGTTTAAAACTGGAAATGTAGTGGTATGACAATATTATTATCTTTAATCGTAATATGATTACTTGTTGTGATGGAAGCCAACGAATAAATGATTTTGTTTTTGGCAGAATGAATTTCATTAAATACTTATTATGAATTGGTTTTGTTGTTTGTTTGGGATCATATTGTGTTCATTACCCAGTATCGCTCAACGCTTGGAATATCAGATAAATGCATATGCTATCCCAACTCATAGCGCAACGTGGGCAAGAATGAATGCAAGAGAATCTAGCCAAGAAATAGATGCGGTTTATTTTAATCCGGCGGGTACTACCAGTTTAGAAAATGGGTTTCATATATCATTAGTTAATCAGTCACAAGCTATTAGAAATAAAATTGTGACAGAGTATGAATTTCTTAATCAAGAAAGAACAACATATCCTTGGGAATTAAACAATTTTCTTTTTCCCGAGTTATATGCTGTTTGGAAAAGGGATAAATGGGCTGTTTCAGGATTTTTAACGCCAGCTATTGGAGGAGGAGGAAGCTCTACATTTACCTCTTTGCCATTAGGAGATTTACCTATTTCTGATTTAACGGCTGTTGCCGAACTATTATATGGTGACGATTTAGACTATGACTATAATTTTAGTTTTGAAGGATTTGCATATGCCCCAAGTATTTATTTAGGGGTGGCTTATCAAGCAACGCCTTCTTTCTCTTTTTCAGGAGGTATCCGTTTTAACTATTTTTTATCAACTTATTTAGGGGCGATAAACAATTTAACTTTTAGCCCTGTTAATGGGACCTTCAACGATGTAGAGGAGGGTATTGCAGAATTATTGGGTAGTTTGGTTGACGTACAGATTGATGCTGGTCAGCGAGGCTATGGGTTTACTCCTGTTTTTGGAATCAACTACAATTACCATAAGAAAGTATATTTTTCTGCAAAGTGCGAGTTTAAAACAGGAATTCGTTTAAGAACTAAGGTCAATGACGATAAAGGAGGGTCTTTTATTTCGGGCACAGAAGGCATTTATGTCAATAATAGAATTGTATCTTCCGATCTTCCCGCTAACTTAAGTTTTGGTATTCGATATAATCCGATAGAAAGAATAACCGTTGCCGTCGGAAATCGGTTGTTTATTTTTAAAAGAGCAGACTGGAATGGGAGAGAGGATTTTATATATAGGAACTATCAGGAGTATAATATTGCGATGGAAGCTAAAGTCGGGAGTAAAGACAAATGGAAAGTGAGCGGGGGATATGCACTATCTGCAATGGGAATTGACGATGGTTATCAGAATGATATTAATTTTTTTATGCCTTCTCATTCGTTTACCATGGGAGCTGCTTTAAAAGTTAGTGAGGTGTTAACTTTAGAAGCTGGAATTGTAAAAGTCTTCTATGTTTCACAAACTTATTATAGAGATTATGAGATATTTGCAGGTGAAATAGGCAGCTTATTATCTCCCTTAGAGGATCTTTTTAATACTGAAATAGAATTGCCTTCTTCAAAAGTAAAACATGAATTGTCAGGAGATGTATGGGTATTTGCCTGGAGTGCGAACATTAAACTGGATAAGAAAAATAAATAAGAGTGTAGTCTATCTATTATTTATTTAAACGTATGGAAGCCATTGTTGCAGTCATTCTTGCAATTTCAGTTATACCTTTTTCATCGAAAACTGTTCCTTCACAAAAGGTAAGTCTATTGCCCGTTTTAATTACTTTTCCAACAGCTGTTATTTTATTGGTTTTAGCGGGTCTTAAGAAGGTTGTTTTAAATTCAACTGTTAAAACGCTTCTGTCTTCATCCATTGTGGTCAGAGCAGCATATCCGCACGCTACATCAACAATTGTTGTAATAACGCCCGCATGCAAGTAACCATGTTGTTGAGTCAGTTTAGGATCAAAATCACAATCGATCTTAACCACCCCTTTTTCTATTGAAACTAATTGGGCACCAATCGTTTTCATAAACGATTGCCTACTGTAACTGTTTCGGATTCTCTCTTCGATATTCACAGTTAAAATATATATATGTTATAAGGAAATAATTTAAGAAGAAACTATTTCTTTTTTTTATTAGGAAGTTGTTTGCTTCCTTTTCCTTGCTTCTTGTTTTGCATTTCTTGTTGTTGCTTCATGGCTTGTTCAAGACGTGATTGCCATTTCGATTTTTTAACGGGTTTTTTCTTATTTTCTTGTAATTGCCTATGTATTTTATCTTCATCGATGACAAATTTTTTCATCAAGAAATGTTGAACCATTGAGAGCAAGTTGTATAAGAAATAATAGTAACTCAATGCAGCAGAAAACTTATTGAAAATGAACAACAACATGAAGGGCATGAAATATTGGAACATTTTCATTTGGGCACCCATCGCTCCACCTGAGTCAGGTTGCGCGGAGCTATTCATTTTTGTATAAAAGAAAGAGGTGATGGCCATCAGAATAGTAAATAAACTAACATGAGCTCCATACTGTGGTATGGTAAATGGTAAATCTAATATGGAATCGTAAGTGGATAAATCTTTTGCCCATAGAAATGATTGTTGTCGAAGTTCAATCGATGAAGGGAAAAAGCGATACATAGCAATCAAAATTGGCATTTGAAAAAGCATGGGCAAGCATCCTCCCATTGGGTTGACCCCTGCTTTTCTATACAGTTCCATTTGTTTTTGAGCTAGCTTTTGCTGGTCCTTTCCATATTTCTCTTTAATCTCTGCTAATTCTGGTTTTAGAACCTTCATTTTAATTAGAGATAAGAACGACTTATATGTAAAAGGGGTAAGCACGAGTTTGATAAGTAATACTAGAATAAATATGATGATTCCATAATTACTTATGTACTTATTTAAAAAAGTAAAAACAGGAATAATCAAACCTCTATTCACCCATCCAAATACAAATTTTCCAAGTGGAACAATTTTGTGCAAATCATTTTTTTGTTTTTTCAGTGCATAATACTGATTGGGCCCAAAATAAAACTGCATAGGGAAGGAGAAGGCATTTGATCCGTCGTAATTGACAATCATTTTAGCTTCAAAGTCTTTTACAAAATCATCATTTTCAGAATTGGTAGTTTTGAGTTGTGTGCCGCTTCCAAAATTATCCTGCGCAATTAAGGAGCTGTTAAAGAACTTTTGCTTAAAACTAACCCATGTTAGTTTAGTAGATATTCGATCATCATTGTTTTTTCTAACATTAAGATTTTTAACTTCTCCATCTGTAAAGCGATAATAGATATTCGAATTCAGACGTTCATCAGCCACACCGTTTTCTTGTCTGGGTAACCTTTGTTTCCAATCTAAAGTAAGATAGGAACTATTTCGAGGGATTATTTGGTCAAATCCTTTGGTTTTTAACTCAAAATCTATTTGATAGCCTGTTGCAGGAATGCTATAGATGTGTTCATAAGTTTGACCATTATCTAGTTGTACACTGAAAACTACTTTTTCAACATCCTCATTTTCAATTATTGTACTGGAATTGGAAGTCTGAAAAAACAAATCTTTAGTTGAAATATAATAACTACCGCTATTATGCGCATATTCAAAATTAAATGAGTTTTTCGCTGTGTCCTCAAATAGAACTAGAGGACCTCCTCCATAGGTCTTATAATCCTTTAAGGTAACTTTTTGAATTAATCCACCTTTGCTTGAGAATTCAACAATTATTTTGTCATTCTCGACAATAATATTTTTTTCTTGTCCTTCTCTAAACTTTGCAAAGTGACCATATTTTGTAATCAGTGCTTGTTGGGTAATTGAATCTGGAATATGCTCACTAACTATAGGTGCTTCATTTACAGCATTAATTGGTTCTACTTGTTTTTGAGGAATTTGCTGATCTCTGTTTTCCTGATCAATTTCTTCAGTAGTTGTTTGTGTTTCCTGAATTTTTTCTCTTTGGTTTTGATTGTAATAGACCATTGCAATCCATAACAACCCTATTAAAAGCAAACCTGTAACTGTATTCCGATCCATTAAGAATATTATTGTAAGGAGGGCAAATATATGAAAGTAGGTGGGTTTATCGCTGAAACCTTTATCAATTAACGATTAAGATTTTAAAATAATCCACTTTTTAAATACTGGTTGATTCAAATAAATAGCGGTTTGGATTATCCTTAATTAGTTTTTGCTTTAAAAGAGGGGATTTAGCATCCATCAATTGAATAAACTTTTGCTGTTCTTCAAGTAAATTACCCTCTTTATTTACAACCCAATAATCCGTTCCATATAATGCTCTATTGCTTATTTCTTCACTTGAGGCTAATTTTTCAATCAGATTCTTTGATATCTTTTCATCAACAATATTGAAAGAGAAGTCAGCATACACATTTCTGTATGTATTCATTAGATCAAATATGGTTTCTTTTCTTTGTTGTGGGTCTATTTCAATGTCTACAGTACCGCTTGAATCCCAAGTCTTATAACCTCCAAAATGTGCCAGATTAAGTTTTAGATTAGGATATTTTTGTAATACCAATCTCCATCTTTCAGGATCATTTAATTGATAGGCTATTTCCTTTCTGTTTTCACCACTAATCGTCTTTTTTTGATCTCCTTCGAAAATATCTAGGGAAAGTTGATCAGTGGAGACAGTATTGCCGCCACAATGAGATAATACTGGAATTGAATATTTTTCACATAATGCATAAATAGGCCAAAGCCTATAGTCTGAAGGATCGTAACCTAATGCAGGATATATTTTAATGCCAAAAAATGGATGCGCCTCGCAAAAAGCCAAATTAAAGAGGGCGTAGATATTTTTCTTGTCATCTTTAAAATTTGCTCTTCTTGGATCACAAAATAAAAAAGGCAAAACTGGATGTTTTAGACTCAGTTCCTTTAATTCAAGTATTTGATCGTGAATAGTTTTCTTGATTTTAGTGTTCCAGCCCATTTCTAAGTCCATCATCAAGGCAGTTGTTATTACCTGTTCTTTTGGTAAATCAAATAGGATAGCAGGAGAGAAGTTTTGGATATAGTGGTTGTAAACTGTAGCCATTTTTTTCATCTTTAAAAAAGCAAGTGCCTTAAAACTATCTCTTAAACCTCTTTCTTGTGCATTTTCATGCTCAAACGAAAGTTCTTCTGCTAGTTTATCTTCCCAATTTTCTTCATACTCATTTATATGTTTATATATATGTTCAATTTCGCTTTCTGAAATAGGGGTTTCACCTCTTCTTCTAATCTTAAAGGTGTCTTTAAGCATTCTGATTATAAAATAGGACTTGTTAATACATAAAATATCAAAGAAGTGTGTATGCACATCTACGACATAATTTTTATTGAATAATAGTGCTGATGTTACATCTGAAAGTCTGCTTCTTGGATCTTTAGACAGCTTTTCTTCTTCAATAAGTTTTGAAGCAAAATCTTGGTAGTTTTTCATAGGTGTTTAATTTTATTAAGGATCTGCTTTTATAGTAATCGACTTAAGGTGTTTTATCAGGGGTGTTTTTAAATATGGACTATTTAAGTTACAATTTATTTTTGATTGCTGCGGCAACAAATTTAACAAACAATGGTTGTGGTTTTACAACAGTACTTTTGAATTCAGGATGAAATTGGGTGCCAACAAACCATGGGTGATCTTTTAATTCAATAATTTCAACAAGTTTACTTTCAGGATTTATCCCAGACATTATCATTCCTGCTTTTTCAAATTGCTTGAGGTATTTATTATTAAATTCATATCGATGCCTATGCCTTTCAGAGATATTTTTCTTTCTGTAGGCAGCGTATGCCTTTGTTCCACTTTTTAATTCACAATTATAAGCACCAAGTCGCATCGTTCCACCAAGATTTTTAACCTTTCGCTGATTTTCCATTAAATCAATTACTGGATACTTGGTTCGTTTATTCATTTCTGTAGAATTAGCCCCTTTAAAATGGAGTACATTTCTTGCAAACTCCACTGTTGCTAATTGCATTCCTAAACAAATTCCAAAAAATGGAACATTGTTTTCTCTAGCATATTGTACGGCCTTTATTTTGCCTTCTATGCCTCTATTTCCGAAACCTGGTGCCACCAGTATAGCATCAACATTTGGTAATTCATCTCTTAAAATCCGATTATTTATTTCATCCGAATGGATAATTTTAATATTTACTTTGCATCTATTGGCTGCTCCTGCATGGGTTAGCGCTTCGGTTATAGATTTATAAGCATCTTGCAACTCTACATATTTGCCTACAAACCCAATTGTAACATCTGTTTTAGGATGGTTGTTTTTTTCAAGAAAGTCATTCCAAATGGTTAAATCAAGTTTTTTATACTTTTTGATTTTGAGTTTTTCTAAAACAATTTTGTCTAGCCCTTCTTTTTGCAAATTTAAAGGAACATCATAGATGCTGTTAGCATCGAGGGCTTGAATAACTGATTTAATATCAACATTACAAAATTTTGCAATTTTTTCTTTTGTTTGTTTTTCAAGTGGACGTTCTGTTCGGCAAGCAACTATGTCTGGTTGAATTCCATTTTCTTGAAGTTCTCTAACAGATCTTTGTGTCGGTTTTGTTTTTAATTCTTTTGCAGCCTTCAGATATGGAACCAAGGTTAAATGAAGAGATAGATAATCATTTTTGGGGAGTTCCCACTTGAGCTGTCTTATTGCCTCTATAAAAGGAAGCGACTCAATATCACCAACTGTACCTCCAATTTCTGTTATAACAATATCAAACGCATCACTTTCACCTAAAAGAAGCATTCTTCTCTTTATCTCATCAGTTATATGAGGAATTATTTGAACAGTTTTACCTTTATAATCTCCCTTACGTTCTTTGTTTATCACTTCTTGATAAACTCTTCCTGTAGTTACATTATTAGCTTGTGAAGTATGAATGTTTAGAAAACGTTCATAGTGCCCAAGATCTAAATCTGTTTCTGCACCATCTTCTGTTACAAAACATTCGCCATGTTCATAAGGATTCATTGTGCCTGGATCTACATTGATGTAAGGGTCGAATTTTTGAATGGTCACACGTAAACCGCGAGATTGCAATAATTTACCGAGCGAAGCTGCTAAAATTCCTTTTCCTAAAGAAGAAGTTACCCCACCGGTAACAAAGATAAACTTGGCCATAACAAGAATTAAAACTGTTTGTTATGGAATGTAAAGGTAGATAAATAAAAGAGATTTTTTAAGAAAATAGATTTCTATTTGATTTATTGTGAAACAAACACAAAAAGAAATATTTTTTTGTTTGTACTTTGTTTGATGTTGGAAGATAATAAATCAGAAAAGCTAATCAGGTTAAACCTGGCGCACTATTAAAGAGTATCCTTCATTTTTTAAGACTTTTACAGTAGACCCCATGTCAATAAACCCTCCTTCAGTAACAGCATCATAAACTTCGTCTCCAATTTCAATTTTACCAGCAGGTCTTAAATCACTTAATGCTATTCCTATTGTTCCAACCAAGCTGTCTTGTTCTTTTTGTTTTATCGTATATCCTGATTCAGAAAGTTGTTCGTCTGCTAAAACCATTCTTTTAAAGGCAGGAGTGTTAAAAAGTGATTTTCCAAAGAATAACATCAGAGCTAGACCAGTAAACAGTGTAATAGCTACTCTGAAAAACGCTTGGGCAAGCATTCCACTAGGAGTGAATTGAAAATCAAAGAAATTGTTTTCAACTAGGCTAAGTGTTAATCCTGCTATAACAGCTAAGGCTCCAATTATACCTGCAACACCTGTTCCGGGAATGACAAAAATTTCGAGAGCAATTAAGATCAATCCTATTACGAAAAGCAAGATCTCCCAATTCGCAGCTAAACCCTCTAAATAGAGGGGAGCAAAATATAAAATGGCACCAACAGCTGCTGCAGCTAAGGGAAAGCCAACTCCAGGAGTTTGCAACTCAAAATAAATACCTCCAAAAATTAAGAGCATTATAATGCTACTGACAAGCGGATTGAGTAAAAAAGATATGATTTTATCAACGGGCTTAATTTCGTGCTTTACAATCTTATAATTATCGATTTTTAAATGTTTGATTATATCTTTTATACTGTTGGCTTCTCCTTCACAAAAGTTGTTTTCTATAGCTTCCGATGTTGTGAATGTTAAAACTTGTCCTGAATCAATTATTCCTTCAATTTTAATTCTGTCATCAACCATCGCTTCAGCAATTTTTGGATTGCGTCCTTGTGCTTCTGCAGTTGATCTCATTGTTGATCTCATATAAGACTGATATTTGTCGGGAGCTTGTGCACCCGTTTGATCGACTACTGTTGCTGCACCCATATTAGCACCATTAGCCATATATATGCTATCACACGCAATTGAAATTAAAGCTCCTGCTGATGCGGCATTGTTGTTGATCCAGGATATAGAAGTTGGTACTGCATTAATAAATGCAGTTCTTATAGAATCTGCAATATCAACACGACCACCGTAAGTGTTTAATTCCATAATTATAATGTCGGCTCTTTGATTTTCAGCCTCTTGAATAGCATTATTAACTAGTCTCCACGCGGCAGGCATAATTTCATCTTTTAGTTCGAAATGATAAATCAAAAATTCCTTTGATATACTAGAATCAACAGGCGCTTGTTCAGCTTTGGCGCGATGATTGATAAGAAAGAGTAAGGAGAGTGCTAATATAAGAATCTTGTTCATAAACTAAATGTTGATAATTAATTGCTATGGATGAAACCAATGTTCTTTATTTCACAAAAAATATAAAAATATGAGTTACAAAAGTATATTTCTAAGCCTTATTATAACATTTTTGGCGGTAAATTCGATAAAAGCCCAAAATAAAGAACTTTGCGAAGTAGAGTTGGAAGGTAAGAACTATACACTTCATCTAGTAGAATTGGGAGATAATTTATTTAGAATTTCCCAAAAATACAATACAACAATTCTTGATATTTGGAAAGAAAATCCTGCAATTATTGATAGTGTTATTATTCCTGGTCAGGTTTTGAAAATACTTCTGGATAGTAAAAATATAAAACAAGAGGCGTCGCCTTTATCTTCAACACAACAAGATAAACAGGTTGAAATTAGTGCGGAAAAGGTAGATTCAGCCCATAAAGAAACAATACCAAAGCTGAAAAAAGAAAATCATGATGTTGAATCGGATATTGTTTATCATGAAGTGGGAAGAGGTCAAACGCTTTTTGCTATTTCAAGGATGTATAATGTAGGTGTTGCTGAAATAATGGAATGGAACGGGATGTCTGATTATAATATTCAGCCTGGGCAACAACTCATTGTAAGCCCACATGGAAGCATTAAAATAACAGAGCTTAAAGAAACTGAAGATACCATTGTTGGACAAGAGGTTGTTGTTACTGAAATTGTGCCTACTACAAGACCTGTTAAAAGAAAGGTGGCCGCGGATAAACAGCAGGATATTTTGCAGCAGAAGTTTAATGATATGCGAATGTCTGAAACATTAGAGAAAATGGAAAGGGGGTCTGCAAGTTGGATGAAAACGGGAAATTCCTCTTTTTCAAAGAGTTATGTCGCTTTACATAAAACGGCGCCAATTGGAACAGTTATGAGAGTTAAAAATCTAGTTAATAGGAGATATGTATTTGTTAAAATAGTAGGGAAATTACCTAACACAGGAGACAATAAAAATTTACAAATAAGATTAAGTGAAACGGCAAAAAAATCATTAGTATTGGTTGATAAAAAGACACTTGTACAATTACAATATTATTTAGAGTAGATATTGTCTAAATTCAGGTACATTAATTTCAAAGAAGCATATCTAACACTTTATTTACTGGTGAACGAGCTATTTTTAGCTTGTGAAGAAAGAGGAAAATATTAAAAAAGGAAGGGGTGCCCAAATTTCCATTGAGAATCCTTTTTTTAAACATGTTTATGAAGCATACTATGATGATTTAAGGAACGAAGACACCTCTTCAAAATTAAAGACCTCATATATTCAAGTATTTCCTAAAACAATAGTTAACAAAGTTACAAGCCCTGATATTTCAATGATGTATTCTATGAATCCCTATCAGGGATGTGAGCATGGTTGTATTTATTGTTATGCAAGAAATTCGCATACTTATTGGGGGTACGATGCAGCACTAGATTTTGAAAGTAAAATATTGGTCAAGAAAGATGCCGCAAGATTATTGAAAGTGCAATTGCTTAAAAAAAGTTGGAAGGCACATCCTATTATGCTTTCAGGAAATACAGACTGCTACCAGCCCATTGAGCAGAAATTGAAAATTACTAGATCTATATTAGAAGTTTTTAATACCTATAAGCATCCTGTAGGATTAATTACCAAAAATGCTTTAGTAACAAGGGATTTAGATATTATTAGACAATTAGCTGCAGACAATCTTGTTCGAGTTATGATTAGCATTACTAGCTTGAAGGAAGATATTCGTCGAAAACTAGAACCAAGAACATCTTCTGCTAAAAATAAATTAAAGGCAATAGAAACATTGGCAAATAATAATATTCCTGTAGGAGTAATGATTGCCCCTATCATTCCAGCAATTAATGATACGGAGATTATGGATATTGCAAAGGCAGCATCTTCGGCTGGAGCTTTAATTATGGGAAACACATTGGTTCGTTTAAATGGGCAAATTGGAATTGTTTTCAAGGACTGGGTATCTAAGCAATTTCCTGAGCGTGCAGAAAAGGTTCTAAATAAAATAGCAGAATGCCATAATGGAAATTTAAATGATAGTAGATTTGGCATAAGGATGAAAGGAGATGGACACTATGCTAAAAGTATTCAAAGCATTGTTCAAATTGCTAGGACTAAGTATTTTAGTTCGGTAAAATTACCCCCCTTAAATACAAAGCTTTTTGAGCAATTTAAAAATGGTCAGTTGAGTTTGTTTTAAACTTGCTACTTTTACAGAAACATCATATAATGTCGAAGAAAAGGAAAAAAGGAGGGAAGAGAAGAAAAGACAACACAAGTAGAAATAGCACACTGATGAGTGCTGTTAGAAAATATTTCAAGCAAAACCCAAAAAGAAAATACTCAGATAAACAAGTAACAAAGGCCTTCTCAAGTATGGCTTCTAAGAAAGAAGTTGAAGAAGTACTGATTAAATTATATAATACCGATTTCTTGTTAATTGGAGCTGGAGGAAAATATCAATTGAATAAAACTTCAGAAAGTAGAAGCATTGAGGGAATAGTAGATATGACAAAGTCGGGCAATGCTTATATTGTTGTTGAAGGAATGAACAAAGATATTTTTGTACATGCCAGAAATAACAAGGCAAAAGCTTTTGATGGAGATAAAGTTATTGTTCAAAAGATCCCCTCTAACAGAAGGAATAGAATAGAAGGAACCATTGTTGAGGTAATCGAAAGAAAGAGAGATACTTTTATATGCACTTTTAAATTGAATGATCACTTTGCCTTTGCAGTGCCAGTTAATGAGCATATCCCTGTCGATTTTTATATCCATAAATCAAAGTTTGAAGGAGCGGAAGATAATGATATGGTTGTTGTAAAGATGTTGGACTGGCCTTCTACGTCAAAAAATCCGTTTGGCAAGGTGATAGAGGTTTTAGGAAGTGCCCAAAGTAGTGACATTGAGATGCGTTCAATTTTAGTAGAACATGGTTTCGATCTGAGTTTTTCGGAGGAGACAATGAAGTTTTTAAAAGAAATTCCTGCTGAAATAAGTAAATCAGAAATTAAACGAAGAAGGGATTTTAGGTCTGTAACTACTTTTACAATAGACCCTGTAGATGCAAAAGATTTTGATGATGCGCTTTCAATTCAGCGGTTAGAGAATGGGAATTGGGAAATTGGGATTCATATTGCTGATGTAACACATTATGTAGAAGAGGGGTCTGTTTTGGATAATGATGCCTATAAAAGAGCTACTTCCGTTTATTTAGTTGATAGAGTGATGCCTATGCTGCCTGAAAGATTGTCAAATGAGCTTTGTTCTTTAAGGCCTAATGAAGAGAGTCTTTGTTTTTCAGCAGTATTTGAATTAGATGAAGATGCAGCAATACAAAGTGAATGGTTTGGAAGAACAGTAATCTATAGTGATTTCAGATTTGCGTACGAAGAGGCACAACTTGTTCTCGATGGAGAAAAACATAAGTATGATAATTTGTTAGTCGCCTTAAATAAGATTGCAAAGAAGTTAAATAAAAAAAGATTCAAAAATGGGTCTATTAACTTTGAAACGAAGGAAGTACGTTTTGACTTAGATGATGAGGGCAAGCCTATAGGCATAAAAGTGAAGGAAAGAAAAGATGCACATAAACTTGTAGAAGAATTTATGCTGTTGGCAAATAAAAGAGTGGCTCATTTTGTAGGTAAGGAAAAAAATAAGGCTGGCAAAAACAACTTCGTTTATCGTATTCATGATCTTCCTGATTTAGATAAATTGGAGGATTTACGATTGTTTGCATCCAAATTTGGATATCACCTTCAGTTTAATAATCCTAATCAAATTTCTTCTTCTTTGAATAAGTTTATGAAGGAGATAGAAGGAAAACCCGAACAAGATTTACTACAGAGTTTAGCAATACGAACGATGGCGAAAGCCATATATACTACAGAGAATATAGGTCATTATGGGCTTGGTTTTGACTTTTACACCCATTTCACCTCTCCAATAAGACGATATCCTGATGTATTAGTTCATAGAGTGCTTCAGGCGGTTTTAGATGGAAAATCTACACCCAAAGAGAGCTTTTTAGAGGCAAAATGTAAACACTCCTCTGAGAGGGAAAGAGCAGCTATGGAAGCAGAGCGAGAATCAGTAAAATATAAAATGGCTGAATTTATGCAAGACAAAATTGGGCAGCAATTTAGTGGAGTTATTTCAGGGGTTAAAGAGTGGGGGATTTATGTAGAGATTCCCGAGTGGAATTGTGAAGGAATGGTGCGATCTTCAGATTTAGTAGATGACATCTACTTTTATAATGAAAAGCAAATGCATTATAAAGGCATGAATAGTAATAAAATTTATCAGCTAGGGGATAATGTTGAGGTAATTATTTTAGCAGTTGATTTGGCGAAAAGGACAATTGATATGGAGATATATAATGAATAGTTAAAACAATCCTTCACTTTCTAAGTTCACAATATTCATACCTTCTTTATAGCTTTGATCAAAAAGCTTTAAAAGCTTTTTAAAAACAAATACATCTCTTACCCAGTCTAAATTATTCACATTTACCACTACGATTTTTTGATCTTCTATTTGTTTAAAATATTCAAAATAGGTACGTTCTATTTTATTTAGATAGTGCTTCGTAATTCCTTGTTCATATGGGCGTCCACGTTTCTTTATGTTTTGCATGAGATGTTGTGCATCCGCATGCAAATAGAAAATAATGTCTGGTTTTGGCAGTTTCTTGTATATAACATCAAAAAAGTTTCGATATAGCGCAAACTCATCTTTTGATAAGTTGATTTTAGCAAATAACAATGATTTTTTAAATATATAATCACTAACAGTAAATTTGTTAAAAATATTAGGCTCGCTCAATATTTCGTTTAATTGCCTAAATCGTTCTAGAAGAAAAGACATTTCTAGCTGAAAAGCATATTTTTCTGGCTCTTCATAAAATTTATCTAAAAATGGATTCTCTCTAAACTGCTCCAAAATAATCCTTCCCCCAAACTCTTTAGCAAGTAAGGTAGCAAGTGTAGTTTTACCAGCACCAATGTTTCCCTCTATGGCAACAAAGTTGTAAATCATTTTGAAGTTCTATAGATACTAACTTTTAGTGGATCATTACAATTTTGTAGTAAATTCTCTACTGTATTATTTAGCAGAGGGTGAACAAAATCGGGGGCAATTTCTGCTAATGGTTGAAGTACAAAGTTTCGTAAATGCATCTGTTGATGTGGTATGGATAATCGAGTCGTTTTAATAACTGCTTTTCCATAAAACAATAAATCAATGTCAATAGTTCTAGGTTTATAATCTCCCTTATTGTGTCTACCAAATAACCGTTCTATTCTTTTTGTTTTATTAAGAAAAGCAAAAGGACCTAGGCTACTCTCCATTGCAATGGCTTGATTTAAATAGGCCCTTTGGCCTTTTGTTCCCCACGGCTCTGTTTCATAAATGGCTGATTTCATAATAACCTTTCCACAAGTATCGTTGATTTGGACAATGGCATTATTTAGGAATCTTGCCCTGTCTCCAATATTGGACCCTAATAGTATATAGATATGTTGTTTCAATATTCTTATTTTCGCAAAAAATGAATCACTTCTATGAAAAGTTTCTTTAAAATAATTTTTGGTTCTCTTATCGGCTTTATGCTTGCAATGTTACTGATTTCTGTCATTTTTATTGGAATTATTGGTAGCTCCTCCAAAAGTAAAAATTATAAAGCACCTGAAAACAGTATTTTAAACTTAAAACTCAGTCCTTATTTACCTGATTATGTAGAAGGGGTCAACCCGCTTTCGGACTATACAGATCCATTCGGAATGTCTGTACAGGCAAATATTGGTTTATTTGAACTTAAAAAAGCAATTGAGATCGCAAAAAATGACAAAAATATTAAAGGCATTCTGCTTAATTCCGATTTCATTTCAGAAGGTTATACAACATTATATACTTTGAGAGATGCTTTAGAAGACTTTAAAAGCAGTGGTAAATTCATAATATCTTATAATAATATCTCTACACAAAAGTCTTATGCAATAAGCTCTATAGCGGATGAGGTGTATTTAAATCCAGGTGGTTTTTTTGAATTTGATGGGTTGTCTATAACGAGAGAATACTATAAAGGATTATTTGACAAACTTGATATTAAGCCAGTCCCCTTGTATGCTGGCAAATATAAAAGCGCTTCGGAGCCTTATAGAAGAAAAGATATGAGTGAAGAAGCGAGGCATCAATTAAGAGAATTACTGTTTGATATTTATGAAGATTATAAATCCAGAATCAGTAAAGCACGTGGTATTCCATCTGAAAAACTAGAAGCTTTTGCGGATAATTTGGAAGTTGAAGATACGGAGGATGCATTGGAACTGGGTTTGGTAGATGGATTGATATATGAAGATGAGTTATTCGATTTATTAAAAACCAAGTTGGAAATAGATGAAGAAGTAGAATTGCCCCTTGTAGAAATTTCAGCGTATATGAGGACTTTAAACCCTGTAGCCGATAAGGATAAGAATAAAATTGCAGTTGTTTATGCTGAAGGAGGTATTCAGTTTGGAAAAGGTAGAAGTAATAATATTGGAGGAGAAAAGTATATGCAGCTGATTAGTAAAATTCGAAAAAACAAAGATGTAAAAGCCATTGTGTTGAGGGTTAATTCACCGGGAGGCAGTGCTTTTGCTTCAGATCAAATTTGGCGCGAATTAATATTGGCAAAAAAAGAGAAGCCATTAGTGGTGTCAATGGGTAATTATGCGGCTTCAGGAGGGTATTATATCGCTTGTATGGCAGATTCTATTTTTGCCCATAAAAGTACTATAACTGGGTCTATTGGTGTGGTTGGAATTATGTTGAATACGGAAGACTTTTTTAAAAATAAGATCGGTTTAACATTTGATAGAGAAGGGACAGGACCGTACGCAGATTTTGGGACACCCAATAGGGAATGGACGGCTCGTGAGATGGAAGTGGCTACACATCAGATTCAGAAAGTTTATACAGACTTCAAAAAAAGGGTAGCTGAAGGAAGAAATATGACTATAGAGGAAGTTGAGAAGATTGCACAGGGTAGAGTTTGGACAGGGCAAGATGCGCTAGAAGTTGGACTAATAGATGCAATTGGATCTTTAGAAGATGCAATTGTAAGTGCTGCTAAACTTGCAAAATTAGATCAATATAAAATAGAAACATATCCTGAAAAGAAAGATTTCTTTGAGCTATTGATGGGAGACTTCATGGAAACAAGAGTGGAAAACCAATTGAAAACCACTCTGGGAGAGCAAGGATATGAGTTGTGGAAGTATACCTCAGCGATTAAAAGCAGTGTAAAAGGAGATGTGCAAGCCATTATGCCTTATAAAATAACTATTGATTAGATATAGTAAATAGCCGTTTTAGATTCAATTTTTAATGTTTTTAGAGGAAGACGTCAAAAATCAGCTTTCATTATGCATTGCTAATAAAATAGGTCGATCGTTTATTATAAAAACAATGAAACCTATTGGAGGTGGATGTATCAACGATTGTTTCTTGATTACAGACGGTGAAATAAGTTATTTTCTAAAGATAAATAATGCTCATAAGTATCCTAAAATGTTCTATAAAGAGACTAAGGGATTAGAACTACTTCGACAAAATTCTTCTTTAACAGTCCCTCAGGCTATTATAGAAACGCAAATTGAAGATTATGCTTTTTTAGTTTTAGAGTACATAAAATCAGGAGTTAAAAAGAAGACTTTTTGGGAACATTTTGGACAAAATCTAGCGGAGCAGCACAAAATTTCTAATATAGAATATGGCTTGGATCATGATAATTATATAGGATCCTTACCACAAATAAATACTTGGAATAAAAGCTGGGCAGATTTCTTTATTATTAACAGAATTGAATATCAAGTTAAAATAGCTTATGAAAATAAGCTTTTAGAAAATAACTATATAAAAACTTTAGATAAAATACATAAAACTATTGATAATGAATTTCCTAAATCAAAACCTTCTGTTTTGCACGGAGATTTATGGAGTGGTAATTTTATGGTTAATGAAATGGGGAACCCAGTATTAGTTGATCCCGCATTTTATTATGGAGACAGGGAAGTAGAAATGGCTTTTACAACGATGTTTGGAGGCTTTGATGGTGCTTTCTACGATGCATACAATAGCGAATTTCCTTTAGAACCTAATTATAAGGCTCGTTTTGAGCTTTATAACCTTTATCCGACCTTGGTGCATGTTAATCTTTTTGGTGGCGGATACATTCAACAAGCAATTTCTATTTTAAAAAGATGGAATTAATTACCTTTGTGTTTTAGATGGATACCAAAGTTATTCTTGATAATCAACTGCTCAACATAACACTCAAGAGGCTATGCCATCAATTGATAGAAAATAATCCCACTTTCGATGATGTCGTTTTAATAGGAATTCAGCCTAGAGGGGGCTTTCTAGTGGACAAGGTTGCTGATCTTTTATTAAAGACAAAAAAGATCAAAGTCAGGAAGGGGAAATTGGATGTAACCTACCATAGGGATGATTTTCGAACACGAAGTAAACCCATAGAAGCGAGCACTACAGAAATAGATTTTTTAGTAGAGGATTATAAGGTGATATTGGTCGATGATGTATTGTTTACTGGTCGTACTATTCGGGCAGCTATGGATGCTTTGCTTTCATTTGGAAGGCCTAAAAAAGTAGAGTTAATGGTTTTGGTAGATAGGAGATTTAACAGACAGTTGCCTATACAGCCAGATTATACAGGTATTGATGTGGATACGATTGATGAGGCATTTGTTAAAGTAGAATGGAAGGAAATAGAGGATGGAAAAGATGACACGGTATGGTTAATGAGAAAAAAAGATAATACTGAATGAGTCAACTGAGCACTAAACATTTACTTGGGATTGATGATATCACTAAACGTGATATTGAACTAATTTTTGAAAGTGCACAGAATTTCAAAGAAATTATTAACCGACCGATAAAAAAAGTCCCTTCACTAAGAGATACTACCATTGCGAATTTGTTTTTTGAAAATTCTACTAGAACAAGAATTTCTTTTGAGTTAGCAGAAAAACGTTTATCTGCAGATACTTTGAATTTCGCATCATCTTCATCATCAGTTAAAAAGGGAGAGACACTGTTAGATACAGTCAACAATATTTTAGCGATGAAAGTGGATATGATTGTAATGCGCCATCCAAGTCCGGGAGCACCTCATTTTTTATCTAAGCACATAGATGCTCAAATAATTAATGCAGGAGATGGCACGCATGAACATCCTACGCAAGCACTTTTAGATAGCTTTTCCATGATAGAGCGGATAGGCCCTTTAAAAGGAAAGAATATTTTGATTGTTGGAGATATTATGCATTCTAGAGTAGCGTTATCAAATATTTTTTGCCTGACAAAATTGGGTGCCAATGTAAAGCTCTGCGGCCCACCTACATTGATTCCTAAACATATTGAAACGCTCGGCGTTACCGTTGAAACCAATCTTTTAAAGGCATTGCAATGGTGCGACGTTGCAAATATTCTGCGCATTCAATTGGAAAGGCAGCACATAAAATATTTCCCTTCTCTCAGAGAATATGCCCTGTTTTACGGGATCAATAAAGCAATGATAGATGCGTTAGATAAGGAGATCGTTATTATGCATCCAGGTCCTATGAATAGAGGTGTGGAGATTGCTTCAGATATTGCAGATTCTGATCATTCAATCATTTTAGATCAGGTAGAAAATGGGGTGGCCATTAGAATGGCTATTTTGTATTTGTTGGCTGGTAGGAAGGGGGAGTAGGTTGTGTGTTTTTTATTTTTTTAATCACCTCTTCATATTCTTCTTTGGACAAACCATATTGTTCAAGATATTGATAGTCGTCTTTCATGCCTTCCCAGAAGTCACTTTCATTCTTCCATGATGATATACTTTTCCTATAACACTCTAATGCTTTATTTTCATCATCTTCTACAAGGTATATATGCCCAAGATTCATATAACCAATATCATGGCACCCCAATTCAATGGCTTTAATTAGTTTTTCTTTGGCAATTTTTATCTCACCAGATACTAACAAATTAAACCCTAAGGCTCCATAACATTCGGCGTAATCATGTTTAAGGCCAATAGCTTTTATATAAAATTTTGTACTTTTTGAAATATTTCCAAGTTTGAAATACGAAGCACCTAAAAAGCTCAATATCTCATGATTGCTTGGTTCCAGGTTCATAGCTCTTTGATAATATTCTATGGCTTTATTGTAATTGTCCATTAAAAAATAAGTAGTAGCAATACCTTGAAAAGCGTTAAGATGTTCTGATTCTATTGACAATACATGGTTAAATTGTTTTAATGATTTATCATATTCTTTTAAATTGGCATAGGCCATACCAAGATTGCACAATGCATCCTTGTTATTTGGTTCTATATTAATGATCTTTTGATATTGCTTTGCAGCTTCATCATATTTACTCAATTTAAAATAAGTATTTCCAAGGTTCAATATTGCCCATATATAATCGGGTTTAATTTTAATGGCTGTTTTATAATATTCAATTGCTTTATTAAATTTTTCTATATTGAAATAAGCTAATCCAATATTTCCAGTAGCCCAATAGTAATCGGGTTTAATTTTGATTGTATTTTTATAATATTCTATTGATTTTTTGTAATTATCTAATTCGAAATTAGCATTACCTAACATAAAAAATGCCTCGTAATTATTTGGATCTATTTCAATAGACCTTTTATAGTAAGCTATAGCTTTTTCTGTATCTCCTTTTGCCGATATATTTTTGCCTAACATTAAATATGAATGAGATGTGCCTCCATATTCTACAGACTTTTCATAATTTCCCGCTTTCTCATAAAAGATAGCGGCTTTTTCATTCTGCTCATTTTGAACTGCTATTTCTGCATAAGAGAGCCAACTTTCTTTGTCTATTTGCTTTGCAATTTCAATATTGTTGTGTTTATCTATTCGCAAAAGGTATTCTGCAATATTGGCAAATTTAGACATAAAGGAATTACGAGGGATAGCATGCCTTTTATCTTTTATAAGAACATTTTCTCCTGCTGAAAATTGGGGTTCATCCGCAAGAAGTGTTTTATCTAAATAGAAATCTTTAAAAACTTCTTTAGAAAAACTCTTATCGATCTCACTATCCAATGAGGGCATTATTTGGTGAAAAGTATCTGTAAATTTATCCGCCCAATCATCGAATTTAGGATGGTTGCTATTTATACGAGAAAGAATAGGAAATACAAAAGATTTTCTAAACCCTTTTTTAGTGTATTCTGAGTTCAAAATTTGATCAATAATGCGTTTACAACCATCTATATTTTGTTGATTAGCGGCCATCACTGCTACATTAGCGTCTGGAAGTTGAAGGTTACAAATTCCCAAATAATCATGAATTCCTGTTCTACTATCAATTAAAATGTAATCATATCCTTGCTCTTGAATCCATTTCTTTAAAGCTTCTGTATATACCTTGCCATCTAATAGTTCATAAAACTCATACCAATCAAAAGAACTTACATTATAAACAAACTTGTTATTATAATTCCCAGCTGGAAGAATATCAATTTTTCCCTTGCCACCAGTTTCTTTTTCATCAACAAGAGGAATAAATGATTCTTTTTGAAAAAAGCTAAAGTCAGCTTCAGTAACCTCATCCTGGGTCCTCATCATTTTTGTAAATTGTAACAAGACTTCTATAGTCCCATCTGCATTGATGTGGTCGTTGGTTTTTCCAAAAAAATAATGTAATCCCGGTGCTTCAAAATCCCAATCCCACAATAAAACCTTTTTATCCCTTCTATGGCAAAGATAAGCTGCTACATTGGCACATAGTTGTGAACGACCAACCCCTCCTTTATATGAATAAAACGATACAATCATTGGAAACTATTTTGAAGTGAATCTCTTATTGGGCTATTTATATTGGATTGGTTTCTAATTTGACAAGTTGTTTTTAAGAGTGCTTTTAAACGTCTACGGAAATTATCGTATTCTGACATATCAAATAAATAATTTGAACATGAGGCACCTATACTTATTCTTTTATGAAATACGCCAAATATGTCTTCTCTTTTGCTCTTTATAAACTTAAATATAGAGTCATGTTTGGAAATGTTTCGACATTGAGGTAAAATAAGCCCTGCAATGCTATTTCTGTCAAAGCAATGTTTAATAAATGCAGAATTATTATTATTAATCGAAAGCAAATCAATAATCCCTATGGTATTTGCTTCATTATCTTGAATTTTCAAAGTGTGTTCATTATTTGAATCATGGTCTATGTAATACTCAGATAAACGATAAGAGCTTTTAAATTCGTCAATTATTTCACTAATTGTTTTGCTATCCGAAAAAGGTCGCCATTTTTTTAAATCATTATCATGGTAGCGGTTTTCTTCAATTAGACAAAAACAATCATTATTGATATTAGTTTTTACATTAGATTTAGTGGTAACAATGATATAAAGATAAGCCTTGGCTTCACTTGGAGATTTATATTTGTTTTTTTCTTCTTCAATTTCTTTGTTTAGTCTTTTTAATTCTGCTTTTAAATGGATTAATCGATTCTCTATGCCGCCACGACTTTCTGAAGAGGCGTTAAGCCTTAATTTATATTGTTCTTTTATTCCTTCTTGAACCT
Source organism: Chitinophagales bacterium (assembly GCA_965216955.1). Taxonomy (GTDB): domain Bacteria; phylum Bacteroidota; class Bacteroidia; order Chitinophagales; family JADIYW01; genus CBDCGV01. The sequence continues at coordinate 29,261 of CBDCGV010000015.1, read as the reverse complement.
CTTCTTTGCTCTTTTTTAATATGTCTAATAAATAACTCATTATTCATCTAATAGTGACAAAAGACTATTGGTTATTTTATTAAGTTCAATAGAATAGCTATTGCTATTTAAAATACCTCTATTATTATCTGATTTCAATCGGCTATATCTTGATGAAAGCAGCATCAAATCGTTACTATTGCTATCAAGTTGGAGCATTTTATCTAACACATCTTCTATTTTACCTTTTTGAATTAGACTTTTTATTTCGTCTTTATTGGGTGAAGACTTAGAGTTGTTATTATTAACTGGAGAAGAAATACTTTCTGCTTCTTTAATTTCCTCCATTAACTTATGTCGTTCCTTTTTTTTCCTATCTATCATATTTTCATATGAGCCAGTTGTCTCAACTCCACTTCTTGATCTTTCAACGTAAAGTTGTTTTAACTCCTTTTCAACATTTGATAGCTGTTGTTTTAGAAATTCAATCATTTATTCTGTTTTACAAGTGTAATAAATTCTTTTTCATCCTTTTCCATTCTTCTAATAACCCGTCTAATTTCAAGATCATATTGGTCTACATTTCCAATTCCCGCTAATCTCCGATCGTCCATTAATAGAGTTAATTTTTCTTTGTCTTTATTGATTGATATTAATAATTGTTCTGCAAGAAATGCACTGGTATCACTCAGATTTAGAAGGCTTGTTAATTCGTTTGCAAATTGCTGGTTGGTCTTAACTTCATTAACCAATTTTTCTTCAATTAAAGAAAAGTCTAGCGAAGAAGCTATCGGTTTGGCTTCAATAACCTCTATTGATTGTCTTTCATTTTGCTTAATGAAAATATTTTTCACCTTTTCCCAGAATGTTTTTTCTACCGTTTTTTCTATGAGTTTTTCTCCAATTGTTTCAGCAGCTTTTTCACCAGCTTTTTTTAAAAGAGGTTTAAGGAGAGTCATAACACCACTTGCAATTAGTAGGGCATCCATTTTTATTGTTTCAAGGTATTTGAAATGATTTGTTATGGTTGTTTAATAAAACACAATTTAATAAAATGTTTTATAATTATTGAATAGAAATGCTTCTAACAATAAACTTCTCTCAATGAATCTTCTCAATAATATTTTGCTTTATAGTAGGCCATTCATGGGCTAAAACACTATAATAAATGGTGTCGCGTCTTCGGCCATCATACATTTGAATATGCGATCGAAGTATGCCCTCTTCAACGAAGCCTAACTTTTTCATGGCATCTCTAGAAAAAGTGTTTAATACATCTGCCTTCAGCTCTACACGTTGCATTTTCAACGCTTCAAAGGCATACTGCATCATTAATAGCTTGCCTCTTCTATTAATACCTGTTTTTTGAAATTCTTTGCCATACCATGTCCAACCAATTTCAACTCTGGCATCTTTAGAAGAATAACTGCCAAATGCAGTTGATCCGATAATTTTTTTAAGCTGTTTATGATAAACAACAAAAACATATCGCTTACCATCTAAGGTGTCATTTAATGCTTTAAGAATTAAATCTTTTAAATCTTGCTTAGTTTCGACATGCATAATGGTATATTGCCATATGCTTGGCTCAAAAGCGATTTTTTCTAAATCATAGAAATCGTCAAACTTGATGGCTCTTAGTTTTACAACATCATCTTCTAAAATAATATATGGACCAAGTTTTAAAATTCCCATATCAATCCGCGTTTATTTTGAATTCTTCAACGACATTCGATTTTAGAATAAATTCACGTTCCTCAAAATACACGTTATTTGAATTATCTACTAATAAAATGGTAGAAGTTCTTGTCCCATATCCAGGAACACTTATACAAATGGGAGATAAAAACCGTTCTTTTATAATGCCAATACCTGTGTTAGGTAGGTTTTCATCTTTCGCAATGGTTGGGTCTTTCAAAAGTTCAAAGGCTCTATCAATGTTGATTTTTTCCTCTGTAAGTAACTTTTTAAGCTTTTCTTTGCCATTATCTACTTTCGGCCATGAAGTGTCAAATAATGCATTGCTAAGCCCCCATATACCATCTTTCACTTCCTGTATTTCATTTGAAATATTAGAATAATGAAACAAAGTATCCACAGAACCAATCAATAAATTAAAGCCATTATATTTTTTATCTGTTGTTTGAAGTTTTTTTAAGTAGGATGAAGTACTTGATTCCTTAAAGAAATCTGTTAAAAGGTGTCCACGTGAAGGTGCCTTCGGATCTATATTTTTAGGGTCTCTATGATTTGTTATAGCTCCAAACTTACCTTTTTTGTTAATGCCTAGCCAGGTTCCACCAGCCTTTAAATCTTTACCCGCTAATAGTAAATTGTTAGAATCCGCCCACCAATGTGCTTTTTGAGAGGATCTTTCATGAAATTCATCTCTATTGGCTAATACAATAAGTTTATAGGAAGGGTGGGCTGATTTTGCAAATAGAATTAAACACATGGTGCAATTATAAGTGGTAAAACTTAATAAGAAAAATTGGATACATCTGTACACTAGAAAGTGTAGATAACTTTAGTATATTTTAAATTAATTAACAACTTTTTATGGTATTTCATCGTTACCATATTAACTTTAGTAATCGATGAAGAAGTATCTGTCACTGTGGGTTTTATTATTGTCTATTGTTGTCTTTCAGGCGTGTAAAGAGGATGGAAGTGATCAATTAGAGCTTGGGTATGATTATTTCCCATTGGAGGTAGGCAATTATATTGTTTATAAAGTTGATTCTACTATTTATAGTGCTTTTGCTGGTACAGTAGATTCTTCAACGGTTTATTTAAAAGAATTAGTAGAATCTTCTTTTATAGATAATGAGGGGCGTGAATCTTATAGAATAATGCTTTATTTCAAATCTTCTTTAGATTCAAATGTAGCTTGGAATGAGTTTAAAGCTTATGCTTCTACTATAACAGATCTCAGAGCAGAGAAAGTCGAAGATAATTTGAGATTTATAAAATTGGCATTTCCTGTTCGAAATGATCAGACATGGGATGGACATAGATTTATTGATCCGGCAGCAGATACCATCTTTGAGGCTAATAATGCTTTATATCTTGGAGATTGGACTTATCGATACGCAAATGTAAATGAGGCTGCTAACTTATCTGTTTATGGAAGTGCGCTGGAATTCGATTCTACAATAACGGTTTATGAGCGAGGGGATTCTAATTTGATAGAGTATTACGCAGGGAAGGAGGTGTATGCTAAGAATGTTGGACTTGTTTTTCGAGAATGGTCTATTTTATGGTCACAATGTAGAAGATTATGCCCGGATGATAGTGATGCACTATGTAGAACGAATTGCCGACAACTTCCTTGGGTGGAGAAAGCAGATGGTGAATATATTGTTAAAATAGTGGCAGTTGAATACGGTTCGGAATAAGTATATAATCAATAGCGCTTTTTCTCTTTTGTTCTTTTTGGTTTTTAATTGCTCCACTTTATCAGCCAATGACAGATATAAGTACGTTGTCTTTTTTAAAGATAAATTGAATAATACTTATACTACTGATGCCCCTAAAATTTACTTAAGTGAGCGATCAATAGATAGAAGGCATAAACATCAATTGCCTATAGAAGAGAATGATTTGCCGGTTTCTATTTATTATAAAGAGAGACTTCAGAAAGCGCTTAACTGCTCTGTTTTAAGTGAGAGTAAGTGGTTAAATGCTGTTTTAATAGAGGGGGATAGCTCCCTAAATATTGAAATCCTAGATACACTTTCATTTTTTAATGGTATTAAGAAGGTGGCAACCTATTCAAAGGATAACACGCTTAATTATTCTGATTGTTTAGTTAATGATATGAGGATTACTAATGAAACAACGGAGGCATATGGAATGTCGGCATTCCAGATAGAGCAATTAAGTGGTGATTTTCTTCATGATAAGGGATATACTGGAGATGGAATGCTTATAGCGGTGATTGACGCAGGCTACAGAAGCGCAGATACGATGTTTTCTTTTGCCCATGTTTTTGACGATTCACGATTAATTGAGAAAAGGAATATTGTAAGTCTAAAAAAGCCTGTTTTTAATAGTAGTAGCCATGGAACCTATGTGTGGAGTATTATGGCAGGGCGTTTACCGTATGATTATTCTGGAACAGCACCAGATGCAAGCTATGTATTGATTGTTTCAGAAGATGCGAAGTCTGAGCAACTGGTTGAAGAATTTAACTACGTTGTTGCTTTAGAATTTGCAGATAGTATAGGTGTTGATGTCGTCAATACATCTTTAGGGTATACTCAGTTTGATCAGAATTTAAACAATCATCAACTAGAAGATCTTAATGGGGATAAAGCGATGGCTAGTATCGGATCTGACATAGCAGCTTCTAAAGGAATGCTAATTGTAACTAGTGCTGGTAATGAAGGGGCTGATGAGTGGAAATATATTAGTGTTCCAGCTGATGCAGATAGTGTTTTAGCAATTGGAGCAATTGATAGGCAAGGTGCAGCGATTGGATTTAGTTCTTTTGGTCCTGAAATAGCTGGTCAAGTAAAACCCAATATCGTTGCACTTGGAAGAGATGTTGCTTACGTTGATCGTAATGATAATGTCGTTTTAGGTAGTGGAACTTCTTTTTCTGCACCGATAATCTCAGGATTAGCCACTTGTCTATGGCAAGCATTTCCAGACAAAACAAATATGGAAATTTTTAGTGCTATTGAAAATAGCGCATCTCATTTTTATAAGCCCAATAATAAAACGGGATATGGCCTGCCCAACTTTAGAAATGCTTATCAAATTTTGCAAACAGAGGAACAAAATAGAGAAGCCAATTTCGTCAGAATAAATGGAAATATTATTTATAAAGGCAGTGCTGTTCAATTGGTATTTGATGATTATACAGAAATTATAAATGTAACATTGAGTAATGTAGAAGGAAAGATATATGAGCATTCCTCTCATGCTGTTAATGGAAGAAAATATTTGGATTTACACATTTTAAGCCTATATAACTATTTGACAGATGGGGTTTATTTTTTAACACTTAGATCGCAGAATAACGTAACAACTAAAAAAGTATTCTTAATTAACTAATTGTTTTACTTAGAATCTTGGGCAACGTAAACCTTTAGGTTTTTTCCTAGAACTGAAATTAAGATCTACAACCACACTTACTTCAGGGCCACCGTTTCTTTTATTACTATCTTTTAAATCTGATATTGTTAAATCATAGGTAAAGCCTATAATGGTTTTGAAAAATTCAAATCTCAAACCAGGAATGATGGCATCTATAGAGAGTGCTTTGCTTTCATTTCCTACCAAACGCAGTTGCGCACCGGCATATATATCTAGTTCATTTGAAGTTCCAACTACAATAAAGCGTCCATAAAAGCCGCTATTAAACTCTAAACTTGGACCTTGTTTCTGAAACAAGAATGTTGGAACAAAAGCAGTGTATTTAGAAGATTTGATTTCTGAACTTGCATAAAACATAAATCGCATATACAGCCTGTCATCATCAAAGGTGCCAAAATTTGGTCTTGTTAGATGAAATGCTGAAGCACCTAGGCTTAATGTATGTCTTTCTTTATATGATAAAAAATAGGAGAGACCGACTCCAAGATCAAACTTTAGATTCTTGTGTTCAACAAATTGTACAGGGTCAAAATTACCACGTGGGTCTCCCTCATATAGATTACCAAAAACAGCGTTATTAATATTGATTTGTTTTCTTATTAATCCAGGCTGTATTCCCGCGCCGATATATTGAAGAGGATATTGACTGACTTTTAAATTATAAGCGATTGTTAGGTTTACTCCTGTATTACTGAAACTAGAACTTTCTTCTATGTCTTGATAAAAAGAAGCTCCAATACCTAAGTTATCTCCATCTAGCATCCAGCGATTAATATTTCCGTCTACCGAGAAAGCATATGTTGTGAAAGAAGCAACGTTATACCATTGATTCCTATAGTTAGCAGCGATTCTAAAATTACCCTCTAAAACACCTGCCAAGGCCGGGTTTAAGTTAGCTGGCGATGCAAAATATTGCGAAAAATGAAAATCTTGCGCCTTTATCGTAAAAGAAGATACCAACAGTAAAAATACTGCAAATAGATTAATAATATTTCTGCCTAAATTCATCACCTAATTAACTTAACTCCTTGAACCATTCGTTTTTCTGTTGCACCCAATCTAGCTTTTAGAATGACCACAAAGATACCTGAATTCATATCTTCTCCTTTAAAAGTTCCATCCCAACCAAAACTTATATCATTTGATTTGAAGACGGCTTCGCCCCATCGATCAAAGATAACCATCTCAAAGAAATCTAAATCTCTATTGACGTATGCTACAAGTGTGTCATTTTCTCCATCTGTATTTGGTGTAAATGCAGTTGGTAAATTTATTTCAAATGTATCTGGACATTCATATATAATCGTAACAATACTGTCGCAACCATCAGAAGTTTGTCCAATGATTGTGTCCGATCCTATGGAATCTGCAAGTATACAATCTTCAATAGTTTGAGTTAATCTAACTACATCATCTATGATAAGGAATATTTCTAAGATACTGTCACAACCATATATACTTGTATCTGAGATAGTGTTAAATCCTTCATCGAGTTCTTGTCCACTTATAATAACCTCATCTCCTTCACATACGGTGGTATCTCCTAAATCATATGTGCTATTACCATCTCCATATAATATCGTAACAACGGTTACTATACTATCGCAACCTCCTGTGGCAGTTAAAGGAATTCTTGTGCTGCCAGTATCTAAAGGACTACATGTAGAATCTTGAACAGTTACGGTTATTGAGTCGGTCACAGTTAAATTGATTTCTAAAATACTATCACAATTATTGATACTATTTATGAAAACATAATGTATAGCTTCTGTTTTGAATATAGAATCTCTAACTATGATGGAATCTCCATCACAAATACTTCTATTTGTTTTAATAGTATCCACCTGATAGGTTACAGATGGAATAAAGTAAGTAGTATCAAACGTATTTTCAGTTTGGTCTTCTGAAACAACACAAATAGTATCTAAGTAGCTGGCAGTGTCACATAAACTATAAAAAGTCAAACAACCATTGACTAATATTTCGTAAGACCCATATGGAGGAATGTTTCCAGTTGTACTTGTATTAAAACAAATCCAACTATTATCAGCTGTAATGACCCCATTTTCAAATACAATATCGCATATAGTCGTATCACTTTGTGTCGGAATATTAAAGAATATGGTGTCAGGTTTATCACATGTTAAAACCGTCAGATCAATTAGAATAATACTATCACATCCGCTGAGTTTAAATGTATCAGTCAGTATAGTATCTCTTAATATGTTATTGACATTAGTATTTAAATTCGGTAATTGATAGCTTTCTCCGGCACAAATAGTATCCTGAATTCTGCCTGTATCAAGGTTAAGCACGGTTAAATCAATTAGAATAATACTATCACACCCACTGAGTCTAAATGTATCAGTCAGTATAGTATCTCTTAATATATTGTTGATAGTCGTATTTAAATTAGTTAACTGATAGCTTTCTCCAGCACAGATGGTATCTTGAATTCTACCTGTATCCAGATCAAGGACAGTTAAATTGATAAATACGATGCTGTCACAGGCTCCAATTGAAACGGAATCAACAAGAACGGTATCGTTTTGTAAGTTATTGAAAGTAGTGAGTAGGTTAGTCAATTGATAGCTCTCCCCAACACAAATAGTATCTTGAATTCTACCTGTATCCGGATTGAGTACTGTTAACTCAATGACTCTAGTACCTTTGCAGTTTCCTAAATCAATAGTGTCAACCAATGACGTATCATTTTGTAAATTATTGAAAGTGGTAAGTAGATTAGGTAACTGATAACTGTCACCAATACAAATACTATCTGTAATGGTGTCTTGTTCAGAGGAAATGACTTCAAGATTGATAATCACAATACTATCACAAGTAGCAAGATTAACAGTGTCGACAAGAACGGTATCGTTTTGTAAGTTATTGAAGGTAGTGAGGAGATTGGTCAATTGATAGCTCTCCCCGGCACAAATGGTATCCTGAATTCTACCTGTATCAAGATTAATAACTGTCAGATCAATTAGAATAATACTATCACATCCGCTGAGTTTAAATGTATCAGTCAGTATAGTATCTCTTAATATGTTATTGACATTAGTATTTAAATTCGGTAATTGATAGCTTTCTCCGGCACAAATAGTATCCTGAATTCTGCCTGTATCAAGGTTAAGCACGGTTAAATCAATTAGAATAATACTATCACACCCACTGAGTCTAAATGTATCAGTCAGTATAGTATCTCTTAATATATTGTTGATGGTCGTATTTAAATTAGTTAACTGATAGCTTTCTCCAGCACAGATGGTATCTTGAATTCTACCTGTATCCAGATCAAGGACAGTTAAGTTGATAAATACGATGCTGTCACAGGCTCCAATTGAAACGGAATCAACAAGAACGGTATCGTTTTGTAAGTTATTGAAAGTAGTGAGTAGATTGGTCAATTGATAGCTTTCTCCGGCACAAATAGTATCTTGAATTCTACCTGTATCCGGATTGAGTACTGTTAACTCAATGACTCTAGTACCTTTGCAATTTCCTAAATCAATAGTGTCAACCAATGACGTATCATTTTGTAAATTATTGAAAGTGGTAAGTAGATTAGGTAACTGATAACTGTCACCAATACAAATACTATCTGTAATGGTGTCTTGTTCAGAGGAAATGACTTCAAGATTGATAATCACAATACTATCACAAGTAGCAAGATTAACAGTGTCGACAAGAACGGTATCGTTTTGTAAGTTATTGAAAGTAGTAAGTAGGTTGGTCAATTGATAGCTCTCCCCAGCACAGATGGTATCTTGAATTCTACCTGTATCAAGATTAATAACTGTTAGATCAATTAGAATAATACTATCACATCCGCTGAGTTTAAATGTATCAGTCAGTATAGTATCTCTTAATATGTTATTGACATTAGTATTTAAATTCGGTAATTGATAGCTTTCTCCGGCACAAATAGTATCCTGAATTCTGCCTGTATCAAGGTTAAGCACGGTTAAATCAATTAGAATAATACTATCACACCCACTGAGTCTAAATGTATCAGTCAGTATAGTATCTCTTAATATATTGTTGATGGTCGTATTTAAATTAGTTAACTGATAGCTTTCTCCAGCACAGATGGTATCTTGAATTCTACCTGTATCCAGATCAAGGACAGTTAAGTTGATAAATACGATGCTGTCACAGGCTCCAATTGAAACGGAATCAATAAGAACGGTATCGTTTTGTAAGTTATTGAAAGTAGTGAGTAGGTTAGTCAATTGATAGCTTTCTCCGGCACAAATGGTATCCTGAACTCTACCTGTATCCGGATTGAGTACTGTTAACTCAATGACTCTAGTACCTTTGCAGTTTCCTAAATCAATAGTGTCAACCAATGACGTATCATTTTGTAAATTATTGAAAGTGGTAAGTAGATTAGGTAACTGATAACTGTCACCAATACAAATACTATCTGTAATGGTGTCTTGTTCAGAGGAAATGACTTCAAGATTGATAATCACAATACTATCACAAGTAGCAAGATTAACAGTGTCGACAAGAACGGTATCGTTTTGTAAGTTATTGAAAGTAGTAAGTAGGTTGGTCAATTGATAGCTCTCCCCAGCACAGATGGTATCCTGAATTCTACCTGTATCAAGATTAATAACTGTCAGATCAATTAGAATAATACTATCACATCCGCTGAGTTTAAATGTATCAGTCAGTATAGTATCTCTTAATATGTTATTGACATTAGTATTTAAATTCGGTAATTGATAGCTTTCTCCGGCACAAATAGTATCCTGAATTCTGCCTGTATCAAGGTTAAGCACGGTTAAATCAATTAGAATAATACTATCACACCCACTGAGTCTAAATGTATCAGTCAGTATAGTATCTCTTAATATATTGTTGATGGTCGTATTTAAATTAGTTAACTGATAGCTTTCTCCAGCACAGATGGTATCTTGAATTCTACCTGTATCCAGATCAAGGACAGTTAAGTTGATAAATACGATGCTGTCACAGGCTCCAATTGAAACGGAATCAACAAGAACGGTATCGTTTTGTAAGTTATTGAAAGTAGTGAGTAGGTTAGTCAATTGATAGCTTTCTCCGGCACAAATAGTATCTTGAATTCTACCTGTATCCGGATTGAGTACTGTTAACTCAATGACTCTAGTACCTTTGCAATTTCCTAAATCAATAGTGTCAACCAAGGACGTATCACTTTGAATATTACTGAAAATGGTCATTAAGCTTGGCAGCTGATAACTATCACCAATACAAATACTATCTGTAATGGTGTCTTGTTCAGAGGAAATGACTTCAAGATTGATAATCACAATACTATCACAAGTAGCAAGATTAACAGTGTCGACAAGAACGGTATCGTTTTGTAAGTTATTGAAAGTGGTAAGTAGGTTGGTCAATTGATAGCTCTCCCCAGCACAAATGGTATCTTGAATTCTACCTGTATCAAGATTAAGCACTGTTAAATCAATTAGAATAATACTATCACACCTGCCGAGTTTAAATGTATCGGTCAGTATAGTATCTCTTAATATGTTATTGACGTTAGTATTTAAATTAGGTAATTGATAGCTTTCTCCAGTGCAGATGGTATCTTGAATTCTACCTGTATCAAGATCAAGGACAGTTAAATTGATAAATACAATGCTGTCGCAGGCTCCAATTGAAACGGAATCGACGAGAACGGTATCGTTTTGTAAGTTATTGAAAGTAGTGAGTAGGTTGGTCAATTGATAGCTCTCCCCGGCACAAATAGTATCCTGAACTCTACCTGTATCGATGGAAAGCACTGTTAATTCAATGACTCTAGTACCTTTGCAGTTTCCTAAATCAATAGTATCAACCAAGGACGTATCACTTTGAATATTACCGAAAATGGTCATTAAGCTTGGCAGCTGATAACTATCACCAATACAAATACTATCTGTAATGGTGTCTTGTTCAGAGGAAATGACTTCAAGATTGATAATCACAATACTATCACAAGTAGCAAGATTAACAGTATCAACGAGAACCGTATCGTTTTGTAAGTTATTGAAAGTAGTGAGTAGATTGGTCAATTGATAGCTTTCTCCGGCACAAATAGTATCTTGAATTCTACCTGTATCGATAGAAAGTACGGTTAAATCAATTAAGACAATACTATCACAAGTAGCAAGATTAACAGTATCAACGAGAACCGTATCGTTTTGTAAGTTATTGAAGGTAGTGAGTAGATTGGTCAATTGATAGCTCTCCCCAGCACAAATAGTATCTTGAATTCTACCTGTATCAATAGAAAGTACAGTTAAATCAATTAAGACAATACTATCACAAGTAGCAAGATTAACAGTATCAACGAGAACAGTATCGTTTTGTAAGTTATTGAAGGTAGTGAGTAGATTGGTCAATTGATAGCTCTCTCCAGCACAAATAGTATCTTGAATTCTACCTGTATCAATAGAAAGTACAGTTAAATCAATTAAGACAATACTATCACAAGTAGCAAGATTAACAGTATCAACGAGAACGGTATCGTTTTGTAAGTTATTGAAGGTAGTGAGTAGATTGGTCAATTGATAGCTCTCTCCAGCACAAATGGTATCCTGAACTCTACCTGTATCAATAGAAAGTACGGTTAAATCAATTAAGACAATACTATCACAAGTAGCAAGATTAACAGTATCAACGAGAACAGTATCGTTTTGTAAGTTATTGAAAGTAGTGAGTAGATTGGTCAATTGATAGCTCTCCCCAGCACAAATGGTATCTTGAATTCTACCTGTATCGATAGAAAGTACGGTTAATTCAATGATTCTGGTACCCTTACAATTTCCTAGATCAATAGTATCAACCAAGGACGTATCACTTTGAATATTACTAAAAAAGGTCATTAAGCTTGGCAGCTGATAACTATCTCCAATACAAATACTATCTGTAATGGTGTCTTGTTCAGAGGAAATGACTTCAAGATTGATAATCACAATACTATCACAAGTAGCAAGATTAACAGTATCAACGAGAACGGTATCGTTTTGTAAGTTATTGAAGGTAGTGAGTAGGTTGGTCAATTGATAGCTCTCCCCAGCACAAATAGTATCTTGAATTCTACCTGTATCGATAGAAAGTACGGTTAAATCAATTAAGACAATACTATCACAAGTAGCAAGATTAACAGTATCAACGAGAACGGTATCGTTTTGTAAGTTATTGAAAGTAGTGAGTAGATTGGTCAATTGATAGCTCTCTCCAGCACAAATGGTATCCTGAACTCTACCTGTATCAATAGAAAGTACGGTTAAATCAATTAAGACAATACTATCACAAGTAGCAAGATTAACAGTATCAACGAGAACGGTATCGTTTTGTAAGTTATTGAAGGTAGTGAGTAGGTTGGTCAATTGATAGCTCTCTCCAGCACAAATAGTATCTTGAATTCTACCTGTATCGATAGAAAGTACGGTTAAATCAATTAAGACAATACTATCACAAGTAGCAAGATTAACAGTATCAACGAGAACGGTATCGTTTTGTAAGTTATTGAAAGTAGTGAGTAGGTTGGTCAATTGATAGCTCTCTCCAGCACAAATGGTATCCTGAACTCTACCTGTATCAATAGAAAGTACGGTTAAATCAATTAAGACAATACTATCACAAGTAGCAAGATTAACAGTATCAACGAGAACGGTATCGTTTTGTAAGTTATTGAAAGTAGTGAGTAGATTGGTCAATTGATAGCTCTCTCCAGCACAAATGGTATCCTGAACTCTACCTGTATCAATAGAAAGTACGGTTAAATCAATTAAGACAATACTATCACAAGTAGCAAGATTAACAGTATCAACGAGAACAGTATCGTTTTGTAAGTTATTGAAGGTAGTGAGTAGGTTGGTCAATTGATAGCTCTCTCCAGCACAAATAGTATCTTGAATTCTACCTGTATCGATAGAAAGTACGGTTAAATCAATTAAGACAATACTATCACAAGTAGCAAGATTAACAGTATCAACGAGAACGGTATCGTTTTGTAAGTTATTGAAAGTAGTGAGTAGGTTGGTCAATTGATAGCTCTCTCCAGCACAAATGGTATCCTGAACTCTACCTGTATCAATAGAAAGTACAGTTAAATCAATTAAGACAATACTATCACAAGTAGCAAGATTAACAGTATCAACGAGAACAGTATCGTTTTGTAAGTTATTGAAGGTAGTGAGTAGGTTGGTCAATTGATAGCTTTCTCCGGCACAAATGGTATCTTGAATTCTACCTGTATCGATAGAAAGTACAGTTAAATCAATTAAGACAATACTATCACAAGTAGCAAGATTAACAGTATCAACGAGAACAGTATCGTTTTGTAAGTTATTGAAAGTAGTGAGTAGATTGGTCAATTGATAGCTCTCTCCAGCACAAATGGTATCCTGAACTCTACCTGTATCAATAGAAAGTACAGTTAAATCAATTAAGACAATACTATCACAAGTAGCAAGATTAACAGTATCAACGAGAACAGTATCGTTTTGTAAGTTATTGAAGGTAGTGAGTAGGTTGGTCAATTGATAGCTTTCTCCGGCACAAATGGTATCTTGAATTCTACCTGTATCGATAGAAAGTACAGTTAAATCAATTAAGACAATACTATCACAAGTAGCAAGATTAACAGTATCAACGAGAACAGTATCGTTTTGTAAGTTATTGAAAGTAGTGAGTAGATTGGTCAATTGATAGCTCTCTCCAGCACAAATGGTATCTTGAATTCTACCTGTATCGATAGAAAGTACAGTTAAATCAATTAAGACAATACTATCACAAGTAGCAAGATTAACAGTATCAACGAGAACGGTATCGTTTTGTAAGTTATTGAAGGTAGTGAGTAGGTTGGTCAATTGATAGCTCTCTCCAGCACAAATGGTATCCTGAACTCTACCTGTATCAATAGAAAGTACAGTTAAATCAATTAAGACAATACTATCACAAGTAGCAAGATTAACAGTATCAACGAGAACGGTATCGTTTTGTAAGTTATTGAAGGTAGTGAGTAGATTGGTCAATTGATAGCTCTCTCCAGCACAAATAGTATCTTGAATTTTACCTGTATCAACTACATTGATCGTTATATTCACTTCTATTACTGAATCACAATCACTTGCATCATTAATTGAAACAAAGTGTTGACCGGCAGTAGAAAGATTAGTGCCTCTAATATTTATAGTCTGATTAACGCATATTGTCGTATCTACTTTTACAGTATCATCTGCATCAGTTATCGTCGGCACAAAATAAGTAGTATCAAAGGTATTTTCTGTTTGGTCTTCGGTAACTACACATATGGCACCTACTTCTGTGCCTACAGTACAATTACTATAAAAGGTTAGGCATCCTAATTCTGTAGGTTTTATCTCATAACTTCCATAGGGAGCAAGCGTCCCTGTAGTACCTCCGCCTACACACAGCCAACTGTCATCAGCATTTAAAACACCTCCCTCAAATGCAAGATCACAACGTGTAATAGTATCCTGTGTTGGAAGTTCAAAATAGATAGTATCGTTAACATTACAAGGAGGTAAAACAAAAGTGATAGTATCCGGACTTGTTCTCGCACAATTGCCTTTTACTGCTGTTCTAATAAATCGATAAGTGGTGGTGTCATCATTTACAATATTAAGTACAGGGGGGTCATACGTAGCTTGATCATTGGTTCCGGGTGCGTCAACGAAATTGGAACCATTAGTACTTATACTCCAAACAAAATAGTCTGGCACGGGTGATAATCCTAAGAAATCAGTACCATTGATAGAGCCCGGATCAAAACTATTAACACATCCTGAGATAGGGGAGCCAGAATAGGCTATCCCTCCACCCGCTTTCCCGGATGGAATGCCTGTTATATCATTATCAACAAGTACTTCAGCAATGTTACTTGTATCCTCACACAATCCATTTTGCGAAGTAACAATACGGAAATATTCATAATCTTGTCCAGAAACTAAATTGCTAGTAGCAGCGTAATCTTCGTTATTGGCAACCCCACCACCTGGAGGAGCCCCAAATGTAGGGGAGCTAACATTTCTTCCTTTCCAGGAATATTGAAATCCACCAGTTACGCCGTCAAAATCTCCCCCTTGTGGAACAGTACCATCTATGGTTAATAAATCGTTGACGCATAGAGAAATAGAATCGTCAATAATATTATTGGTAATGTCAGGATATATGGTAATTGTTACTTCGTTAGAAGTGTCTCCTTGACATCCTCCTGGAGAAGTGACAATTCTTCTGAACTCGTATATCGTTATATTTCCTCCAACGACTTCCAAGTTTGGAGGATCGTAATTGTAAAAATCTAAGGCACTTGGCGCACTAACCCAAGCGCTATCATTAACACTTACTTCCCAGAAATAATTATACATCCCCGCATTCCCTCCAGATAAAGTGGAGTTATTATTGGGTGATTGATTGATAGGAAAGGGAGCAGAACCATAGATCAGCCCTGGGTCAGCATCGTCGGAACAATAACCAGCTGGATTGGGAGGGGAAACAACATTGTCTTGTATCTCAGGGGAAACGATTACATGCTTGTATACTGGAATAGACCAACCGCAGCAAGCATCATAAACTTCCATTTTAATTTGGAAGGTATCTGTAACATCATTAGCTGCCGAGAAGGTTATCAAACCAGGCTCTGCCGCTGAACTCGTATTTGGTGCTACTTCTGGGTTTGTAACTTTACATGGAGACATATATGTACAAGGAGAACCTCCTAGGTTATTAAATGTTCCACTTATCTTTTCAACCACCCATTTAAAAGTATCAGCAGTAGAGGGGGAGTTAGCAATTCCTTTTAAATAAACGGAGCCGCTTCCACATAGATAAGTAGTGTCTTCAACGAGGATAGTGTCCGCTCCTGAGAATATAGAATCTGCAATCTCGGGAAGTGCTCTTTCTTGAGTGATTTCATAAAACTCTTCAAATCTATCTCCAGAGGGGCCTGTTGTTTCCAAATCTTTTCTTCCTGTAGTGGAATGGAAAATAAAAGGTCTGTCATCTGAGGGGCCATATTCACTGAAAATTTCAGATTTATTATTAACGTATTCTCCTCCGTCTAGATCAAACCATGAATCAGCGGAAGGTTTTTCAATTCGAATAGGGGTATAGGTACAGCCTAATGTATAAAATACTTTTACATTATTGCCCTGTGCTGGTACACTACCACCCCAATTGGCCGCCGTTGCAGGAGAGCCCAATCCTGGATTGGTATTGTATAAATCAAAAGCAACACCATTAGCTCCTGTTTGTCCTGCACCACCTTGACCACCTTTTCCTCCGCGACCGCCATCACCTCCAGCACCTAACTCATCAGTCGAAGTACTCTCTCCAAGACCACCAAGACCACCATTACCACCATTACCACCATTACCACCATTACCACCATTACCACCAGCCCCAGAAGAAATAGCCGTATTGGTAACGGTACCACTAGAGTTATTAATATAAACTCCAAATGAAGATCCACCTCCACGACCTCCTCGACCACCATGACCACCTTCACCACCGCTGCCGCCGCCGCCGCCGCCATTGCCACTTCCTTCAAATACGGATGCAGGGTCACATACTAAACACTGTGCGCCGCCGCCGCCGCCACCGCCGCCGCCGCCGCCACCGGTTCCTCTTTCTCCAATAGCTCCATTTCCTGGAATAAAATAATCACTAAATAAATTTATAGCTCCACCAGTGCCTATTCCTCCGACTGTTCCTGTATCTCCAACTTCTCCTTTGTCTCCTGCTTTTCCAGGCTCATTACAACAAACAAAAGGAAAATCACCACAGATAATTGCACTTGTACCATCTGCACCACCACTACCTCCAGCACCACCACTTGTCCCTCCACCAGAATTTGAGCCTGATAGTCCACCATCTCCGTCTGCATTATCGCAATCGTTGGAATTTCCACCGTCCCCACCTTTTCCACCTGAACCACCTTGTTGAGTGCCTCCACTTAAAAAAGGTTGAGCACCTAAACCACCTAAGCAAGTCGTTCCAGTACAGCTGCTTGCAGAGTTACCTGGAAGTCCCGAATTTCCAGGGTTTCCAGGTTGTCCAGAGGCACCTGTATTTCCTTTTCCACCGCTAGTGGCATCACCAGCTATTATTTCACATCTATCTATAGAAAAATTAGTGCAATTATTGATAAAGACGCCATAATTAGACAAACCATTTTTATCGGTAGTGCGTCTTTCATTTCCATTACTTAATTCAATATCATTGGTCTCAATTTTAAGGTCTAGTAATTTCCAACCATGCACACCATCTGCTTTGAAACCAATACGATGTCCTATGGAATCACTAACTTCTTCTAAAGCAAGAGCACTCGATGAAGTTTGTTCAAAATAGATGTAAGATTGTTTATTCGATTGTTTGCCCCATACATAATTTCCTGAAACAGTAGTGTAGTTCCATCCACCATCAATAGTTACACTATCTAATAAATTAACAATTTCTCCTATTCTATATACAGCTTGAACATCGTCACTTAACAACCTAATGTGTCTAGTCGTTCTATCCAGCGTCGCTACAGCCGCTGCCAGTGTTTTTTTAGGAGTATTGGCTCCCCCAGCATTGCCATCATCTCCGATAGATTCGGATACGTGTACTGCGCCACAACTTTCTGGTTGCACATCTACATCACAGATTTTAAAAAAAGGATCTCCACATACTGTATTAACCTGTAATCTTATTCTATACCTTCCTGTTGTACTAGGAAAAGTTATATCGGTAGAAGTGGCACTAGGTGTTGATGCAGCTCCAGGAACTAGAGCGTTTCCATTATCTCTATCTCTTAATGTCCACTCAATACTACTATAATTGGCCAATCCAAATGCCTCAGGATCGGCCTTTATGGAAAAATTATGTGTGGAACCAGCAAACACAGCACTTCCACAAACCGGGCTGATTATTCGAGGAGCATTGGGGTGCCTAGTTACACGAACACATTCAGAATAGGCTTCTGCTAGTCGGTCACCAGTTTGTCCTTTACTACCGGAACCATTCCTATTCATTACCTTAAGTCGGTAAATTCTAGTTCTTTCTTCCAGTTTTCTGTTTTCTAAACCTAGTAGATCTTCTGTAACACTTAAATCTAAAGAAGGGCAGACTTGCGGAAAGAAAATATTTCCAACATCTTTCCAGTTTACGTCTGTAGGGCAGGTGCCATCTCCAGGACCGGATGCTTCGGCCACCTGCCATTGCATGTACTGGGTGTTTGAAGTGGTTGCAGTAATAGTTGTAGAATAAAAATCAGGAGGAGAAGGGGGGAAAAGACTGATATTGTCACAAAGTATTCTATTGTATTTTGTACTTCCATTGCTGGTATTAAATCCTGTGTTGTCAATGGTTGCAGTAGGATCATTTGTAGTCCACATATATTCTACTCTTGCTGACCAGTTACCATAAGCATTGCTACTACTTGTACGCAATGGAAGATCAACTGTCATGGGCGTGTTTGGCGGAGCATCTCTCCAATTGATGGTTTGAATGGCTGATCCCGGTGGTAAGTGATGATCGTCATCATTACCAAATAGATTTTCAAAAAGACCGCAAGTATTGTATTCATCGGTGGCTTTACAGCCATCATCTTCCCATAGCTCAAAATCTATTTGAAAGGAAGGGTCGAATGCGGTATTCACTGGAATTGACTTTGAATAAATGTTGATAGGAGTGATGTCGTTCCATCTGGGATCATTTTGCTCAACAGGATCTTCTGAAGGAATAGGGGTTTGAAAAGCACTCCACGAAGAAGAGGCATCATCTCTTGTTCTCACCTTTACTTTTAAATCTTCATCTTGCCCTACATTTGGAGTAATACAATCTAGTAAACTAGGGTCGTCTCCAGCAAAAATTTCATCATCTCCATCACTGTCAGACCAAATACTTTTTAAACTAGCAGTTACCGTTATAGGACCATCCATATTGGTATGTGTAGGGCATTCTGCAGGAAGTGGGTCTAATGGTAAACCCAATAGCGCAGATTTCCGACTCCATCTATGGGCGAAAATAATACCATATTTCTGCTCCCGATTTGGGAATAAGATGCCACCATCTTCCTCTAAAATGGATACTTGGGTATAACCAATTTCTCCCTCTGGTGTCGCTCTTATATTGGTTTCGATCGGTGACCAAGTATTTTGTGCTACATAATCATCATCAGGTGTTCCTAATATAAATGGGAACGTTGGGGAAAAACATATAAAAGAGTTTACATATTCGAACCAAAAGGTGCAGTTATCTTTCTCGTAAGCCTCTCGTATTTTAAATTGGAAATCAAAAGGTGCACGTGAATTGTTAAAAACTCGATCAAAGACTTTGTAACCAGGACCATCGGGCAATGTATATGGGAAAAGCCCCAATGTTAATTCGTTGTCTGCATCTTCAGCTTCAAACCAGGTATTGGCTTCCACATCATCAAAGCCTAAAAAGAAAAGGGTAGGTGAAAAGAAAAAGCCTCCATAGCCATTTGGAACTCTTACTTGAATGTCTTTAAAAACAGGGTCAGGTCCAGAAAACAATCCATCCGCATCTAAGCAATCTGCGCTGGTCCATAATTTATCTACCCATATCTCTAATCTAATTCTTCCATCGTTGTAATAAGTTTGGGCATTAGATTTAAAACTAAACCCTAAAAGCATTAGTATTAATATGGAGTATATCTTTCTCATTTATAGCAATGCTTTTAACTTATTTTAACTTTTAATACTCATTACACTAATAATAACAATCAAAGACGTTTAAAATTGCTTTAAGTTCATTAATATTTCTGGCTCAAAGATCCTACAATCGGCAACAGACTTGTTAGAAAATACAGTTGTCAATAGCACTAATTGACTATGTTTTTTATTGATAAAGAAAGGATGTTTATGTGAAGATGTAAAAGTTAGCTCCATAGTTTAAGTTACCGTAAATTAAAAGTATAAAAACCGCTTGCTCTCAAAGTTAATTAAAAGTTGTTAAAAATTGTTTAAAAAATAAGACTGTTCTTTTTAAATTTTAGTTGTATAGAATGAATCTCCTCAGCTTATTTTTTAAGCTAAATCAATAGATTCAATAAAATAAGTAGGATTTTAGTGTGAAGAGTTGAAGAGTAGAAGCTTTTATAATAATAGACCTATAAAAGAAACATCCCGGCCATCTGAGAAATGACCGGGATGTTCAAAAGTATGAGACGAATTGCTACTTCATGCCAAAAGCATAATATGTTGTTCCCGAAACTCCGGGATATTTCCCTTCTAATAGAACACCTTCTCCTTGAAAACGTTCCAAATTTTCTTTTAATTCTTTAACGCTATAAATAGGTTGGTTATTGAGTCGCGTGATGATAAAACCTTCTTTAATATCTGTTTGTTGAGCTAAAACACCTTCTTTTTTTATTTTTTTAACTTTTATACCTCCACGCACACCATATTTTCTAGCTTCTTGTAGACTAATGTCTTCCAAAACAACACCTAACTTTGCGAATATATCAGCTTCTTTTTCTACATCAGATTTAGACAATAAATCAGTAGAATTATTCTTTGATTTTAGAGTCACCCATATAGATTTTTGACTGCCATCTCTTATTAGTTTTACTTTAATTTGATCACCAGGACGATGTCTTGCAACAAGCTCTTGTAACTCTGGGCTGGTTTTTACTTGAGTGTCATTTATACTAACTATTACATCTCCTGCCAAGATCCCCGCTTCTTTAGCACCTCCGCCATCCATTACTTCACTTACATATATGCCTTCTAGATTGTTTAATTCTAATTCTTCAACTAATTCAGCATTTAAGTCACTTATCATGACACCTAATAGGCCTCTTTGGACAACACCATAATCAACAATATCATCAACCACTTTTTTTACCAAATTAGATGGTACCGCAAAAGAATACCCTGCGTAAGTGCCTGTAGGAGTTGCAATAGCTGTATTTATGCCTATAAGTTCGGCAGTTTCAGCATTTACTAGTGCTCCACCACTATTTCCTGGGTTAACTGCTGCATCGGTTTGTATAAACGATTCGATAGCAATGCTTCCTGCTTTTTCGCGTAAGAGATTAATGTTTCTGCCTTTTGCACTTACAATACCTGCCGTAACTGTAGAGGCTAAATTAAAAGGATTGCCCACTGCTAACACCCATTCTCCCACTTTTACATTGTCAGAATTGCCAAAGGTTAAAAAATCAAAGTGCTCATCTCGTTCTATTTTAACAACAGCTATATCTGTAGAAGGGTCTGTGCCAACTAATTTAGCTTCAAAAGTCTGCCGGTCATTTAAAGTTACTTCAATTTTGTCTGCATGTTCAATAACATGATTATTTGTGACAATATATCCATCATTTGAAATAATAACACCAGAACCAGAGCCTACCTGCGGTTGTTGTTCTGGAAATCCAAAATCTTCTCCAAAGAAATCCCAAAAGGGGTTTCTACCTCTATTAACGGTTTTTACTTCTGTTGAAGTAGTGATATGCACAACTGTTGGGGTAGTAATCTCCGCAGCTTTTACAAAATCAGTAGTAGTAGCGATAGCTGTATTATAGTTGGCTAATTTTGTAGGTTGAGTAGTGTTGACTTCCTTTATAATTACTGATGGTGCTTTTTTATCAAAAAGCCTTACTGCAAAAACGGTAGTAAGTGCTGTTATAATGGCCACTAAAAATATATATCCTGTCTTTTTCATATGGTATTTAACTTTACTTTTTAGCTAAGACTTAAGTTTCTAGTTATGGTTTAATCTTCAATTGTTTATTTTGCATAATTCATGCCATATAACGCTAATTTATAAGGTTGTCATGTAGTTTTGCTGTTAAAAAAGGTTAAGGTGGGAAAAGAAAGAGATATTTGGAAAGAATGGTTTAAAGAAATGGATTTTGATGCCCCTAAAGATGGCAATATTTGGGGCTGGAAATGGACTAAAGTGTCCTTGGTTATTATATTAATTGGGTTGTTTTTTGTATTTGTAATAGGTCCCAAAGAAGAAACTGAAAAAAATGCGAACGAAACTGAAAAAATGACAGTTATTGATAGCCTTAATAGTAAGCAAGAACTAAATAATTAAGATTTTAAAGAAGAATAAAGCGAAAAACTAAATATTAAGACATATGAAGTTTGATTTTTATAAATATCAGGGAACCGGAAATGATTTTGTTATTATAGATAATCGTGCCAATACGTTTCCAAAGGAGGATGTTTTATTAGTGAAAAAGATTTGTGATCGGAGGTTTGGCGTTGGAGCGGATGGTTTAATACTTCTTGAAGCAGATGATAAATCAGATTTTATGATGGTTTATTATAATTCAGATGGAAATATCAGTTCAATGTGTGGCAATGGTGGACGTTGTATGGCCGCCTTTGCCTATAGTAAAGGGGTAAGCCCTAAAAGAGGAAGCTTTAATGCGATTGACGGATTACATCAGTTTGAAATGATTGACTTCAATAATGTAAAGCTTAAAATGAACGATGTAAACGATATCGAAAAGGGTATTGATCATTATATTTTAGATACTGGTTCACCTCATTATGTAGTTTTTGCCCAGCAAATTGAACAGGTAGACTTAATTACAGAGGCAAGATCCATTAGATATAATGATCGGTTTAAAGAAAAAGGAATCAATGTAAATATTGCAGAATTAAAGGGTGATGAGCTTTCAATGCGTACATACGAGAGAGGGGTGGAAAATGAAACGTTGTCTTGTGGTACTGGAACTGTTGCGGTAGCAATAAGTGATGCGTTTAAACACAATAAGAGTGAGGGAGGAAGTATTATTAACACTCCTGGAGGAATATTACAAGTACATTACAAAAGAGTGCAAGATACTTTTGTCGATATTTGGTTGGAAGGGCCTGCCGAAAGAGTTTTTAAGGGGATCATAAATACTGAATTATTGTAGATGTATAGCCATCTAATAAATAAAGTATTTAAAGTTATAAATATGCAAATACTATAAACGTTTGGTTAACTTTGCGATCATTGAGGTAAGAGATGATAAAAATTTACAAAAAAACAGATAATCAACTCAAAGAATTGCAATCACCTACTACTGATTGTTGGGTAAATATTTATCCTCCCTTTAATCAAGACAATTTAGAAGCATTAAGCTCAGAACTAGACATTCCTTACGACTTTTTAATCGATTCAATTGATATTAATGAGAAGTCTAGATATGAAAAAGATGAAGAGGTTAAACTCATCGTTATAAATACACCTATTCTTAATCGAGAAGATAATGATATTGATAGTGATGCTACTTACATCACGGTGCCCGTTGGAATTATATTGACTTCAGATAAAATTGTTACCATTAGTTCTACTTCAAACCCGATGATCGAATGGTTTGAGAGAAATACGGTAAAGAATTTAAATACTGCCGATCGCTCTAGGTTTGTTCTTAAGATTTTTGAAAAAAATGTAATTTATTATCTGCATTATTTACGAGAATTGAATAAAAGAATTGGTGTTATAGAAAAAGAGCTTTACAATTCGAGCAGAAATGAAGAATTAACTAAGTTGCTTAACATTCAAAAATCACTAGTTTATTTTGTAAACGATTTACGCGCCAATGAATTAGTAATGATGAAAATTCAGCGTACCGATTTTATTGGTTTGGGCGATGATGAAGAAGACAAAGATTTTTTACAAGATATTATGATTGATAACAGTCAGGCTTTAGAAATGGCAAATGTTTATACGAATATCTTAAATGGTACGATGGACGCTTTTGCTTCAATCATTTCAAATAACCTGAATCATGTTATGCAGCGATTAACCTCCGTGACTATTGTTTTAATGGTTCCAACGTTGGTGGCTAGTTTCTATGGAATGAATGTGAAGTTACCATTTGCTGCACACTCAGGAGCGTTTATAATTACAATAGCTTTTTCTCTATTGTTATCTGTATTTATAATTTGGTTCTTCCTAAAGAAGAAATGGTTTTGATGAAGGACATTATTAAACAGGAAGCGTTAATAGATGATCTTTTTAAACCCTATGAAAGTACAATTGGAAAAGATTTCAATACATATCGAAACCATGTCTATAGGCTATTCAATTTAATTTTGAAAATGAAAGGCAACACTGCTGAAGCGGATCGGCAGAAAATTGCAATCGCTGCAGTTTTTCATGATATTGGTATTTGGACAGACCAGACATTTGACTATATACAACCGTCTGTGGAGCTTGCAAAAGAATATCTTAATAAGGTAGGTAAATCGGATTGGATAGAAGAAGTCTCTCTTTTAATTTCTGAACATCATAAAATCAGCAAGTATAAGGGGCAATATAGCTCTAACGTTGTCCCTTTTATTAAAGCCGATTTAGTTGAGGTAAGTAACGGTTTTTTTCTTTTCAATATTGAAAAGGATTATTATCAAGCACTTCAAAAAATGTTTCCTACACTAGGATTTCATAGGTTATTGTTGAAATTAGGTTTGAAAAACTGGTCAAAAAATTTCTTTAAGCCCTTACCGATGATGAAGTGGTAGTTATAAACAGTATTTGTTAATTTAAGGTTAATAAACTGTTTATAAAATGTTTTGCATTTTGTAATTTCTTGATGTACATTTATACTATCAATCAAGTGATGAAGGTTAAGCAAACCTAAGTAAAGCTTGAAGTTCTTTGAAGATGTTTTAGTATTTAAACTAATGGAGTGACTACATAGTTATTATCAGAAATGAAATTAGTTTGTAAGAAAAAATAATACATACATTTTTAATCGAATGTATTGCAAAAGAATGGGAGAGAAGGAGTTCAAAGAAAGTCTTTATAAAAAAGTAAACACTTTTGAAAGTCGGTTGGCGATCATGAACAAACCTTGTTAAGGTGGCGATGAGCAAGCAAGGCCAAGCATCTTAACCTTTAAGGTATTGCTCTAAAAACTCAGCTTGGTATTAGAGCGAGCAATTTGATCTCCATCGTTTGATTAGATAAAAAAAGGGAAGTTCGTAAAAGGCTTCCTTTTTTATTTTACTGAATACTGATTTGGTTTTGTCTAGTTCGCTTTTAGAAAATTAAGCTGGTTTGAATCAATCGCAGGCGCCATCCGTGTATTCTGTGATACTGGCGCATAATGCTTTGCATTTATTACCATATGTAACATTATTACATCCGCATACTGGATCGAATACTTCAGTGCAAAGGCAATTATCCTTGTTCACTACTATACATTGATTATCATCTTTACAGGCACCATCCGTGTATTCTGTAATACTAGCACATAATGCCTCACATTCATTGCTATATGTAACATTATTGCATCCGCATACTGGATCATATATTTCGGTGCAAATGCAATTTTCTTTGTTTACGACTATACATTGGTTATCGTCTTCTTTACAGCTTATTAAAATTGTAAGTATAAGTAAGAAAACGGCTATAAATGATAAAATTCCTTTCATTACACATATTATTTATTTATAATATACTTGTTTTCATCACAGCATCAAAATATTTATTCTGCGCTGTCTATCTTCTTCATAATTTGAAGTTTTTTAGTTGATTGTAAATGTGACTCCCGGAATTGTTCTGGTGATACTATCTGGACCTTTTACTTTTATATTCTCAAAGTAAAAAATGTCTCCTTTTTTTGAGGAGCTTATATATTTTTCCATCTGTTTAGTAAAGAGCCATTTGTTAGAATGTAAGTAGATAATGTCATTTCTTACAGGTCGATATACCATGTCAAAACTGGTTACTTTAAAATCAATGTCAAAAGCAAAATCAGGAATTTCTGCAATAATTCCATCATATAGTTTAAGGTGCGCTGCTTTTATTTTACCTCCATACTTGTTAATTACTCTTTGATCGGCGTTGGCCGTAGAAAAGAAGAGTAAAAAGAAACAAAAAACAACTAGAGAAATGGACTTTATACTTTTGTATAAATAATTACTTAGTAATAGAATTAGGTGCATGGCGATCGTAATTTAGTTTGTTGGAAGTACTAAATCTGCTAACGCCTACTTTTCTCGAATTAGTATGTCATATTAAAAAAAAACATCTTTAAAATGTTCTATGATGGGTTGTTCAGTACTACTTATCGTGATAGAAATGATGTCGAATCGAAAGTTGTCAAACTTGCCATTTTCGTGTATATAAGCCGTAGCTGCTTCAGTAATTTTTCTTTCTTGATTTATAGATACAAATGTTTCAGGATAGCCATGAGTTATAGAATTTCGGGTTTTTACTTCCACAAAAACAAGTGTGTTCTTTATTAGTGCTATGATATCTATTTCTGCTTTTTTATACCTCCAATTTTTTGCTACAATTACATAGCCATTATCTTGGAGATATTTTTGAGCCAAATTTTCACCAAGCTTTCCCGTTTTTTGTTTTTTTTGCATTATTAGAAAAAAAAATGTAAAATCTTTGACTTAAAATAGGGTGCTAAGCCTAATTTTATTTCTTTTACACCAAAATAATTATTTTATGAAAATGGATAACCTAATTAGTCGTTTTTCGGAGCAGTTGGAAAGGGCAATTCAAATTGGAGAAGCAACAGAAATAAGAAAATCAGCTTTTCCTATCAATAACATTTTAATTACAGGATTAGGAGGTTCAGGAATTGGAGGAACTATTATTTCAGAGTGGTTAAAAGATAAATGTGCTATTCCAGTAGTTATCAATAAAGGTTACCATATCCCAGAGTTTGTAAATGAAAATACACTTGTAATTGTTTCTTCTTATTCTGGCAATACAGAAGAGACCTACAATGCGTTACAGCAAGCTTTTAAAAAAGATGCCAAAATAATTAGTATTACATCTGGAGGGAAAGTCCAAGAATTCTCGGAAAATAATGGATTAGATTACATTTTAATTGATGGTGGAATGCCTCCTAGAGCTTGCTTTGGCTACTCTTTTGTTCAGCAGCTTTATATCTTAAATTATTTAGAGTTGGCAGATAATAGCTTCAAAGAGGATCTGAAAAATGCGATTTCATTAATTGATGAAAATAAAGAAGATATTCAAAAAGAAGCTAAAGAAAAAGCAGAGGCTTTATATAAAACTATACCTATAATATATAGTGATGAAACATTTGAAGGTGTTGCAGTTAGGTTTAGACAACAAATCAACGAAAATTCTAAAATGTTATGTTGGCACCATGTTATTCCTGAAATGAATCACAACGAGTTAGTAGGATGGAGAAACGAAGATGAAAAATTAGCAGTCGTATTTCTTAGAAATGATAGTGATTTTCCAAGAAATCAACAACGAATGGAGTTCTCGAGAAAAGTGGTAGATAAATATTCCGGAAAAAGTATGGAAATCCATTCTAAGGGGAACTCAAAAATTGAAAAGATAATTTACCTTATACATTTAACTGACTGGATAAGTTATTATTTATCTGAGTTAAATAATAAAGATGCGATTGAAATAGAGGTCATTAACGCCTTAAAAGGTCAATTGGCGTCTACTCCCTTTTAATTTAAGCAGTTAAACTGCTTTAAAATGAAAAATATCATCTTTCAAAATTGGGGCTTAATGCCTTATGAAGATGCTTTTTTAAAGCAGCAGTCAATTTTTGATATCGCAGTTGATCAAAAGAAATTAGGCCAAACAGTTGATAAACAATACCTGATTTTTTGTGAACACCCAGCTGTTTATACATTAGGTAAGAGTGGAAATAAAAATCATTTATTAGTTTCTGATAAAGAATTGATGAAGCAATCAATTGATTTCTTTCATTCAAATAGAGGAGGAGATATTACTTTTCACGGAAAGGGCCAGATTGTAGGGTATCCCATTGTAGATATTGAGTATTTGGTAGGAGATATTAAAGGGTATATGCGGAAGCTAGAGGAAGTACTTCTTAAAACACTAAAAAGATACCATTTAAACGGATATAGAATTGAAGAAGCAACGGGTGTTTGGATAAAAAGTAAAAATGGAGGTATTCCTAAAAAAATTGCTGCACTGGGAGTTAAAACAAGCAGGTGGATATCTATGCATGGATTTGCTTTAAATGTAAATACGGATTTGTCTTATTTTGATCTAATTGTTCCATGCGGAATTTCAGACAAAGGTGTTACTTCGATGCAAATGGAGCTAGAAATCAATATCGATAAAGAAGAAGTGGAACAGCATTTAAAATATGATTTTGAAGAGGTGTTTGATTGCAAATTAATATCTTAAATAATGCTTAAAGACATCGATTTTAAAAAGGTAGTGGATACAGCAATAGCAGTTGTGCCTAATGGCCTTGAAGGTGAGGATGTTTGGAGTGTCTATTTTATAAATATTTCTAATAGTTTCTTAAAAGAAGTGCTCATAAAATCAAGGGGGTATGGCATGGTAAATGAAAGAAAAGTAGAAACCTCCACATTGCGACATTACTTAGGGGATGTGCCAGCAAATGCTTCAATTAAATTTGAAGGATTATCAGGTGAGTTGATCCATTTAGATAATGAATTCTGGGTTACTTTTTTCAAGGGAGACTATCTATTTGATAAGAAATATGTATTTGTAAGAGAGGTTATTAAGGAAGAAAATTATGTAAATATTCCATTTTTAGATAAACAAGGAGTACTAATAGAGTAATGAGCGAAGAGGAAGAACTATATGAGCATTACAACTTTAAAGTTGACAAAGGACAATCACCAATTCGAATTGATAAATTTTTATTGGATAAGATTGAAGCAATTAGTAGAAATAGAATTCAAAATGCGGTTAAAAATGGATCTGTTTTAGTTAATGGTGGGAGTGTGAAACAAAATTACAAAGTACGTCCTAATGACAATATAAGTATCGTTTTTTCTACGCCTCCATTAGAGTATAATATTGAACCTGAAGATGTTGGACTAGAGGTTGTTTATGAAGATGAATACATAATGATCGTCAATAAACAAGCAGGATTGGTGGTTCATCCTGGACATGGGAATTTTACAGGAACGCTTGTACATGGCCTCCTACATCATCAAAAACAATGGCCTGATGTACATGGAGAAGGGCGGCCTGGTATAGTGCATCGTTTAGATAAAAATACTTCAGGAGTATTAGTGGTAGGAAAAACAGAAGCCGCTTTAACACATTTAGCAAAACAATTCTTTGATCGTACTATAGATCGTAAATATACTGCTTTGGTATGGGGAGATTTTGAAGAAGAAGAGGGAAGAATTGAAGGAAATATTGGCCGAAACCCTAAAAATCGAAAGTTGATGCAAGTCTTCCCAGAAGGAGATGTGGGCAAA
>CBDCGV010000014.1:0-2897 GCA_965216955.1 Chitinophagales bacterium | reverse complement strand
TGCATGGTCTATTCACATTTTTTTTGCCTGCGAGCATGGTAAGCAATCCGCAATCATCAACGCATTCCGATTCTTGCGATTGTGGGATGTGGGTCTATGCGCCGCAGGAGCACCCTT
This sequence comes from Chitinophagales bacterium, assembly GCA_965216955.1. GTDB lineage: Bacteria > Bacteroidota > Bacteroidia > Chitinophagales > JADIYW01 > CBDCGV01. The sequence continues at coordinate 2,780 of CBDCGV010000014.1, read as the reverse complement.
GCTAAACTGTTAGAATATTGCCGAGGAATTCATTACGATAAGGCTGTTTCTAATTCCAAGTAGTCTTTAAGCAGAAACAGTATTCCGTCATGAGCGTACGTGTGAAATTTTTCGCCAGCCTGCGCGACCATTTGGGCCGGGCTGAAGATGAGCTTAATCTCGAACAAACCGCCACGATTGCTGAAGTCTGGCGGCAACTTTGGCCAGACACGCCATTGCCGCCGAACACCCTGGCGGCGGTGAATATGGAATATCAGGAGCTGGATCATCCGGTCAAAGACGGCGACGAAGTGGCGTTTTTTCCGCCGGTGACGGGGGGGTGAGCATGCACATCGAAATCCGCGAACAGAGCTTCGATCCCTGGCAGACTTTGGCGCAGTACCAGGAAAGCCGTCCGGCACTGCGCGGTAAATTCGGCGCGACCGCCAGTTTTGTCGGCACTATGCGCGATTTCAACGAAGGCGATAGCGTGCGCAGTTTGGTTTTGGAGCATTATCCTGCCATGACTGAGCGGCATTTGCGCAAGATTCTGGCCGAGGCCAACGAACGCTGGCCTTTGCTGGATGCTTTAATTATTCACCGGGTCGGGGCTTTGTTGCCGAACGATCCGATTGTGCTGGTGGCGGTGTCCATCAGCGCGCCTCGGCCCAGGGCAGCAGTGCTTCGATCTGGGCGAGAGTGGTCGCTTGCGGCAGTTCGGTAAAGACCTGCTTGAGATACGCCCACGGCTCCCGGTCATTGGCCTGGGCCGTTTGCACCAATGAATACAGGTTGGCCAGTGCCTTAGCCCCGGCCGGAGTGTCGGCAAACAGAAACGCTTTGCGCCCCAGCACGAAGGTTTTGATCTCGCGCTCGGTTGGGTTATTGCTGATCGGCAGCCGCCCATCGTCCAGAAACCGCGTGAGCCGTGGCCAGAAGCGCAGCGCATAGCGGATCGCCTGGCCTAACAGCGTTTTCGGCGCGGTGAGCGGTAAATACCGATCCAGCCAAGTTTTGCACGCCTCCAGCACGGGAACGCTAAACGGCTGGCGCAAGGCGTGGCGTTGTTCCGCGCGACACGTTTTCCACTGCCGCTCCAGCCGAAACAGCGTATCGGCATACGCCAGCGCCTCATCGGCCAGGCCCGGCGCTGCGTCTTTCGGGCGCGCTTTGACAATATCGTGAAAATGACGTCGGGCATGAGCCCAACAGCCAAGCATCATCGGTTTGTTGCCGACCTCCCCGACGGCATCATAACCGCTATAGCCGTCGGTCAACAGATAGCCCTTGAAGCCGTCAAGAAATGTTTTTGGATGATGGCCCGCGCGGGTTTCGCGGTAATCGAACAGCACAATCGGCGGCCCGCAGCCACTACGATAGCACCAAAGATAACTTTTTGTTTGCGCCGCCCGGCCCGGTTCGTTGAGCACTTGGAAGGTGGTCTCATCGGCCAAAATAATCTCGCGTTCTAGCAACGCATCGTGCAACAGGTTGATCAGCGGCTGAACGAGCTGACCGGCTTTGATCAGCCAGCTGGCCTGGGTACTGCGCGGGAGGTTGAAGCCCAGTCGGCCAAAGATCCGCTCCTGTCGGTACAGCGGTAGACCATCGGCCACTTTGGCAATGACCAGATACGCTAAAAGACCCGGGCTGGCGTTGCCCTTGGGAATCGGCTGCGGCGGCTTGGCGGCGGTGCTGACACCCCCCGCCTCACAATCGCTGCAGGCGTACTTGAGCTGAATAGGTTCGAGGACTTTGAGCCGGGGCGGCACCATGTCCAGCTGCTCCGAGCGGCTCTCGCCAATCACCGCTTTGCGCGCACCGCAACAGGAACAAATTTTGGCCGCCTCCGCCAGATCATGCACAACCGCCTCGCGCGGCAAATTCGCCGGCAGGGCCGGACGGCCTGGGCCTCGGGCATACCGTCCTGAGCGTTCCCCGCCGCCGGCTCTGGCGCCGCCGCGGTTGGCACCGCCGCCTGCGCTTGCGCCAATAACTCGGCAAACAAGTCTAACTGATGAGGGTTGGTCTCACGCGTCGCGCCAAAGCGCCGCTGTTGGGCCAGACGGTATTGCTCCGTGAACCACGCCAGGCGTTGCTCCAGTTCCTGCAACTGCGCGCACAATGCACCCACTAGCGCCTGCAGCGCGGGTGCCTCTTCGGGGAGTGGATCGGGCAGCGCAAACGAACTCATCGCAAAAGTATAGCATCAGGCCAGCACCTGGGCGGCTACCACCGGCAGCGCCTGACGCTGCTCGATACTCAGCCCCGAGAGCAGCCACTGCAGCTGGCGCGCCTCAATCACCAGCGCCGGCTGCGCCGCGTCGAGCGCCGGCCACGGAAATTGCCCCCGCTCCAGCCGCTTATAGTAGAGTACAAACCCGTTTTGATCCCACGCCAGTGCTTTCAGTTTATCGCGCCGGCGGTTGATGAAAATAAAGAGTTGACGGCTGAACGGGTCTTGCTGCAGCACCTGGCTCACCAGCACACTCAAGCCATCGATGGATTTGCGCAAATCCACCGGCGCGCGGGCCAGATAACCGACCCTGAGCGAGCCAGCCGTTTGTAGGTACTGATGGCCCAGGCGATGTATTGGTGTGTCTGGGCCGGCCATGAGGACAGCCTCACGATTCCCTCATTCATTGAAAAAACGCCCGGCAACAAGCCACCCCTGACTACTGGATCATTCGCAAAGTCTACCGCCGCGCCTTGTCATGGTATAAGTGCGGCTTACGATTGCTGATACGCCGTGCTCAAGGTGTTTTTGCCCTTGCCAAAGGTTTGACCTGAGTAAAACTGAT
>CBDCGV010000013.1:0-70151 GCA_965216955.1 Chitinophagales bacterium | reverse complement strand
GAATTGGTCAACAGCAAGTGAATTAAATAATAGTGGTTTTGAAATACAGCGAAGTGAAGATGGAATTACTTTTGAAACGATTGGTTGGGTGGATGGAAATGGCACGACCAATGAGTTAAGTAGTTATTCATTAGAGGATAATACTGCAAAAAAAGGTATACGTTATTATTATCGCTTAAAACAAATTGATTTTGATAATAAGTTTGAGTATAGCGATATAGTCAGCGCATTACTGATTCCACTGGGTTTTGATTTAAGCATTAGCGATTTTACCCCTAATCCTGCAGTTAATGAAACTGAGATTATAATTACTTCTGGGGTTAACACGAATTTGAGATATCAATTTTATAATGCAATAGGTCAAATTATAAAAAAGGGAGAGATGGAAATAGTTCCTGGAGAGCAACATTTTAATATGGATTTAAGAGACTTATCATCTGGGGGTTACTTTGTTACTTTTTCTAATGGATCAGAGAAATATACACGTAAATTATTGAATAAATAGTAAAGCTATGAAAAGACAACTACTATTAGCGATTGCAACGTTCACATTTAGTTGGGCAACTTTAGCACAGAATGTGGGTATTGGGACCAATGTCCCAGACGAAAAATTACACATTGAAGGAAATCTAAGAGTAGATGGGGATACTATAAAGGGAGATATGGATAAGCCAGCAACGCAATTCAATATCGTCTCTAATGGAGGAGTTCGTATAAATTTGGATTTTAATAATGATGGTGGAGAAGTATTTGGAATCAAGAATAGTGGTGGAACGATAGTTTTTGAAGTAGATGAAGATGGTAATATAAATACAGATGGGGATCTATTTCTTGAAGGAGGAGGAGGAAACTTGATTGATATGCAAGGAACAAGTCCGGTATTTCAAGCGAGAGAGAATTTTAAGCTAACAGGCCGTAGTAGCATTTCTATGATTATTGATAGTGATAATTCAGGAACAGGATCCTCTTTTAATATTCAGAATGATGCGGGGAACAATCTTTTCTCTGTTACGGAGAGCAGTCAGGTTACGGTGTATTCAGATGGCACTAATGCTGGAGCTATTAAGTTCAGAGAAACTTCAGCAAATGGAACCAATTTTATGGGAATCAGAGCTCCTAGTACTATTTCTTCAAATTTTTGGCTCACTTTTCCAACCACAGATGGTGGAGCAGGCGATTTTTTGAAAACAGATGGCAGTGGTAACTTAACTTGGGATACGCCGACAGGGCAGGTCGCGAGTGTAAATCAGGGGGCTGCAACAACTGTTACTGGAACATCCACTGATCCAATTGTAAATGTTAGTGTAGATAATGTATCTATTGAGATTGATGGTACATTTGATGTTTTAAAAATAAAGGATGGTTATCTAAACGCACAATTAGATAATGATTACATTCAAAATCAGGATGCAGCTACACAGACTGGAGCAAAGTTTAAAATTGCCGGAGATGGAACTTTGAGCGATCTATTTGTTACTGGTAATGATATTACTTCTACCGGTGGTATGGATCTGCATTCCAATGGTCTCTTTGAAGCATATACTACTACAGATGCTCGTATACTTTTGGATACGGATGGAAATGGTTCTGAAAGCTTTCAGATACAAAAGGATGGCAGCACCTCAGCTGCAGATAGAGTTTTTGAAGTTACCGAAGGGGGAAATATGACTTTAACAGGTGATGCAGAGATTGGAGGGCTAGCAGGTACTGGGGTCAGAAATGTAGTAGTAGCTGCTGATGGAACACTTCAAGAGGGAGCTTCAGATGTAGGAGATATTACAGAAGTTATTGCAGGTAGCGGTTTAACAGGAGGAGGAGCAAATGGATCGGTAACCCTTAACACAGGTGCTGGAGATGGGATTACGGTAAATGCAGATGATGTGGCTGTAGATGCCTCTGCTATAGCAGGTACTGGGTTGGGTGTTTCAAGTAATAATTTAGATGTTAATTATGGTACAACTGCGGGAACGGCTGTTCAAGGAAACCAAACGGCCACTGTTGCAGCAGGTAGTGGACTTACAGGTGGTGTAACCACAGATGCTTTAGGTGATGGCTTTACGGCAACGCTAAATATTGGAGATGGTGATGGGTTAACGGTTAGTGCTGATGATATTGATGTTAATGTAGATAACACCACAATAGAAATTAACGGAAGTGATCAGTTAGCGATCAAAAATATACCAGCAAATGATGCAGATTATATTTGGAATCAAGCAGTAAATAATAATTTCGGAAGTGGGCAATCTGCCGACTTTGATATTACTGGAAATGCAGAAATTGGAGGTACTTTGGAGGTGAGTGGTAATGTTGGAATAGGAAATACTTCTCCTGATTATGCATTGGATGTTTCTGGAGATATTGGTGTCGATAAATATATTTATCACAATGGAGATGATAATACAGGCATATGGTTTACTTCTGATAGAGTTCAAATGAGAGCTGGCACAGCAGAAGGCTCTCCAATGTTGGATATTCAAGGTGCTTCAAGTGAGGTCGCCATCAACGAAAATGGTTTGCAATGGGATTTTAGAGTTGAGGGGGGAAATGATGCCAATCTTTTGTTTACCGATGGCTCAGCTGATTTTGTTGGAATTGGGACCTCTGGCCCAATTCAAAAATTAGATGTTAATGGAAGGATGCATATAAATAATGGAGTAATTCAAAGAGGAGGAGCAGCGATTACTAACACTTCAGATTTAGGGCTTTATTCAAGGGTTGCTGGAAATTGGATGCGCTTTGTTACAAACAATGCACCCATCCGATTTTATAGTGATGATGCGGCAGGAACAACCTCTAATATAACCATTGAAGCTGATGGAGATTTAGCAATGGAGAATGGGAATTCGATTAAAATGCCTAATAATATTGCCTGGAATGAAGATAGAGGAACAAGAACTCAAAATAATGATGACAATTGGAAATGGGCTTCTAATTGGTCTGGATGGATGGCTGTTGAGAGCGGAAATATAATAAAGGTAGAAGTCAATACTAATTTGAGGCTAACAGGTGGAAGTGGAAATGATGATTGGTATGTTAAAGTAAGAGTTGATGGCACTGGTGGTTGTGCGGATTTTGATACTGAAGTAATGGGCTGGGTAAGACCAGATGAAGGAGGCTCTGATCATGATAATTTTAAGTCAGTTTCTTATTTAGATGTTTTTAATGTGACTTGTAATGGCTCAATGAGATATGCCGTTCAAATTCAGAATACAGGTGATGATGGTTGGGAGAGTAGAGAAACAATTGTTGTAGCAACGAAATATTAATTCCAATTACTTTTACTTAGTTAATTTCCCTTATATTGTTAGTCATTATCATTTTATGATAATGAAGATATAAAAGTAAAGTATGAGAAATTTCTTAATAATTCTGGTGTTATTATCTAGCATCAATTGTTTAAATGCCCAAAAAAAGAATCAATCACTTGTAGCGACAAATCAGCAAATAGAGAATAATACATCAAGACAATATCTTAGAAATGCACTTCAAATAGGAGATGTAAGGACAGCAATTGTTGAAGCAAATAGAATATTGGTGCAACAGCCTGATAATGGTATTATTGATACCTTGATTCAACTATACCATTCAATAGATGAACATATAATTATTAATAGTTTATACCATAAATATATCAGATATATAAGTACTGAAAGTATTTTTGAAACTGTAGCGGGTATAAAAGCTTCATTAGGCTTAATAGAAGAATCTACTATTATGTACGAGCAGATAAAGAGAAATCATCCCAATGATTCTATTAGATATAATTATAAATTGGCAGAGATCTTTTTAACTGCAGGGGATGTTCAATCATGTACAAATTATATCAATAGGGTGCTAAATGATGAAAAGTCTGAGTTGTTGGTTTTGTCAATTCCATTGCAAGATGGAACTTTTGATAAAGCCAATTATTATTCGGCAGCTTTAAATATTTTAGGAGTACTTTCTATGCAGCAAAATAAATATATTCAGGCAGAAAATATTTTTACAGAAATATTATCATTAAATCCAAATTTCAAATTGGCTCAGGGTAACTATGAGCTGCTAAAGAAGCTTAAAAATAGAAACTAAAAATTTCAAGCTATTTAAACTTTAGCTGAAGACATAATCATGAAGGAAACTCGTTCCATCTCCAGTATTCGGTTATCGTTTCAACCATATTAACAAACTGATCATTGTCTACGGGTTTTATCATATAGCCCGCAATACTAAGATTAAAAGAGTTTAACTTGTCTTGTTGATCTTTAGACGTTGTTAAAACAACAGAAGGTATTTTCTTAAGCGTCTCCACCTTTTTAATACGCTCTAAAAATTCGATTCCATTCATTTTAGGCATATTAATATCTAATATAATTAGGCATGGTAATGTTGAGCAGTTTTCAAGATAATCCAATCCTTCTTCTCCATTGTTTACAACGTGCAGGGGATTGACAATATTTAATGTTTTAAAGGCTCTTTGCATAGTGATGATATCAATCTTATCATCTTCTAACAATAATATTGGTTGGTTTTCACCTAGTTGAATGGTATTTTCTTTCGTGGTTTCCATAAGTCATTATTCTTGCAAGGTAAAAAAGAATTTTGAACCTTTTTGCAATTTAGATTCTATCCAAACATTTCCATTATAAAGTTTTACCACTTTCATTACAATGGATAAACCTAAACCAGTGCTTTCAAATTTATCTTTTGTTTGAAGTGTTTGAAATAATTGGAATATCTTTTCATGATAAGACTCATCTATACCGGGACCATTATCTTCAATGCAAAATTGCCAGTGAGCGCCTATTTTTTTTGCAGAGATATTTATTTTACAATTAGGCTTGTCATTATATTTAATGGCATTACTTATAAGGTTTTGGAATACTTGTCTAATTTGCGTTTCGTCCACCAAAAGAGTGGGCATTTCATTTAATACATTTACAGAGAGATTTTCTTTGTAATCGAAAGTTTTTAGTACTTCTTCTATTAATAGATTGAAATTTACTTGCGTTTTGGTGTCTTTAGCTTTATCCACCTTTGAATAATTAAGAATGCCTTCTATGAGATTGTGCATTCTTAATACGCGCGACTTTAAAATATCAATATATTCTTTTCCAGTTTCATCGAGCAATGCTCTATAATCATTAGCCAACCAATCACTTACAGAGCTAATGCCTCTTAAAGGGGCTTTTAGATCGTGAGAAACTACATAGGCAAAGTCTTTTAATTCATCATTTGTTTTTTTAAGATGCTCAATGAGTTTGTCTTTTTCTCCTTTTATTTTCTTTTTTTCAGTTACTTCTTTAGATATAGTTAATATGTACTCTTTCTCTTCAATTTTGAAATGTTTAATGCTTACCTCTACCGGTACCTTTGTTCCGTCGCTTTTAGTATTTATCCCCTCTTTTGTATGAGAACCATTAAAATTGTCCTCTTTGTTAGAGAGATTGGATGTTATTTTTTCAATTTCCCAAATGTTCTTTCCAAATAAACCTTCTTCCTTTACATTATGTCTTCTCTCAGCTGCATTATTGTAAAAAATAATTTCCCCACTTTTTTCAGCAACAATAATGGCATCTGGAATGGAGTTTATTACACTACTTATAAAGGATAGTTTTTGTTTAGAGGAGTATTGTTCCCCTATGTTTATTTTCGAAGGATCGTCTTCTTGATATTGCCCGTTATTATGTGTCTCGTAAGATTTACTAATAGCATCCAAAAAGGGAATTAAATCATTAGGGACGTGTTCAATACCACCCAAATATTTTTGTATTTGCTTGCTTAGAAGGCTATTCATCCCCAACTAAATTTTATTCATCTTAAAACAAATATCATGCAATTTTTCCGAATGGACGAAAATGATTGAGTCTCATCACTTTAAAGTTAGTTTTTTTGAGAAGATAAAAGCAACTAAAATTTGGATTGAATAGAGGTTAAGAAGCGGTCTGCAGGCCGTTAGATTCGTCTCATCTTTTTTTATTTTAATGACCTGCAGACTACTAGCTTTAAACTGTGCAATGCTTTTGTAATTGGTTAGTTTACAAAAGTTTATGTTTCTAGCTTTTGCCTTGAGTCTCTTAAGTATCCTTGATAGGATCACAGCTTAATTGTACTATAAATATTGCTATATAATTAGAAAGTTCATTCAAAATTTCGATGGACTGAATGAATTATGAGATAGAATGCTTGTTTTTAAGGTTAGAGGAATAGATTTAGGTTAATAAAGATCAATCTTTTCCATCAGTGCTTTTTTCATCGATCTGGCTATTGGTATTACTGTGTCATCAATAACTACTGTATTTCCTTCTATATCTTTTATCTTTTTTATATTAATGATATACGATCTATGTACTTGTATGAATAAGTCATCTGGTAAAGTTTGTTTGATAGCCTTAAGTGTAGAATGAATAATATGTGGTTTTTTATCATTCAAACATTGGATAATAAGATAATCGCCCTTTACTTGAACCCAAAGAATATTGTTCTTTTCAACTCGAATCATTTTTCCTTTAGTTTTAAGAAAAAGTTCGTTCTTAAAATCACTATTGTTTTTGAGTAGTTTAGAACTTTCAGATAATTTGAGAGCCTTATTTACTGCTTTCATTAATCTAGGGAAACCGATGGGTTTGACGAGGTAGTCAGTTACATTATATTCAAAGGCATCAATAGCATATTGATCATCGAATGAAACGATAATGATTTGAGGAAGTTTATTCATTGACTTAAGAAATTGCATCCCATCCAGCTCTGGTAAGTGAATATCTAGGAAAATTAAGTCTATATCAAGTTCAGAAAAATCTTTAATAAGATCAATGGCATTCGTATACATTTTTTCCAGCGATAATGCTGGAATTTTATCACACAGCTTTTGTAGAGTAAGCCTTGCAATTTCCTCGTCGTCAACAATTACGTATTTCATTTTACCTAATTATTTCAAGTTGATTTTCAAAGAAATTTAGAACTAATTCAAGATGATCTATTATATCATTCATCTCTTTTGGAGAATAGGTGGCGCCTTGCTCTATCGCATTTATTTTTCTATCTAGCTTTGTCATACCCGCCAAAGCTATTTTTGTTCTTACTTTATGTAGGTTTTTAATGAGGTCACTTTTTTTATTTTGAATTGCTGCATTTTTAATCACCTTAATTTCATTTGGCAATTCTTTAATACCTACTTCAAGGATTTCTTTTAAGAAAGAAACATCATTATCGCTTATTTCTTGGAGATAAGAATCATTAGGTTTTTCTATATACTCTTTTAGAGTATTTTCTTTGTTTTTAATAAGGTCAATTATGGTTGTCATTTTTTCTAGTGTTATAGGTTTACTAATATGGGCAATCATTCCATTTTCTAAAAGCAATTTTTGATCGTTTAATTTTTTTAGGCCACTTAATACGATAAAAGGTGTTGGATTTATTGTATTAAGTAAATTTGTCAAATTATGCTCTGTTAAATAATAATCCGTAATTATACTATCATATGTTGTCTCTTTTAAAAATTTATTGGCTCCTTTTAAATGGGTACAAATATCGTATTCGACATTGAATTTGAGAATGGTTCTTTTAAATGTCAGTTGGTCAATAGGGTCATCTTCTATATACAGTATGTGTTTTTTCTTCAACAATGTGCTAATTCGCTAGTTTGCCAATAGTGCTGTATTGTTTTCATGGTTTCCAAATAATCAGTGTAGCGAATTGGTTTTACCATATATCCTGCAACACTTTCTTCAAAACTTTGTTCTTTATCCGCTTTGTTATTTGAAGTGGTTAATACAATTACCGGTATAACTTTAAGAGAATTATCTTCTTTTATAATTTTCAAAAACTCTAAGCCATTCATTTTTGGCATATTTAAATCTAATAAGATAATTGAAGGCAGATCTTCCTTATTTTCTGATAGCCAGTTTAAACCTTCGAGTCCATTGTTGCAAAGTACAATATTGGCTGAACAGCCTAGATGGTTTAACGCTCTCTTTACTTTCATCGCTTCGATTTCATCGTCTTCGAGCAACAAAATCTGTTTAAGAAGTGTCATATTCTTGCTTTTGTGTTACTTACTTTTTGATAGTGAAATAGAAGGTTGTTCCTTTACCCATTTCAGATTCTATCCAAATATTACCTTTATAAATATCGATAATTTTTTTAACTATTGAAAGCCCTAGACCTGTTGAAGATTTTCTGGTATCTAATTTTTGAAAAATTTGGAATACTTTTTTATGGTATTGCTCTTCAATTCCAATACCATTATCTTTTACTTTAAATAGCCAGAAATCTTCTAGTTCCTTAGCAGAAATGTTGATGACACCACTTTTTTTATCAATATACTTTATTGAATTACTAATTAAATTTTGGAATAACTGAATCATTCTAGTTCTATTAATAAATAGAGCTGGAATGGAATCATCAATATTAATTTTAATATTATCCGGAATATTAATCGTTTTAATAATATTGTTAATGACTACTTTAAGTTCTATCAATTTAGGTGCTTCATCCTCTATATCTAATGCAGAATATTCTAGAATTCCTTCAATTAATTCATCCATCTTTTCTACGCGTTCTTGTATTAGATGAATATTTGTTTTTCCTTCTTCATCAAATTTATCAGCATAATCTTCTAGAAGCCATGTGACTAAAGCATTTATTCCTCGAAGAGGAGCTTTAAGATCATGGGAAACAACATAAGCATAGTCTCGTAATTCATTATTGGCTCTTTCCAGTGATTTTAATAAGCTGTTTTTGTAATTCTCGTCTTCTTTCAAAACACTAATATCTTGATGAAGCCCTAAGGCCCTTATGGGAGTGTTTTGAGCATCAAGTTCTACTACTTTTCCAATATCCCTTATCCATTTATATTTTCCCGTTTTTGTTTTGAGTCTTATATCTTGGTTTATTTCTTCGATATTGCCTTTGAGATGCTGTTTTACATGCTTTTTTGATTTTTCTAAATCATCTTTATGAAGAAGTTGATGAAAAGTGATTTTTTCTTTTTCTAATTCTTTTAAGGAAAAACCAAGCATAGAGGCCCACCTTCCATCATATTTTTTTTCTCCAGTTTGTATATTCCAATCCCAAGTTCCTAATTTACCTGATGAAAGAGCTAACGATAGACGTTCTTCTCTTTCTTTAATTTTCTCCCATGATCTAGATTCACTAATTTTTATGGCTAAAATTGAGGCAATGGATTCGAATATTTCAAGATAAGCCTGATTAAAAAAGTTGGCAGCTTTATGTTTTGCATCAATAACACCTATTAATTTGTCTTCATATACAATTGGGATTGTTAATCTACTCTGTTTTAACATCTTATCAATACGATTGTCCTTGGCTGTATCACGCCCCTTATTTACATTAGGTTCCTGCGTTAGAGCTACTGTTCCAATAATCCCTTTTCCTATTTTAATGCTTAGTTGATTTTGTTTGAATGCAGGATTTTCGGAATTTTCTATGTCCGTTTTATTATAAAGTACCTTGTTTTTTTCATCATAAATATAAATGGTGCAATCCTCTATGTCTAGTATTTCATGACAATTTTCGACAACATCTAAGAGAATATCTTCTTCACTTTTTAAGCGTAAATTGTCGGCTACAAAAAAATTAATGACTTTTTGATAATTAAGACTTTCATTTAATCGTTGTTCTATTTTTTTTCGCTCTGTAATATCTCGAATGATGTTTCTGGAACCAGCAAATAAACCATCTTGAAAAATAGCGGAGGCACTTACCTCAATATCTTTTATTCCTCCATCTTTTGTAATAACTTGTCCTTCATAGTTGGTATAGCCTCCTGATTTTATTAGCAAAGAGGAGTAGAATTCCGTTTTTTGTTGAGGTTCTTCATGCATGATGTCCATCACATTTATCTTTTCAACTTTTTCATCATATCCAAGAATTTCTTTAGCCTTTGGGTTCATTTTTATAAAGTCACCTTTTGCATTGAAAATGATCAAACCATCATTGATATTTTCAAATAAGTCTTCATATCTTTCATTTAATAATTTTAGCGTCTGATTTGAAGCTCGTAGTTGAGTTGTTTCTTTCATGAAACCGATTGTTCCTATTATTTCATTGTTTTTATTTTTATAGGGTACTCCGTAAACATAGGACCACCAGTCAGTGCCGTCTTTTCTTTTTTGAAGCACTTCATATGAGCTTACTTTCCCTTTTTTTCTTTTCTCTAAGGTTTCATCCATAAAAGAATTGTCAGTAGAAACAAACAATTTATAGGCCTCCTTATCTTTTAGTTCTTCAAAACTATATCCTGAAGTTTGTAGGCAAGTTTTATTGGCATAGATAATTTTATCTTCTAGATCTGTAATTAACAAACTATCTGGCATATTGTCTAGTAGGTTTTTTAAAGTATTTTCAGTAGAAAAAGCATTGGTTTCTTCAAGAAAATCATCCTGTAAAAGCGTCTTTAATTTTCTTATAGAAATAGATTTTTGGGAATCGTTTTCTGATTCTTCAATTAACAATTGCAACTTTTGTTTTAAGCTATTGTACATGTTAATAATATCAATGAAATTGAATTAGTGCTTAATAGATTGGAATAATTACAAATTATGTGTTACTCGTTCGAAGGTCATATACATATGCTACTCGTCTCTAGCATGTCAAATTATAAAAATTTAAGATTGGTTTTTAACCTTTTATCGATGAATCTGTTTATTTCATCGAAAAATTTGTAGCGGATTTAAAAAATTTGCCCAATTATGTAACTGTATTCTTTTTGAGACGAAGAATTCACCATTATTATTAAACATCGTTGGATATTTTTATGGAATCAATTTTAAATATTTTAGAATTGTTACTTCTAGCACTTTTTATGTTTTTACTATGCTTACTTGTAGTTATGGTTCAAGCTTAATTAAGAAGAAGTAAATTCCTTTATTGTTTATTTACTATTTCCTGGAGCAGGTTAGGATAGTCTGTAATAATTCCATCTACACCCATATTATACAATTTTTCCATTCGCTCTGCTTTATTTACTGTCCAAGGGATAATCTTTATTTTTTGTTCGTGTAAATAGGCAATCATTTTTTCTGTTACTAAAAGGTGGTACGGACTATAAATAGTGGGTTTAAAACCAAGTTTTTGTAGGTTGTGTTTGTATGATAACTGATTAACCGTTAATTGGGCTGTTTTAATGGTAGGGTCGATCTCATAAACAGCTCTTAAAGCTCTAAAGTCAAATGATTGGATAATGGTTCTGTTTAGTACTCTTTCCTTCTTCAAAATATCAATTAATAATTCAGCATATTCTTTAGGACTGGGATGAAATGTGTCATCTGTTTGATAAGTACTTTTAATTTCTATGTTATATTGAATTTTTGGGAGTTGATGTTCGGTAACATAATCTTCTACCTCACTAATAACTTCTTCAAGCAACGGTTTTGATCCTATGAACTTTTTTTGCTGAGGATATTGGGTATTAAGCTTAGACATACAATCAAATTGTTGCACTTCTTCGTAGGTCATTTGATAAATGTTAAAGCTCTTTTCTTTCGCTTTTTTTATGTCTTTTCCTTTTTCATCAAAACAAATATTTGAAGACATGTAAGGTTCATGAGAGAGGATCACTTTCTTATCTTTTGTAATAACAGCATCCATTTCTAGAGTTGTTACGCCCAAATCAATGGCTTTGGTCATTCCTTGTAAGCTATTTTCAGGCATCAATCCCCTACAGCCTCGATGACCTTGGATATCGAATTGTTCTTGTTGGTGGATTGTTGAGCTTTTACAAGCTGTAAGAAGTAGAATCGCGGCTATTCCTAGCCATATTTTTTTAAACATGCTCCTTTTTTGCTTTAATTTTGCTCATAGCCCTTTCTGTGATTGCTGTAATTGTTAAACTTGGATTTACACCAGGATTAGCAGAGATCATAGAACCATCACAAACCATCATATTCTTGTATCCAAAAATATAATTGTCCTTATCAATAACTCCTTCATTATCATCCTTTCCCATAACACATCCCCCTAGTATGTGAGCCGTAGTTGGAATGTCGAATAATGATTCAGATGCAAGTACCATAGGTTTACCATTTACAATTTTTGCATACTTTTTGGCTAAGTCTTGAGCCTCTGGGATATATGAAGTAGGTGGTTCTCCCATATCTTTAGCACTCTTCATACCTAAAATGCCTTTTTTAAACCTTAACGTGCTATTTAATGTTTGCATAAAAAGTAAAACTGTTGAACGTTTTGATTGATCATCTACGAAAAAAACTTTTAAGTTGTCAATTGGATGAATTATAATATCTTTCATCAATCGGAACAATCTTGAAAAGAAATTTTTTCCATGTGTCATTGGAGCCATCATTAATCTCCAAAAACCTGATCCAGCTGAATATCTAACAGGCTCTAAATGACTGTTTTCGTCTGTGTGCAAAATGGAGCCAATTGCAATACCATTTGAAAACACTTTGTCTTTGTCGAAAGTTGTTACAGCAATTAAACTCTCCGAGTTTGTCCTAATTTGTTTGCCCAGTTGATCTGATAAGTTGGGTAATGATTTTTTCTTGAGCTTTAATAACAAATCAACAGTGCCCAATACACCTCCAGAGAATATTACATTTTTAGCAGTAAAACTCCCTTTTTTAGGAAACCATGAAATGGAATGTTTGAACTTCACTTCGTATCCTTCAGCTCCATCAGAAGACAACGGAACAACATCATAAACTTTACTTTCAGGTTGAATGGTTAAACCTTGCTTTTCCGCTAAATACAAATAGTTTTTATCTAACGTATTTTTTGCCCCAATTGGACATCCTAACATGCACCCGCCGCATTGATTGCATCCAGTGCGCTCTGGACCTTCGCCATCAAAATATGGATCTGGAACAGTTATGTTAGGTTTGCCAAAAAAAACAGCAACGTCTGTTGGAGCATATTTATCTTCTTTCCCAATTTGTTTGGCTAACTCTTTTACAGCTAAATCACTTCTTGTTAAATATGGATTTTGAGTAGCACCCAACATTTGTTTTGCAATTGGATAGAAGGGGGATAGTTCTTCTTTCCAATTGGCTAAATGGGACCATGAAGAAGCATTAAAAAACTTGTCAGTTGGTACCGGTAAAGTATTGGCATAAACAAGAGAACCACCACCAACACCTACGCCCGAAACAATGCCTACATGTCTGAAAAAAGTCAATTTAAATAATCCTGTCATTTTTAATGCAGGCATCCACATCCATCGCTTTAAGTTCCAGTTGGTTTTAGGAAAGTCTTTTCCTTCTAATCTTTTTCCCTTTTCAAGGACCAAGACTTTGTATCCTTTTTGGGTTAATCTTAAGGCTGATACAGAACCTCCAAAGCCAGAGCCAATAATGATATAATCATAATCGTGCATATATATTCAAGATACTAAAAATTAATTCACCTTGTCAATATTTGTAATCATAATATCTTGATTTGTATTTGGTAATATGTTTATATGTATGCTTTTTCCTGTAATATCTCCAGATGAGGGTACTTGATCTTCATCTAGATCAGCAATAATAGTAATGTAATAATCTCCCGGGTGCAAGTAGGTAAAGGTAAAATCATTTTTGTCTCTACCTATTTCTGAAAATAGCAGTACGCTATTCATATCAGACCATTTAATATAACCATATTCCATATTTAGATAGCCATCATTATTAGTTAAGGGTAACTTTGAAAAATAAACTAGCAATTTTTTGTTTTCAATTATTTTACTTCGTTCAACAATTAAATTCAGTTTTGACAAATATGGAATTTCATCAATTCTATAGGGGTCTTGAGCCCATTTTCCTAGTGTAGTAATATCTTGCGATAGGTCATTCCATATATAGCTTGCAGAAGTAACAACAGGATATTCTTTTCCCCAATTAGGTATTGGTAAACCATTAGGGAATTCTCTTTCAGTTACATTTTTAGGATACCCTACTTTTTCGGCAGCGGTTTTTGCTAATTCAATATTCATTTTTTTAGCTTTGAAATGCATATGTCTCTTTGGTATTGGATAAGTTCCAAACCTACTTGTATAAGAGTTGAATTCTAAATTGTCAGACTTAAACCGCAGTTCCATCCACATAATATCTTTTCCTCCATACGCATCCACAAATCGATAATAACTTTCTTTATCATCTATTTCAACCTTGTCAAGAATAAAATAACTGGTTCGATAAATGCCATTTAAAATCCCTCCGTTTCTTGCCATAATGGTTTTCGTTCCTTTAAAATTGCAAACAAAGAACGATGTAAGTAAGTTACCGATGCTTCCCCCTTCGAAAATTCCATGAATGTGTGATGGGGAAATAGGTCTGTAGTCAAAAGCGAACCATTCAATATGGTCTCCCATTAGGTTCATTGATCCTACCCAATGGCCCATCATCTCAGTGAAAAAATCAAATCCCTCTTTTTCAATATTTATAGGCATAATAGTCGGAGGATTGAATTCATAAGTTTTTGGCTCTGTTCGAACACTGCTTTTTGAAAGTTCGGCAAAGTTGTTTTTTGCCCATTTTTCAAAAAGCGCTCTTTCCTTTTTAGGCATTAATCCACCTTCTGGCATTGGATTTCTGGGGTCATTAATGCGTTTTAATAAGGGCCCATTTTTTGCTAATTGAAGGACCTTTTCATATCCTTCTAAGCTTATATCTGCAATCGGACTGGGTGCACTATGGCAGGTTAAACAATAGTTCTTTACAATTGATTTATATGACTTTCATACGAGATGTCAACAGAAGTCGTTATTGTGTCGTTAGAAGAGACTTTTTTTATGCTATTGCAACTTATTACAATTAGAACTGTTATTAATCCAATAAAAATTAATGAATTTCTCATGGTTGTAAATATTATTCTACGCAAAAAAAGTAAACAAAGACAATTTTATTTTGATTCAGATCAAAATAACTTAGTAAAAACAAAAGTTAGTTTAAGCAAGCAACTTTAATAAGTTATCTTAATTTTGAATGATCAAACTCTATATAAGTTTGTCTTGATCTTACATTTTTTACAAAGTATTTATATTTGAAATATGCTTTATTTAGCAACACCATTCGTAACTTATTTTAAATTAGGCTGGACACATATTACGGACCTAAATGGATTTGACCATATTTTATTTTTAATAGCCCTATGCGCAATTTATCGATTTAGAGAAATTAAGCAAGTTGCGATACTTGCCACCGCCTTTACGGTAGGGCATTCTATAACCCTTGGATTAGCGGCTTTAAAAGTAATTACTCCACCTAGTAATATTATTGAATTTTTGATTCCTGTAACAATTTTAATTACTGCACTGGCCAATACACTAAGAACAGATAAGCATTATAAACCAAGAAAAATAGGAGTGGATTATTTTATGGCAATTTTTTTTGGACTCATTCATGGGATGGGTTTTTCGAATTTTTTTAGAGGAATTCTTGGTCAAAATGCAGAAATTGTAACCCCTCTATTAGCTTTTAATATCGGTTTGGAAATAGGTCAGTTGTTAATTGTATTAGTTGTTTTGGCAATTAGTTTTTTCTTTATGGATTTTTTAAAAGTAAAACAACGTAGTTGGAATCTGTTTGTGTCTGGTCTGGCAGCTGGTATGGCTATTATGTTAATGATGGAAACGAAATTTTGGTAGAATGATCGAAATAGGGAAGTACAATACATTAAAAATTTTGAGAAGAACCAGTGTGGGACTATATCTTGGGGATGAAGAAGGCGAGGATGTTTTGCTTCCTAACAAATACTGTCCAAATGAGTATAACCTTGAAGACGAGATTAAGGCCTTTGTATATCTCGATTATGCAGAAAGAAAAGTGGCAACAAATCTAACTCCCAAAGTCACACTAGATAAATTTGCTTTTTTAAAAGTAACCGATATTACGGAATTCGGTGCTTTTTTAGACTGGGGGTTAGAGAAAGAACTGATGGTTCCTTTCAGAGAGCAGCGACAAAAAATGGAAATTAATCGATGGTATGTTGTTTATATGAAGTTAGACGAATTAACCAACAGGCTATATGCAAGCAATAAGATTGAAAAGTTTCTACAGAATGAGTCATTAACTGTAGCAAAAGGAGATCAGGTTGAGTTATTGGTCTTTCGTAAAACGGACTTAGGCTATGCTGTAATTATAAATGATTTGCATAAAGGATTAGTTTTTAAAGATGCTGTTTTCAAAGAATTACATGTTGGAGATTCTCTGAAAGGGTATGTTAAAACCATCCGTGATGATAATAAAATTGATATTTCCATTCAGCCAATTGGATATGCGCAATTTAATGATGTAAACGCGCAAAAGATTTTTGAGGCACTAATAGAGAATGAAGGTTCTTTAAATATTACAGATAAAAGTTCTCCCGAAGAGATTTATTCAAAGTTTGGTATAAGTAAGAAATCTTTTAAGAGAGCTATAGGGGCTCTATATAAACAAAGAAAAATTACCTTAAAGTCAGGAAGTATTCAGATTGCTTCAGAGAAATAGTAAGATACTGGTAAAGTTGGAACATTAATTAATAACCTATCTTTGGTTTCTCCTTTCAGACTTTTCTTATAAGTTTTTAGGGGCAATAAAATAGAGTATAATGAATTTTGAAGCGTTGGAAATTATTGACCCTATATTAAGGGCATTAAAAGATAAAAATTATGTTAAACCTACTACAATTCAGGAAAAAGCCATTCCGCTTGTTCTTGGCAGAACAGATGTATTAGGTTGTGCCCAAACGGGAACTGGTAAAACAGCTGCGTTTTCAATCCCTATAATACAACTCATTCATAAAATTGAGGGACATAAGCAAGGGAAGCCATCGATTAGAGCGTTGATTGTAACTCCCACAAGAGAATTAGCCATTCAGATAGATGATAATATTAAAATGTATAGTAAGTATACAAATATTAAACATGCGGTTATTTTTGGTGGTGTCAAGCAAGGACAGCAAGTTGAAAAACTAAAAAAAGGTATTCATATTCTTATTGCCACTCCAGGTCGATTGTTGGATTTATTTAGTCAAGGTTACATTAATTTAGACACCATTAAAATGTTTGTTTTAGATGAGGCAGACAGAATGCTAGATATGGGGTTTATTCATGATATCAGGAAATTGTTGAAAATTCTCCCTGAAAAAAGGCAGTCTTTGTTTTTCTCTGCAACAATGCCGAAGAACATTATAGAGCTTTCAAGAAAAATTTTAAATAACCCTGTTAAAATTGAAGTAACTCCTGTTTCTTCTACTGCAGAAACGATACAGCAATATTTGTATTACACGAATAAAAAGGATAAACCGAGTTTACTTGTTCATATCCTTAAGGATAAAAAAATTGATCAAGCTTTGTTGTTCTCCAGAACTAAACATGGAGCGGATAAAATTGTTCGACGTCTTAAGAAGCAGGGAGTTGGAGCGGCTGCAATTCATGGTAATAAGAGTCAAAATCAAAGACAAAGAGCGTTAAAGCAATTCAAAGATGGCGAAGTGCGGATCTTAGTGGCAACAGATATTGCAGCAAGGGGAATTGATATTAATAAACTTAGATATGTAATTAATTACGATGTACCCAACATCGCTGAAACATACGTTCATAGAATTGGTAGGTCTGGCAGGGCCGGAGAGGAAGGAGTTGCGATATCAATGTGTGAACCAGAAGAAAATGCTTATATAAAAGACATTGAAAAGTTAATTTTAAAAAAGATTGAAATTCTGGAAGACAACCCTTTTCCTCAAACTGATAGTCCCATGACGGAAGAGGAGAAAAAGAAATGGGAGAAAGAAAAGCAACAGAAGAAACAAGCTTTTTTTGCAAATAGGAAACATAAAAAAAGCACTAATAGATATAATTCTTCTAAGCGAAAAAAGTAATAGATGTTTGTTTAGCGCCGAAAAGTTCTTTAGTTGTTATTTAGCAAATGGCTTAATGCTAAATACATGTTTTTTTCTAGTATATCATATTTGCCATCAGAAAGAAACAAAGTTTTTATCTCTTTCATTAAAGTTTCTATATCGTTTTTAGAAAAATTGAATTGCTCGATGTTAAAAAGTATTTTTTGACTGCTTTGATAGTCATTGTCTTGTTCTATTTCGGCTTTTATTTTTTCGTATGATTCATTATTCACCTTTGAATGAACAATGTCTAATTCTTCTTTAGTAATAATTTGATCAGCTTTAGCGGCATAAAGTAATAAGTAGGCAATAAACTCTTCTTTAGTCCATTCTGTCTTTAACTCCATCTTAATCATCTATTGTTTGATGCAATATAAATAAGTTCATTGATTAATAGGGAATTCTAAGTGTAATCAAGTGCAATCAAAATTACAAGGCATCAACAAAATTTTTCCAAACTTTCGATTGGATTTCATTGGTTAAATATTCAATGTAATAAGAACCTTCCGTAGGATTAATTACTTTATTAAAATAACTTTCTTCTTTGAGTATTAAAGAGATGTTTCGAGCAATTCGGTTTCCAAAATCGTCAGTAGTATCATTCTTTAATTGATGATCTCTAATAATAAGCCCGTCGGCTCCTCCTAGAATGGCCGCCATTGCTTCAGAGGTATTTCGTAAAAGATTGTCATTTACATCTTCTAAACTTTTATTAAGAACTGTTGACGTTGACAAAATATATGGTTGTTTAACATTATTATCATACTCGCTAAAAACAACACTCCATAGATTTCTGAAGGCTTTGAGTTTTGAGATTTCAAAGAAAAAGTTAGAGCCGGTTGAAAATCGAACTAAGTAGTTGTGATTGGAATGATCGTCAATTAATTCGAATTGCTTGTTAGCACTTAACAGGGTGTTAGTCAATTCTTCGATGATGTTCGACTGCTCGTTTTTATAATTGAAGCCATCAATTTCTATATATGGGTAATTAGGGTTTTTATAATTGGTGTTTTTAAGAAAGACTTTTGCAATATCTTGTCTAATATTGTTGAATAGTTCATTTAACTCTAAAGAAGATATTTCTTTTCCTAGCAGGTCAAACTGAATAGCTGTTGCACCATTCATTAAAGCATTTAAAGCCTGTTTATTGGCCTCTTTTATACTTTTGACTGTTATGGGTTCAATAATATCCCAATCACTTATTTCTTTATCAATTGAAAATACTTTTAGCTCCTGATTAAAATATGGTTGTACTTCAATTCCTTCAGGAGATAACCATGTCAATGTTTCAGAAAAATCTCTTCCCTTCAAATCTTTCTCAACATTCTTTTTCCATTCTTCTATAGAGAGTGGCTCAAATTCTGAAAACAAGTTTTCGTTGGACATCTAGCAAATTTATAAATTTACTGGATAAATTAGACCTGTTAGGTTCAACCTAACAGGTTGATGAAAACAGGTTGATGAAAATAGAACAACAGAATGAGCA
The DNA here is from genome assembly GCA_965216955.1 of Chitinophagales bacterium. GTDB lineage: Bacteria > Bacteroidota > Bacteroidia > Chitinophagales > JADIYW01 > CBDCGV01. The sequence continues at coordinate 50,857 of CBDCGV010000013.1, read as the reverse complement.
TTAAATTTAAATATGATCAGCGATCACATCAGGAGAGTAGAAATTTCTTACTTTTTACTATCAGCTTATTTGCAACGATTATTTTACCTGGTATAATTACCACATTTTCTGAATCCGTTTGGGTATTTAATGCTTTGTATGGAACCACTATTTTAATAGGAACATATACCGTTACGACTGGCTCTAAAGGGTTGTTTGGAGGGTTGATGTTAGGGTTTATTGCTTTAGGTTTGTTTGCGATTAATTTTGCAGTAGGTGATTGGTTTATTGCTCTGGAAGTGATGGAGTTTTTATTCGCTTGCTCCTTTTTTGGATTTATTTTTTACAAATGTATTGTGCAAATAATTAGCAGTAATCATACCGATTTGCAAACTTTGTTTGCTGCAGTGTCTGGTTATTTAACATTAGGAATTATTGCTACTCTAATTTTTAGTTTTATTAATACTGTTTTTCCTGAGGCCTTTGATATTGAAGCAACAAAGAGTAATTATGAATTAGTATATTTTTCTTTTGTGACTCTTACGACCATTGGATATGGAGATATTACTCCTCAAATACCAATAGCGGAATCATTAGCCATTTTTTTTGGAATTGTTGGTCAACTCTATTTGACCATATTAGTGGCATTTTTAGTAGGGAAGTACGTTTCTACTCATTGACTTGAAAGGTCAAAAATTCGTTACTTTAGCAATTCAAGAAACAAAAAATTACAATGCATCATATTTATAAGCTACTTAGCTTCATTTTTGGATTTATAAGCTTCGTTACACTAAACGCCCAACAAACCGTCAATATTGCTATTGTTTCTGATGGTCAGGATCGAGGAATTGAAGAATTTGAAACAACCATGAAGAAAGAAATTATGGATTTGTTGAGCAAAAAGTATACAGTTAATTTCTTACAAGAATATGGTCATTATGATTATCAAAAGATAGAAAAAATATACAAAGAATTTCAATCTCAACCTGCTATTGATTACATATTGGCAACTGGTTTAATTGGTTCGAGCATTGTAATGCAAGAAGCTGTCTTTAATCACCCTACTCATGCTTCCTTTGTAGTAGATGCTGAATTAACTGGTGCTCCTAAAAAAGGCAATGCATCGGGCATTCGTAATCTAAGTTATACTGAAACCCCAACTGATCCTGAAGGGGATGTCCGAGTTTTTCAAAAAGTATATGACTATAAAAAACTGGGGATTGTCATACCTAATATAAGTCCAGAATATAATGTGGCTTTTAAGTTGTTCTTTGATGAGATAATGAAAGCAATTAATAAACCATTTGAGTTTATTAATATAGAAAATGCAGAAGAAGAGCTGGACAATACGAATGCTGATGCCATTTATTTTACAGCATTTGGGCAGCTTACAGATGAGCAAATTGGTGCGGTGATCAAAAAAGTAAACGAAAAGAAATTGCCTTCCTTTGCGCTTTTTGGAAGAGGCGTTGTTGAAGCAGGTGTCTTGGCAGGGAATGCTCCCGAAAACACATTCGATATTCAAGCCCGTCGTATTGCGCTGAACATTTTAAAATCCTTAGATGGAAGAGATCCCGGGACTTTTAATGTGGAAATTCCCTCTGATGAAAACGATTTTGTAATTAATATGCTTACTGCCGCTGAGATAGATTATTACCCCAATTTTGATGTCTTAAGCGAGGCCGACCTTTTAAATATTGACAATCAGTTTACTGATAAAACATATACTTTACGTGGGGCAATTATTGAGGCATTACAAGAAAATTTAGATATAAAAATTGCGAATTATGATGTTACATTAGCGGACTTGGATATTAAAACAGCCCGCTCCAATTATTTACCTCAAGGTACACTTTCTCTGACAGGGACGGGCGTAGATAAGAAAATACATGAAAATTTACTGGCTGGAAAGGCTCCATTTAATATGACAGGAGATTTTCAGGTATCTCAAGCCATTTTATCAGTAGATGCTATTAGTAATATTATCATAAGCAAATTAACTAAAGAGTTGCAAGAGCATACTTATGAGCAACGAGAATTGGATGTTATTTATGAAACAGCATTGGCATACTTAAATATTTTGCTTGCAAAAAGCAATGTGCGAGTACAAAATGAGAATGTTAGTGTAACACGCACCAACCTGAATATATCTGGTAAAAAAGTAAAGGCCGGTTATAGCGGGCAGGCAGATGAGTTAAGATGGGAAAGCCAGTTTGCGACTAACAAAATTAGTTTAAACGATGCCTTAGCACAACTAGAGCAATCAAGGTATAATTTAAACAGATATTTGAATAACGAAATTGACGAGCCGTTCAGAACAGCAGAGGTAAGTTTAGCCGATAATATTTTAATGGTTTCTGATGGAGAAATTACTAAATGGATAAACGATCCAAACTCATTGTACAAATTTTCAAATTTTTTGGTAGAAGAAGCATTTGTAAATCTTCCTGAGTTAAAACAGATAGAGAGCGCATTAAAAGTACAAGAAAAGGCCTTAAAATGGCAAAAAGCTGCATTTGGCACACCCACTATAGCCGGCTTTTTTAATTTGCAGCACAGTTTTCTAAATACCGGAAGCTCTACTTTGCAAGATGGAGTGGTGATAGATAACAGCGTATTGTACGATTTTGACCGCCCATATTGGAATGGTGGTTTTCAAATGTCTTTGCCGATATCTACTGGTGGTGCACGATTTACTCAGCGGCAGAATATTATGATCAACATTGAAAAATTAAAGGATCAGCAAGAAAACACTAGAAAATTATTAGAACTTCAAATTAGGAGTAATTTAGAAGATGTAAGTGCTGCATACAATCGAATGTTGCTTTCAGAAGAAGCTACAATAGCAGCTAAAAAGAGTTTGGAAATAGCTCAGGACAGTTATAAGCAAGGGCTCCTAACAGTGAGCGATCTCATTGAAGTTCAAAATGCAACTTTGCAAACGGAACAACTCAAAGCATCAGCTTTATATCAATTTTATCAAAGCTTTTTAGCGGTAGAAAGATCTATTGGCTTCTTTTACTCAATGACTACCGAAAAAGAAAAACAAGATTTTAGAAATCGCTTGAGCAATTATATGTTGACAAAATAAATTAGTATGAACAACAAAAACTTTTTAATCTATATTTTATTGATTTTTACTTTTTTCAGTTGCAAGCCAAAAACAGAAGAAGCGCAAAAAACAGTTTTAAGACCGGTAAAATATGCCGAAATTACAGAAGGACATTCTTCTAATACGAATGAGTTTTCTGGAGTAGCACAATCTGGTAAAACATCTAACTTAAGTTTTAGAGTAAGCGGTAACATTGTACGGTTAAATATCAAAGAGGGAGATTTGGTAAAGAGAGGTCAACGGATAGCTTCTATAGATCCAACGGATTACGGTGTTCAATTAGAGCAAGCACAGGCTAATTTGAAATCTGCTGAAGTACAATACAAAGGCGTACAAAGTCAGGTAGAAGTAGCTTTGTCTACATATAAAAGAATAGAAACATTATATGAAAATAATAGCGTTTCTTTGAGTGAGTTTGAACAAGCTAAAACCAATTACGAAAATGCCAAAGCACAGTTGGATGCCTCTCAGGCACAAATTGATGCGGCAAGATCATCGGTAAATGCAGCCAAAAATCAGGTCAGTTATGCTTATTTGAATGCACCATTTTCAGGAGTAATTCAACAAGTAAATGTCGATGTGAATGAATTGATTGCTGCGGGAAATCCAATATGTGTTTTAAGTGCACAAGGTGATCCTGAAGTTGTGGTTGGAATTCCTGAGGTTTATATATCACAAATTAAAAAACGACAAAATGTTGTAGTATCTTTTTCTGTTTTGGAAAACCAAACATTTAAGGGGAGTATTTCTGAAATTGGATTTAACCTTCAAAATTCTGCTACTTATCCCGTCACCATAAAATTGTTGGATAGTAAGGTCCCAATTCGACCAGGTATGGCTGCCAAAGTGAAGTTTAATTTTAACCCTGAAGAAGTAGGAAAGCATCACCACAAACATTATCCAATGGCTCCTGCAAATGCAGTAGGAGAGGATAACAACGGGAAATTTGTTTTTGTGCTGAAAGATAGTGGTAATAAGACTGCTATTGTAACAAAGCAAACAATAGAGATCGGAAAATTGACCAATTTAGGCTTTGAAGTCGTTAAGGGTTTGCAAGGAGGAGAATTAGTAGCCACTGCAGGGTTGAAAAGTTTATTAGATGGTATGGAAGTAAAATTACTAGAACAATAAGCGATTGAATTTAAAAGCTAAACTATGAACATTACCAAGGTCGCTTTAGAAAGAAACAGGGTAACTATTCTCATCTTTGCCATTATTGTTATTCTCGGATCGATGGCTTATAATCAATTGCCACGTGATAGCATGCCATCGTTTACTATCCGTTTTTGTAGCGTAGTAACGCAGTTTCCAGGTGCTTCTCCTGAACGAGTGGAGTCATTAATTACGGATAAGGTTGAGAAAAAAATTCAAGAAATACCAGAGTTAAAAGATTTAACAAGTGAGTCTAGAACAGGTTTGTCTATTGTATCAGTTGAATTGAAAGATGACGTTCCAAAAGAGAAATTGCAAGCTGTTTGGGATAAGATACGGCGTGATATGGATGAATTGAAGGCAGAATTGCCAAGTGGAGTTTATGGTCCTAGTGTTAAAGATGATGGATTAGGGGTAGTTTACGGAATCTTTTTGGCGATGGAAGGAGATGGTTATTCATTTGCCGAATTAAAAGAGTATGCAGAAGATATAAAAGATGATATTATTAAAATGCCCGATGCTTCACGTGTCGTTATTCAAGGTATTCAAGAGGAGCAAATATATGTAGAGTATGATAACGCCCGCTTGGCAGATTTGGGAATATCAGCCAGCTATCTGCAAAGCATTATTTCTTCTACCAATATTGTTTTTCCGGGAGGGGATGTTGCCCTAGGAGATCAAAGGATTTCGTTAGAACCAACCGGGAATTATGAAGATGTAGAAGATCTTGAAAAGACATTAATTCCGGTTGGACAAAGTGGTGAATTGGTAAAACTAGGAGATATTACCAATATTCGTAGAGAATATATAGACCCTAAAACACAACAGGTTCGGGTAAAAGGCAATCCAGGTTTGACCATTGCCATTGCTTTAAAAGATGGTTCCAACTTAATTAAGCTTGGTCAAGAGATTGATGAACGAGTGAAGCAGTATAATGCTACTTTGCCCATGGGTATTTCATTGATTCGAAGTGCAGATCAAGACAATTACGTCAACCAAAAAGTAAGTGACTTTTTGATGAATGTATTGCAATCCGTTGGAATTGTGTTGGCGGTAATGCTTTTGTTTTTAGGTTTTAGAACAGGAATTGTAGTTGCTTCTTTAATTCCGATGGTAATGATAATGACCATCTTTTTAATGAGTGTTTTTGGAGAGGGGTTAAATCAGGTTTCTTTGGCTGCGTTAATCATGGCATTAGGACTTTTAGTAGATAATGCCATCGTAGTAGCAGAGTCTATGATGGTAAAAATGGAGGGTGGAGCAACTTCAAAAGAGGCCGCCATTGAATCAAGTAATGAGCTATTTGTACCATTGCTGATTTCATCTTTAACAACTTCCGCAGCATTTTTAGCTTTCTTTTTGGCACAATCTAGTATGGGAGAGATTATGGGTCCCTTGTTTACGGTAATTACGATGGCACTGCTTTCCTCATGGATTATGGCCATGACTTTGGTAACGATGCTTGGGGTAGCAATGATTAAAGTAAAAAAGAAAAAAGAGGGGGAAGTATCCAAGAAAACTATTTTTGATAGAATTAATGTATACTATACAAAACTACTAATGGTAAGTTTAAAGCGGCCATTTTTATTTCTATTGGCTATAATTTTAATTTTTGTTGGTTCTCTGTCCCTTTTTGGAAAACTACCTTTTATTTTCTTTCCAGATAGTGATAGAAATTTGGTGACTCTAGATTTGAATCTTCCTTTAGGAACTAAAATTGAAAAAACACAAGAGACAGTTACGCGCATTGAAACTTTCATGAAAGAGCATTTAATGGGAGAGGTTTCGATAGAAGATGATAATGTAGTTACAGCAGGTGTTCGAGACTGGACCAGTTTTATTGGAGAAGGACCAGAGTCTTATGATTTGGGTTATCAACCTGGGGAGGCTAACTCGGGGTATGCCCATATGATGATCAATACCACTTCTGAGGGAATTAATTCAGAGGTTATTGAAAAATTAGATGATTTTTGCTTCAACCATCTGCCGGATGCAGAAGTATCCGTTGGTCTTTTAGCTGGGGGTGGATCAGGTGGAGCGGATGTTGAAGTTCGTGTAGCAGGAGAATCGCCAGATGAGCTTTTCGTAATAGCAGAGCGTATTAAGCAACAACTTACCAAAATTCCATTTGCAAAAAATGTGAAGGATGATTGGGGGCCAAAAATTAAAAAATTCATTATAGATATTGATCAGGATGTAGCACAAAGAGCAGGCATTACCAATCAGGATATTGCAATATCACTACAAAGTGCTTTGAGTGGCTTTGAAATTGGAAGTTTTAGAGAGGGCGAAAACACTTTACCTATTGTATCTCGAACGGCAGGGAGTCAAGAGTTATCAGTATTTGATTTGGAGTCTATTACTGTGTATGCCCAACAAACTGGTCGTAATGTACCATTGGTACAGTTAGCAGAGATAAAGCCAACGTGGGATTTTGCCAAAGTTTTGCGCAGAAATTTGTATCGAACTATGACTATTTCTTGCGACGTAAAAGAGGGCTTTACGGCAACAGATATTACCAATATAATTAGTCCTTTTTTAGAAGAGGATGTTAAATCATGGAAATCAGGTTATAATTATGAGTTAGGTGGAGAAAGTGAAAATAGTGCCGAAACAATGGGGTCTGTAGCAGCAAATTTGCCGTTGGCAGGATTTATAATATTAATGTTATTAATGCTACAGTTTAATTCATTCAGAAAAACAACTATTGTTCTTTTGAGCATACCTCTTGGAATAATAGGTGTTATTTTAGGATTGCTCATTTTCAAATCTTACTTTGGATTTATGGCCTTCTTAGGCGTTATTTCGTTAGCAGGTATCGTCATCAATAATGCTATTGTTTTATTAGATAGAATAGATATTGAAATCAACGATTTTGGGAGAACACCCAAAGATGCAATTGTAGCGGCAGCTCAGCAGCGCTTTAGACCAATTCTCTTAACCACTTTTACAACTACCTTAGGCCTGATTCCTTTGTATTTAGGTGGAGGTTTAATGTGGGAGCCTATGGCTGTATCCATTATGATTGGATTGCTATTTGCAACAGTTATTACTTTATTATTTGTGCCTGTATTATATAGGTTGTTTTTCAAAGTAAAGTATTGAAAATACCTATAGGACAGGGTTGCTAATCAATTGATAAAATTTTAAGCTCAACACGCTGGTTCTTTTTTCTTCCCGTTGGTGTGTCATTACTAGCAATAGGTTTTGTCTTGCCATAACCTTTGTAAGACAGTCTGTTTGCTTCAACACCCTGGGCAGCAATATATTCAGTAACTGCCTTAGCTCTATTTCCTGAAAGTGCATTGCAAACAGAGGATGTACATAGGCCATTAGTGTGTCCTCCAATCTCTATAGAAATATTCTCATTAACTTTTAGAAAAGCCGTTACTTTATTCAGCTCATCATATGATTCCGCTTTGATAAAGGCAGAATTAACATCAAAATATATATTTTTTATCTCGAAAACGGTTCCAACCTTAAGGGGCATTAAGAAGATGTCTTTTTGTACTTCTTTATATGCTTCTTCTTCTTTTTTTGCCTGAACAACTTCATTTTGTATTGCTCCCTTAGTTTGCTGCAATTGGTTAATTTCTTGTTCTAGTTGTGTTATTTCATTTTTTTGTTTTCTCTTCAGGTTTTCCAATCTCAACCTTTGATCTTCTAATGCTTGCTTTGCTTTTGCTAACGCACTTCTTTCATTTTCTAAATCAGTAATTAATTTATCAAGCGCTTTCTTCTCTTCTTCCAGATTTTCTTTTTCATTTTGAAGGGTCTCTTTCTCAGAACTTAGAGATGCCTTGTCTTGCTCTAGAACGCTTTTTTCTGCTTCAATTAAATCCTTATCCTCAAGTAGAGCCAACTTCTCTTTTTCCAATTGACTAACTTCTTCTTCTAGTTTTTTTGCTGCTCTTTCCTTGCTGTCATCAACTTTCTGATAATTCCTTTCCTGCTTTGAAGGTAAAACAGGATCTATTTTTTCTTCAGTTTTATCTATAGTTATTTGCTCATTTGAATTTAGCGCTTTTTGTTCGTCAGGTTTATTTTCTTTTCGCTCTGTTTCAATGTTATTAGGTTTACTTCGTTTGGCAACTTTTTTCTCAAAAGTAGGGCTAACTACATATTTTTTATCATCATTTTGGTCTTTAGTTGTTGGTACTTTGTCGTTAGTTTCAGCATTATTATATTTCTCTTTTAATGCCGCTAACTTTTCCTGGTAAGATTGAACTTCTGGATCATTTTCTATCTTGGAAGGATCTACTGTTTTATCTTTTTCTTTATATTTTATTTTGTCATTGTTTGAATCATATTTTATCTTTTTAAGATTTTTTTCCGGAGTATCATGAAAAGATTTTCCATCTCTTTCTGCTATAAGCTGTTCTAACTTACTTTTGTACTCAGGGTGTTTTTCTTGAAATGCTGTTGTTTCTTCTTCCCTTAGTTCATATATTTTTTCAGGACGATTAGTAATTCTTGTAGGTTCTACATATCGAGCCGCTGTTAATCGATCTTTTTCTGATTTAAGTTTTGCTAGCTTGGCATCAAGAGCTGCCAATGCACCGTCTTCTTTATTCGAATTTTTAGATTTTTTAGGATCATATCTGGGTTGATAAGATGGTGTAGATGCAGAAGGGTCATATTTTTCGATAGCATTCTTAGTCGCCGCTTGATCTTTTTTTAATTTTTGAAGCTTAGCTTTTAAATCATTTAGAGTTTTGTCTGCTTCAGACTCGGGAATAACAATACCATCTTTTAGTGTTATTTCTTTGAAATCATCGTCTTCTTCTAAAGCTGCTTTTTGCGCTTCCTCTTCTTTGGTCTCTTGTTCAATCGGAAAATATCCTTTTACATTTTCGTATAACTTTACAGGTGTTTCTTCTTTACTAAGTATTACGGTTTTATTTTGAGGTTTAGGAGGGAGGTCAGGACTTGTTTTTGGAGCAATAAAATTAGCTGTAATCATAGTTACTGGCTCAGGTCTTAGTTCTTTTGGCAACTTTATTTTGTATAAATCGTGCTTGCCATAGGTGCCGTTTTCTCTTGCAAAATAGGCATATTCACCTGACGCAGCAATGGTATAATAAACGTCCCAGCCATTGGTGTTTATTTTTTCACCTAGGTTAACAGGTTCCGACCAGTTACTCCAGGTATTGTCCAAACGTTTGCTCATAAACATATCTAATCCTCCATAACCAGCATGGCCATCGGATGAAAAATAGATGGTTTTACCATCTGCGGCCAAAAATATGCTCGCCTCTGTCCCTGCTGTATTGATGGTTGTTCCTAGATTCTTTGGCGTACTCCAACTATTTTTTCCAATTAATTTACTCATGTAGAGGTCTAGATCACCCTTACTATCATCTCTTTCAATTGCTAAGACCATAATTTTCCCATCTGGACTAATATGATAGCATGCATATTTATTCTTATTATAGTATCCTGCAATTTTTAAGCGTTTTGGTGTTGACCAATCAGATTGATCATCTTTTCTTGTGCTTACAGAGACTCCTTTTTTATCTGAATTTTTCTCGTAGCTTCCTGAAACGTAGATGGTATTTCCATCAGGACTAATAGCACATACAAAATTGTGGTATTCATTATTTAAAGGTGAACCAATATTGACAGCTTCTAACCATCCTTTTTTGCCTTTTACTGAATAATAAATATCATCCTGTTTCTTAGAACCAATATTTTCAGGTGATTTTTTTCTAGCAAAGAAAATAGATTTGCCGTCGGGAGCTACGATTGGGAGCATATCATCATAAGCAGAATTTAAGTTATAACCCATATTTTCTGCTTTACCAACATACTGATCATTCCTTATGTTATTGATAGAGGGCCTAAACTTATTTTTCTTAGATGAAATTCCAATGGCATCGATTTGGTTATAACCGCCTACTAAGGTTGTATTAAGCACCACTTTAACCTGTGCAATGGCATATTTTGTTTCACTAAAATCTATTGTAAAAGTGTTTAACCCTTTAGATGCATTTTTTCCATCTTTTTGACTAAATAATAAGTACTCTTTGCCTTCTTTGTCATACGCAAAAACTTGCGTAATGGCCCCTGGGTTGTAATTCTCGCAAATAAGTATTTGCTTGGTTTTAATAGGGTTTTTAAAAGAAACCTGAATGAATTCACTCCCACGATTAGGCATTGATGGCATCCATGCGACCTTGCTTTCTTTATGTTCTATAACTTTTGGACTACCCAATACTTGATTTGCTCCATAAGCCTTTTCTCCATACTGAGAAGAATATTTGATTAGTCTATCAGCCCATTGAATGTCTTGAGCAAGTACTTCTACAGTTAGAAACAATGTAATTAAGAGTGGTAAAAGCCTATGTAAGTTCATAATACTCAATATAAAACAATTATTATTCCTAAATTTCAACAAACCTAGTGACATTTAAAATGTTTTTTCGTCTTAAATATTGTAATGGTTATAGCTCTACATTTTTTTTGTGTGAAACTTGTGTATTTTCGATCTTGATAAGAAGCATAATTTCACCTGCTTTAATTTAAATGAGCAAAAAAGTAGACATTAAGGCCATTAGTGATGAAGATTTAGTGGAAATGATTATTTCACTAGGGGAGATGGATTTGTTTGGTGAATTATATGATCGCTATGGCAATAAAGTCTATAGGAAAGTGATCAGCATGATAGGGAATGTAGAAGAAAGCAAAGACTTGACGCATGATATTTTGATAAAGTCTTTTTTAAGTCTTGCAAAATTTGAGCAAAAGTCTAAATTCTCTACTTGGCTTTATACGGTGACATACAATAATTGTATTGATTATATAAGGAAAAGGAAGAGGAGGGATAAACAAAAAGAGGAATTGACGAGAAACTGGGATGTACTGGCAGATGTGAAAGATGCGGAAATTCAGGACATAGAAATGCAAAGATTGGAGGAGCTACTTGAAGAAATTCCTCTGGAGGATAAAACAATTTTGTTGATGTATTATCAAGATGATATGTCAATAAAAGATTTAGAAGTGGCGCTTGAATTGGGTTCTAGTGCTATAAAAATGAGATTATCAAGGGCTAGAAAGAAATTGAAAGCTCTTTATGAAGAAAAATATAAAGAATAAAGTGGGGTTAAACGAAAATATAGACATATTTAAGAAAATTGTACCAAAAGAAAGCCTTGGGCCAGAGGATAAGAAAACAGTATTGAAAACTATTTCAACTGCAAAACTTATTCTAGACTCTTTGGATATCATATCTGTAAAGCAAGCAAAAACAAGAATACAAATGCTTGATAAAATAGTACCCTCTAATGATTTAGACAATTCAGCAGAAAAATAAACTTATCAGTCTGATACCCATTTCATTATAAATTTTGATTTAAGTTTTATAACTTTCCATCTATGAAAGAACAATTGATTGAGCTCAAAGACTCTTTGTTTGGCTCTTTAGAAACATTTGGAACCTCAATGTTAGATGGATTACTAAACTTTTTAGTGGCCTTATTACTATTGTTATTTGGATGGATTGTTTCCAAAATTATTTCCAAAATAATATTAAAAGTACTAACGAAAGCCAATGTTGATGCATTAGCTGAAAAACTTAAACTTCATGAGCTTACAGGTGGCTCTGGAATGGATATAAAGCTATCGAAAATAGCTTCGAAAATAGTTTTTTGGTTCTTGTTTATGATCTTCTTTATTACAGCGGTTGATAAAGTGGGTTGGACAGTTATTACTGAGGAAATCAAAGCTTTAATAACTTTTATCCCTAAATTAATTGTTGCTGGGATCATTTTTACACTCGGATTTTATTTAGCTACGTTGGTAAGGGATGTATTGACGGCGGCCACAAAGTCGTTAGGGATTGGAACAGGTAGAATTATTGCCAATCTTATTTTTTACTTCTTGGTTATAATTATTGCTTTAACTTCTCTACAACAAACAGGAATTGATACATCCATAATTACATCGAACTTAAACCTAATTATCGGTGCTGTTTTGATTGCAGGGGCCATTGCATATGGTTTTGGGGCAAAAGATATCATGAGTAATGTTTTATCTACTTTCTTTGCTAAAAAATCCTTTAAAGCCGGTCAGGTTGTTCAGGTAGGAGCGGTTAAGGGTACGATTATAGAAATTGATAGTATTTCTATCAAATTAGATACAGGAAGTAATCATGTAGTAATTCCAACCCAGAAATTTCTATCTGATAATGTTATTATTTTACAAGACATAGAATAACTTTAGTTATGGCAGAATCAAAGAAATCAAGCGGCAGCAACCTTAATTTTTTATGGATTTTCGGGTTAATTATGGCAATTCTAACCATCGTATTTGCCATTCAAAATTCGGAACCACAGCCTATCAAGTTTTTTACCTTTGAAAGAGAAGTTCCTGTCGCCTTGCTCATTTTTTTATGTTTAGCTATTGGAGCAGTTTTAACTATGTTGTTTTCAATTCCCGGGCAATGGAGAAAAAAAAGAGAACGAGATGTGCTTAAAAAGAGAATTAAGGAACTAGAAAGTAAATTGATTTCTAATCAAACGAGTACAGAAATTGAAAACCCACAGGAATAAAAGAAGACAATCTTCTGTTGTTTAAGGGATCAATTCATATTTTGATCTGCAGTCTGCATTACGTGCACCATTAAAATGCCACCATTCTGTTAATATGGGATAAAAACCAGCCTTTTTCATTGTTTCTTTGAGTAAAAGTCTGTTTTTTACTTGATTTTCACTTAAAATTTTATACTTCAATAGTTCTTTGTGAAATCTGGGTTGAGCCACTTTACTAAATTGATCAAATGAAGATCCCATGTCAAGCAATGTATCTGTTTTAGTATTGTAGATTGAAATATCAACAGCACAACCATAATTGTGTAGAGATCCCGAGAAAGGTTGAGCCACATAACTCTGAGCAGAAGAGCCTTTTACCACATCCCACATAATATGTTGAACATGTTTGGGTCTAACGGCGTCAAAAATATGAAGTGTTAAGTGAGGATATTCCTCTTTTAAATGATTGTTTGCGCGAGCTAATTTTTGGGCAATTTCCTTCTGTAAGTATGCTTTATCTAAATTTGGATACAACACTTGATGTGTGAAATTATTAGTATCTGCATATACTAAGTTTACAGAGATAGTAGGGTCTATATCTTGAACATTAACAAATCCCTTAGAAATAAGCATTAATTCGAATGATGTAAAGAACACTTTTTTAGAAATGCTTGTTTCTATGTTTTTTATATCAAATGAGGTTAAAGATCTTCCATTTTTAGACCCGTTGTTTTCACAGGTAGGTAGATATTGAATAAACAGAAAAAGAGTGATCAAATATTTCACAAGGCTTCAATTCTTGTTACGATCTGTAAAATAAGTACCATCACTAAATAATGATAAACAAAGTTTAACACAAACCGTGGAATATCTTTTTTTTTGGTGCATTATTTACCGAACTTTGCCATTCATTACGAATGAGTCGCCAATTCTTTCATATTCGATTTGTTTTAATGACCCTTTTTTTTGGTTTACATGGTTTGTTAACTGCTCAAACAATACAATTAGAGGGTTATGTTTTGGATAAAACTTCAAAAGAAGGTTTACCTTTTGCGAACGTAGTTTTTTCAAATACAACAGTTGGTACTACAACAGATGCTACAGGGAAGTTTTTCCTTTCTACATCTAATAATCAAGCAAAATCATTAACCGTCTCTTATTTAGGTTATGAGACTCAAACTATAAAATTAAAACCTAATGTAGCTCGAGTTGTTATCGAGTTAAATAAGAGTAAGGAAACGCTTAAAGAAGTTGAAATAAAGGCCAAAAGAAGAATCCCTAAGGATACGGCGGCAATAGCACTGTATCGAAAAGTGGCCAAGAACAAAGAGTTTAATAGACCCAAAGAGTATGATTATTATTCTTATAGAGAATATGGAAAGTTACAACTAGGACTTTTTAATGTATCTGAAAAATTCATGGAAAAAAAGTTTGTACAACGATTTGATGTGATGTTTAGAAATATGGATACATTAAAGGATGGGACCACCATTTTACCAGTAATTATTAAAGAAACAGTAAACGATGTTTACTATAGAAAGGCGCCTAAAGCATTAAAAACCATTTTAGTCGCAGATAAATTTTCAGGAATAGAAAATTCAAGTGTTTCAGATTTAATGGATTACAGTTTTCAACCGATTAACATTTATGATAATATTATAAGCGTTAACAGCAAACCTTTTATGAGTCCATTCGCAAATAATGCACTATTTAGTTATAAGTATTTCCTAAAAGATACGGCAGTTTTTGATGGAGACACTTGCTATCAATTACTTTTTACTGGAAAATCAAATGCAGATCAAGCGTTTACAGGATTTGCCTGGATACATAAGGCAACTTATGCTATTAAAGAAATAAAATTAGAAATATTGCCTTCGGCAAATCTCAATTTTGTTACAAAGTTTATTAGCCATCAATCTTTCAAGTATATCGATAGAAAGAAATGGTTTCTAGAAGAGGAACATTTACAGACAGAATTAAACCTTATTGAGTTAGGTAAACAGGATAAGCAAAGTTTTTTGATTAAGAAAGACTCTTACCGGGATGACATTATAGTTGACAAACCCATAGATGAAAGAGTTTTTATTGGAGAACCAAGAATTATAGAGGAAGATGCTAGAAAGAGAGATGAAGAGTTTTGGGATTCCATTAGAGTGGTTCCTTTGACGCAGAAAGAGTCATTGATTTATGGAACAGTAGATTCCATTAAAAGTTTAAAAATTTATAAGTTTTTAGACTATATGATGGGGGTTACTGTTAATGGCTTTTTTAAGGTGGGCCCTGTTGAATTTGGAAGATGGTATCAATTTTTTAGTTGGAATGATGTGGAAGGTAGCCGTGTGAAGTTAGCATTTAAAACCAGAAAAGAATTTAGTAGAAAGCTACAGCTTGGAGGGCATGGAGCTTATGGTTTTAAAGATAATATATGGAAATATGGAGGGGAGGCGAAGTTGCATTTGCGTAGGGTAAATGAGAAATGGCATATGCTTTCAGGGTTTCATAGATATGATATGATTAAGCTTGATCAAGATACGGATAATCCTATTTTGACTTATGATAATATTGGATTATCCATTTTAAGAAGAGACCCCATTGATGACTTACATTTGCAACGTTGGACGCAGCTTTTATATGAGAGAGAGTGGCCGAGGGGAATAAATACGAATCTTACGTTTAATCATAAAATTAATCATTCGGTTCCAACCGGAATTAGCTTTTATAAACCTATTGATGCTTTAGGCACAGCTTTTGATACGGTATCAACGTTTACTACCACAGAATTAGATGCTGAATTTATGTGGGGGAAAGACAGGAAGTTCTTTTACAGTAATTTCAGTAGGTTCCCGGTAACCAATGATAAGCCCGAATTGATTTTAAATTACCGAGTAGGGATAGAAGGATTATTGGGAGGTGATTTTAAATATCATAAACTGGAATTTTCGTTACGACAAAAATTATTGGGTCCAATTGGATATACGGTATACAGAATTTATGGAGGAAAATTTTTTGGACAAGCGCCTTATACTTCTTTAGAAATTCACAAGGGAAACGAATCTTTTATTTATGGAGCGAAAGCATACAATACCATGAAAGAATTTGAATATATTGGTGATACATATGCTGGGATATGGTTAGTGCATCATTTTGATGGATTGATTTTTAATAAAATACCAGGGATTAATAAGCTGGGCATTAGAAGTCTACTCTATTACAAAGGACTTTGGTCACAACTATCTGAAGAGAATGAAAACACATTTTTGTTACCTAATAATGCAGCTGATTTGGACGGTTTCTTTATGGAAGCCGGTGTTGGGTTAGAAAATATTTTGAAATTTTTTAGGATTGATTTTATGTGGAGGATCACACAAAGAAGCAATCCGGATGTTAATAAATGGGCATTAAAGTTTTTAATTGCTCCAAACTTTTAAATTTGTACTATGAAAAATCTATTAATAGCTTTTTTGATTATGTTTTTTGGAAGCTTAAACTTCACAACCATGGCAAATGATAAAGATGAATTAAAGAATGTTGAAGGGCTTTGGCAATCAGAAGAAGGATTGGTTCGTTTTGAGGTTTTCAAAAGAGGAGATCAATACTTTGGTAAATTAGCATGGATTAAAAAGGTGGTAGAAGATGGAGAAGTTTTCTTAGATACAAAAAATCCGAATCCGGAATTAAGAGATAGGCCGGTACTTGGCTTGGAAGTTTTAAGTGGATTTAGGTATAAGGGAAATGGGTTGTTTGGAAATGGAAGTATTTATGATCCAGAGAGTGGACATACCTATAAATGTAGAATGAAGGTGTTGGGTGATGGGTCAGCAAAGGTTAGAGGATATATTGGAATTCCTTTGCTTGGTAGAACCGTAATGGTTTATAGGTATAACGAATGAAGCAGACATAATTAAATTTGATAAGCACCAACCTTAAAAACGAATATTTCCTATCAGGAAAAGCTAAGCTAGTATTTATTTTCTTGCTGCTTGTACAGTTCCTCCCTTATTTTATTGATGGTCAGGATGCATATATAAGAGTACATGATACGCTTGAAGGAGAGCTGAATTGGTACCATGTTTTATCTATGAACGAGATAGGGCTTGATTTTACTAAAGATGCGGTTGTGCCACAAGTTATGAATGGCCTAACTAGATATGCTTTTCATTCAGGAACTAATATTACCTATTTCTTTATTCACAATTTTGGCACTTTTTGGGGCTATGTCCTAAATGCAATGTTTTTGAAAATTATTGCCTTTATTGGGATGATCCTGTTGCTTAAAACATATATCTCCAAGGATGAAAGAATTATATGGGGAGTTGCCTTAAGTTTTGCATGGGTACCTTTTTATACCATATTTGGGGCGACGGTTGCTATGCAACCCATTGTGTTGTTTGCATTCCTACAAATTTTGAATAAGAGAGCCCGGTGGTGGCATTTCATTGTCCTTTTTATATTGCCTTTTTATTCTTCAATTGTATGGACTGCTCCTGCAGTGATTGGGGGGCTTTTCATTGTTAGGTGGATACATTCTTTCCGATTCAAAAAATTTAATATTGTTCCCCTTGCAATACTTGGAATAATGTCCGGATTGTATTTATTGGCCAATATTCAATTATGGTTATTAATGTTTAATCCGCCAATGGATTTTACTTCTCATAGAGAACTATACGATTTGACAAGTATTAAAAAACCTACTTCTGAACATACCATTTTAGAAACTGTCATGGCCTTTTGTATTGGACACTATCATGTCGGATCTTTTTTAAGTGTTCCCTCTTTATTTGCATTCTTAATAGCAGGAGGTTATGGCCTTTTGAGGAAAACACCACAATTTGTTTTCATGACCATAGTGCTGCTTTCTTTTTTCTTCGGTTTTTATCGATGGCTTATTTATCTTTTTGCAGAACAGCTGCCTCTTTTGGAAACGTTTAGATTTGATAGGATAATTATTACGTTCCCATTATTGTGGTTAGTATTGCTTGGATTTAGTGCCAATGCTTTGTTGAACCATCGAATTGGCCGTAAAATGGTACCGTTGCTTATAGCAACTCAGTTGTTTGCAATTATGGTTGGAAATGATGAATTTGTTCAGAACTTCAAAAGATATATTGGAACCTTAACAAAACCTACTTATAAGCAGTTTTATGATGAAACACTTTTTGATAAAATAGAAGACTATATTGATCAACCTAAAAGCAATTTTAGAGCAATTTGTTTAGGGTTAAATCCCGCAATTTTACAACATAATGGTTTTTATACGTTAGATGGACTACAGGCGGTTTATAGTGCAGGTCATAAATTGGCTTTTCAAAAAATTATTGAAAAGGAGATGGCAAAATACAGTGAGCTCGATCTATATTTTAGAGGTTGGGGAAATAGGTGCTATATGTTTTCCGCAGAGTTAGGAATCGAAGATGATGCTTTTATGATTAATAAATGGGAAGATCGTCATGTGAAAAACCTTGACATTAATATGTCTACATTAAAGGGGATGGGAGCCAAGTATATCTTTTCAAGTGTTTATATCGATAATGCAAAAGAATTGGATATTGAGTTGGCTCAAAGCTTTACCACTGATCAATCGTATTGGGAGATTCATTTATATCGTATTAATCTGTAATAATGAAGTTTATTTATAAGTTCTTGTCCATACTTATGTTTCCTTATTCACCGTTAGGGTGGATTTATTTAGGAAGTGTTGCTATAAAAAAACCTGTAGAAAAACTATATATAGGGCACATTATATTCGTTTTAGTTTTCCTTTGTGTCTTAGTAATTGTGTTTGCTATTAAAGGATCTGTCTGGATTCCTAAAATGGCAGCACTTTATGGATGATGAAATATTTGCTTAAAGAATTTATTAACTAATCTTTTCTTCAAAACATTTATCAGCTAGTTTAACTACTTTGCAACAATAAATACAATTATAGTATGTTCTCATTAAAAAATAAGACAGCTATTGTAACAGGAGCATGTGGTCTTCTAGGAGAAAACCATTGTCATGCACTTGCAGAGGCGGGGGCTAATGTGGTTGTTGCAGACTTAAACGCTAATAAATGTGAGACACTCGTGAAAAATTTACAAGGAGATCATTTAGCTTGCGTTCTGGATGTTACTGATAAAAAATCCATAGAGCAGGTTCGAGATAGAGTTGTCGAAAAGTATAATTCGATTGATATTTTGGTAAATAATGCCGCTATAAATGATATGTTTGAAAATCCTGAGATGGCTGGGGAATTATCAAAATTCGAAAACTATCCAATAGATTCGTGGAAAAAATCGTTAGAAGTAAATGTTACAGGGATGTTTCTATGCTCACAGGTTTTTGGAACAGTGATGGCAGCTAATGGTAATGGAAGTATTATCAATGTAGCATCAACTTATGGAATTGTCGGACCAGATCAGAATATTTATAAGAATGAAGAGGGGATTCAGGAATTCTATAAATCGGCAGCATATCCCACCACGAAAGGGGCCGTTTTGAATTTTACAAGATACTTAGCTGCTTATTGGGGTAAAAAGGGTATTCGAGTAAATTCATTATCCCCGGGAGGAGTAGAAAATGGGCAGGATAGTTATTTTATTAAAAATTATAGTAATAAAACAGCTTTGGGTAGGATGGCTACACCAACAGATTATAAAGGTGCGGTAGTTTTTCTAGCAAGTGACGCTTCTGCTTATATGACAGGGGCTAATTTAATTGTTGATGGTGGGTGGACAGCAATGTAAGACATGAAAATAACTGAAGAATTAATAAAGAAAGCAAGGCCAATTAAGTGGGTGATAACGGATTGTGATGGTGTCTTAACGGATGCGGGATGTTATTATGATGCCAATGGAGAATTACTAAAAAGGTTCTCTCTTAGAGATGGAATGGGGGTAGAAAGGTTGCGAAATGAACTGAACATTGAGACTGCAATCATGACGGGTGAAAATTCTGAACCCGTTAAAAGAAGGGCAGAAAAGTTGAAAATTGAGGAACTATATCTGTTTATTAAAGATAAGGAAGCTTGTCTTGGTGATTTTATAAAAAAGCATGAACTAAGTTTAGAAGAAATTGCTTATATAGGAGATGATTATAATGATTTGAAAGTGATTGAATTAGCAGGATTGTCAGCCTGCCCCAATGATGCTGTGGAAAAAATAAAGCAAGTATCTGATTATATTTGCGTAACTAGAGGTGGATACGGGGCTTTTAGAGAATTTGCAGAATTAATAATTGCCTGTAAAAAGGCAGTATAAAAGAGAAAATTTTGATAGAATTAAGAAACGGTCGAAAAATAGGAAAAGGACAGCCTGTTTTTATTATTGCTGAAATTGGCATTAATCACAACGGGTCGGTCGATTTAGCAAAGAAATTAATTCGTCAAGCTAAAAATTGTGGTGTTGACGCGGTTAAGTTTCAAAAAAGAACGCCTGAAATCTGTGTTCCCGAAGATCAAAAGTCTGTTATTAGAGAAACGCCTTGGGGAAGAATGACTTATATTGAGTATAAAGAACGTATAGAGTTTGGTGTTGAAGAGTTTAAGGAAATTGATAAATATTGCAACGAATTAGGTATTTTATGGTTTGCTTCTTGTTGGGATCAGCCTTCTGTTGATATGATTGAAGCTTTTGAACCTGTAATTTATAAAGCCGCTTCAGCTTCCTTAACCGATCTAGATTTGTTAATGAAAAAGAAGGAAACAGGTAAACCTTTGATGATCTCAACTGGGATGTCAACACTTCAGGAAATTGAGGAGGCAGTAAGATTTGTCGGAAAAGACAACTTAATGATTGCTCATTCAACATCGGCATATCCTTGCCCTGTTGAAGAATTGAACTTAAAAATGGTAACAAGTCTTAAAACGAAATACCCTAATACTCCAGTTGGGTACTCTGGGCATGAGACTGGGTTAGCAACCACTGTAGCAGCAGTTGCGCTTGGAGCAACTTTTGTAGAACGTCATTTTACTTTAGATAGAGCAATGTGGGGAACCGATCACGCGGCTTCCATAGAGCCGGTTGGAATGCAAAAACTTGTTAGTGATATCAGAAGTGTTGAAAATGCTTTGGGGGATGGTATCAAAAAAGTATATGATAGTGAAAAATCAGCCTTGCGTAAATTGAGAAGAATTACTCAAGAAGTTCTATTTGGTAAATAATTGAACGGTGGCTAATCAATTTGATAGTTAATACTATTAGACAATATATTTCTATTTATTTTATTTATACTTTTTAGATGTTCTATAAATATTTGTAGAGCATAGCAAAAGTTATTTGTAATGAGTAAAAAGATATTATTTATATGTGGTAGTAAAAATCAAACAACCATCATGTATAAGATATCGAGGGAGTTAGGCAATTATGAACTTTATTTTTCTCCTTATTATAGCGATGGGGTAGCTAGAGCTTTGGCAGAAATAGGTAAGGCAGAATTCTCGATTTTAGGATACAAAACAAAATATGAGTGTGAAAATTTTCTTCAAAAGAGGAAATTAAAAATTGATTACAGAGGAGGAAATAATGATTATGATTTAATTGTTACAGCCTCTGATTTGATAATTCAGAAAAACATAAAGGATAAAAAAATCATTCTAGTCCAAGAAGGAATGCTAACACCCAAAAATTGGCAGTATTATATAGTTAAAAACCTTAAGTTGCCGCGTTATTTAGCAAACACTTCTATGATGGGAGAATCTGGTGCTTATCAGAAATTTTGTGTGGCTTCAGAGGGTTTTAAGAGTTTTTTTGTTCAAAGAGGGCTTGATGAAAGTAAAATTGCTGTTACGGGGATCCCTAATTTTGACAATGTTAAAGAAGTATATAAAAATAGTAGCTTTCCATATGAAAATTTTATTTTGGTTGCTTGTTCTAGTGAAAGAGAATCTAATCGTTATGAAAATAGAAGTGCATTTATAAAAAAGGCAGTTGAAATTGCTAATGGAGATTTACTAGTGTTTAAATTACATCCTAGGGAAAATTGGAGTCGAGCACGCAAAGAAATTAAAGCATTGGCTCCACAGGCTTTAATATATGAAACCGGAAATATTGAAGAGATGATTGCTAAATGTAAGCTATTGATAACCAGACACTCAACGGTTGTAATGACCGCAGCAGCCATGGAGAAGAAGGTCTATAGTCGCTTGAGTGAGATACAACTAAAGGCTTTTACGCCATGGCAAAATGGAGGCACTTCGGCAAAGAAAATTGCTGCAATTTGTAAAGAATACCTGATTAATGGATAAGAAGAGACCTTTTCTTATAGTTGGCCTAGGGAGTATTGGCAGAAGGCATTTGAAAAACCTTTCGACATTGGGATTTACAAATTTAATGGCTGTAACCAATAATATTTGCCAGCTTCCAAAACAGGACTTACCTTCCTTTAAAGCGTTTTCTTCTTTGAAGGATGCTTTAAAAGAAAAACCAATAGCAGTGTTTATTTGTAATCCCACGGCGCTTCATTTGGAAAGCTCTATTTTGTCTGCACAACATGATTGTCATCTTTTTATTGAAAAACCGATTGCCCATTCATTAAGAAATCTCAATACTCTAGAGAAAGAAATTGTATCTCGAGGCTTAATTTGTTCCATAGGTTTTCAATACAGATATCATGCTACATTGAAGAAGTTAAAGGAGCTTTTAGATATGAAATATATAGGGGATATTCTTGAAGTGAATGTCCATTGGGGCGAATATTTGCCAAGCTGGCATCCTTGGGAAGATTATAGCCAATCGTATAGTGCAAGGAAAGACCTTGGAGGCGGCGTTTCTTTAACATTAAGCCATCCTTTTGATTATTTGAGATGGTTGTTAGGTAGTGAAGTGCAAAGTATTTTGGCGCAGGAGCGTAAGCAATCGGCATTGAATATAGAGGTGGAAGACACGAGCACCTCTCTCCTGACTTTTTGGAAAGGCACAAAGGCTATTGTTACACTAAACTATTTCGAGAGACCTTCAACACATATGGTAACATTTATTGGAACGCAAGGAAAATTTGAGTGGAATGGGATAAGTGGTCAATTGAATATTGAGCGTAGTTCTTTTTCGTCAAAGGTTATTACCTTGTCAAGTAAATGGAACAGAAATACAATGTATATCGAAGAGCTAAAAAATTTCATTACTTCTATAGAACTAGGAGTTCAACCCAGTTGTAGCTTTAAAGATGGTTTTGAGGTTCAACGAATAATTAGTGCGTTAAAAAAGTCTGCAAGAACAGGACAATTAGTTCAGATTGACCGAGAGGATCGGCTAAGTATCGTTAGTTAATGTAATATTCTTTCGTATGTTTATCTTATGGAAGTACTTGCAGTTATTCCAGCTAGGGGAGGTTCGAAGTCTATCCCTCGAAAAAATATCAAAAAATTGGGAGATCACCCCCTAATAGCTTATAGTATTGCAGCAGCATTGCGAAGTAAATCGGTAAATAGGATAATTGTTTCTACAGATGATAATGAAATTGCATCAATAGCTAAATCTTATGGGGCCGAAGTTCCGTTTATTAGACCTTCTAGCTTATCAGAAGATGATACCTTAGATTATCCTGTTTTTGTACATGTTGTAGAATGGTTGTTAGAACAAGAAAATTACAAACCGGGAGCGCTTGTTCAATTAAGGCCAACGTCACCTTTCAGAGAGTTAAATTATGTGGACAGAGCAGTTCAAATTTTAAAAGAAAACGAAAAAGGCGATTCTGTAAGAAGTGTTATTTCTTCGCAACAGAACCCATATAAAATGTGGAGACAACAAGATGGATTTATACAGCCTCTTATACAATCGAAGCTTAATGAATCATATAATATGCCCAGGCAACAATTGCCACCAACCTTTTGGCAAACTGGGCATGTAGATGTTATTAAGCACTCAACAATAATTAATCAAAATAGTTTAACAGGGAATAATGTACTTCCGTTAATTGTTAACCCTAAATTTGCCATCGATTTAGATACCATCGATCAGTGGGAATATGCTGAATTTTTTATTAAAAAATGGTCTTCAGAAATAGTATTTCCCTAAGTTATAATGACAAATAAGAAAGAAAATATTGTTCCATTTAATCTCAACAAATATGTAAATAGCTTGTTGTTAATAGTTGTACTGAGTATCGTTGCTTATTTGATAGTTAATCTATTTATTTCAGATAAAAATACGGTACGGTCTCTTTTAAAAATTCAACCTTTATACGTCCTTGTTGCGGCACTTTTTGCATTATTACCATGGATTTTTCATACCATAGAAATGATGGTTTGGGGCAAATACTTAAAGCACAAAGTGCCTTTTTCCAAATTATTTAAAATAGCAGTAGCAACAGATTTAGGAGCTGCCGTAACACCTACTGTTGTTGGAGGGGCACCTATTAAATTGGCTATGTTGCGCCGTGTCGGGTTCTCTTCAGCACAATCCGCAACTATATTGGCCATGATAACTATTGAGGATATTCTTTCGTTTATTACTGTAGCGATAGTATCTCTAACACTTTTTAATAAGTGGGATAGCGGAATACTTCAAAATATCTTCCAAAACTTAATCGAAAATTGGCAATTAAAACTAGCCATTTTTGTAGGGGCTGCTATTTTGTTGACATTGTTTGGTCGATGGTGGTTAAGGAGATATGAAAGAAATAGTGATTCATTTGGAGGGAAGTTATCAAGAATATCCATCGATTTTAAAGAGACTTTTTTATCTGTTTGGAAAAGTGGAAAAGGGTATTTCTTTCTAGGGTTTATACTTATCTTATTAAGATGGATGTGCACTTACGCTGTTTTAGTCTTTTTAATGTTAGGACTTAGTGTAGAAATGAACTATGCTGCACTTTTTCTTTTACAGTGGATGATATTTATGGCTATGACTGTAGTACCGACACCTGGAGCTGCCGGAGGAGCAGAATTAGCCTTTTATTATGTCTTTGGAGCAATTATTCCGCAGGGGATTATTGGAGTAGTGATGGCCGCTTGGCGTTTTTTAACTTATTATTTTGTCATGTTGGTTGCAGCTTTAATTGTGGCTTTAATGAATTTTAAAGGAAAATAGTACTTGCTTATTTTAAAATTTGTTCTACAACATTATAAGCAGATAACCCAGCACCATGTACTGTAGCTTGATGTTTCGAATGATAAGCTTCTCCCGCAAAATAAATCTTGTCATTAACAGACTTCGAAAGAATATCCATAGCACTGTAATTCTTGTAGTGAGAATAAGAACCTCTTATATAGGGCTCTTTAGACCAATTTTGGGTAATATGTTTTATGTAGTTTTTACTTGCTTTACCATCAAAAACTTGATCTAATTCATCTAGTATATAAGAAATTAATGCTTCATCAGTTTCCATATTGGCATAAACACTTGATTGTTCTCCAACAGTAAAGAGCCCCAAAATATGCTTGTTCGTATCTTTTTTAAATGCTGCATTATAATAGATTTGGGCGCCCTTTCTTTGATCTATTAATTTAATTACACTATCAAAACCTAAAATATCTGGATAAAACCTTTCTTTAAATTCAATGAAAACTTTTATACCATCAGGCATATCTACTTTGTTAAGTGCTTCCAATTTTTCGGGGGGTAAAGCTGGATTAAAGTCAATGTCATTGTCTTTTAAAACGGTAAGTGGTACTGTAAGTATAACTTTATCTGCTTCAAATGTATTATTACTGTAACTACTTACTGCTACTTTGTCTTTTGAATAATTAATTGATTTTACAGGAGTATTATAGATTATTTTTTCTTTGATGTTTGGTACAATATATTTATCAAAATAGCTGTACCAAGTTGTGTCTTTAAATTTGTACTCGCTATAAAAAACAGAGAATAAATCACGAGTTTTTAATTCATTGTCTTTAAATACGGAAATGGTTTGAGGATTGTAGACTATCGTGTCAATGAAATCTTTACTAGGATTAGTATTTAGTAATTTTTTTAAAATAGACGGGTGTGTATGAATCCATTCTGCTCCTAAATCAATTGGAAAATCAGCAAAGTTTTTAATGTCTTTTACTCTTCCTCCAAAGACGGAAGAGGCCTCTAAAATTTGAAAATCAATATTGTATTGATTTAAGATATGACCTGCAATTAAACCCGCAGCGCCTGCGCCAGTAATCAATACCTTGCCATTAAAGCTAACTTCAAACTCAGGGATGAGATCATCTTTTTCGTTACATCCGGTTAAAAAAAGTGAAGGCATAGTGCCACCAATACCAAATACTGATATAAGCTTTATGAATTCATTACGCCTCATTCATCATCATTATAAGAACTACGATCACCTACATTTTTAAAAACGGGAGTGATCACTTCTCCTATTAAAACATCTTTTATAGGTGTACCTTCTTGATGTAGCTGCTTAAGATTTTCTAAGATTTCATCATAAGCTTGTAAAGTAAAATCAACATGCTCTTTACTATGTGATAAAGAAATCAAGTGATATCCTATGAACAAAACACCTCTTTTAGCACATTCTTGTTGAAAATAACTTTTTAACTCCGAGGACGTATGTAATGAATGATCAGCTAAATTGATTACTGATTTAAATGGATAACCAATGATTCCTAAGATGTTTCCTAAATCATGTTTTGCCACCAATTTGGTAAACTGATCAATCATGTATTGCCCCAGCTCTGTAATATGTGCATGAACATTATGCGTTTTAAGTTTTTCTAAGTTCTTTAGTATAGCAACTAATGATAAGGTCTCCGCTAAGTAAGTTCCAGAATAAAACACCTTGTCAAATTGATCCATAAATTTACGTTTCCCCGCAATGGCACTTACAGGCATTCCATTAGCAATGGCTTTTCCAAAACACGCCAAATCTGGTATAACTCCGAAGTATTCTTGTGCCCCACCTACACTCCACCTGAAGCCTGTAAAGAGCTCATCAAAAATGAGTACAATTCCTTTTCTTTGAGTTATTTCTCTAACTTTTTCTAAGTAATTATTTTCTGGTTTTATAGCTCCAACTGGCTCCATAATCATACCAGCAATATCATCACCATGCTCCTCAATTAACTTTTCGAGATACTCAAAGTCGTTATACTTTGTGGATAGAATTAGATCGTTATAGCACTTTGGAATGCCGTCATTTCGTTCAGTACTGGTAATATACCAATCTTGCCAACCGTGATAACCACAGATAATCATTTTTTCCTTTCCTGTATATGCCCTTGCTAACTTAACAGCTGTAGACGTTACATCACTTCCATTTTTACCAAATCGGACCATTTCAGCACATGGAACGGCATCAATAATAGCCTGTGCAGCTTTAGCTTCTAATGGGTGCGAAAGCGTAAACATAGTCCCTTTTTGTAATTGCTCAATAATGACTTCATTAATGTCATCATCAGCATAACCTAAAATGAAAGGTCCTAAGGCCATGCCATAATCAATATATTTGTTGCCATCCATATCAATAACTTCGCAACCTTTAGCAGATTCTAAAAACAATGGAGTGGCTCCAACGCTCCATTGCATGGAACCTTTGCTTAAAGTATGACTACCTAGTGGGACAATGGATTTAGCATATTCTAGATGCTTTAATCCCTTTTCTAATTTTAATGGCGCTGTTGTCTTATACATATATCTTGGAATATCTAGTTCTTCTTCGTGGTTTCTATACCAATTTACACCTGCAAATTTAGCATTGATAGTAGC
The DNA here is from genome assembly GCA_965216955.1 of Chitinophagales bacterium. Taxonomy (GTDB): domain Bacteria; phylum Bacteroidota; class Bacteroidia; order Chitinophagales; family JADIYW01; genus CBDCGV01. The sequence continues at coordinate 23,468 of CBDCGV010000013.1, read as the reverse complement.
AATTTCTGGTTTGTTTTTCAACAACTCTAGAACGTCTTCCATCGAGAAATCTAATTGGTCTTTAAAGTGCTCGAAAACGGTTTTTATAAACTCAAAATCTTCTGGGTAATCCAATGTCCAACGATGCGTCATAAACATATTGCCTTCACTAGGAATTGGATTAGTAAAATTCTTAATGCTGAACATACCTTTATTTTCCCATATATAGGGAAAAGTGTGTTCACGTTGATAGTCCTTTTTAGCATCCTTCCAGGCTTTTTCTAGTGCACTAAATGAACATCCTTCAATGTCCATACCATCAGGGAAGGTGCCTGGTGAAATATTGGTTACAAAATCTAATTTATTTTTGTGCTCCTTCCAATAGTTCACCATCTTATCAATAAGGCGGAAATCTGTAAGCGGTGAATCAGAAGGGATTTTTAACACAAAATCTGCATCCATCGCTTTAGCGGCTTGATAGTGACGATCTAATAAGTCGTTTTCACTACCCCTAAAGCAGGGGATATGATGCTCTTTACAGAGGTCTTCAATTATATCATCATTGCTTTTTGTCGAGGTTATAATCATAACTTTGTCAACGGAAGTAGCCAGATTAACCCTATCATACATATATAGCAAAGCCTCTTTGCCCATTATTTTATGCATAACTTTGTTTGGCATTCTAGTACTGCCAGTACGAGCTTGTATACATGCTAAAATCATACAATAGAAATTAGGTAATTGAAAGTTTTATTCAAAGAAATTAGCCACAAAACTAAAGGTTGATGAAGGGATCCAAGCGCCTTTGATTTTTTCATAGTAGCACTTTTCATCAATGTACATATTATTTTCTTTTAGTTGTTGTGCTAATTTATTTGAGAAGTTCTTGTATTTAAGATCATATCTTAAATGCCTGTAATAACTATAATGTTCTTTAAAATGTTTATTGTCGATTCCATAGGCTACAAAAAAAGAATACTTTTTGGCTTCAAATTCACCACCTGTATGAATCAACCTAGGATCAAAGATGACACAGTCTCCAGGTTTTGTTTTGATCCAAGTGGCTTTTTCTTTTAAGACATCTCTTCCTCCAAGTTTTACTTTGACATTTTGAAAGTTCGATAGTCTTTTATCTAATTCTAAAAATGCTTCTTGAGATACTAAACCACTCATTTTATGACTACCCGGAACAACCCCTAATTCAAATCCATTCGATTCAGGTTGGAGATAGTATCCACATCTCACAATCTTATAAGACGCTTGAGTTTCATTCCAATCTGGATAGTCGTTATTGTATGAGCGATTAATACCATCTCTATGCCAAGCAAAAGAAGAGTAACCATAATGCAAATCATTGTGTTGCATAAATTTGATATCCTCACCGAGAATATTTTTGACTTTATTCAAAATAAGTTCGTTGAAAATGATAGGCCAAAAGGCTTCATTTTGTACGACACCATCAGGGATGGTCCATGAGTTTTTTTTCTTTTTTGAATCAATTTTTTCTAATTCTTTAATATAATGACTGATTTCTTGTTTACTTAAGGCTTCCTTTACAACAATGTATCCGTCTTGTTCAAATTGTTCTCTTATATTATTCATCTCTTTATTTTTAAACAACTAAACTCATTCCTATATCGGCAATAGCTTGCGCTGAAGTGCCTCCTGTTTGAACAGGCGTATATGCTTTTATTTGTGCTTCTGAATAATCACAATGAATTTCTTTACCAAGTGCAGCAGCAGTTAAAATAACCGTAGAATATGTAGTTACTAAAACGTCACAGTTTGCTAGCATTTCATTCGTATTTCCATCCGAAAAAATTAATGTGTCTTGGGGAGCATATTTACGTATTTCTTTAGTAGCTCGCTTTACATCTTCTCTTGGATGTAATTTAAAAATGATTTTTCGACCATTTGCGATCTTAACTACTTTTTTTATAAAACCTTTTCTATCATCTGAGCGTTTAGTCTCTCGATGATTTGAGGTTGCGGCAAGGACATAATTTTTATGGGGAAAAGTATTCTTCTCATAAATCTCAACGTGGTCAAAGTTAGGTGTTCCGGTAACTATTAATTTATCTTCTGGGGCTCCACGTTTAATAAATTCTTGCTTATAACCCTCACTCATAACACAAAAATAGCTGTACATTCCTGACAATCCTGTCATAGCAGAGTCTGCTAATACTCTTGGAAGATTTAGTGCCTTTGCAGTGTAAAACCTCCAGTCAACAGGCTCCAATATGCCTTCTTGAACTAAGACGATCTTACTGTTCCGAATGTTATTTGGAATTGCAAGATCTTGACAAGCAAACACTAGATCGTAATCATTTTTTTCACCCCTATAGTCAACTTGTAAATGGTGCTTTTTACAATACTCTATATTAGACTTCTGTACTTTAGAACCTAAAATGGTCATTTCTACCCATCCTAATTCTGTAAATTTCTTCAACCACCCATCACCATAAAATGTAGAGAAATAGCAATCAAAATCGTCTGTTAAACAATTTTTTATTTGATGCATCATGGTAGTTTGGTTTTGGGTACCAATAATAAAAAGCACTTTTTTCTTGGCCATAGAAGAATATTAGTGTACAAAGCTAGTAATTATTCATTACTGTTTTAATATGAGAATGTTAACAGAAGGCGGAAATAAATTAATATAATTGCAAAATTATAATCGTTAAAATGATTAATAAAACAACGATAAATTTATTGTTTCCACAATTCGATATTAATCTACTGGAATATATTGAAGAGATTGGTAGTGTCAGGCAATTTAAGGCAGGAACTATAATGATGAGAACAGGAGAATATTTTAAATCTTCTATGTTGATTGTTGATGGGTTAGTGAAGTTATATAGAGAGGATGAAGAAGGGAATGAGTTTTTTATGTATTATTTAAAGCCTGGAGATGCCTGTGCCTTATCAATGATTTGTGCTACAAAAAATGAAGCCAGCGAAATCATGGCAGTAGCCTCTGAAGACACAAGTGTAATTGCTATTCCAATTAAGTACATGGATGATTTGATGGTGAATTATCGCAATTGGTATTATTTCGTTTTAGACACCTATAGAAAAAGGTTTGAAGAGCTGTTAAATACAGTTGATGGTATTGCTTTTAAGGCAATGGATGATCGCTTGGAATTTTATTTGAAAAGACAGTCGAAAATTTTGAATAAAGAAAATTTAGGATTGACACACCAACAGATTGCGAGTGATTTAAATACTTCTAGAGAGGTGATTTCAAGACTGCTAAAAAAAATGGAAAAAGAAAAGATGGTGAAACTTGGCAGAAATATGATTACGATCTTAAAGTAGCCTAGAATTATCGAAAATCGTTTTTAAGTTAGCTTTTCGATATTTTTTCGCTGTGTGACTTTTATCACAACTTTTACAGCTATTAAACAGCAATTTTGCTGCTGATATGGAAATCATAGGCTATATAGCAGCATTATTAATAGGTATTTCATTGGGGCTAATAGGCGGAGGAGGATCAATACTTACAGTTCCGGTATTAGTCTATTTATTGCAGGTCGATGCAGTAATGGCTACCGCTTATTCCTTATTTATTGTTGGAGTTTCGAGCTTGGTGGGTTCAATTGCGAAGTATAGAAATAATGAAGTAGATGTACAAACGGCAATCATTTTTGGTGTGCCGGCTATTATCAGTGTTTTTTTTACAAGAAGAATAATAATTCCAAGTTTGCCAGATGTAATATTTTCGGTTGGAGGTTTTGTTGCAACCAAACAAGTATTTATTATGGTCTTATTTGGTGTTTTAATGTTAATAGCTTCTATAAGTATGATGAAGCGCGGAAAGCACTGCACACGTTCTATGGAGAAAGGGTTCTCTTTTAAAAAGCTTCCATTAATTATAATAGAGGGTCTAGTTGTTGGTTTTATTACTGGTTTGGTAGGAGCGGGCGGCGGTTTTTTAATCATTCCAACTTTAGTGTTAATTAGCGGCCTATCTATGAAGGTAGCAGTTGGAACCTCCCTATTAATTATAGCGGCTAAATCTCTAATTGGTTTTATAGGAGATGTAATGAATTATGATATGGATTGGAATTTATTGGTAGTAGTTTCTTTATTAGCTGTTGTAGGAATTTTTATTGGAAATATGCTTTCAAGACGCGTAAATGGAGTACAATTAAAAAGAGGGTTTGGATGGTTTGTTCTAGTTATGGGAATTTACATAATTTTTAAAGAGTTGGTTTTTAAAGAGGTCTGTAACTAAAGTCACTAAAGTTTAAAAAGGATATATAGAGATTTGATAGTTAATAGTAATAAATACAAATTAAAATGAAAATAGATCAAATTTATACGGGTTGTTTAGCACAAGGAGCCTATTATATTTCTTCAAAGGGAGAAGCCGCTATTATAGATCCTCTAAGAGAAGTGGATACATATATTGAGCGTGCAAAAGCTGATGGGGTCAAAATTAAATATATTTTAGAAACGCATTTCCATGCTGATTTTGTAAGTGGGCATTTGGATTTAGCAAGAAAAACTGGAGCACAGATTGTATATGGTCCAACTGCAAAACCTAGTTTTGAAGCTTATATTGCTAAAGATGAAGAAATACTAGAGCTAGGAGATTTAAAAATTAAGGTATTGCACACTCCTGGTCATACCATGGAATCTTCAACTTTTTTATTGTTAGATCAAAGTGATAAAGAATATGCAATATTTAGTGGAGATACATTATTTCTTGGAGATGTGGGTCGCCCAGATCTGGCACAAAAAGCAGTAGATATGACACAGGAAGAATTGGCGGGTCTGCTGTTTGACTCTCTAAGAGAAAAGATTATGATACTTCCTGATGAGGTTGTCGTCTATCCTGGGCATGGTGCTGGTTCCGCTTGTGGGAAAAACATGATGAAAGAAACTGTTGATACGCTTGGTCATCAAAAAGAAGTTAATTATGCGCTCAGGGCTAATATGACGAAGGAGGAATTTATAAAAGAAGTTACAGAAGGATTAGCACCCCCACCACTGTATTTTCCTGAAAATGTTCGTATGAATAGAGAAGGATATGAAAGTATTGATACAGTTCTAGAACATGGTGTTCAGCCATTAATGCCTGATGTTTTTGAAGCTATAGCAAGTGAGGTAAGTGCGTTGGTGTTGGATACAAGAACTCCTGATTTATATGCTAAGCAACATATTCCAAAGTCTATTAATATTGGTTTGGACGGAAATTTTGCGCCATGGGTAGGTGCTTTAATAAAAGACATTCGCCAGCCTATTTTACTGGTAACAGAAGAGGGAAGAGAGGTAGAGGCTGTTACCAGATTAGCTCGTATTGGATATGATAATACAATTGGATACTTATCTGGAGGTCTAAAAGGATGGTTGGAATCAGATAGGAAAACAGATGCTGTAAAAGAGGTGGTTCCTTCAGAACTTGAAAAGGTGTTAAAACAAAATGATATTGTGATTATTGATGTAAGAAATCAGGGGGAATTTGAGGCTGAACATATAATTAATGCTAAAAATTTACCACTTAATATTATCAATGAACATATGGATAACTTTAAATACGATAATGATATATTTATACATTGTGCAGGGGGGTATCGTTCTATGATTGCAATAAGTATCTTAAAGGCTAGAGGTATTCATAATTTAATAAATGTAAAAGAGGGTTTTAAGGGAATTAAAACAACAAGTATTAGTGTTACAAATTATGTTTGTCCATCAACTTTAAAGAACTAAATATGCAAGTAATTGAATTTATATCTCAACCGTGGCCATGGTATATAAGTGGCCCCCTCATTACTTTGGTAATGATTTTGTTGGTTTATTTTGGGAGATCTTTTGGTTTTTCAAGCAACTTTAGAACGGCTTGTGCTGCTATGGGAGCAGGTCGAAAGGTTACATTTTTTGATTATAATTGGAAAGATCATATCTGGAACTTATTATTTGCCCTTGGAGCTTTGATAGGAGGTTTTATAGCCTCCAATTTTTTATCAAATGGAGACGTCATTCAAATATCACAAGCGACAATGCAAGATCTCAAGAAAATAGGTTTAGAAGAACCTAGAGGGTTAAATCCACATGAAATATTTAATTGGGAGTATTTATTAACCTTAAGAGGGCTTTTTATCATATTGGGAGGAGGTTTCTTAATAGGTTTTGGAACGCGATACGCAGGAGGATGTACATCAGGGCATGCAATAAGCGGTTTGTCGGATTTACAGATGCCCTCATTAATTGCGGTTATAGGGTTTTTTATAGGTGGTCTGGTAATGACACATCTGCTATTTCCATTAATTTTTTAAATCATAGTTCTTGATGCATAAATCTAAATAACATGAAAGGCATAAAATTTATCTTGGTAGGTATTTTATTTGGAATTGTAATGGCAAAGTCAGAAGCTATTTCTTGGTATAGAATTCAGGAGATGTTTCGATTTCAATCATTTCATATGTACGGCATTATTGGTACAGCAGTAGGATTTGGAGTTATGGCAATACAGCTGATTAAAAAGCTGGGAGTTAGAAACTCATCTAATGAAAAAATCATTTTTGGCGCAAAAAAAATGTCTATTTCTAGGTATTTATTTGGAGGAATTATTTTTGGATTGGGATGGGCATTAACAGGGGCATGCCCCGGTCCTATGGTTGTAAATGTAGGGTATGGATATTCCGTTATGATTGTTGTTATCATTGGTGCTGTTTTTGGGACTTTTATGTATGGGGTTGTTCGAGATAAGTTGCCACACTAATTTAAGGTATCCATCTAATGTGTAATCTTTGTTTTATAAATTCAATTGATTTCTGATATTTCTTTCTTAAGAGATGAAATATTACATTCACTAAATCAATTTAAACAATATGATATTTTTAACCGGTTTTCCAGGGTTTTTAGGTAAGGAGATTTTACCACGTTTATTAGAGAGGAATTTAAAAGAAAAGGCGGTTTGTTTGGTGCAAGAACGTTTTATTGATCAAGCTAATGAGGTGGTTGATGAACTGGTGATACGATATCCAAATATTAAGCTAAAAGAGCGAGTTGAAATTATATCTGGAGATATAACAGATGCTAAACTAGGTTTAGGAAAAGAGTATAATATCTACACAAAAAAAATTACAGAAGTCTATCATTTTGCTGCTGTTTATGATCTTGATGTTGGAAGAGATTTTGCATACAAAGTCAATGTAGATGGGACACAACATATTTTAGATTTTTGTGTTGCATGTAGTAAATTAAAGCGACATCATTATGTAAGTACTTGTTATGTCAGCGGAAAGTATGAAGGCGTATTTAGAGAAGATCATTTAGAAGAGGGGCAAGAGTTTAATAATTTTTATGAAGAGACTAAATATCTTGCAGAAGTACTTGTTAAGAAAGCCATGAAAGCGGGTATGCCAACTACTATTTATCGACCGGCAATCGTAACAGGTGATTCGAAAACGGGAAGAACTCAAAAGTATGATGGGCCCTATTTTATGCTGAAATGGATGATGCGTTATCCAGTTATAGGGGTTTTCCCAACCTTGGGGGATGGCAAAAACAATACCATGAATATTGTGCCCAGAGATTTTATTATTGATGCAATTAATGCGTTAAGTGGCATGAAAAAATCTATTGGAAAAACGTATAATCTGGCAGATCCCAACCCGTTAACCTTGTCTGAGATAGGAGATGAAATGGGTAAAGCGGTAAAACGCTTAACGATTAAATTGCCTTTACCAATAAATGCGGAACAAGCAGTTTGGGTTATGAAGAAAATTCCTTTCATCCCTGAATTTATGGGCGTACCGACTAAGTCTATTGCTTATTTTGCACATCCAACACATTATGATACGACCAATGCTTCAAAGGATTTGTCAGAAGTTGGTATTCGCTGTCCACGTTACAATGATTATTTAGATAATATTGTTCGGTTTTTAAAAGACCATCCAGACATTTCATCAAAGGCGATGGTTTAAATGTATTATTTAATTCGAGCTTTATTTGAGAATTGTCTTTAGTGTATTTTTGTCTTATAATTTGCACTTTTTAATTGATAATACAGATCTTTTATGATTCCATTTATAAAATCAGTAATTGAACAGTTTGGAGGTCGTATCGCAGGATCTCAAGAAGAGCATGATGCACAACTTTTTGTTCAGGAAGAGTTTGCTAAGTATTGTGATAAAGTTGACTGGCATGAGTTTGAAGCTGCAATTACTGGTAAATTTAGCTCACTCAAAATTTTTTGTATAACATATTTGATCTCAAATTTACTTTATGGGCATAATGTTGTATTGGGAAGTATTTTAGCATTGATTAATACCATTCTTTTTATTGGTTATTTCGTTAATGGGCAAAATTGGCTTGATTTCTTATTTAAAAAGAAAAAATCATGGAATGTTACTGGTAGTATTGAGCCAATTGAAAATGTTCAATCTACCATTATTGTTGCAGGTCACATAGATAGTGTTTGGGAATTTCAATGGTGGTATAAATTAAAGTCAATAGGAGGGTTGCTAACTACATTGGCAGGCATCTTAATAGTATTGCAGGGTTTAATTTTTACTGTTTCTTTGATTTTGTCATCTTTTGACCACACGTTACCCAAGGTATTTTATGTGATTAAAACAGTATTTCTAATTCTTACACCAGTTCTAATTACCTTTTTCTTTATACACGGAAAACATAAGGTGGATGGGGCAATTGATAACCTAACAGGTGTAGCAATGGCGCTGGAAATGGCTAAAAATTTTAGTAAAAACAAGTTGAAATATACTCGATTAAAAGTGGTAAGTTTTGGCAGCGAAGAAACAGGGCTAAGAGGTTCCCATGAATACGTAAAAGAGCACTTAGAGTTATTAAAGCAAGAAAATGCGTTGTTACTTAACATAGATACCATCAAAAATTTAGAAGATTTGACTATTGTAGATAGGGAAACCAATATGTTGGTTAAATATCCCGAAGATGTTATCCATCGGATGGAGGAAGCATTTAGTCAGAACAAAGTGAAACCAACTCGAACTGCTCTACCTATTGGAGCTACAGATGGGGCTTCTTTTGATAGAGCTGGCTTACCTGCAATAAGTATTATAGCTTTAACGACTAAAAAATTTGACCCTTCCTATCATACTCGATTAGATACAATAGAATATCTTGATCCGAGAGGAATTAATAAACTAAAAGAGATACTAATCACTTTTATTGAAAACTGGGATCGGGCTAATTGAGAAACAACTGCATCATATGTATTGCCATAGAGGATAAATCTATGTTGAATGCATTCGCTTAAATTGTTTTTCTGAATGGATTGATGCTTTTAATTTTATGAGGTAAGTTAATTATGGTGTAATTTATCATACCCAATTTGTATTTATATTTTAAAGTATCCATGTTAGATAACTTTTTATACTCAATCTTATGTAATTCTAAAAGATGGGCTAATAAACTAAATTCATAGAATTCATTCTTCGGAATATTTAATCTTCTCCACTCTTCATTCATCCAATGTATAGCCATCATCTTACTATCTAATTCGATGTTTTTTTTCTTAAGATAATTAGTTACAATTGGCCAGGAATCAGGATTAGTTATCTGTTTAATATTCTTTTCCAATGAGAATTTGATTATCCCTTCATTTAAAATTTTCATTGGAAGCATCCAATCTCTATTTTCGCAATGCAAATTCTTTTTTGCTTCACTGAAACACCATTTCATTATCGGTGATTGAGGAGGACATTTTAAAATATTGCCGACAGCTTTAGTTTTATGATGCCATCTAAAAAAATATGGATTTTCCAACTCAAATGGTTGAAGGCAGGTGACATCCATATCTACCCATATTCCACCATATTCATAAAGTAATTTGTATCTAAATAAATCTGAAAAACCTGCATAACTCCCCTTGCCATGTCCAAATTGGTTTACATGTTTATATCTGAAAACATCTTTAGAAGGGATAATAGTATTTGCGTCTTTAATAATGACCCTAGTTGGAACATTGTCAATTTTCTCATATGTCCATAGGATAAATTCATGACCATCATATGGAATTCATTCTCTTCAACACCCGTGGAGATGTCAAGCAAGACCTCATTGGCGAATGCCGAGTGACATCCTTCACCGATGGCTTTTATCCGAAGAGTTGAATTGGGTGCAAGGGAATCCAAAGGCACTACATGACTGTTTGAGTTGGGTGGTAAAGTAACTAACTCTTGAAAAATAGTGCCATCATCGGCATATTCGAGCACATATCCTGTTTCATTGGCAGCAATATCCATCCAGGATAGTTGCACTTCGGAATTTCCGATGACCCGGGCATTAAATCTGGCCGGAGCATCTGGTGCTAAACCATGAGATAGATACTGCATTTTCTGAGTCTCCCATAGTGATGATGGTGAAATCTGCTCGTCTATATTTTCGATAAATCCGGCGTCATGTTTAAATGGTCCTTTACCATGCACATCAGCACGGCATCCAATAGCGTAATTTTGACGAAGAGGAGGTTTTGAATAATGATATCCCTATTGCCTTCGACTACTACATTCATGCAACGCTATGAACCGATCCCCAACCATGGGCTGTACCGTAAGATCCTCGATTATAGAGTCCGAGTACACGATTGGTTTCCGGTGAAGAAATGGATATTTTATCAAAGAGAAGACCCTGACTCCATCGACGATGACCTTCTGAAGAGGTTTGATCGTTGCTGCTTTGACAATTATGGAAGACAATTCCAGAGGCAGAACTAGCACCGTTAGATACAAAGGCATGTCTCCCAAAAGATGCAATGCAACCCGTAAACAAAATATTGTTGGCTTCCCTGTTTACCGCAAAATTATAGCGTCTGGCTCCTTCGATCCGGGAGTGGGGATTTAATCCTTTGCAATTGTCAACAGTGACTCTGGTAGCCGTCGTCATATTGACAGCAGCATAGGCAAAATGCTCTGCAGCGATATTTCTCACCCAGCAATCCTCAACCCCATCAAGCCTAACTGCAGTCCAGACATGGTTTTCGTCATTTACTCCAGAAGTCATTATTTTGATCATCAAATCTTCTATGCCGCATTCACGAACAATGCTCTTATCATTCCATTTGTAGACTTGGGCCACCGAGAGATTTCGGTCCATATGGTCATATATTGGGACATCTAGCATAATCTTATTTTGATCTGCAAAGACATCCTCAATTCTTCGATTGTAAAATAAATCGATCTCGCCCGGTGTCCAGTTTTCATCATCAGCAGGAGCACCATATTTAATACTTTCCAACCATTTTTGCGTGCTGGCGTGATGAATGATGATCTTATCCCCTTTCTGCAAACCAGATAGGTGCTCTAGCTCCAATGTTCGACTTCCGACCGGTAGAAATGCACTTGCAACATCAATTCGACTACCCGATACCGCATTTTTCCAGGAGGCCCCGACAATCCTCCGATCACAAACAGATCACGTTGTTCAGGCAAATTTCCAATGCCAAGGACCAGTGTTTTAGCGAGTCATTGTTCTGAGCCTTCTCCCCTCTAAGCACTATCCCATTACTGGGAATCTGAATTACACCATGAATCTCATAGGTGCCAGCTGACAGCAATATTGCTCCACGATGGCCTAGAGAATCAACACTGCGTTGTGCAACTTCATTTATTGCCTCCTGAATGTGCTGGGTATTATCACCCGGGATCGGATTGATTGTTTTGACTACTGGGACCATGGGCAAAGCCTGGCTGCTCAAGCGGTAGCCAACACGACTAAAATCAGGAACGCGATTTGACTCTGTGTCGCTGTGGTACACCAGACAATCATTGGAATCCGGATACACGATCGATGAGTGAGTCTGACCCTGTGCATAGTCAGATAGGATTGTAAGTGCCAAGAAAAGAACGATAACAATTGGGTGTTTAAGGGGACGCATTAGATTCGATGGTTGTATAACTATTCAAGGGCGTAAGGTCCGTCTGAATTATTCCGGTTTATTAATAAGAAGCGGCATCTAATCTAGTATAACCTCTATTGATTCTAGAGTTCGACAGTTTTCCCAGTTTTGAATGATTTATCTGCGGCTAAAACAATGCGTAAACTATTGACTGCATCATTAAGGTGATTGCTCAAATCAACATCACTTTCGATGGCATTTAGTAGGAACTCCTGCTCTAAATAACAGAGTTCATCATGACTCGGCTCATCTTTTGTGCTAAAAACTCATCATTCTTCGCGAAGTCCTTTTCGTCATTCAGCACTGCATGATGGAGTTTGATACCTCCTGTTTTGGAATGGCCTTCAATGTCTTGAGAATCTTCCGTTCGTTCACCACTTTCATCAACAATGCTTACCGATCCTTTGGGGCCAATCACATCTTTTACAAAGAAAGCTGTTTCACTCATCATGGGTCCCCATCCTGCTTCATACCATCCAACGGAACCATCATCAAAGGTTACCTGAAGTTGGCCGTAATTGTACATATCCTCCTTTATTTCGTCGGTCAGTTTGGCACCTATGGCACTAACCCGAATCGGTTTAGCACCGGTCATTAAACACATTACATCGACATAGTGTACGCCACAGTCTACGATTGGTGACATGGAGTTCATCAATGACTTATGGGTAGACCACATAGAGCTGCAGCTTTGCTGATTCAGATTCATGCGCATGACCAGGGGCTTCCCTAGTGATTGTGCAATGGTGATAAAATGTTTCCATGCAGGATGCACCCTTAGAATATAACCTACAACCATTTTGCGATTCTTGGCCATGGAGAGATCAACCAACTCCTGGGCTTCCTCTACCGTAAGTGCCAAGGGTTTTTCGATAAAAACATGTGCACCCGCGTTTAAACTCATTTTGCAGTAAGGAGCATGGGTTTCTGGATATGTATTTATAGAGACAACATCTGGTTTACTATTTTCCAGTCCAGCCTCAAAACTTGAGTAGGTGGGTAGGCCTCCCAGCTCTTCGGAGAGTTTGTTGCGGCTGGCTGGTGTGCGGCTTACAAGACCCACTATTTCAAATTGTTCCATTGCATGGTAGGCCCGGGCATGTGATATTCCCATGTGGCCACATCCTACTACTAATACTCGATACTTCTTACTCATACTTTATTCATTAATCTAATTACACTTTCCAAATAATTTATTTATTTTCAATCGCGGTGTTCACTAGGTTTTTGATCTCATCAATATAGGCAATTTTTAAAGCTCTTTCTCGCGCGTCTAATGACATCTTTCGCCAGGTTTTTCTAAGAATTTCTGTCACTTTTTCTCGCGGTGTTTTTCGCGTAAAATCTTCGAGATAATATTCCAGGAATACGAGGCAAATGACATCTTCCAGCATTTGTGCCTGAGCATTCTTCTTAAGACCTTTTTTTAAAATCAAATCACTGACATTAGAAATAAATTCTTTTTCGTATCCAACTTCTGAAAGGATTGTCGACGTCAGATCAGCATGCATAACCTTCAGTTTATTCCGCCATTTTAGGTAGCCGGATCTTCCCTGTGGAAATTCACTTCGTTCTATTTTCCAACGACAAATATGGTGGGCTCTGACCGCCAATTGCAAAGCCTCAGATGCATCCGGGGCAAATTCATCCAAGCAGTCGGACATCCGCATGGAATAAAGCAATTCTTTGGGAAATGATTTGCCCTCCCAGGTGACCATATTCGGATCATCGCTATTCTTTTGATCGATGGCACTTATTGCATGTTGAAATCTGGTCAATTTTTCAGGCATGTGGTCAGTTTTTTTATTTAATCAGGTGCATGATGGTCAAAGCTCAGTACTCTTTTTAGTGTCCATTTTCCTTGATCAACGAGCCACAAATGAGTAAATCGAGCTTCAGAAGTAATTTCTGGTTCTTTGTTCCCGTATTTAGCGTAAAATCGATGCTTTCCCTGCTGCACTGCCCCATATAAAACACCAGAAGATTTTAGTGGGAACACTTCGATGCTGCCCGCGATAATTTCCCTAGTTGCCTGATAATCCAATTTGCAGAGACCTTGCTCGATTTGTTCAATAAACTTGACTTTCGATCGTGTGGATCCACTTTGATCGTGATAGAATTCAAACTGATCATCTAACAGGTCATGAAAGGGTGTCAGATTGCATTGATTGAAACCTACTTGAAATAAGAGACTATCTTTTTTACCGATGATTAGATCAAGATCAATATTACTTTGAGATTGTACGTCAGGCACTTTTGCAGCGCAACATATTAGGATAAATATAATCGATCTCATACCGGTACTAATTAATCATTTTGAAACTTGTGGTATCTGCATGGAAGTTTTTTTAAATCAGATATCTGCCACAGAAGATTAAGACTGTTCGCATTTCATCACATAAGTTGTGCTGATCTCTATTTGTTCAGCAATTCTATCCTTCGAAATTTGACAATATGTAAATATTGAGATACGTATCATCCACAAAAATCAATTGTGCTGATCTTTTCTGACCAAATAGTATAATTGTGAAACAACAATTAGCTCCAAAGTCGATCCCAGGCCCTGATTTTATCCCATTCAGGTGTTGGGGCAAATAATTTTTCGCCTTCTACTAAATATTTTTCCACCACTTCTTCATTTAATTCTACACCTATGCCCGGTTTCTCAGGCACAGTCACGTATCCGTCTTGGACAATGGGACCATCGAGCCCTGTAACAAGGTTTTCCCAATCTGGTTTATCGACAGCATGGTGTTCTAACCACATGAAGTTTTCGGTAGCAGCGGCACTATGTACGGATCCGAGAAACGAAACCGGACCGGCGGCGTGGTGGTGCATGAACCCAATGCCGTGCTTGGAGGCAAAATCGCCAATGCGCTTACTTTCGAGTATGCCACCAGCAGTATTGGGATCGGGATGCACAATGTCTACGGACCTTCGTTTAATAATTTCTTCGAAGCCTCCTTCCAGTCGGTAAATGTCTTCTCCTGTCTGAGTAGGGGTACTGGTGGATTGTGTGATCTCCTTCCACTGATCCATGAAGTGCCAAGGGATAATATCCTCAATGTACGCAAGATTATAGGGTTCGGTGGCCTTTGCTATTTTGATAGCTTCGTTAACCCCGAAATGACCCCAATGATCCGTTCCCATCGGAATTTCGTAACCGATTTTTTCACGCATAATATGGAGATACTCCATTAATTTCTCTAAGCCTTTCTCTGTGACTTGAACTGCTGTGAACGGATGCTGGGTCATTCTGTAACCTCGATACTCATTTTTCCAGGGCTTAAGGGAGCCTTCCGGAGCGTTAATCAGAGTACCTGGTATATCCTTGATCAAATTAATTCCAATATCCATCTTCAGGGCGGTGTATCCCTGATCAATCCGCTCTTGCATTCTATTGGCATATTCATGAGGGTCCTTGGATACCGTTGTGTCACAGTAAACCCGGACCTTATCCCGATATTTGCCACCCAACATCTGGTATACAGGAACACCGTAAGCCTTACCAGCGAGATCCCAAAGTGCCATTTCTACACCGGAAACTCCACCGCCCTGTCGTCCGTGATGACCAAATTGACTGATGATTTTGAATAGTCGTTCTACATTGCAAGGGTTTTCTCCCAGTAACCTGCTTTTAAGAATAGAGCGTACTCCTTGGCGGCACCATCTCTCACATCGCCGTGCCCTACGATTCCTTGATTGGTATATATTCTTACGATGGGAGTTCTAAAAACAACTTTGCGTCCGATCTCCGCAATTCGCATGTCGGTAATCTTTAAGTCAGTTGGTTTTGACGCACGACTTACTTTTTGTGTTGTGTATTCAATCCTTTCGCGTATATCTTTGGTAGGAAATGCAGCCAGAGAAAGACCTCCTAATGAAGCCTTCTGAAGAAAGGAACGGCGACCATTAGCATCTGCTTTGTTTTTTTTATTGAACATGTGTTATTATTTTTCTCGAAAATAGAGAATTCCGACAAGGAATTCAAAGATGCTCGAGAGTATCACATACCTTCTTGACAATGGTGGTAGGATAGTCCTATCTGGTGGGTGCCCAATGCATGCTTTGGCTTAAAACTATTGCTTCCTACAACAAAAACTCTGGTGGATATTTCTTTCCAGTTCCTCAATTTAATCCTTGACAGGACTAGGAGAGAAGATTGATTTTTTACCACAAAAAAAAGCCCCGGGATTGCCGGGGCTCTTACAATACTTAGATAAAATATTTTCTTAGTTGGATGCTCCGGGTGCTATAGAGAATGCAGCTTGGGTGTCAGACCAAGCAATGGCTATCGCCGAGGCTCCATCATTTTCTATAATACTAATTGACATCTTTTCCACCGGTGTCTCCAGTTTTGTAGGAGTTACCTCCACTCTTAATACATCCTTCTCCATATCGTAATTATAATCTCCCCATTGATCATGCACTGAGTTGAAAATAATGGTCCATGATTCTTTATTTGGAATGGTAAATAGACCATACTTCCCAGCGGCTAGTTCCTGGCCCTCAATTAAAACATTCTTACTTACTTCAAATGTGGTGGCTTCATTGGCTCCAGTTCGCCAAACTTCTCCGTAAGGTTCTAAGTCTCCAAATATCGTCCTACCGTTAACTGACGGGGCACTGTAATTAATTGTGACGGATACATCTCCCACCATACCGGTTGTCTCCATGGGAGGACTTTTACGTTTGGATTTGTCATCCTGGGCTTGTGTGCTGGTTGCAAAGAAGGCAACTAAAGCAAACAAACAAGAAAATCTGATCGCGTTTTTGATAAATGACATAGCTAGTTTGTTTTAGAAATTTTTCAAAAATTAAAAACTACAAGAACAATAGTTGTGAAGTGTGAGGCACTAACATCGCTTGTAAAACGCCTGCACTCACCATTCGTTCTCTTAGTTGTGTTAAAAATTTCTTAATGAGGAGGGGCAAATACGGTGCTTCTGATTACAGAAGTCGTGTATTAGAAAGATGAGACTGCCGGTAGGGACTAGGGACACCCATCCAGGCTAATTTCTAACACCGCTCCCTGCATGATTTCAAGATCGGGCATCAGTGCCACATAGTTAGTACCGATCAAGTTCACCTGATTTGCTGCCGGAATCATTCCGGTGGCAGTAATAAAGTCACTTGCATAATAGCTACCACCGTCGATAATTCCACTTAAATTCATGGTTGGGATGCACGGCTTAGCAGGGATAGCGGGACCAAAAATATATGCAGCTCCATCATCATGTGTATTGACATTATGATAATGTGCCCCTGCGATGATATCTGGCCCGTCAATATCGACACGATATCCAAGTCGATCGCCCCCCTGACCATCAGACGCCAGGTGCTTTGCTATCTCTGTCCATACGGTACCCGATTGGGTAAAGCGGTAGGCACTACCCGATTCATTGCCAAGATCGTCATCTAGAAAAGAACCCACCACGGCTGCACCGGCTGTAATACCTACTCCCCATCCAAACTTGTCATGAGGTGCTCCGTCTGATGGAGCCAGCATTACTTGTTGATGCCATGAGATTCCGTTATAGTAGAAAATATAAGCTTCTCCCGTTTTGTCATTGGCAAAAGGAGCTCCAGCTATGACATAACTTCCGTCGATATCAACGCTTTGACCCAAATGGTCAAAAACATCAGGATCTTCATGATTGAGACGGGCTGTCTGAATCCAACCATAGTGCTGTCGGTCAAAGATGTAGATGGTTCCGGATTGCAGATAAGACACACCCACATTGGCTGGTGCACCAACCACAGCTTTATTTAGGTCAATCGAAACATCAGTACCAAAAGCATCTCCAGCATGGGCATCAGAAGCAACCAGTTTTTTTACCTCTACCCAGGTACCATAGTGGGGTTCGAAAAGATACGCTGCTCCCGACGATGTTCCATGATCGTCATTTTCCGGTGCCCCAATGATAGTATATCCGGAGTCGTTAATACCTACACTCTTTCCAAAATGGTCATCTTGGTCAAAATCGCTGGCATGCACAGTGCCAACCAAGTGCCATTGCGTACCTCCCCGTTGATATATATAAGCTGCACCAGCATTTGAAATGCCATAAATGTCAGTTTGAATGGCCCCAACGACCGCAAAATCTCCCGAGATGTCAACGCTATAACCAAACTGATCTCCAAAATCACCACCCCAGGGTGGTGTCAATTTGGCTTGATAACTCCAAACACCACCAGTAAGTACAAAAATATAAGCGGCACCGGCATTTTGAGTACCAAATCCACCCTGTAGCGGTGCCCCGACAATGGCGTAGTTACCATCAATCGCTACATCATACCCAAAGACATCTGCAAAGGCTCCATCAAAAGCAACAAGTTGACTTTCCTGACCGTTAATGATCAAGCACCAATGCGCCAGCACAAAGTAGAGGAAGATAGATTTGGTAGTTTTCATGGTGAGTTCTTTATTGCTCTAAAGATGAGCCACCCAAGGGACTTGAACCCTCGACCTACGCATTACGAATGCGTTGCTCTACCAGCTGAGCTAGGGTGGCTGCTGTCATTTTACAAATCCAGACAGGACCAAAATTAGAGAATTGTTAGGTAAATCTTGTTACCACAGGTCCTTCATTCATTAAAACGCTTTCTCACTGTTGGTTTTGATAGTAGTCCTCGGGTAGGTCCAGAGGCATGAGATTCGTGTCCATACGCTTATTTAGCTTTCTGATGAAATAATCGCATAGAACGATCGTGTGTGCCTCATTTTCCTGATGCATAAAGAAGAACACTTTTTGTAATCCCTCATTCGACCAGCCTACCAAGCGCTCGATCCAACTGTCTAGCCTTGAAAAGTCCGAAGGATGCAAGCCATACCCATTAAATCTGATGAATAAGGTAGGGCAAGTGATGCACATGTGTAAAACATCCCTTCGCAGAGCTACGTCAGTGATGACGGCACCAAGTCCCCGATCTTTAAGGGCCGACATCAGGTCAGAAAAGATGGGTTCTACAAACCAGTCCTTGTGCCTAAACTCTAGTTGGGCCGGGTAATCTTTAGGAATTAGCTTGATAAAGTCAAAGACCCTTTCTATGTGCTTTGGACCAAAATTGGGTGGCAAGGTCAGGAACGATGCCCCTAGGTTTTTACCCAATAACGCTACAGATTCGATGAAATAATTTGTGTTTTCTTCCACATCCGATAGTCGCTTAAAATGGGAAATACGCTGAGACCATTTAGGACAGTAAAGAAAATCAGTATGACGGGCCTTCTCTGCCCATGATTCAATGCTGCTACGGCTGAGTCGATAGAATGTCCCATTTAGTTCAATGCTGTTAAATTTGGTCAAATAAGCCGATAGGAAGTCTTTTTGTTTGGTGCCCTTCGGGTAAAGGGGACCTACCCATTCAGAAATACCCCATTTGCCGCAACCCACAAAGAATGAAGGCTTGTGGTTGGTTCCATCCAAGAGCTCCTTATTCATCTTATGATCTGGGGGTAGCGAAAGATCTAACTCATTGATTTCTTCTTGTGTCGCGTGTCCAAATTTCATGGCAATGATTTTAACCTAAAACTCTGATAATCGAAAGTTACTAATAGTTTTGCCTTGTATTGGGATCTTTAAGCTATTAAACTACGTTTGCCTTTTGAGAGTTTTGGGAAGTAGCCTTTCCCAATCCTCTTTTTACTTACACATGATTTCAAATTTAAAGTGGAATGTCAAGATTAAGAAATTTCGTGATCACAACTCTTATCGGTGGTTTTTTAGTACTACTGCCTTTCGCAATATTTATTCTAACGATCAAGTTGCTTCTAGGTTTGGTAGAGAGTTTGCTGGCGCCTTTGACTAATCTCATTATTAATGAATTTGATTTGCCGGTACCCGACTTTCTTGTTAGCCTCATTGCCTTGACCATCATCATCTTATTGTGCTTCATTATCGGTCTGGCGGTAAGGACCCAGATCGGTAGAAATTCGTTTAAACATATTGAGAGAACTTATTTGTTGAGATTGCCGCTATATGGGGTGATTAAGGAGACTGTGCAGCAATTTACCGGGTCAAAGAAGATGCCTTTTTCAGATGTCGTGCTGGTCGATGTTTTTGGTACTGGAACAAGAATGACAGGATTTATAACCGACGAACATACCAGCGGGAATATTACTGTTTTTGTCCCGACTGGTCCTAATCCTACCAATGGTTTCATCTTTCATGTGCACGAGGATCAGATTGAACGACTTGATCATAGTGTTAAAACCGATGATGCTCTGCGGACCATCATTGGAGTAGGAGTAGGCTCCTCCAAAATCATGAAATACTAGACTGGCGGTACGGATGTATACGCTGGAGAGGCTTGCTGATTATTTTTTTTATCTGCAAAACATGCTGAGATCAAGATGATTTGATGAGAATGAATTTGAATCACGGATGATGGATTAGAAAATCAATACATCATCTGATTTTAGCATGGGTGACCGCAGCTAGATTTTTCCGCGTCGGAGTGGTAAAGTCATACAGTGTGACCCACCCCGAGCCCGTGACAATTCCCCGGATGGAATTTGAATAATCGTATTTTGCAAGGAATCCGGATCAATATCATCTTCCAGAAATTCTTCGGCAGTGAGGGATTGATAGCCATGTGCTTTCAATTCATCCATCGTTCGAACATTCCGGTCGTAGGTGATAGCAACACCTGGACGAATAGCTACCAAGTTGCATCCATCGGTCCATTGCTCCCTTTCTTGATATGGTGAAATTCCTTCACCCGTAAAGATGAATTTCATTTCAGCATTGATTTCAGAATGAATAAAGTCCTTTAGGGAATGATATCTTGCTTTGCTGCCATTGCTTCGATAAACGGTCACATAGGAACTCAAGCCATCGTATACCAGAGGGCGGTAGCAGACCAGGTGATCGTGATGGATGCGCGTAAAGATGGTGTCGATATGCATGAATGACCGGTCATTAGGAATATTTACTTGCACAACATTACCAATGAGATTGCGCTCAAATAAAGCATCACGCAAACAATGAATGGCATGCTCGGTGGTACGCTCGCTGCAACCAATCAGGAAATGGTTTTCGGAAAAGACCATCATATCTCCACCTTCAATTGACACTGATTCACCTCGACGCGATCGGGGAAAGAGCTCAACATCATTCATGTTAATAATTCTTCCATCAGCTCTTAGGTCAGCAAACATGGGATGGGCGAAAAAAATAAATCGCGTCAATAGATTTTCGCGAAACCTTGCCTCTTTCGCTGCTCGAGTTATAATCACATGCTCTTGAATAGTAACGGCGATATCCCGGGAGAATATAAAATTGGGGATAGGATCAAACAAAATTAAATCCTCCTCAGGTAAAAACCCACTTATTAGCACCGAAGTGAGTTTTCTATTGTCTAATTCGCTGAGGGTTTTGATATACTTCGAAGGTAATTCTTCAAAATCAATGATTCGGGCGATTATCTCTTCTTGTGCTTGCTGATCCGCATCAAGGGCTTCAAAAAGCAACTGTTCAAGGTAAAGCACATTCTGATGACCAATAAACTTCTTCAAGACTGAAGTAAAGATATCGTGCTCTTGTTGAATTTGAGGTAAGAATACGATATCATCGAAAAGAAGTTCGTCAGACCGTTTTGGACTTACTCTGGATATCCCCTTCTCTGGTCTGTGGACTACCACTTTCTCCAAGGAGCCGATTTCTGAATTCACAAAAATAGTTGTTGATTTTGGGCTGGCCATCAATTTGAATTTGACATAAAAGTACGCTATCTATTTGATTACAATATATCAGAGAGTGACTGCCTACCTTGATAATACGATCTCCGCTATCTTCTCTTTGAAGATCGTCAAAATCAAGTTGGATTGGTGCCCGCCAAACCTTTGTTTATTGACAGACTGATGTATAACTATTGCTCGGCGGTGCAAATGAGACGATGAAGAAGGAACAAAAAACAGGAAGATATGATTTAGTGGGATTTCTTATTCACTTCACTTAGATTCCAACGCTTTGAGTTTGTGAAAAATTACAGTTGCTCACGATCTCATACTTCGTTGAGTTCAATCATGTATATTCTGGTATCTGCTATCAATGCATTGCGACAGAGTTCGACCCGATTCATGTTGCATCGTGCAAAGACCAAAGAATTGTTCCTCTCTTGAAGTGTGGAGAAATAAGCAATGTCCCCACAGAGCGATAAACCTGTACGTTAAGTCCCAGCCAGCCAGGGGAAGTGAGTCTTGCATAGTCGGTAGAAATGCTGGCACGAAGCGGTCTATTCATGAATTGGATTCAAATGTGCTTGCCGTCAAGCGCCTAAGGAGGCCAACAAATGTTCCCTAGTATAATTTGATGGGTTTGTATGAGACTTTTAGATCTTTGAGGCTTTTCTCATACCAAATGTCAGGGATAAATGGATAATTTGACAATGAAGCATGATGCCTTGTTTTATCATGCCAAAGGACGTCCGGGTAAAATCGAAGTCATACCCACGAAGGAAACTGCTAACCAGAGAGACCTTTCACTAGCCTACTCCCCTGGAGTTGCTGAACCATGCCTATCTATCCATCGAGAGACCAACGAGGTGTACAAATACACGGCCAAAGGTAATCTTGTTGCCGTGATCAGTAACGGGACAGCCGTTTTAGGCTTAGGTGATATCGGTGCGGAGGCAGCAAAACCGGTGATGGAGGGAAAAGGATTGTTATTTAAGATTTATGCGGACATTGATTGTTTCGATTTGGAACTTAATACAAAGGATGTCGATGAATTTGTGAGAACAGTGAAGATTCTTGAGCCTACTTTTGGCGGTGTCAATCTCGAGGATATTTCTGCACCTGATTGTTTCGAAATTGAAGAGCGGCTGAAGAATGAGCTGAATATTCCGGTCATGCATGATGATCAACATGGAACAGCCATCATAAGCGCTGCAGCCCTGCTCAATGCCTTGGACTTAGTTGAGAAAGAAATTGACCAAGTAAAAATTGTGGTGAGTGGTGCTGGGGCATCAGCGATATCCTGTACCCGGCTCTATGTTTCGCTAGGTGCTAAAAGAGAAAACATCTACCTATATGATTCGAAAGGGCTGATCCATCCCGATCGCCATAATCTGGACGGTAAAAAGCATGAATTTGTGAATGGTACAATTGATGCCGACACCAGTCTGGGTGAAATTTTAGTGGGAGCAGATGTCTTTATCGGTTTATCAAGAGGGGATATTCTAGATCAAAACATGGTAAAGGAGATGGCTAAAGACTGCATCATTTTTGCGATGGCCAATCCAACTCCGGAGATTAGCTATGATGATGCCAAACAGGCCAGGCCCGATTGCATTATGGCAACAGGCCGGTCTGATTTTCCCAATCAGGTCAATAACGTGCTTGGGTTTCCATTCATATTTCGTGGAGCCTTGGATGTGCGGGCAACAGAAATTAATGAAGAGATGAAAATGGC
The DNA here is from genome assembly GCA_965216955.1 of Chitinophagales bacterium. Taxonomy (GTDB): domain Bacteria; phylum Bacteroidota; class Bacteroidia; order Chitinophagales; family JADIYW01; genus CBDCGV01. The sequence continues at coordinate 185 of CBDCGV010000013.1, read as the reverse complement.
TGCAGTATTTGCCCTTGCAGATTTGGCTAAGAAGCCTGTACCCGATATTGTTAATTTGGCTTATGGCAATATTGACCTAAAATTTGGCAAGGAATATATTATTCCGAAACCTGTTGATCCCAGATTAATTACGGAGGTGGCGCCAGCGGTTGCAAAAGCTGCAATGAACACTGGGGTAGCCAGAA
>CBDCGV010000012.1:0-16257 GCA_965216955.1 Chitinophagales bacterium | reverse complement strand
AAACCATAATTCCTGAGCCTTTACTTTTTTTCTCGCTCTTCCTTCTTGTTCATATTTTAAATACAATGCTTCAAATTCATCACCATAAGTATCATATAAACCAGGTGCCTCATTAGGACAGAAAAGAGACCATTCTCCATTTTCCTTTACACGCTTCATAAATAAATCTGGAATCCAGAGTGCATAAAATAAATCACGGGCTCTCATTTCTTCCTTCCCATGGTTCTTTCTTAACTCTAGGAATTCAAAAACATCCGCATGCCATGGCTCAATATAAATGGCAAAAGCACCTTTTCTCTTACCTCCACCCTGATCAACATAGCGAGCAGTATCATTAAACACTCTCAACATTGGAACAATACCATTAGAAGTTCCATTGGTACCTTTAATGTAACTTCCAGTTGCTCTGATATTATGTATGCTTAAACCAATCCCACCTGCAGATTGAGAAATTTCAGCACATTGTTTCAAAGTATCAAAGATTCCTGGAATGCTATCATCTTTCATGGTCAGTAGGAAGCAAGAAGAAAGCTGTGGTTTTGGTGTCCCCGCGTTAAACAATGTAGGAGTAGCATGTATAAACCACTTCTCCGACATCAAATTATAAGTTTCTAATGCTGCCTCTATATCTTCTCTATGAATACCGATAGCTACTCTCATTAACATATGTTGAGGTCGCTCTACGATTTTTCCATTCACCTTCAATAAATAAGACCGCTCTAAAGTCTTAAATCCAAAAAAATCAAAATTGAAATCTCTATGATGGATAACTGCTGCATCTAAACGATCTTTGTTTTCCTGAATAATTTCATAAATGTCTTCTGCAATTAAAGGCGCAGGCTCATTCGTTTTAGGATCGATATAAGTATACAGCTCTTCAATGGTTCTTGAGAAAGACTTCTTTGTATTCTTATGCAGGTTAGAAACAGCGATACGCGCCGCTAATAAGGCATAATCAGGATGAACAACCGCCATAGAGGCAGCCGTCTCTGCAGCTAAATTATCTAATTCAGTAGTCGTTACCCCATCATATAATCCTTGAATTACTGATTGAGCAATAATTTGTGGTTGAATATATTTTGGATTTAATCCAAAAGAAAGTTTACTAATTCGTGAAGTAATCTTATCAAAATGTACTGGTTCCTTTTTTCCTGATCGCTTAATTACGTACATAGTTTAATCTTTTCTTGGTTGACAATGTTTATATTTTAAAATTAGAAGTCTTCATCTAAAGAAAAGACCTGCTCATCTCTAGAATTTCCAACACCTGCTTTTTTATACTCTGAAACTCTTTTCTCAAAGAAGTTTGTTTTTCCTTGTAAGGATATTAACTCCATCCAAGGGAATGGGTTTTCTGCGTTATATGCCTTAGGATAACCCAATGAAATCAATAATCGATCTGCACAAAATTCGATGTATTGTGTCATTAAATCTGCATTCATACCAATCAAAGATACAGGAAGTGCATCCGTTACGAATTCTTTCTCCACCTCTACCGCATCACAAATAATTTTATAGATCTCTTCTGTTGAAAGTTTATTTTCTAACATACCATATAATAAGCATGCAAAATCGCAATGCAAACCTTCATCTCTACTTATTAACTCATTAGAAAATGAGAGTCCTGGCATCAGCCCTCTTTTCTTTAACCAAAAGATGGAGCAAAAGCTTCCAGAAAAGAAAATACCTTCTACCGCAGCAAAAGCCACTAATCTATGTGCAAATGAAGGGGCAGAATCAATCCAATCTAAGGCCCACTTAGCTTTCTTTTGTACGCAATCTAGTGTTTCAATTGCATTAAACATTTTATCCTTTTCAACCGGATCTTTGATATAAGTATCTATTAATAAAGAATAGGTCTCTGCATGAATATTTTCTATAGCAATTTGAAAACCGTAAAAACATCTTGCCTCAGGAATGGTAACATCCTGCATGAAATTAACTACCAAGTTTTCATTTACAATTCCATCGCTAGCAGCAAAGAAAGCCAACACATGTTTTATAAAATGTATCTCATCTTCAGTCAACTTAGTCCAATCTATTAGATCCTGACTAAGATCAATTTCTTCTGTAGTCCAAAAGCTTGCTTCCGCCTGCTTATACATACTCCAAATCTCATCATACTTAATAGGAAATAATACAAACCGGTTGTCGGTCTCTTGCAATATTTTTTCAGTTACTTCATCCATGACACTCTCTTTTGCCTTTTAATTAATCAATTACTAAATCATCTCTGGTTCCTTATAGAGGGGGCAACAATCAGTCCAAAATCACATTAACAATGCACACACTAAAATTGTTGCTTAACGTGATATAAAACTATTTAAGCTATTTTAAAAAATTGCAAGAGATTTTCCACAGACTGTGAATACCTTGATTTGGACAGAATACAAATCATTGCTTTTGATAGAGTTATGAATTTGTTGGAAAAATATTCACATAAGCCGTACAAAATGTGTTCATAATTTCTTCAAAAAAATTTTTAAAATTTCAATTTTATTCAGGGTGTTTACTGTCCATAAAAATTGTAACCGGGCCATTATTAACAAGCTGTACATCCATGTGTGCCCCAAATTCCCCACACACAACATTTCCATTAATTTTTTGCTGTACTTTAACTGCAAATAAGTTATACAAAGGAATAGCTTTTTCGGGTTTGGCTGCTCTAATAAAACTTGGACGATTGCCCTTTTTATAACTTGCAAATAAAGTGAACTGACTAATTAATAAGATATCTCCTTTTATATCTAAAATAGAGCGATTCATTTTCCCTTTGTCATCACTAAATACTCTAAGGTTTACAATTTTATTAGACAACCATTCTAGATCATTGTTTGTATCATCCTCTCCTATTCCCAATAAAACAACTAAACCCTTTCCTGATTTACGCTCCTCATTACTATTAATAATCACTGAAGAATTGGTTACTCTTTGAACAATCGCTCTCATAACAAATACGTTTTCTTACATAATTATTGAAGTGCTCTTTGGAAAACTTTTAAATGTTCCTTAGCTGTCTTTTCCCAAGTAAAATCTCCCGCCCGAATAAGACTTTTATCCCTATAGATCTTATACTCCTTTTCGTCATTGATTAATTTAAGCATTACTAATTTCAGTGCTTCTACATCCATAGGATCAACAGCAATACCAGCATTTCCAATTATCTCAGGACATGCAGTAACATTTGAAGTAATTATAGGACACCCACAGGCCATTGCCTCTGCCAGAGGCATTCCAAAACTTTCATGAATAGAAGGAAAAACAAAAGCTCTAGCTTTTTGAAGAAGTGTTGCGACTTCTTGTCGATCTATCCTATTTGTAATTAATGTTAATCCTTCTATCTTTTCTTTGTTAGGATAACCTGGGGCAACAACCTTTAATTCCATTCTATCTTTTTCAGGAATTAAACGATATGCCTCAATAAGTCTTTCAATGTTTTTTTTTGGCTGATATACAGAAATATGAAGTAAATAATTTCTCTCTTTTTCTTCTGTTGGATAAAATATATCATGATCCACTCCATGATATATTGGCGTTATTTTAGCTTCATTAAGCTGAATATATTTTATCAATTCCTTTTTAGCATATTCAGAAACAGTAATTATTTCTTTTAACTTTCTTCTGTATACAGTCCAAAGTAAATTAGACTTTACTATTCTCTTATAACTATTCTTTCGATTTTTTTTGTTGTAGTATGCAAGATGATATGGTAAAGATTGCGACCCAGCACCATGAACAGTTGCAATCATTGGCTTTTTTACAAATAGCAATTTTCTATGAGGAGCTCTCCCTCCTGTACAAGTACTATCCCAGAATAAATCTACATCCTTGGGAAGCACATCCTTTCTCTTAAAAAACTGAAATGCCACTCCTTCTTTTTCTAAATGTTGCATTACCTTTTCTGTGTAAATTTTTACACTCAACACAAACTTATCAGGATGCCAAACTCCAATTTTCATTACTTCTTACTTATCAAAGGTACATACCAAACAAAAAAGCCAAATTTTCTCTTAATGTATATTGATCCAAATATATTCCATATAACCATACTTGCCATACTTGCCACTGCCGCTCCTATAATACCATATATTGGAATCAAAAATAAGTTCATTACTACATTGATAATTGCTGCAGAGATGACAATATTTTTAAGTGCATTTTGATGTCCAGTAACATTCATTAATTGAGCTACCGGACCACAAACTGTATTAACAATTTGTCCTATTGTCATTATAATCAGCACCCAGGTTCCAACGACAAATTCCTTTCCATAGATCATTAAAACATATTTTGCTCCAAAAGTCAACAATAAAAACAAAGGAATACTAAACAACACCATCATTTTAGAAGATTTACGTGCTATCCTCTTTAGTTCATTATGATTATTATTATGAAATAACTGAGATAGCTTTGGTTGAACGGTGGTATTGAGTGCAACCATAATAATAGATGCCAGTTGTGCCAACTTAAAACATTGCCTGTATATCCCTACTTGAGCATTCCCTAATCCAAAATGCTTTATCATATATATATCTGCAAAATTATTGATTGCAAAACTGGAATAAGTTAGCAACATTGGAAAAGAAACGGTAATAAGTGTTTTGTTATTAATAGGAGTCACTTTTTCCAATTTATCAACTTTGCTAAAAAAGTGTTTATATAAAAAGAAGAAAGGAATAATTGCGCCTACCAAAATAGTGGCCAAGTGTATATATACCGGCGCCAGTTTTGTATAGAAAAAAACGGTTATAATGATTAAGGTGGTTACTCTAAAAACCACCCTTATGGATAATGAGTAATTAGCTTGCTTTATCTTAAATATTGCCCTTAAAGAAAAATTATTCATTTCCATAAGGAGATTGGGTAAAATGAAAAGACAGGAGATTAGGTACAATGGTAAGAGATGCTCTTCATTCCATTTTTTTGCTTGAATTGGCATCAAAATCATTACTACCACAATCCCAATTGCTGCCACTGACAGCAATAATTGTAATCCTTTTTTATATACTTGCAGGCTACTTCTAAAATTATATTTTTCTCTGTATTCAGGAATAAAACGAAGCATGGCTTCTTTAATACCCATATTAGCAAATATGGAAACAATAGTGATAATAAGGTTTACGGTAGCTATAACTCCTAAAACAGACGCTCCATAAAACCTAGCAATAACCCAACCTGAAATTAAACCTAATCCTCTCGTTAAAAGCAAAGTTAAAGCCGTACCTCCTCCCCCTCTTGACAAGTATCTTAAGTTCTTATCAGACTGCCAACCTTTATATATTTCTTTTACTCTCTGTATCAAGTAAAATATGATTTAAGAACCTGATTGAGCTAAATCATTCAGCTTCTAAGTGATAAAATTAATTTGATATAACTTTGCCAACTGCTAAGTAATGAAAAAGCTGATTAAAAGTATAGGTTTATTGGTATTTGTAATACTATTTATTAATCTAATAGTAAGCAAATTTTTCCTGCCAAATGCTTGGGGAGACAAGATTATGACAGCAAAACTAAATTACTTTGAAAAACATCAGACAGAATATAACGCACTTTTTTTTGGAGCAAGTCTTGTATATAGACAAATAAATCCTTCTACTATTGACCAAATGGTTGATGGTCAAAATTTCCCATTTAAGTCTTATAACATGGGTGCAGATGCGCACAATCTATTACAACAAATGGAAGAGTCTGAATATATAATTAAAAGCAACCCACAAGTAAAATATATTTTTTTAAGTCTCTCATCAGGAGGAGATATTTTTTGGGCAAATTTGCATACCACCTATATGATGCATTGGATTAAGCTTAAAACACTTAAAAAAGCCATTCCATTAGTATTCAAATCTAATTATCTAGGTTCCCTCAAAAAACGATTGGCTATAATAAGAGCTTATATTACTTCTTTTACAGAGCGATTGTTTCATTTTGGTGCTATGGAAAAAATTATTGAGAATCAGCTATCTACTACAAAATATTACAATGGACCTAATCAAAATGGCTTCTATCCATACAGAGATAAAAGTGAACACATAATGTCTATTAATCAGAAAAGTGAAGATTTATTATTTATAATGCGAAAAAAATATCTTCATGACGATAAAATGCGCAATGAATTTTTACAAAAGAATTTTGATGCATTTTCGGGGAACATGAAATATGTTGAAGCTAATCATCTTTTAAAAATCATCAATAATTACATAAGGATACAAAAAGAGCAAGGAATTCATGTGACCATTATTTTGCCACCCAGATTAGATCAATTTTACAATGTCCTGCTACCTCTTTTTGAGAAACTTGATGACCAGCATAAAATAAATATGGCTGACCCTAATATCTACCCTCAATTTTACACCGTTAATAACAGCTTTAATTTCAGACACTTAAACGAAATCGGAGCCAATCTATATAGCAAAGAACTAGGTTTAAAAATTAAAGAACTCCTTAATTAATTAAAGTATATATACAATGGTATTTAACTATTTTTGTCAACTAAATAAAGCACAACAATAAATGCTATTTAACTCATTAGAATTCTTAATTTTCTTTTGCATTGTATTAGTGCTGTTTTTTAGAGTTCCTTCTAATAAAAGATGGTTGTTTATGCTAACCGCTAGCTACATATTTTATATGAGCTGGAGCCCTAAGTTTATCGTTCTTATAATTATCTCCACTATCGTAGATTATTTTGCTTCTCATAAGATGTCAAAGTCCTCTACAAAAGAAAAGAAAAAGAAGTATCTCTATCTAAGTTTAATTGTAAACCTTGGATTGCTGGCTTCTTTCAAATACCTAAATTTTATAGATAATAATGTTCGGGCGCTTTTTGATTTAATGCATCTTCCTTATATAGTTCCTGAGCCATGGTTTAATAATATTGTATTACCCGTAGGGATTTCATTTTATACTTTTCAAACATTAAGCTATACAATTGATGTTTACAAAGGGGTCACTAAACCTGAAAAACACTTTGGAGTATTTGCATTATATGTCGCTTATTGGCCTCAATTAGTTGCTGGGCCTATTGAGCGATCAAATCACCTTCTACCTCAATTAAGAAAAAAAATCCATTTTGATTATGATAGGGTTAGAAGCGGCTTATTTAGAATGCTCATTGGCATGTTTAAAAAGGTTGTTATTGCCGATCGTTTGGCTATTTATGTAACTGAAATATATGGCAATTATGCAGAGGTCTCAGGAGTTACTGTGCTAATAGGCGCTTACTTTTTTGCCTTTCAAGTTTACTGCGATTTTGCAGGATATTCGGATATTGCTATTGGAGCTGCTCGGATTTTTGGTATTAATTTGATGGAAAATTTTAAGAGGCCTTTCTTCGCAAAAAACCTAGCAGACTTTTGGACACGATGGCATATTTCACTAACCACATGGTTAACCGACTACTTGTTTTTCCCACTTGGTGCTTATAAATCAGGACCAGCAAGAGTTGTTTTTAATGTTTTGTTTGTTCTTGCACTAACAGGACTTTGGCATGGTCCTTCTTGGCCAATGGTACTATCATATACTGTAATAGGTGTTTTTATGGCGATAAGATACTTATGGCAATACTATGTAGTTAGCAATATTAGACCAAGCAATATCTATAAAGCATCTCAAAAATGGATTCCTGACTGGGTACATGTTTTTATTACGTTTCATCTGCTATTATTAGCATTTATGATGTTCAGAAATCAAAATATGGCTGAATCTGTAATGATGTATAAAAGCCTTTTAAGGATAACCGAAGCGGGTTATTTAAACGAAATTATAGCACATAAAGGAATGGTGAATCTTATCTTATCATTTGTTTTCATTGGCATATTACTACTCGTTGAATTTATTGTCAAAGACAGAAAAATAGAAGACGTTGTTTTAGTAAAGCCAAAATTATTTAGATGGACATTTTATGTGATAACAACATTGCTAATATTATGGTTTGGTGTGTTTAACAATAATGAATTTGTTTATTTCCAATTTTAATGACTAAGGTCTTTTTTAAAATAGCAGGTTTATTTCTTATTCTCATTTTAATAAATGTGATTACAAGAACTCTTTTTCAACCACATGCTTGGGGCGACAATGTACTTACTGCAAAACTTAAGCAATTTGAAAAAGATCACACAAAATATAATGCCGTTTATTTTGGAGGGAGTTTAGTATACAGGCAAATTGACCCTTCTATTATTGATAGTACTTTAAAAGAAGAGGGAATTGATTTAAGGTCTTATAATTTAGGAATAGATGCCCAAAATTTTCTTAGAATAGAAGATAATGTTAATCATATTGTAAAAAACTATGGGGATCAATTAAAATATGTTTTTATAAGTCTTTCAAGTAGTATGGAAATCCATATTCCTAACCTACATGCAAAAGAGACTTTTTATTGGTTAAAACCTAAAATTGTTTGTAATGCAATTAAAATACTAAAAGACTACCCCGTAAGAAAATTACGAAAGCTCATATTCGGATATGCTTATGGTATTTCAGAAATAGAATACTTATTAAATTTTGGACTTGGGAGAGATATTGTTGAATATCACGTTGAGCCTAAAGATGAATCCTTTTATAATGGCAAAAACATGGATGGATACTATCCTTATACAAATAGCCTTAAAGGGGAGCATCTTTTTGGCAAAAATGAAGCTGATGAAAGAATGCTACTTCAAACAAGAAAAAACTTTGAAGCACACTATGAGCAATCATTAGTAAGTATAAAGAAAGAGATAAACAAGGATTACAACAACAGACAAAAGAAAAAGCCGATTAAACATCAACTAAAGATGTGTACGAGATTAATTGAAAACCTGGAACATAAAGGAATACAAACTGTATTTATTATTCCTGCAAGAGCTAGAGGGAATTATGATATTTTACTTCCCATCTTTGATCAGCTTCCAGAAAAAAACAAAGTTGATATTGGAAACCCTAAAGAATATCCAGAATTTTATAATTATGAATACAGTTTCAACTTTTTTCACCTTAACAACTTAGGAGGAAAGATTTATAGTCTGGCTTTGGCTCAAAAGTTATCGCATATCTTAGAAAATTAAGTAAAAAGCCTATCCGTCAATAATTCCTTCACTTCTACTTCATCTTTAGTTATTTTTTTTTCAGAAACTACAGAAATACTATATCCTTCTAGGAAAGAAAAACTAATGTAATAGCTATTGTTCTGTCCAACCTCAACTTTATTTTTACCTATAACTTTTACCTTTTCTAAAATTGAAATTCCCTCCCCACATAACTTACAAGCAGCCTCTTTAATAGTCCATAAATCAAAAAAAGGAGACGTTGAAGTACTAAAGAAATCACTTTCTTCCTTAGAAAAATACTTATCGAATAGCTCTTTATTCATCACTCTTTGTTTTTCAACATCCACCCCAATAAAATCTGTCGAAATAACAACTACCACATAATCTCCAGAGTGGGCTATACTAAAACAAATATCATCGAAAGTAAAAATCGGCTTTCCTTTCTCCAGAAAAACAACTTTTTCTAATAGTTTTTCTAGAGTAGTATCACTTTGAAAAACCAATTGCTTTAACAACAAATAACCCGAAGCTGATCGAATTTGATCGGCTTTTTTCTTATAGCTTAAGACATGACTTAAAAGATGAGTTGGAAGTTCTTTTTTAAAGTTGTATTTATTTGTATCAGAGAGCCATTGGGCAATATTAGTATATGCTAATTGAATCAATTAAAACTTATTTTAATTTACTTTTAATAAGCTTCGACACCGCTTCAATATTTTCAAAAATAAAGAAATGTCCTCCATCCATTTTGACCATTTCTATCTCAGGAATAAAATGTTTTTGCCATGTCTTAGCATGCTCGTCTTTAACCTTATCTTTTTCACCCAAAACAACAGTGGCATTGACATTAAAAGGTTTCACCTCTTGGTACACGTATTTTCCAAGTGCCTCAAAATCTGCTCTCATGATTGGCTCATACAATTCCATCAATTCTGGATGTTGAAGCAGCGCTTTCGGAACCCCTCCAAAATTTACTATGCAGTCCCAAAATGCTTTGCTTTCGTACTTATATTGATCAAATTGTCCAATAAAATAATCAGGACTTTCTCTCGCAAACATAAAGGTATGTGTTGGTAGTGATTTACCTGCATTTCTTATTTTTTCCATCAATAAAAAAGCCACTAATGTTCCCATGCTGAAACCTAACATCATATAGGGTCTCTGAATGTAAGGCGTAAGCTGTTTATACATATCATTAATAATGGCATCCGTATCTGTTAAGAGTGGCTCGCCAAATCGATCTCCTCTTCCAGGCACCTCTAAAGCGATGCCTTCTATCTGCGGGGGCAACATTCGTATTAAATTGTTAAAGGAATATTTATCACCTCCAGCATGGTGAAGTAATATAATGTTCATCTTTATTCTATTTCATCAATGGAAATTGCCTTATCAATTCGTTTAAATACACGCATCAACCAGCCATCGGAATCTTTAATGTCGTTCCAATTATTTGTGTTTGATTTCAAGACCACCTCTTCTTTTTCAATAGCAGATGAAGTTTTAGATATAGTAACAAATTCTTTATCGCCAAGAATATCATTTAAGAAATAATCGTGTAATGTTTGTAGAGAATTATATACCAGTAAAATCGACATATCTAATTCAACCCCAAGATGTCTTTCCATTATTTTTAAAAGTTGAGCAGCCATCATGGAATCATAACCTTGTTCCCTTAGTCCAACAATAGGGTCTAGTTTACTACCGTCTCTTAAACCCAATACTTTAACTGCCTCCTTTTGCATTAAATCCATTAGATTATTACGAGAGATTTCATTAACATTTGTGTTAGATCGAGCGTTCGCATTTGTATTTGTCTCCTGCTTTAATTTATTGGTATTTATCTTAATACTTTGTACTGGATTATACCAATATTTGCTTTTTTGCCATGAGTAAGTCGGTAATTTAACTACGTTACAACCTTTATCATTATAAACCGCATTCCAATTGATTTTCACATTATTAAGGTATAATTGTTGAAGTGATTCGGTTATTAATTGCCAACTATTCTTATTCTTTTTACTTGATGACATCCAAACGACATTTTCTTTATCTATGCCTTGCTTAGCAAGTCCAATTAAAGTTGGATTAGGCCCAACTTCTAAGAAAAGGTCAATATTGTATTCATTGCTCAAACAACTAATTCCATCTGCAAATAAAACAGCATTTCTAACATGGTTTGCAAAATAATCTGGCGTTAATTCTTCTTTAGAAATATGTTTACCTGTTACATTAGAGATTAAAGGTATTTGAGGATTATTAATAGGCACTTTACTTACGATTTGTCTAAATCTATCAAGAATGGGATCTAATAGATAAGAATGAAACGCATGAGAAACATTTAACTTAACAGCTTTAATCTTATTTTGTTTTAATTCGTTAACAAACTCATTAATTGCATCAATATTACCTGAAACAGTAATGCTTCTCGGTGAATTTATAGCGGCAACGTCAATCTTTCCTTCATATTTTTGAAGATATTCTTCAATATTCTCTTTACTACTTAAAACTGCAGCCATTCCACCTACACCTAACGGTAATAGTTGTATTAATTTGCCACGTTCCGCCACCAACCTTAAACCATCTTCCAAACTAAATACTCCTGCAATAGTAGCAGCTGTAAACTCTCCGACACTATGTCCCATAACTGCAGCAGGCTCTATTCCCCAGCTCATCCACATTTTTGACATTGCGTATTCAACAGCAAACAAGGCAGGCTGAGTATATTGTGATTGGTTCACTAACTCTTTATCTATATCATCACTATACAAAATATCTAATAACGGGATTTCTAGAACACCTTTTAACAACTCATTACATTCATCCAAGGTTTCTTTAAATGTGCTATTACTTTTATAGAGATCTTCGCACATTTTATGATATTGTGCTCCCTGCCCTGTATATAAAAAAGCTATTTCTCTATTTCTATTAATGTTATCAGGAACCTTTATAACCTTGCTTGTATTACCCTCAATAAAGTTTTTAAGTTCAGCTTGCACTTTCTCAGCATTGGTAGATACAATTGACAATTTTTCATCATAATGATCCCTCCCTACATTTAAAGTATAAGCAATATCACTCAAGTCTTTTTCCCAAATCGCACTATTTTCTATGTACTTCTTTACAGTTGCCTTTAACGACTCTTCTGATTTTGCACTAATATTAATCAATGCTGGTACTTCTTCATGCTGTGTTGTTTTAGCTGAAGATATAACCTCTTCATGCTCTAGGATCATGTGAATATTTGTACCAGTAAACCCAGAAAGGTTAATAGCCGCAAGCATTGTACCTTCTTTATCCCATGGAATATTCTCTTGTGGAACTTTAATGTTATTACGCTCCCATTCTATATCTTCATTTAATTTTTCAATATTAATATTTGGAAAAATTGTTTTGTATTTAAAGGAGCAAAGTATTTTAGCCATCATTGCCATTCCAATTGCAGCTTCTAGATGACCAACATTTGGCTTTAAAGTTCCTAAATAAAGTGTCTCTTCCTTCTCCTTATAGGCTTTGCCAACTGCATTTGCCTCTAGCGCATCCGTGAAGGTATTTCCTATACCATGAATTTCCACAAAGTCTATCTGATTAGGAGATACATTAGCCATCTTTAATGCCTCTGCAATAGCTTTTTGCTGTGCAATAGGGTTAGGTGCTGTAAACCCATTACTGGTTCCGTTATGTCTAATAGCACTTCCTTTTATATTAGCATATATGCGATTATTATCTGATTTTGCCTCTGATTTCCTCTTAAGAATCATTACTCCCATTCCTTCTCCTCTTACAAAGCCATCTGCATTTTGATCAAAGGCTCTACAAATACCTTCTTCCGAGAGACTTCCTAACTTAGACAGTCCGACAAAAATTTCAGGTCCTAATATTAAGTTTCCGGCACTAACAATTGCTAAATCAGTAACCCCGTTTTTCAAATCTTGACAAGCAAGATGCGCGGCCACTAATGCAGAAGAACAAGTAGCATCAATGGTATAACTGGGGCCTTGCAAGTCAAATAAATAAGACGCTCGGCCTGATGCGGAAGCATATGCGACACCTATAGTATCATACAAATCTATTTTTTTTAAATCTCCTGAATGTGCCCTGGCTTGCATGTAATCGCTATTTCCAATTGCTGCATAAACACCCACCTTACCTCCTTTTAAACTGCTTGGAGGAATTGCAGCGTCTTCCAAAGCTTCTTGTGAAAGCTCTAATAACATACGGTGTATAGGGTCTATAGATTTAGCTTCTCTTGGCGGAATTCCAAAGAATGCCGCATCGAAAAGAGAAACGTCTTCTTCAAGAAAGGCTCCGTGTTTTACATTGGTCTTTCCCTCTGCTAAAATATCATTGTCATAAATAGCTTCTATATCAAATCGCTCTTTGGGAATTTCTGAGATTACACTTCGCTTATTTGAAAGGACCTCATACAATTTATCCAAATCAGTGATTCCACCTGGAAATCGACAACTAAAACCAACGATCGAAATTTCCTCAGATTCCTTTGATTTATATTGGGTTAGTTCTTTTTCTAATTTTTTTATAGTAACAAGCGACTTCTTAAGGACTGCCTGCATTTTATCCTGATCTACACTCATGTTTTAAGTTCAAATTTGGAATTAAGTCAATTGCAAAATACTCTACCTACAAAAGTAACTAATATTCATTGCTCTTATCCTCTAATTCTTTCATCAAATCATCTAAGGAAAGGTCTTCTACTTCCTTCTCAGCAGCATTTGTCTTTGATGCTACATCTGCATTTTCAATTTGTTCTGAATCAAACTTTTCCCTTAACGACAGCTCTTCAGAAAGAAAAGCAGCATACTTTTCAACTGTAGGATAAGTCCATAATGAAGATACAGGTATATTTAAATCAAGTTCATATTGCAATTTATTCTTGATTTGTACTGCCATCAATGAGTCTATTCCAAGATTTTTTAAGGTTACATCTTCTTTAATTGTTTCCTTTGGCGCCTTAGTTGTTTCACTAACTATTTCTTTCATTACTTCTTTCAGCATTTTTAATGCTGAATTATAATTAGACGCGCCAATAACCTTTTGTAATAGTTTATCCTCTCCTGAAAGATCTATAAAATCAGCCAGCATCTCGTTTTTAAGATAGGTTGGATTGTTTTGCACCCATTTATTAAAATCTACTTTTACAACAATTGCTTGAGCCGTATCAATAGAAGTTGCAAAATCTATATATGCAGGCAATTCCTTTGGTTTCAAAGATGTTATACCTTGCTTTTCAAGCCTTTCTCCTCTTTTTACATCTGCCGCTGCCATACCAATCTCAGCTATACTTCCCCAATTAATTGATACTGCCTCTAATCCTTGCCTTTTTCTATAAATCGCTAATTGGTCTAAAAAGGCATTCGCCGCAGCATAATTTGCCTGTCCGGGCGTTCCAAAAATACTTGCAGCAGAAGAAAATAAAACAAAATTGTTCAAGTTGCTTCCTAAAAGTGCTTTATGCAAATGTATAGCACCCATTACTTTAGGAGCAAATACTTTTTGATAATCTTCTTTAGATAAACTATCAAAGGCTCCATCTTTTAAAACGCCGGCTGCATGTATTACTCCTTTAATCTTTGGCAAGAAACGTTCTACTTCATTAATTAATGAGTCTACCGATGCTCTTGAACTCACATCTGCCTTAAAGACCTTTACATTTGTCCCTTTTTCTCTAATATATTTAAGGGCTTCTGTGGTCTCTGGTTTTCACCGCTTCTACTGCAAAGTGCAAGATTTTCAATTCCTTTATCTGCAAGATACTTAGCATAAAATAAACCTAACCCGCTGGTTCCACCAGTTATTAAATAGGTGCCTTCCAAATTACCATTAGCATTTTGACTTTTCTTAGTAATATGTCCAAGCTTAGGACATGTTACCCCACCACTATTATCAATTTGCGTTTCATTGGGTAAGTCCTCACTAAGAATACAATTTACCAGAGATTCTAAAGAGGCGGTACCTATTTGTTCTAATTGAATAGTCTTAAGATCTATTTCAGGATGCTCATTTTTAATGCTTCTAGCTAATCCTACAAAAGCATTTGAAGTTGGAACATCTTCTGAATTATTAATACCAACAAAAACAATTCTGGAATCGTCTTTATCTTTAATTTTATTTTTCAAATATTCAGCAAAATCAGTTACTTGAATAATAATATCTTCTGCATCTGTACTTTGGGAAATATATAAATGTACATCTGCCTGCGCAGCATCGATTTCCAACCCCTTAACAATAAACTGTTGTTTCAAACTGCTCACTAGCTCTTCATTCGCATTTCCACTAATAGAAAAACGCTTCCATTTATCATTGAGCGTATTCGCTTGGAAATTTTCCCAATTTAGAGAATAAACATTTTCTTTATCAAATGCGCTACCAACAGCCTTTTTTATAATTGCTTTTTTCCCGACTAGTTTAGTCTCATCTTCATCGATCCAGCAAAGCTTCTTTTGCCATGGATAGAATGGCAAGCGGACTCTATTATATTTTCCATAAAACCGTTTCCAGTTTACATTCAATCCTCTACAAAAAGCTTTCCCAAGGTTTGCATTGAACTCATCAATTTCATTTTCCTCTCTTTTAAGGGTGTATACTGTTCTCGCTTCTTTTTCTGACTCTGCAATATTCTCATCAATTGAATTGGAAAGCACTGGATGAGGTCCAACTTCTATAAACAAGTTGTAATTATCCTCTAACAACTGTACAATTGCATCTTTAAAACTTACTTTTTGCCTCAAATTTTTAACCCAATAATCTGCATTTAAAGAGGTTCCTAACTCCCACTTTCCAGTTACTGTTGAAATAAATGGAATTTCTCCTTCTCTCGGCTCTATGTCTTTTAACCTTTCACGAAGAGGTTCCATAAAAGGATCCATTTGAAAGCTATGTGATGCAACATCCATTCTTACCTTACGAGCAAAAACACCATCATTTTCCATTTGATCCAATAAAGATTCAACTGCTTCTTTATCTCCGCTAACGACTGTTGAACTATTACTATTGACTACAGCAATATTTATCTTATCACTTTGACTTTCTATTAATTTCTCTACCTTTTCTAATGGCAAAGCAATATAGCCAACTACGCCTTTATCTTTAGCAGCTTTCATCAATTGACTTCTATTACAAATGATCCTAGCCATTTCATCTAAAGTGATAATCCCTGCAATGTAAGCTGCTGGAGCTTCTCCCATACTGTGTCCAACAACAGCCTCTGGCTGAA
>CBDCGV010000011.1:110000-391763 GCA_965216955.1 Chitinophagales bacterium | reverse complement strand
GCAATAGCTAGTGCACCCAATATACCTCCGAACAAACCTGTTATGAACCGAAAAATTAATAGAGGATAAAAAGAGTTTGCTAAACCGCAAAACAAAGTGCCTATTATAAATCCCAAATAAAGAAAAATTAAAGCATTTTTTCTATCGAATCGATCTAAATAAAAAACGCTAATAATACTAGAGACAAAAGCGCCAAAAGAATAAGCGCTAACCAACCAGCTAAATTGATTTGAACTAATTGAAAAGGCTTCTATAAAAATGTCTCCTAGCGGCATAATGAGCATAGAGTCCATGATATGGGTAAAGTTTACCATGGTCAATGCAAATAATACAAATGTTCGATTTATCAAGTTGAATTAATTTTAGACAGCTTCTTTAATTGGTCTTAAGTGTAATTACAAAATCAGTTACTGCTTTCATGTCTTTTTCTGATAAGTATCGATCATAGGCAACCATATTACCTTTCCCATATTTGAGAATATTTATAATTGCTTCCTCTTGCAGAGTAGAAAGAGTTAAATCAGGCGCTCCTCCTAATTTAAGATCTCCTTCTTTACCATGACAGGCCTTACAATATTTTTTATAGAGTATTTCTCCAGTAGAGACTGGTGAAACAAACGATTTCATTTTTTGCTTTGACTTGTTGTCTTGACAAGAAAATATTAAAAAAAGTATTAAAGCTAAATAGAACTTCAATTAAAAAAAGATACTATAGAACAATGATGGATGTTTGGTTAAGGCTAAGCCAAAAACATACAAAAACATTAACAGGGATAAAAGCACTAATAGTTTGCTGTTTTTTTTGAACCCAATAATGCCTATTGGAATGCCCAAAACAACTAATGTAAGCTTTAAATGAAACCATCCCCCTAAAGAGGCAAAGCCAATGTTTGCTAATAAAACAATTCCTGTTATTAAAAAACCTGCGGAGACGATCGACTCAGGAATAATAGTTTTTTTCCGAAAGGTTGGATATTGGCTATTATTTGTCAAAAAAAGAACAGCTTTTATTAGATATGATAATAAGAACAAAGCAATGAATAACCAATGTAAATGAAGAACAATTTTCATAATAAAACTTTTAAGATAACATACTCAGATTATTTTGATTTTATGCTTCTTTAAATTAAAAACCGTTTTCGAATGACTGATTTTATTTTAAAGCAATGTACAAAACCTAAAATACTTGTCGTTATTATATGCAAAGAAAGTTGTTTTCGTTCAATTATTATAACCTGTTGATAATAGAGAGTTTAATATAAAGAGGGAAACATTTAATTTTGTTTTGCGTTTTAGGAATGATGAGACATTATTGGCCTTTAATCTTAGCTTTAACTTCGGTGTTTTCTGTTAAAGCACAAGACCCCTCTTTTTCACAGTTTTATGTGAACAAAGTCTATTTAAACCCTGCCACAACAGGCTCTGAAAGCGGTTTGTCAATTGCTGCTATTTATAGAAATCAATGGAGTAAGATACCGGGAGCGTTTCATACTACAGGGTTTGCAGTTGATGTACAGATGCCAAGGTTTTCGTCTGGTTTTGGAGTGAATGGGTATTATGATAATGCAGCAAATGGTCTTTTAAGGAATATAAACCTTGGTTTTTCGTATGCCTATATTATCAAAATATTAAAAAATTTTAATATTCATATTGGACTACAAGCCACCTACTTTAGGAAAAGTTTGGATGGTTCAAGGCTTGTTTTTAGTGACCAGCTAGATCCTTTTCTTGGAAATATAAACCCTACTTCGGCAGTTGTTCCAAATGAAAGTATTAGCGTTTTTGATTTGGGATCAGGCATTTTGGGTCGATTTTCTATCCCTATAGGAAGATCAGAAATTCATAATTCAATTGGCTTCGCTGTCTTTCATCTTACGGAGCCGTCAGAATCTT
Source organism: Chitinophagales bacterium (assembly GCA_965216955.1). Lineage (GTDB taxonomy): Bacteria > Bacteroidota > Bacteroidia > Chitinophagales > JADIYW01 > CBDCGV01. Next base: position 389,870 of record CBDCGV010000011.1, on the reverse strand, counting down.
TTTTGTCGCTTGAAACAAAACTTCCAAGGAGATATACCGTACATTATGGGATGATGATTCCTATTAAGGACAATATTGCTAAGAAAAGATCGTCTTTTTATATATCACCCGTTTTTAAGTTTGATTATCAGGAGAATCTTTCCATATTTACAATAGGCTTTTTAACGATGGTGAGGCCATTATTTATGGGGGTTTTGTACCAAGATAATAAGTTTAATCAAACCGATAGTAAAACAATGATTTTTACAGGAGGAACCGATTTCGAAATTGACAATATCAATTTCACTTTTGGATATAGTTACGATTTAAATATGACGGGTATTACCAATGTTTCTGGAGGTGTTCATGAGTTAGCTTTTAAAGTGCGTTTTTTAGATGCGGTCAGATACAGAAATAAGTCTAAACCTAAGAAGGTAAAGTGTTACGAATTCAATGGTAAAAATGCAATTAAGTTATTTTGATTAGGCTGAAGAAAATAGGGCTGTTACTAATCTTTTGCTTGGGATTTAATCAGATAGTAAAATCTCAAGCACATTGTTTTGTTTCTGTTTCTGATGCAGATATTTGTGCTGGAGAATGGGTGACTGTAAAGGTAGACAATCCTGACCCAGATAGAGAATACGAAATTCGATTTTCAAATAGTGGTCAGACAGAAATCAGAAGCGGGGATAGTGTTTTGATTAATTTTGGTGGAGCTTCTACAGCTAAAACTTACATCGTTCGTGCTTTTCACAGACAAAAGGGAACCGTAACTTGGAGAGGATGTACTTTTACAAAAAACATAAGAGTTAAAAAATCTCCTGATCCAACTTTTGGGCTTACAACTGGAAGGTTTAAAAATGGAATTATTACTAATTGTAACACTACTTTTGGTAACGAAGACTTTACACTTACATTGACAAACAACTCCTCAACTACTGCTACCAATACAAGATATGAAGTGGATTGGGGGGATGCAAATAACCCCGCAGTTTATTCAAGCAATACTTTTAACGCACCAATTTCTCATACCTATACCCAATCTGGATTATATACAGTCAAATATACTGTTTGGGGTGATGGTGCACCTGGCTGTGAGCAAGTAACAAGGGAGTTTTCATTTTTTAATGGCAGGGAGTCTGAAATTAAAGCAGACGACCAAAATGCGACAAAAAGAAATTTGTGCCTAAGAGAATCGTTGTCTTGGGATTTAGATATTTCTGAAAACCCACTTGGTACGCTATATCGTATTTTGTTAAATGGTATTGTGATTGCTCAATATGATCAATCAAACATCCCTGCGACTTTTTCATGGGAATTTGATGAAACATCTTGCGATAAAGTTTCTTCTCAAGGAGTAACAGGCCAGTACGATATGACGTTTATCTCACAAAATGCATGTGATGACCCTACAAATCCACCGTTTGAAACAAAAGGTCCAATTACTGTTGGTGATACTCTAGAACCAGAAATGGACTATGATTCCATAGTCTGTATAAAAGACAGAGTTACAATAAAAAATACTACCCCCAATTATGATGTTACAAATAATTGTCAAAAAGTAAGATTAGCTGATTGGAAGGTAATGCCGGCAACTGGATGGAGGCTAATTAACCCTAGCAGCTTAATACAGCAACAACAGATCACTTTGGAATTTGATCAAACCGGCGATTATTTTGTTGAAATGGTGGTTGAGAATTACTGTCGAAATGATACTTTCCGAGACTCCATAATGGAGAAAATTGAAGTAATTGATACACCATTAATTAATGTTAGTTCTGTTTTAGTTGGTTCCTGTGCACCAGCAACTGCTAATTTTACCAACAATACAACAGGGATGCATGTAACCTATAAATGGACAGTTTCTCCAGGAACATCTGGTGTAGACTATAATTTTATTGGTGGTACAGGAGCGTCTTCCAAAGAGCCAACAATTAGATTTGATAAGGGAGGAAGTTATAATGTTCGATTAGAAGTTGAAAATGAGTGTGCTACTTTATTTTGGGATACAACTTTTAATGTACTTTCTAAACCGAAAGTGTTTTTAAAAAGTATACCGGATACCTGTGTAGCAACTTCATTTAATTATACTCCAGAGTTAAGGCCTATTTCAGATACTGCTTTTTCTAATTTAACCTGGACATTTTTTGGTGGAACGCCTAGTAATTTTGTTGGCAAAGTTCCCCCTTCTGTGTTATGGAATTCTTCTAGTCTTCCGGGAAGCGACTTTTTTGTTAGGGTAGATGCAAATAATGTTTGTGGTGTTGATTCAGATCAACAGGATTTTAAACTCACCATTGTTGCCCCCCCTACACTCCCTGCTGCTCAGACTTTTTTGTAAAAGCGATCCAGCTATTCCACTAACAGCAAACCCAACGGGGGGGACATGGACAGGAGCGGGAGTTGTTTCTGGAAGTCCTGCTATGTTTGACCCTGGAATAGCAGATACCGGTAAACACTATTTAAAATATACAGTTGCCATAGGTGGAACATGTACAATCGTTGATTCTGTTTTGATGACGGTTGTAACGTTGATGGGCTTAACTGCCGGCCCTGATGAGTCTGCTTGTGTAAATGATTTACCCTTTAATTTATCAGGGAACAATTTTCCAGGAGGAAGTTGGTCTGGAACAGGAATCACCGATCCATTAAATGGTACTTTTGATCCTAGCCTTACAACGACAGATACAACGATTATCAGTTATGCAGCAACAGATGCAAGAGGGTGTATAGACACTGCAACAAAAAAAGTAATTGTTTTACAAACACCTGGAGTGACCTTGTCTACTATTGACGATACGGTTTGCATAGGCGATTCAATTTGGTTTAGCGTTACTGCTTCAACTATAGATAGTGTAAAGTGGGATTTTGGAGATGGTAATACTTCCACTAAAGATTCACTTAATCATGCTTATAATGCTTCGGGAACTTATACAATGCGTGTACAAGTGTTTGGTAATTTAGGTTGTGCTAGCAATTCTCAAAAGACAATTTTTGTTAGGACAGTTCCAGACGTAGATATTGCAGTTAATCCTAACAGAGGTTGCGGAGACCAAATTGTTGACTTAACAACTACCTTAAACAACCCTTCAGAAGTAGGAACAGGGTTGGTTTATAATTGGGATCTTGGAAATGGGACAACAGCTCAAATAGCAAACCCAACAGGAATATTATATACTCAGGGAGCTGTAGAGGATACTGCTTATTATCCGATTTTAACCATTAGAAATGCTTGTGGTAATGATATAGAAAGGGATACTGTAACAATTGAAAGAGCGCCCATTGCTTTTTTTGGAATTCAAGATGATGAGATTTGTCCTTTAGATTCAGCAGTTTTCTTAAATGGAAGCTCTTCTAATGCAACATCATGGTTGTGGAATTTTGGTAATGGGAATATGTCTACAGATAGGTTTCCTCCAAAACAAAAATATCCGGAGTTAAATAATGACCAAGTATATCCTATCACACTTACCGTTTCAAATGATTGTGGAGATAGCACTTATACTCAGAATTTAAAAGTTTTAGGTAAAACAGTTCAAGCGGGCTTTAAAATAGAACCTTCAAATGGATGCGCTCCATTGACTGTTGATTTGATTAGTTTAGCTACGTCAGGTTCTGACCTTGTGTGGTATATTGATACGCTTGGCGTGGTTATCAACCAAGACACCATAAAAGATTTTGTTTTCAATACCGCAGGAACTTATGACATCAGTCATAAGGCGAACAATGGCTGTAGTGAAGATTCAACCTTTAATAACTTGGTTGTACTAGCTTCTCCTACGGCCCTTTTTACTTCAGATAAAACACGAGCATGTACAAATGAAGTTGTTAATTTTACCAATAATAGCAGTGCAGATGCCGTAAGTTTTGTATGGAATTTTGGGGATGGACTTTCTTCCTTTGGTCAAAATACGAATCATGCTTATATCAATGCAAATCTATATGAAGTTCAACTAATTGCGACAAATGCAAATAACTGTGCTGATACGGCTGTTGAGTTCATAGAAATTCTGGAAACGCCGATTGCCAGTTTCGTACCGGATACCAACACGATTTGTGCAAATATACCGCTTGGTCTTACCAATAACTCTACCAATGCGAATGATTTTATTTGGTATTTTGGAGACGGCACCACTTCTCAAGGGTTTAGTCCAAGTAAGTCTTATAGTACGGATGGGCTATATTTTATTTCTTTAGTTGCTTTTAATTCGGAGTCTTGTATGGATAGCATTAGACAAACAGTACCTATAAGGGTGCTTGAATCTCCAATTGCCGATTTTGATTATACGCAAACAAGAGTGGATAATGTACAAGGGATTGTTGACTTTAGCAACCTTTCAATGGGAGCAATAGCCCCCTTTTATTGGAGTTTTGGAGATGGGAATACTTCTACAGAAGATTCACCTCAAAACATATATGATGATAATGGTTTGAAGAGGGTTGTACTGGCTGTTGAAAATGCCTTAGGCTGCAAAGACACCATTACAAAGGACATTCTAATTGAATTTTTTGGGGATTTGTTCATTCCAACAGCATTAACGCCTTCTGTGGGAGGGAGCGATGCTTCGTTGTTTAAACCGAAAGGTTATGGAATAGAAGAATATAAAATTGAAGTTTATTCTACTTATGGTGAATTATTGTGGTCGTCTAATGAATTGGTCGATGGGCAACCAATAGGGTCGTGGGATGGAACCTATAAAGGCGTTCCTATGCCACAAGATGTTTATGTCTGGAAAGCGAGTGCTATTTTAACCAATGGAAGTGTATGGCCAGGTATTGATGATGGTAAGGGCAAGAAAACAACAGTAGGCGCTTTTTATTTGCTTAGATAATTGATCTTATTTTCTACTTATTACTTTTTGAGCAGCTTCAACAATATGTTTAGGTGATAAGCCATATTTTTCCAATAGTTGATCTGGGGTTCCACTTTCACCAAAACTATCATTCACAGCGACATATTCTTGAGGAGCTAATAAATGTTGCGATAATACTCTGGCAACACTTTCCCCCAAGCCACCCCAAATATTATGTTCTTCACAAGTAACCACACAACCTGTTTTATTTACAGATTCAATTATTGCAGCTTCATCAATGGGCTTGATGGTGTGCATGTTAATCAATTCTACAGAAGTGCCCTGTGCTTCCAATGCTTTCCCGGCTTCAACGGCTTGCCATACCATATGACCACAAGCAATGATGGTTACATCGTTGCCTTTTGATAAATACTGTGCCTTTCCAATTTCAAAATTATCATTAGCATCTGTAAATATTGGCCATTTAGGGCGTCCAAAACGCAAATAGCAAGGACCGTCTTTTTCAATAACTGCTTTCGTTGCTAATTTAGTTTGATTAAAATCGCAAGGTACTACTACGGTCATGTGGGGCATCATTTTCATTAAACCGATATCTTCTAATATTTGATGCGTCGCTCCATCTTCGCCCAAAGTTAAACCAGCATGCGAACAGCAAATCTTTACATTTTTTCCCGAATAAGCCACAGATTGCCTAATCTGGTCATATACTCTACCAGTGCCAAAATTTGCAAAAGTAGTGGCTATTGGAATTTTTCCTCCAATTGTTAGGCCTGCCGCAACACCAATCATATTGGCTTCTGCAATACCAACCTGGAAAAAACGATCTGGGAATGCATCTATAAACTTATTTAATTTTAAAGAGCCAATTAAATCAGCACAAAGCGTAACAACGTTTTCATTTTCAACGCCTGCTTCATAAACGCCCTCTCCAAATCCAGAACGTGTATCTTTCTTCTCTGTATATGTAATTTGTGATAAACTCAATATATATGATTTAATAGTCTCCTAAAGTTTCTTCTAATTGTGATAAAGCATTCGCTAATTGATCATCGTTGGGTGCTTTTCCATGCCAAGCATGAGTTCCCATCATAAAGTCAACACCTTGACCCATTTCTGTTTTCATTAAAATAACGATGGGTTTGCCTTGACCTGTTTTTGTTTTAGCGTCTCTTAATTTTTCCAAAACTTCTTCCATGTCGTTACCATTCATGGTCATCACTTCCCAACCAAAAGAAGAAAACTTATTAGATAAGTTTCCTAAGTCTAAAACATCATTAACGTCTCCGTCAATTTGTCGATTATTCCAGTCAACAACAGCAATTAAGTTATCTATATTATTATGGGCGGCAAACATAATGGCTTCCCAATTTTGACCTTCTTGCAATTCTCCATCTCCTGTCAAGGCAAAAATCAACTTGTCATCCTTGTTGAGTTTTTTGGTAAGAGCAGCGCCACATGCAATAGATAAGCCTTGTCCTAGAGAACCACTTGCCACTCTAATTCCAGGCAGCTTCTCTTCTGTCGCGGGATGCCCTTGAAGGCGACTGTTTAACTTTCTAAAAGTGCTTAATTCTTTAACAGGAAAAAATCCTCTTCTTGCTAAGACACTATACCAAACGGGAGAGATATGACCATTGGATAGAAAAAATAAGTCTTCCCCTTTGCCATCCATTTTAAAATCAGTCGATAAATCCATGATTTCATAATAAAGCGCCGTTATAAAATCAGCACAACCTAAAGAGCCGCCTGGATGACCACTATTGACAGCGTGCGTCATTCTTAAAATATCTCTTCTTACTTGAGAGGCTACATTTTTGAGTTCTTGAATATTCGATTCTGGCATTTAAAACAGATTAGCACAACAAAGCTAAGTTTTTAATAAAACCTAATCAACATAAATTGTTCAATTAGTATTTTATTAACCAATATCACCTTTTAAAGAGTAAATAAAAGGTGTGTTATGTAAAAAAGCGCTTAATTATAGGCACATCAAAAGTATTTTAAATAAATTACAACATGAATGGTTATTCTTTCTGTATTAACTAACCAATTTTAGAAATGACAACAGCTCAACCGACACCATATAAGATTAAAAACAAAATAAGAATTGTTACTGCAGCATCTCTTTTTGATGGACACGATGCTGCTATTAATATAATGCGCAGAATCATACAAGCTTCTGGGGCTGAGGTGATACATCTTGGGCATGATCGCTCTGTCAAAGAAATTGTTGATTGTGCTATACAAGAAGATGCACAAGCTATTGCCATTACCTCGTATCAAGGGGGACACAATGAGTTTTTTAAGTATGCATATGATTTATTAAAAGAAAACAACTGTGGGCATATTAAAATTTTTGGAGGAGGAGGAGGAACCATTTTACCTTCGGAGATAGAGGACTTACATGCATATGGTATAAGTAGAATTTACCATCCAGATGATGGAAGGGAAATGGGGTTGCAAGGAATGATTAATGATTTGTTGGAAAAAGCAGATTTTTCAACCCTAGAAAAAGAAGCAATTAATGAACTTTCAAAGTTGCATCAAAAGAACCATCGCTTGATTGGAAAATTAATAACGTTAGCAGAAAATGAAAGTAATGAGGAGATAGAAAAGTTTAAGGCAATTAATGACCTTGCAGTGAAATCAAAAACACCTGTAATTGGTATTACAGGGACAGGTGGTGCAGGTAAATCGTCAATGGTCGATGAGTTAGTTAGGAGATTTACCAATGATTTTGAAGAAGACGATCAAAAAACAGTAGCTATTGTTTCTATAGATCCTTCAAGAAGAAAATCGGGAGGAGCCTTATTGGGAGATAGAATTCGTATGAATTCACTTGGAAGTGAAAGAACATATATGCGGTCTATGGCCACAAGAGCTGCTAATGTTTCTATATCAAAAAACCTTGGTCAGGTGGTTAATATTTTAAAGGCTGCAGCTTTTGATTTAATTATTCTTGAAACTTCAGGTATTGGACAATCTGGTACAGAGATCATAGATCATTCAGATGTTTACCTATATGTAATGACTCCAGAATATGGCGCAGCTTCTCAATTGGAAAAAATTGATATGCTCGATTTTGCGGATATAGTGGCTATTAACAAGTTTGATAAGAAAGGTGCTCAAGATGCACTGCGAGATGTGCAAAAACAATTTAAAAGAAATCAGCAACTTTGGGAGGCAAAAAATGAGGACTTGCCTATTTATGGAACCACCGCCTCACAGTTTAATGATATAGGAACAAATAATCTATATCTAGGGCTCTTAAAGGTGATAAAAGAAAAAATGGGTGTAGCTTTTAACTCTAAGTTGAATTTTGACAAAGTGCCTCAAAAAGAACAATATATTATTCCTCCAAGTAGGGTAAGGTATCTGTCAGAAATTGTTGAAAATAACAAACAATATGATCAATGGGTTAAAGAGCAAAGTGAACTAGCCTTTCAGCTTCAAAGCTTGACAGTTGCAAAAGAGTTTATAAAGCAAGGGAGTGAAATAGAAATTCAAATAGAAGCACTTCAATCAAAACTAGATAAAGAGAATTTAGAACTTCTAAAAAATTGGGAAGAAAAAGTTCAACGATATAAATCTGAAAAATACATTTACCATATAAGGAACAAGCCTATAGAAGTAGAAACACATACTGTTAGTCTTTCTAATAATAAAATACCAAGAGTGGTATTGCCATCATATAAAAGTTGGGGAGATATTTTAAAATGGAGCCTACAAGAAAATGTACCTGGGACTTTTCCATATGCTGCTGGAGTTTTTCCATTTAAAAGAAAAGGAGAAGACCCAACACGTATGTTTGCTGGAGAGGGAGGGCCTGAAAGAACCAATAAAAGGTTTCATTACCTTTCTGAAGGAATGCCCGCGAAACGACTTTCAACAGCATTTGATTCAGTGACTTTATATGGGAATAACCCTGATTATAGGCCAGATATATTTGGAAAAATTGGCAATTCGGGAGTTTCTATATGTTGTCTAGATGATGCAAAGAAATTGTACTCGGGGTTTGATTTAGCAGATAAATCAACTTCTGTTAGTATGACCATTAATGGTCCGGCAGCAATCATTGCAAGTTTTTATATGAATGCAGCAGTTGATCAGCAATGTGAACAATACATTTATCAGAATGGATTGGAAGAGGAGGTCAAAAACAAAATGAAAACCTTGTATGAGGATAAGAAAGCGCATAGGCCTATGTACAATGCTGAGCTTCCAAATGGAAGTAGTGGTTTGGGACTTTTACTTCTTGGAGTGACCGGCGATGAGGTATTGCCTAGAGAAGTTTATGAAAAAATAAAAGCAGATACGCTGTCAAACGTTAGAGGAACTGTTCAAGCGGATATTTTAAAAGAAGACCAAGCTCAAAATACGTGTATATTTTCAACGGACTTCTCTCTAAAACTCATGGGAGATATGCAGGAATACTTTGTAGAAAACAAAGTGCGAAATTTTTATTCGGTTTCTATTTCAGGTTTATCATATTGCGGAGGCTGGCGCGAACCCAATCAGTCAACTTGCATTTACATTAGCTAATGGATTTACTTATATAGAATATTATTTGTCGAGAGGCATGCATATAGATGATTTTGCACCGAACCTCTCTTTTTTCTTCTCAAATGGAATTGACCCCGAATATGCAGTGATAGGTCGTGTGGCACGTAGAATTTGGGCAAAAGCCCTGAAGCATAAATATGGTGCCAATGAGCGATCCCAAAAATTAAAATATCATGTGCAAACTTCTGGAAGGTCCTTGCACGCTCAAGAAATAAACTTTAATGATATTAGAACAACCTTACAAGCGTTATATGCTATATATGACAATTGTAATTCCCTGCATACAAATGCATTTGATGAAGCTATAACGACTCCGACAGAAGATTCGGTTAGAAGGGCAATGGCCATTCAATTGATTATTAATAAAGAACTGGGTTTGGCAAAAAATGAAAACCCATTGCAAGGTGCTTTTATTATTGAAGAACTTACCGATTTGGTGGAAGAGGCCGTTTATACGGAGTTTGATAGATTGACAGAAAGAGGAGGGGTTTTAGGGGCTATGGAACGAATGTATCAACGAAGTAAAATTCAAGAGGAATCTATGCATTATGAGGCATTGAAGCATACTGGTGAATATGAAATAGTTGGCGTAAATACCTTTTTATCGTCTAAGGGTTCGCCGACAATTATTCCAAATGAAGTTATACGCGCAACCCAAGAAGAAAAAGAACTTCAGATAGCAACTATTAAAAATCTTCATCAACGAAATGAAGAACGATCAAAAAAAGAGCTAGGGGCACTTACAAAAACAGTTATTGATAATAGAAATATTTTTGCCCAACTGCTTGAAACGACCAAATATTGTTCGTTAGGTCAAATCACTAATGCCCTTTTTAGAGTAGGTGGGCAATATAGAAGGAACATGTAAAATGTTTTTTTGTTCAACTAGGTCATTCCAAACAATAATTTTTTAACTATCAACAATAGAATTAAAAAACTAGACCTCTAGAATAAAGTTTTACTTTTATCAGGGTTCTCAAACTTACTAGAACATATACTTTTCTTTCTCGTCTTAATTTTTTTCTCAAAAGGTAGGGTACTTAAAAACATATTCGTCTTATGAGAAAATTATTATGCGAACATCAGATTCTTTTAAGTACACATCGATCTTTTTGTTGACAATGGCTTGTATTGTCTTCAGCATTAAAATTCTTTTAGTAAATATTCAGTTTTCTCATCTACTTCCTCAAAAAGTTTTTGATGTAAGAATGATCTACTCTTATAAAACATTGAAAGACAATGTAGTGGTAAGAAGCTTTGTGCCAAGTACTAATAACCATCAAGAGATATATAATGAAAATAATTATGCACCAAATCATTTGTTAAGAATTGTTGATGATTCAGTCGGAAGACGAGTAAATTGGACAAGTCAAACGACGAATTATACACGTCAAAAATTGGAATATGCCTTTAAATATAGAGGAAGAACAGTTCAATACAATTTAAATAAGGACCTTACTCAACCTCAAGCATACCCAATTTATGTTCAGGGATATTTAGAACCTACCGATATGATTCAGTCGGAAGATTTGGCCATTTATCGTGTAGTAGAAGATTTAGAAGTCAGTAATTTGAGTTTAACCGAGGCAAATTATTTCATTTTATAATTATGTTATTCAAATACCTTCAATTAAAACCAGTAAACAATTAGACGCTAAGACTACTTTAAAGCAACAGGCTGCTTCATGTAATGGGAAGAGTCGGCTTTTTGTTGCCTTGTGTAGGAATAAGGGGATTCCAGCCAGAATGGTTGGTGGAGTTATCTTGGAAGATGGAAATAAGAAAACATCTCATGCATGGACAGAAGTTTTTATTGAAAACCAGTGGATTCCATTTGATGTGTTAAACGATCATTTTGCGTCATTGCCCGCACATTATATGCAGCTTTATACGAGCGATTTATATTTAATTAAACATACAACGGATATCAATTTTGATTATGTGTTTGATATTTCCAGTTCTTACATCGCTGCTCTGCATAATCCTCATAATCAATATGCATCACCCATATTAAAGGCTTTTTCATTGTGGAATATTGTCGAATCCGGATTGATCTCAAAGCCTTTATTGCAATCCTTGTTATTAATTCCTATTGCGGCATTAATTATTGTATTACTAAAAAACATAATTGGAATTAAAACCTTTGGGGGTCTTTTTGCCAGCTTTACTGGCCTTATCATATACACATACAGGTTTGATATTTGGTAGCGTAAGCACTATTTTAATAATTGGACTGCTTAGTCTTTTACACTATCCATTGAATAGATGGGGTTTACTTTATGCGCCCAAGGTAACGATATTGCTGGTTATTGTGATTTTAACTTATCTGTTGATTTTTCAAATAGCGGTTTCGTTAAACGTTCTAAGCCTGCTTTCTATCTCGCTCTTTCCTGTAATCATTATCGCATTGGCGGCGGAAAAATTCTCAAAGAAAGTTGCAGAAGAGGGACTTAAACCGGCTTTAAATTTAATGGGACAAACATTAATTGTCGCAGGACTTTGTTTTCTAACCATTCAATCAAAATTGCTAGAATCAATCCTCATCACATTCCCTGAAATCTATGCTATAGTAATTGTTCTATTAATGAATATTGGCAAATGGATAGGAATAAGATTTCTTGAGTACAATCGATTTGCCCCGGTATATCAATCTTTTAAAGCTTAAAAATAAAAGTATGTTATCACATTTTTTTAGAAAGAGTTTTCAAACCATTGATCAGAATATATTAGGCATCAATGCAAGAAACAAGGCCATTATTTATACGCAAAATGATATTCAAGATTATCATCTTGCAGATGATAAAATCAAAACAAAGGAAATACTAGATCAGTATGATATACCTAATGCGGATTTATATGGGTGTGCACATCAATTGGCAGAATTGATACCACTTTGGGAAAAAGTGAAGAAATATGATCAAATGGCAATTAAGCCAGCCTGCGGAAGTGGAGGAGGAGGTATTTGGGTCATTAAAAAACAAAATAATGTTTGGTGCAAAAATGGACAGTCTATAACGGAGGAAATGATTATTACACATATGGCAAACATTTTAATGGGAATTTTTTCATTAAATGATACGGATGCTGTTTTAGTGGAAAAATTAATTGTGTCCCATAAATTCTTCACAAAAATCTACGCTTCCGGTGTGCCGGACATTCGTATTATTTTATTGCGAGATCAATTGCTTATGGCCATGTTGCGTATGCCGACAAAAGAGTCTGATGGGAAAGCTAATTTGCACATGGGCGGAATTGGTGTCGGAATAGATGTAGAATCAGGAGAATTGAAAGAAGTTTTCGACGGTCGGCAATATCGAACCAACCACCCTGATTCTAAACACCAAATTTCAGGATTGACCATTCCATATTGGGAGCAAATTAAATCAATTGCACTAGATACATCAAAGGCTTTTCCTCTTAATTATTTGGGAATTGATATTGTTTTAGATCAATATGCGGGACCGTACGTATTAGAAATAAACGTACGTCCAGGCTTAGCTATTCAAATTGTAAATAAAGCTGGCCTTAAAGACAAAATTGAATCACTGAACCTTATAAAATTTTAAATTATGAATCAACAAAAAATTACACCGTACTTGGTGTTGTTACTTGCACTGGTTGTTATCGTTCCACTAATCGATTATTTCTATAGTAGCCAACATGAAATTGTTCAAGTTTATCAGGTAAAACCAACAAATGAGAGTTTTGCCAATTATAAAGAAGCAACAATATATAAAACGCCGTTATTGGCGGAAGAGAGTATGCAAATAACATCAATCAAATAATAAACAAAATGAAAAAAATACTAACTACGATAATTAGTTTCCTTTTTCTAGGACATATGTTAGCCCAAAACAATAAAATAGAAGCTGTTTTTGGGACATCATTAGGGTACGAATGGAATGTATTCAATGCTCCGACTTCTAGCGTTAACTCAGGAGTATTTAATAGTCCTTTTGAGCAATTTACGGCAGGAATTGGTTTGTTAAGCAAAATAGGCAATCATCGATTTGCTTGGAAAACAGATTTTGATGGCACTGTGTTTTTTAATGCTTCAAAAGCAAATGAATATAGTGCAAAAACGCAATTGCGACATAGGTATAAAATTAATAAGAAGTTGTGGTTGAATAATGAATGCTCTTTTCGACGTAGGGGCAGAGCTACAGATGATAACAACGATGACACTTTCACTATTCCTGGGTCGTATACATATTTCATGATTGAAAATGGCATAACCAGCTATCCAGTTAAATCGTTAAAAATTCCGGCAAGCTGGAGTTATGAGCATAGGTGGTATGATGCAGAAAATAATGAGCAAAGTCAATATCACGAATGGATAATCAATACGGACTTTAGGTATAAATTTTCTAAAAAGCATCAACTGCTAGGATACAATTCCTATGAGTATAGAAAATTAATTGAAAATAACTTGGAATCATTAGCTAAAGAACAAACCTCGTGGAATCGTTTGGAAAACAAATTAGCATATAGATATTCGTTTAATACTTCTTGGTATATAGAGCCTTCTTTTAAATCTCGCTATAGAACAAGTAGTAATTATCAACGATACAATTATATTGGATTTCTTCCCGCTTTTAAAGTTTATTATAGGTTGAAGGGAAAAACGACATTGCGAAGTCAAATATCCTATGAGCATAGAAGATATCAGAATATTTTGGTTAACGATAAAAAACTTACCTATAAGTATGTTCGTCTAAGTGTAGACTGGAAACAAAATCTCTACAAAAAATTATTTTTAGTTACTGATTTAAATTGGATTTGGAGAAATACAAATACTCCCGAAACCCAAAATTCAGCCAGAAGTTTTAAAAATGGATTAATTAGTATTGGAATAAATGTAGAGTTGTAATGTTTAAGGCACAAATTCATACAGATAACAAATTAAAAGAGCTACTAGATCTATTATGGATTTTTCTATTGATGCTTACTGTCTATCATTTTAACGCTGCATTTTGCCTAATTCTATGTATTTTGATGGCTGCTCAATTAATGCCCTGGGAAAAAGCTTGTAGAATGGCTGATAGCATTTGCGAAGAAAAAATATTTAAGAGACTATTTAATGAATTGGGTAAACCAATACGTGATTTTGCCTATTTCAAGAGCAGAAGCTTATCAACCGCAGAAGATGTTATGCAAGAAACATTTGTGAGGCTATGGAAAAACTGCGGAAAAGTTAATGTCGATAAAGCAAAAGCGTATTTATATCGAGTTGCAGGTAATTTGATCATCGATATGGGGCGTAAGCAAACAGTTGCAGCACAGTATTTAAATGTTGTAGAAGTAGAAACTTATGATAATAACACACCACATAACGTATTAGAAGAAAATGAGTTAAAATCTAAAATCAATGCAGCTCTTAACGGACTTTCAGATAAAAGACGGACCGTTTTTTTGATGAGCAGAGTAGATAATTTAACCTACAAAGAAATTGCTGAACGTTTAGAAATTAGTGTTAAAGCCGTTGAAAAAAGGATGCATGCTGCATTGTCAGAATTGAGAAGTAAAGTATATACCGATAATCTATGAGTGAAATATTCGCAGACGATACTTTTTTAGCTCGATGGATAAATGATGAATTATCTGTTGAAGAACTGGAAGCATTTAAAAAGCATCCCGATTTTCAAAAGTATGCAAGTATCGTAAAGGCAACTGCGGATATAGAAATTCTAGAATTTGACGAAAAAAAAGAGTGGGATATTTTGCGGAAAAAAATAAAAACTCCGAATTTAAAAAAAGGTAAAATAGTTCCTATTCGAAAAATACATCGCTTGGGAAGCATTGCTGCGGCTATTTTACTTTTAATTGGCCTTTCGTTTTTTTTCCAGCGAATTTCATTAGAAACTCATACCACCAAATATGCCGAAACTAAAACATTTGATTTGCCCGATGGATCTTCTGTTCACATGGCGCCTGATTCTAGGATAAAATTTTCGAAAAGAAAATTCAAGAAGACAAGAAATGTTAAGTTAGAGGGACAAGCATTTTTTAAAGTTCAGAAATCTAACGTGCCATTTAATGTAATTGGAAAACAAACAGAAGTAACTGTTTTGGGAACGTCCTTTAATGTAATAGATAGGCCTAATTTATCTCAAACGAGCTGCTTCACCGGGAGTGTTGCTGTAAAGAAAAAAAACAACTCAAAATTGGAAATTTTGAAACATGGACAACAACTAAGTTGGAATGAAAGTAATGTTGCACAAATTAATACTATTGAAAAAGGCATTGAACGACCAAATTGGATTAATCAAAAGAATTCTATTATCTTAAATAAAGTGTCGTTAAGCTATGCATTCGATGAATTAGAAAGGTGGTACAACATTGAAATTGAAAAGGCCTTTAAAAATAAACATAGAACTTACAGCGGAGGATTTGCCTTTGATAATTTGGAGTTAGCGCTTCAATCAATTTGTCAACCCATGTTTCTTCAATACGAAATAACAGAAAGCAAAGTAGTTGTTATTACAGAGCAATGAAAAAACTACTTAGGAGATTGAAAAAATATGGTCATTTGTTTTGTTTATTGATTTTTATTCAAAACATCAATGCTCAAACCACGCTTTCTTTTGACAAGGACCCTGCTCTTTCTGTATTCTCAAAAATAGCAGAAGTTTATGATGTAACCCTGGCCTTTGAAGTAGTACAATTTGAACAAATGCTTTTAAGTGGTACTGTAACTAATCTCCCAGTTAAAAAGGCCCTGCAGAAATTGCTCGAAAGTAAAAAAACAGAAATTTTAGTTTTATCAGAGAAATACATTGTTTTAAGGAGGAGTATTTCAATTGAAACCCAATCACAACAGGCTAGTGGATATGTTAGAGATGCTTCGGACAATTTGCCTCTGCCATTTGCTACTATTGTAAATTATAAATTAAAAACTTCTGCCATTACAGATGAAAATGGGTTTTTTGAAATAACAGTTTCAGATAAAGAAATAGATACTTTAGAATTTAAATATCTGGGGTATGAAGACCTTATTATAACTACCAACAATTTTACAAATAATAGTGCTGTATCAATGAAACGAAAGGCTTTTGAGATTCATGAATTACAAATTGTTGACCAGTCAATTCGTTTATTGAATGTTTCTGATGATGGAAATGGTTATAACATGTATCCTAACCAAATGAGTGCCTTGCCTGGTTTCGGAGAGACGGATGTTTTAAGAATGGTACAGTTACTGCCCGGAGTGAGAGCAACGGATGAATCGGCTTCGAATCTTTCCATTAGAGGGAGCTCCGCAGATCAAAACTTAGTTACATTTGATGGGATTCCTGTTTACCATACAGGCCATTTTTTTGGGATGCAATCTTCATTTAATCCCAATATTGTAAAGAATGTAAAAATTTATAAGGATGGATATGGAGCTCAACTTGGAGGTCGTGTGGCAGGCATTATTGACATCAACAGTCTGCCAACCAATACGGAACAATTTCGTGTAAAATTAGGACTTAATCTTTTGGACACACATTTTGGTATATATGCCCCTTTGTTCAAAAAGAAAACCATGCTTATGGTTGCGGGAAGGAGATCGTATACAGATATTTTTAACAATTTTTTCTATTCAAGATTATTGGAACAAGTTGCATTTGGCAGTAGAATACAAACCGACCAAAATGAAACTTTAGAAGAACTTGAGACAGTTGATGCGAATTCAAAATTCTTTTATTCAGACCTCAACGCAAAATGGCTAATAAAACCAAACGATAGAGATGTTGGATATTTTAGCTTTGTGATGGGAAGAGATAAACTTTCCTATCAATCAAGTCTTTTAGAAGAGGGGAACGAAATTTTTAAGACTACTGATGGATTGGAAATTAAAAATATAGGAACCGCCTTTTCATGGCACAACAATTGGTCTATCAAACACAATACTCAATGGAAGTTTCACTTAAGTAGCTTTGATAGCGATTACAATTTTCAATACGATGATGAAGAATCAGAAGAAAATGAAGGAGAACGTATTACCAATAAAAATAAATTGCGAGAGATTGGCTTGAAAGCATACCATATAGCCAACCTAAATAAATATTACTCACTTTCTGGTGGGTATCAGTTTACACATTATGATGTGTCTTATAGTTCCTTGTTAGAAAATTTTAGAGATGATTTCACCGAAAATTCTAATCAAAAGGAACAAACAACAATTCAGTCTTTATTTGTTGATCATCTAGTCAAACCTATTAAGTATATAGAGTTTAATGTGGGATTGCGGTACAGCCACTATGCAGTTAGTCAGCAACATTTTGTTGAACCGAGATTAACTATAAACTTATATCCAAAAGAGCAAAATTTAAAAATTTACGGTTCAGTTGGTTGGCATCGTCAATTTGTTAGTCAGTTTATAGAGCAAAATGAGTTGGGGTTAGGCAATGAACTTTGGACAATAGCAAATGAAGAAGAAAATGAAATCAATGTAATTCAAGCCAGGCAAATAGCCGGAGGGGTAAGCTATAAAAAAAATAATTTTTTATTCGATTTACAAATTTACAATAAGCAATTAAGAAACCTTCGTTTTCTCACATTGGGTGATAGTGATACTCAAACAGATGAGACAGTAAGTGGTAAAGGAAAGGCCAGCGGATTGGAAGTCCTGATTAAACAACGTTGGAAAAGGATCTTTGGTTTATGGATTTCCTATACTTTTTCAAAAACAATACACCAATCAACTGAATTAAATAATGGCCTTTCCTTTCGAGCAAATAATGACAAACCGCATCATTTAAAAATAGCGGCTAATTTCAGCTTTAAAAATTGGGAAAGTGGTTTTATTTGGAATGTAGAAAGTGGAAATGTATATACGCAAGCCGTTAGCATAGAGACGATAATTGATGAAGATGGAGAATCCTTGAATACAATAAATTTTGATGTTCAAAATGGACAACGACTACCTGCATTTCATCGATTGGATTTTAGTACGCATTACAAGTTTGTACTTAAGAAGAAACCAATTCTGTTCAAAATAGGAGCCTCTATCCTGAATTTATATAATAGTTCTGGCAGTATCTTGGTACGCTATCTTATTACAGAAACAAATGATGATGAATTGCAATTGCGTAGATATGAAAAATCTCAGTTGGGAATTTTACCCAATTTTTTCTTAAAAATGGAAATTTAGCGGAGATAAGGCTTTATCTATTTAGTAAGTACCCACCATTTAAAAAACTGCTTGTTTATGATTCTAAAATCATAAACAAGCAGTTTTTATATGTACTACATTTTTGTTTAATGCTCGTGTTCTTCTTCTCCATGCTCATGCTCTCCATTTTCCTCTTTTATACTGCCTTCTTCATGCATATGTTCTGAAGGATGAACATGAATATTCTCTTTAGCGATGCCTTCATTTCCATTGTGATCTGTTGCAGTAAGGGTTAAAACGAAATCAGAGTGATCATGTGTAACCGCCTTCCATTTTATAGTTTTAGAATAGGTTGTAGAGTGACTGTGATAAGAATATTCTTCAACTATAGAGTCTAATTTGTCAGAATATATGGATAAGACAATAGTGTGTAATTCTTCATTATCTTCAGCACTAATACTAATGCAAACGGTATCCCCACTAATAAAAGTTGTGGAGTCCGCATCAATGGTAATAGACGCAATTACGCTCTCAATGTCTTCTTCATCACATGCAATAAAAATACCGCTAAATAGAGCTAAAACAGTAAATACTAAAATGATATTTTTCATTTTTTTTGTTTTTAAAAAGTATATAAAAATTGAATTTTAAATTCACTTCCTATAGAGCGAGTACCATAGTTAGTCTTGCTCAAAATAGGAATGGAAGAGGATGCTGAAAGTGTATAATTATAAAAGTTAAAATTTGCACCAATATTATAATGGAGAAATTTTCCTCCGGTAAGGTTCTCAAATAAACCATTTACAGCATCCCTTCTTTGATAAAGCCACTTTAAACCCGTTCTTGGTGTTAAAAAGGCATCTTTAAGTTTGATTTTATAACTAAGTCCTAATCCCGAAAGGTACTGATGTCCAAATCGATAGTTGAATTTATTTTGACCGTTAATTTTCGCAAATTGATGGATATGTACTCCCCATTGATTTAAAATAAAAGAATAACCGACATTAAATATTCCATCCCAACTCTGGCTTCCTAATTGATAGCCCAGTTGGCTTTCATCAATGTCTTCTTGATATCTTCCTGTAGGAAATTCAAGGCCTAAAGTAATAGAAAGTTTATGGTTCCTAATTTTACCCTCTTTTTCCTTTGCTTTATCTAATGCTAAATAAGATGCAGAAAAAGAGAGATCTCCTAGTCCAAAATCATTTCTTTTAAGACCATTCAATTCTGAATTCAATAATTGAAACGGTAAAACAGTATTTAAGACAATCACTTCTTTAATTGCATAGGTGCCACTGATGCTCCATGTATTAAGTACATAAGCAAAGTCTGAAGCTTCATCATTTCTATTGGAAAGACTGTTAACAGCCCAGGCAATCCCAATGGCATTTTCATTGTTTTGCCCAAATTGATCAAAGCTTCCCGAAGCGCTATTGCTACTACCACAGAAATCACAACCATACGTATTAGGTGCATATGCAATTACACTAAAAAGCATACACATCAAAATTCGTTTCATGCGAAATGAATTAATTAGTTATAAATTAAATTTGAAGGTTTTTGTGAAAGCTTTAACTCAGGCAGCGGGTGGTTTGAAAAGGTTTTTGCTCATTTCAAATTTATAGCAATTAATATAACCTTTATACAATTGTTCAACTATTTGAAATTCCTCTGTTATCTCCTTATCTAATTCGCAGAAGTAAACAATGTTTTTAATTTCTAGGTTGGGAGCGGGAATGTCTTGTTCGGAAGCTGTATTAACATCTTGTTCAAGCACTTTTTTTAGGTGACATTTACCATCACATTGAAACGTTTGTACCTCTTTATTTACACAATAGTTTTTGATGATAATAGGCTTACCTACCTCATAAACAATTAAATGGAGGCCATTTTGAATATTCAAAATAAGAACAAGAAAACTCAATAATATGCTAGCGCTGAGTTTCATTTAATGTTTTTGCTATCGCTCGTTCAGCTCTTTATAAGGTCTTGCATTTTCACCGATATAAATTTGACGTGGTCTTCCGATTGGCTGGTTGTCTTCTCTCATTTCTTTCCATTGAGAAATCCATCCGGGCAATCTGCCTAATGCAAACAAGACTGTAAACATTTCTGTAGGGAAGCCTAAAGCCTTATAGATAATGCCAGAGTAGAAATCTACATTTGGATATAATTTTCTTTGTACAAAGTACTCGTCTTCCAAAGCAACTCGCTCTAATTTTTTAGCGATCTCCAAAGCTGGATCATCAATTCCTAATCGATCTAAAACACTATCACAAGCTTTTTTAATAATTCTAGCCCTTGGGTCAAAGTTTTTATATACTCTATGGCCAAAGCCAAATAATCTAAACGAATCACTTTTATCTTTGGCTTTTGCAACGTATTTGTCTACATTGCCACCATCTTTTTGAATAAGATCAAGCATTTCAAGCACCTTTTGATTGGCTCCTCCATGCAACGGCCCCCAAAGCGCAGAAATACCTGCAGATATAGAAGCGTATAAATTGGCATGCGATGAACCAACAATTCTTACGGTTGAAGTGGAACAGTTTTGTTCGTGATCGGCATGCAAAATCAATAATTTATCCATAGCATCAACAATAACAGGGTCAATTTCTTTATTGTTTGTTGGCATTCCGAAAGTCATGTTTAGGAAGTTTTCTACATAACCTAAACTGTCATTTGGATACATATGGGGGTGACCCATAAAGTTTTTATAAATCATTGAAACTATAGAAGGCATTTTTGCTAAGATTCTAATCATAGTCATTTCCTTCTCTTCGTCTGTCCTATTTGGATTTAGAGAATTTGGATAAAACCCTGAAAGCGCACAAATCATAGACCCCAATTGCCCCATTGGGTGTGTATGCGCTGGATAGCCATCGAAGAATTTCTTCATTTTCTCTCTTACCAAAGAGTGACGAGTTAGCTTGTCATTGAAAGTGTCTAACTGTCCTTGGTTGGGCAACTCTCCATTTAAAAGCAAATACATCACCTCCACAAAACTTGATTTTTCAGCTAGGTCTTCAATACTATAACCACGATATCTTAAAATACCTTTTTCTCCATCCAAATATGTGATGGCACTTTTTGTAGCTCCTGTATTTTTGTAGCCGGTATCCAGCGTTACTAGATTTGTGGAAGCACGTAATTTAGAGATATCAATTCCTCTTTCATTTTCTGTGCCAACCACCAATGGTAATTCAAATGAATCATCATTCACTATCACTTTAACATTGTCTGCCATAATCGTTATACTGTTTACTTTTCCTATTAAAATGGGTGTATAAAGATACAAGAATAATCATCCTTCAAGATTAATAAATTATTTATTTAGCAAACCGAGGATGTCCTCTAATTTCTTTATTTTGCTTGCATTAAAATGCGAAAAGATTGAAAGACTTAGAGGAAAAGTATCTCTTTTTGGCAAACTATCTAACAGAGCGGCGTAAAAGTCTTTTTGAGGAAATTAGCCAAAATCGAACACGCTACATTACAGCAGTTGTAGAAGACATTCACAAAGAGCGCAATGCTAGTGCGATTGTTAGAACCTCGGAATGTTTGGGGATACAAGATGTACACATAATAGAGAACAATAACAAGTATAAGCTATCTAAGGGGATTGCGAAAGGGTCTGATAAATGGGTGGATGCACATATTTATGATGAAGCAGATAAAAACAATACAGAACAATGCTTTGAAGTGATAAAGAAAAAAGGTTACAAGGTTTTAGCTTGCACGCCACATAAGGAGGATTTATTAGTTCAAGATTTGCCATTGAATATACCTTTAGCGCTAGTTTTTGGAGGAGAAAAGGATGGATTAAGTGACCATGCTTTTGAAAATGCAGATGGCTTTTTAAAGATCCCTAATTATGGATTTACAGAAAGTTATAATTTGTCCGTATCGGCGGGAATTATACTTTCAAACATCATCTTTCGTTTAAGAAAAAGTAATATTGATTGGAGGTTAAAAGAAGAAGATCAACTAAGACTCAAATTAAAATGGGCAATGAAAACGGTTCCAAATGCGGTTTCTATTATGTCGCGATTTAATAAATTAGATGAATAGGCAATACATGTTATTTGTGCTTCTGTTGTTAATGTGTTTGAATATACAAGCACAAAAAAATGTTATAGGTCTTTCAGCAACCTATTTTGCAGAGTCAGGGTATCATAACGGGGCAGAAATAGGAGTAGAATATCCTTTAGTAGCGGCAATTAAAAAAAGAGAGCTATTAAAAAAAAGTGGTAAACAAGTTATTAAAAAGAAATATCATGATTTTTTGATAGGAATGGAATTAGGCCTTTACAATCACCCCAATAATAGAAAAACATTAATGATAAACCCCACCTTAATTCATCGTTTTACAATTACACGTGGGTTCAATACAGAAATTGGTTTGGGCTTAGGGTATTTTAGAACCTTTTATAATGTGCCAACATATGAATTAGTAAGCGACACAGAAATAAGAGAAATCAAGCGGGCAGGAAGATCTAGTTTTAATCCATCAATACTATTTGGTTTAGGATATGATCTATCAAAAAAACACAAAGCTCCACTAGCCTTTAACATAAGGCCATCGCTAATTTTACAAGTTCCTTACAATAGTGCTTTTGTTTTATTGCCAGCATGGGAGTTTAGAATCACTTATTTTTTAAAAAAGAAAAATGAGGATAAAAAATTATAAATTATTTTTCATAGGAATAGTGATGGTTGCTTTGTTTTGGAGTTGCACAAAAGGGGCTAATGACACCTATGAAAGATTCTTTTTTCGTTTTGAAGGAGCAGACTTAGCCATTGAAGTGAATGGAAATTTTTCTTCCGAAACGTTTATACTTTTATTGCATGGAGGTCCTGGAGGGAACGGATTAGAATACAACGCTGGCAGAGCGATGGATGAACTATTAGAATCGCAATATGCTGTTGCTTATTTGGATCAACGTGGTCAGGGAGCATCACAAGGTAATTATGATGACAACCAAGTAACACTAAAGCAATTCGGAAGGGATGCGGAAGCCGTTTGCAAAATGTTAAAGGCAAAGTATGGTCAGGAGATCAACTTATTTTTAATGGGTCATAGCTGGGGGGGATTGATAGGAACACAGTCTCTAATTGATACAGAGATTGAAAACTTTATTGATGGATGGATAGAAGTAGATGGAGCACATGATATTCCACTATTAAATAAGGAGGCCATTAAAATGTATCAATCTATTGCTCCTGTTCAAATTGGTGCTGGTCTCTTTGTTGATTTTTGGCAAGAAGCTTTAGATTTTGTCAATAGTATAGATACAGCCAATATCTCCGATGAAGAAAGTTTAAAACTTAATCGATTGGGCTTTCAAGCAGAAGCAAGAATTCAACAAGTAAATTTTCCGGATGAAACAGCCCTAGAAGAAATTTCACTGTCTAATTCTCCCTTAGGAATTGCAGCAACAATTTCTAGTAACTTAACAGCACAACAAATTGATGGAGAAACAGAACAAGCGGCTTTAACGAATAGGTTAAGCGAAATAACTGTGCCTACTTTATTATTGTGGGGCGAATATGATTTTGTAGTTCCTCCGGCATTGGCAACTAGTGCTTTATCAAGAATTCCAAATGCGCAAATGATAATTTTAGAACATTCTGGGCATTCTCCAATGATTTATGAACCAGAAGCTTTCGCCAACGCTATTCAAGATTTTATAGAAGAAGTTTTGGAGTAAGTAGCAAGAAAGGAAATCATATATTTCCTACTGAACGACTTCATAGCTCCATCCATCCAATTGGTAGCCGCCATTACTTCTTATGTAGTTTAAGTTAAGTTCAACGTGTATACTTGAATAAGTAACAATATAGGTAAGTAAAACAATGCTGTTGTCTGTTGTGGCGGCAGTTTTATCTAAGCGATAATAGTTCATTTTACCATAATTGCTTAACTCTTTTTTATACATATCTAAAATTACAGGAGGGTGGTATTTTTTAAAGTTAGAAGTGGCATTCAAATACAATTCGTCAAAAGTGTCTGCCAACATGGTTTGGAAAAACTTATCTCCTAAGGCAGTAAATGTTGCATCCGAAGCGCTTGGTTCAGCAACAAACAAAGCTTTATTGTAAGGAAACATTTGCACACATTCTTTGTTGGAAGTAACAGGCGTATTGATCACGGCGCTTGCGGTATTCGCTAGGCGTTGATCGGCAACACCACGCTGATATTTGTCATTTTTAGTGTCATCTTGATTTGAAACAATGCGCCCATCTACATACCTTAAATAGTTTTTAACTTCTCCAGAAGGATAGAAATAGGTCCAGGTGCCGTTGGCCTTTCCGTCATTGTAGAAACCTAACAGCTCAATTTTTCCACCGTCAAAGTATTGTTTGTATTCACCATTTCTAAATCCATTTCTAAAAGTAGTAACACTTTCTTTGTTCCCATATTCGTCGTAAATATATAATGTGCCACTACCATTGTTTAATGTCCCCTTTTGTACTGGAACGCCAAAGGGATCGTTTACTTCAACAACCTTCCAAGGTAGGCCATTATTATAAATATAATGGTGAGAAAGTTTGCCATTGGGATGGTAATATCTATAATCACCTGTTTTTATATCAATGTTTTTCTCAAAAGCGATGTAATCTTCTTTTAATCTGCTTTGATCAAAATCTGCACCATCACTTTCTTCTTGGATGAATAAAATAATGTTTTCAATATCCGTAATAGAAAGTGATTGATTCGTTTCGTGAGTAATACTACCATACTCTGCTTTATATGCCCTTGAAATAGCATCGTCACTAACGTCTAATTTTTGAGGGTTGGATAAAAAAGTCCTTAACCAGTCAAAATCTCTTATTAAGTGAATATCTCTTAAGGGTGCACCAATTACTCTTTCATCAAAAGAATGACATGAAGTACAGTGTTTTTGGAACAAAAGGTCACCTTTGTATTGCGTTTTATAATATGTTTTTACCTCTGTTGTTTCTGGGTTCTCTACGATCCTCTCAATTACTCTTATTTGACCATTGCAATGCAAATTAATAGCAAGTAATACCAACAATAATTTTAAATAGTAATTTCTTTTCACGAAAGCAAATTTAAATATTAAATTAACATAGAGGATTTTTATCGCACAGAACCTTTCATAATCTTATATTTACGACATTAATGAAGCGCATATTTACGATATCACTAATATTGTGCCTGTTTGTTTTAGCAGAGGCTCAGGAATCTAATAAAAGCTGGTTGCCGGTTGTTGAAGAAGCAACAGAAGTAAAAGTATTTTTTCCCGATCAAATTAGTTATCAAAAAGGAGAGTTTTATGCAGTTGGAGGAGCAAAAGAAACCAGTAAATACATCTGTAAAACAGATAGTGAAACAGAGCTTATTTTCTCTTTTTTTAAAACGGGAGTTGTTAAAACGAAGGATATAGAGATGCTGATTAATCAATGGCAAGAGCAAACAGGATTACAGTATGGTGCTAAAATCATTGATAAGAGTAGATTAAAAAAGGAGGACACCAAAATTTTTAGAGTAAAATACCAGACTTTAAATGGACAATTTTTGAATGCTGATTTTTTTTATTTCAAAGGGTATGCTTTTAAAGTTTCAGCATTTGCGAATCAAGAGAATGAAGTGTTCAATTATTTTTTAGAAAGTTATACTATCCCTGCTACAATCGAAAAGGAAACGGAGCAAATAGCTGTTAAAAGCCTGAAGGAATGGCTCGAAATAAAGGAGGGTAAATTCAACATAAAGTTTCCAGAAAAGCCTTTAGATAAAAACTTTTTTGTTAAAAAGAGCAAGGCGTCTTACAATTTGAATAGTAAAGCTTTGGAGAATGAAGGTGGAATCAACTATATTATTACTTATCGAGATTATGAAAACGAACCCAATCCATTAATTATTAGAGATAAAGTTTTGGAGCAAATAGACGATTTACATAATAGTGCTCTGTTGTATCATTTGCCTTTGACTATATATAATTACCCATGTGAAGAATATGTTTTTAGAGATCAATTCTATAATTACAAACTGCGTACGTATTTGGTAAATAACAGACTTTATCAATTAATGATTAAAAGCAACAAAAGAAAAGCAACTGCATGGGAGCATGAATATTTCTTTGATGAATTTGTGATTTACGAATAATGCAGCTAAGCGACCTATTACAATTATATGCTCAATCACCCAATGTTAGAGCACTGATTGACTTTTTAAAGGGTCAAGAATCTTCCATTATTACACAAGGGCTTATTGGGTCGCAAAAGGCAATGATCTCCTCTACCATATTTAAAGAAGTTGGCAGAAGCCATTTATTTATTTTGAATGACAAAGAGGAAGCCGCATATTTCGAAAATGATATAAGCAACTTATTGGAGAAGAAGGATATTCTTTTCTTTCCAGATTCGTTCAAAAAAGTAGGTCAATTTGAAGAAGTAAATAAAAACAACATTCGACTTCGCACAGAAACTTTAAATAGGTTAATGCATAGTCAAACCAGAGGAGAAATAATTGTTTCTTATCCAGAGGCCCTTGTTGAGAAAATTGTGGAGGCTAAAAAATTGAGTGAGAACATCATTCATATGAATGTTGGAGAAAAATTAGATGTAGATTTTATTGTTGATTTATTGGTAGAATATGGTTTTAAGAGAACAGATTTTGTTTATGAACCCGGGGAGTTTTCAATAAGAGGAGGCATTGTAGATATATTTTCTTTTGGGAATGACTTTCCATATCGAGTGGAGCTTTTTGATGATGAAGTAGAAAGCTTGAGAACTTTTGACCCTGAAAGTCAACTTTCAAAAAAGAGAATTAAAGAGCTTACCATAATTCCCGATATAAATACACAGTTTAGTAAAGAATTAAATGCTACAATTTTTGATTTTACACCAGAAAACCTAATCATTTGGGTGAATGACTTTTCAATCACAAAAGATTTGCTGCAAAACTTATATGAAAAAGCATTAGAGGAGTTTAGTAGACTTGAGTTAGTCGATGTTGACGAGGACCACCCCTTTAAACAGCAAAAAATAGACGCTGTGTTTGAAAAAAAAGAAAACATCCTTGAGCATTTTAATAAATATCAAAAAATTTATTTCAAAAAGGATACAAGAACAACTGCGCTTAAAGTAATTGATTTTGATGCTACTCCACAGCCCAACTTTAATCGAAATTTTGATTTATTGATTAGTGATTTAAATGGGAATACACTCAATAATACTTTGAACTTTCTGTTTACAGAAAATGTAAAGCAAATAGAAAGGTTTTACCATATTTTTGAGGACTCGGGAAAAGAAGTTCAATTCCACCCTGTTTCTAAAGCACTTTCTGTTGGATTTGTAGATAGGGATCTAAAATTAGTTTGTTATACAGATCATCAAATATTTAACCGTTTTCATAAATATACCTTAAAACAAGGATACAATAAATCGAAGGCTTTGTCGATTAAAGCTTTGCGAGATTTACAACCTGGCGATTACGTTACGCATATAGACCATGGAGTAGGTGTTTTTTCTGGGTTAGAAAGAATAGAAGTAAATGGGCAGCAGCAAGAAGCGGTACGATTAAAATATCAGAATAATGATTTGCTGTATGTAAATATCAATTCACTTCATAAGATTTCGAAATATTCTGGAAAAGAAGGACAGGTTCCAAGAATCAATAAACTAGGTTCTGATGCATGGCAAAATCTTAAAAGAAAAACAAAACGCAAGGTAAGAGACATTGCAAAAGAGCTTATTGCATTGTATGCCAAAAGGAAAGCGCAAGTGGGCTTTCAGTTTTCAGAAGACTCTTATTTACAAGATGAATTGGAAGCATCATTTATCTATGAGGATACTCCAGATCAATTAAAGGCAACACAAAGTGTGAAAGCTGACATGGAAAAAAATGTTCCCATGGATAGATTGGTTTGTGGAGATGTCGGTTTTGGAAAAACAGAAGTAGCCATTAGGGCAGCTTTCAAAGCGGTAGCTGATAATAAGCAAGTAGCTGTGCTTGTTCCGACAACTATTTTAGCGTTGCAACATTATAAAACATTTTCAAAAAGACTAGAAAATTATCCATGCACGGTAGATTATCTCAATAGGTTTAAAACAACAAAACAGAAAAATGAAACATTAAAGGGACTCGCAGATGGTACAATAGATATTGTTATTGGCACACATGCTTTGTTAGGAAAAAAAACGATGTTTAAGAACCTTGGCCTTTTAATAATCGACGAAGAGCAAAAGTTTGGTGTTGGTGCAAAAGAAAAATTGCGTTCACTCGCCGTAAATATTGATACGCTTACTCTTACAGCTACTCCAATTCCTCGTACACTTAAATTTTCTCTAATGGGTGCACGAGATTTTTCTATTATGCAAACACCTCCGCCTAATCGGCAACCGGTTACGACAGAAGTACACCCATTTGATCATAGGTTAATAAAAGAAGCCATAGAGTATGAAGTATATCGTGGAGGGCAAGTTTTTTTCGTTCATAATAGAATAAAGGATATTGTTGAAATTGAAATAATGCTTAAAAAAATTCTTCCCAATATTGAAATAGAAGTAGCTCATGGACAAATGGATGGTAAAAAGTTAGAGTCTAAAATGTTAGATTTTATTGATGGAAAATTTGATCTTTTATTGAGTACAAATATTGTTGAATCAGGTCTTGATATTCCCAATGCGAATACCATCATTATTAACAATGCACATCATTTTGGTTTAAGTGACTTGCATCAGCTAAGAGGAAGGGTCGGCAGGTCTAATAAAAAGGCATTTTGTTATTTGTTTAGTCCTCCAATGAGTACTTTAACAACTGATGCAAGGAGACGTCTAAAAACTTTGGAAGAATTTTCAGACTTAGGCAGCGGGTTTAATATTGCCATGCGAGATATGGATATTAGGGGTGCAGGGAATTTATTAGGTGCAGAACAAAGTGGTTTCATTGCAGATATAGGGTTTGATATGTATCATAAAATACTTGATGAAGCCATACAAGAATTAAAGTACACTGAGTTTAAGGAACTTTTTAAAGAAGAAATTGCGTCTAAAGAAGAGTTTGTAAATGATTGTCAAATTGATACAGATGTAGAAATGCTAATTCCACAAAGTTATGTTACTAATGGAGAAGAGCGATTGCGATTATATACAGAAATGGACAATCTTTCAGAGGAGGAACATTTATTGACTTTTAAAACAAAAATGATAGATCGTTTTGGCCCACTTCCTCATGCGGTGGAGGAACTCTTTAACGGTCTTAGATTGAGATGGCTTGCCAAAAAAATTGGATTTGAAAGACTAAGTCTAAAAAGAAAAAAATTAAGATGTTACTTTATTAGCAAACAAGACTCTCCTTATTACGAGTCAGCGATATTCCAGTTGGTTCTAAACTATGTTCAAAAGCAAAATAGAAGAAGTACATTAAAACAAACACCAAAACATTTGTTACTTGTTTTTGAAAATGTTAAGAATGTAACTTTTGCAAAATTGTTACTTGAAGATTTGTTAGAACAGATAAGCGAGTAATTTCATATCTTTGCAGTTACTGAAACAAAAAAGTAAAAGTTATGAAAAGCTTATTGACACTCTTTACGGCCGTTCTTTTTACGCTTAATTTCTCTCAAGCTCAAAAAAAATGTGCTACTCATGATAAACATTTAGAGTTGATAGAATCAGATGATGAGTACTCTAGAAATCTAAGAAAAATTGAAGCGCAAACACGAAATTTTATAGAAACACAGGGCAAATTCTCTAATCAGAGAAATGTGCCAGATGTAGTTACTATTCCTGTAGTAGTGCATGTTCTTTGGAAAACAGCGCAACAAAATATATCTGATGCGCAAATTCAATCTCAAATTGATGTATTGAATGAAGACTTTAGAAAGTTAAACGCAAATGTTGGTAATACAGTTACAGATTTCCAAGACAGAATTGCTGACGTAGAAATTGAATTTTGTTTAGCCTCTGTAGATCCAGACGGAAATCCAACAACAGGAATCATAAGAAAACAAACGACTCGAAACGAGTGGGGAACAAATGATGCAATTAAAAAACCAAAGAGTGGAGGTTCTCTAGCGTGGCCAAGAGATGAATATTTAAATATTTGGGTTGGAAATATTCAATCAGGCGTCCTTGGAACCATTTTGGGATATGCACAATTTCCTGGGGGGGGAGCGAGTACAGACGGTATTGTTGTTGCACCACAATTTTTTGGAAGTAAGCAAAAAGGGTCTGGGTTTTATTTGCAATTCCCTTCTGATCTAGGAAGAACTGCTACTCACGAAGTTGGCCATTGGTTAAACTTAAGACATATTTGGGGAGACGGAAATTGCTCTGCTGATGACTTTGTAGGGGATACCCCTAAATCAGACGATTCTAATTCAGGATGTCCTGTAAATCATAAATCGTGTAACACCAGAGATAATGTTCAAAATTATATGGACTATACCGATGACAACTGTATGACCATGTTTACTGAAGGACAAAAAAACAGAATGCGAGCAGTTTTAAATAATGGAGGGGCTCGTTTTGCATTAAGATCATCGAATGGATGTGGGACACTTAATCCGACTTGTACGGGTCCTAAAGCAATTGATGTAGATGCGGATGAAACTACAGCCGAAGTAACATTTACAGGAGCTTATTATGGGAATGCTTATACTGTAGAAATTAGAGAACCCAACGGAGCATGGGCAAATGCTGGATCTACCACGAGCAATAGTATTACACTAACAGGGTTAACAGGTTGCACCGTATATGAAATACAAATAACTTCTGATTGTACTGATAGCTTAGGAACAATGGCAACTTCTGGTATAATAACTTTTACAACTGTAGGTCCAGAGTGCTCTTGTGATCCGCCTCAAAATATTACTTTTTCAAATACTACATGGACGCAAACAACCATTGGTTGGGAGGAAGTACAAAGTGCTGTGAAATATCAATTTGAAGGACGATTAAGAGGAGGTTTAGGCTTAGTAAAAAAGACAAGACAAATAACAGCACCGGCAAATAGCTTTAGAACTTTTTCATTGTTCCCATTTTTGACTTATGAAGTTAGAGCAAGATCTTTATGTGGCGATATTGGTGTTTCTGATTGGTCTGGATGGAATGCTTTTACATTAAATAATTCTGGAGGTAAAAGTTCAGGAATAAACTTGGAGGCATTGGATATTTTCCCTTCCAATGATGAAATTGCACGCGTATACCCTAATCCAACTTCCGATAAAATTAGCCTAGCATATATTGGTGAGGAATTTGAGAACGTTACCGTAAGACTTATAGATTTTATGGGCAAGACTGTTAAATTAGGAGTAGTTAATTTACAGGCAGCAACGTCAATTGACCTATTTAATGTAAGTAATGTGAATACAGGAATGTATTTACTTCAGCTTAGTGTAGATGGAGCAGAAATAAGCACACAAAAGGTTTTAATTACCGATTAAACCTTTTGTCTTTCAGAGAGGCTAAATAATTAAAGTTCAAGTGGGGGATGAATTTATTTTATCCTCCACAACCAATTAGCTTGTTAGGGTTTTCTTCGATGAGCTTTTCTAAGGCATGATTTTTTTGTATCCCCTCCAGAGGGTCTTCATAAGGTATAATAGGCAATTCCGTGTTTTCTTTGGTAGAACTTTTGTCTTTTAAAGTTTTTTCAATCTTTTTCTTTTTTTTGTCTTGCTTTTTTTTCTTTGTCATATCTTAATAAATAAACTAGAAGCGTAATTAGTTCCTTCTAATGTAGTATGAAAAAATGGATAGAGAAATATAATGGAAGTTTAAGAAGCCTGAAACCAGTTTATGTACTCAACAATTTTTTAAATAGGAGGGTTTTAAAAAGAAATATAAAGCTCTACAAGAAATACGGGGTTAATAAAAGTATTTATTACCCTATTTGCAGTCGAGACTTTTTAGGTTTAGACGAGAACAAGTTTGGATTTAAGAAGAGGGATTTGTTGACGATTTCAGATCGATCGAAGGAAATGCTTAATAGTTGGCACAACAATGGGTTTTTGATTTTAGAAAACTTCTTTAAAACCGATGAAATAGATCAATTAAATGGTGAAATAGATTTTTTATTAAAGAAGCGCATCTTAAATTTTAATTATACCCAGTCCAAAATAATGCAGGCGTATAAGTGGTCAAAAAAAGCAAGGTCTTTTTTTATGCATGCTAACTTATTAGAGGTGCTTTCTTTGTTATTGGGGCAAGAAATTATTCCTTTTCAGACCATTAATTTCTTAAATGGAAGTGAGCAAAAAGCACATGCAGATGCTTTTCATATGTCTACTTTTCCCAAGGGCAACATGATTGCTGCATGGATTGCTTTAGAAGATATTAGAGATGAAAATGGTCCCTTATTTTATTACCCTGGATCTCATAAATTAACTTATTTGAATATAGATTCTGTAGGTGGAGCTCGATATAGTAAACTTTGGATAGATAGTGATTTAAACAGTAGGTATGAATATACACTTGAAAAGATGATTCAGAAAAATGATTTAAAGAGAAAAGTTTTTATGGCAAAGAAAGGCGATGTTTTGATTTGGCATGCAAACTTAATTCATGGAGGTTCTCCTGTAAAAAAACAGAACGCAACTAGGAAAAGTATGGTCTGCCATTATTATGCGAAAGGGGCGATAGCTTATCATGAAATTTCACAAAGACCAGCAATATTTGATAAACAGATTTTACAAGAATTAGGTCAATTATAGAGAAGTATAAATTACTTCACTAAATTGTCCAGAGAGAGCTATTGAGTTTTCTAAATTTCCTGACGCGGCATCACCGATTGGTGCAGCAACACAATTAAAGGATCCCGTAATTTGATTATCTGTAAATTCTAAAATTTCAATATTGCCACTTACTGAAATATAAATGATGTCATCAGAGTTATCTGTAAGTGTTCCTTGATCTAATAAAACAATAGAACCATTTAGCTTTTTAATATTGTTAATCAATTGCTGCAAAGCACTAGCATTGCTTGGTTCCAAATTATTAATAATCTTGTCGATGGTGTTTTGGTTAAGTTCTTCTTCAAGAATATAGTTTTTCACTGAATCAGCTTCAGGGGTAAAAACTGAAACAGCATATCTATTGTCATCACTTGCAAAAACGGCGGCAATACTGGCGGCTTTAAGTCCACTAGGGGCAATAGTAACAAAGCTATTGACGACACCGTTATTCGTTATTTCAATGGAAAAAAGATTGTCAGCACTTTCCTTCCTACAAGAGGAGAAAAAGAGCACTCCAACAAACAGAAACAATATCAACTTTTTCATAATGTTGCTTTAGTTTCATTCAAAGATGCGTAAATTATAGTTAGCGTTGTATTAAAATAGTGAGTAGCCTTTACCATTTTTCGACTTCATCTTCAGAATCAGAAAATGGATTAGAGTTTTTGAATTTTTCTCTCCACTCTAATTTTTGCTTTTCCCTTTGAATAATTAGTTCTGCAATTACAACACCTGAATCAGCTAGTGTATTGTTTTGCAATTTTGATTTTAGCAGCTTTTCATTAATATCGATTCTATATAACAACTGCATTAAAGCACTAAAATCCCTCTCTATCAAATATTCGATTTCCGTTGCTAACCAACTTTTAAGCATTTCTTCGGTCGAAATATCTTCATGAGCTTGTTCTAAATCAAACTTATGAATCAGTGTCCTTTCTATTTTCTTTAATTTGTTCATTTTAAACATAGAGAATAAAATACTAAAAACTAAGCCCCTTTTTTTGTTCAATACCTAAACCAAACAGTGCGAAATCAAATCTTATGGGATCTTCTTTATCAATCTGTTTTAGATTGTTTGTAAGCTCGGCAACAGTTTTCCAATCTCTTTGCTTCCTTTTAATTAGTCCTAAAATTCTTGCTGTTCTCTCAACATGCACATCTAATGGACAAAACAAGCTCGAAGAGTTAAGCTGCTCCCAAATCCCGAAATCTACACCTTTATTGTCTTTTCTTACCATCCATCTCAAAAACATATTTAGTCTTTTGCAGGTACTTTTTTTAAAGGGTGCAGCAATATGTTTTTGGGTTCTTAGTGGGTAATCTGGTAAAGAGAAAAAAAGCCTTCTAAATTGATTGAGTCCATCTTCAATATTACGGTCGTTAGTTAGAAAAGCGGTTTCTAGGGACTTGTTTTTTTGATAGTACCACTGAAAAAAATAAAGAAAATAGAGCAGATCAGTGTAGTTAAAAGTTCGGTGTTTAAAGTCTTTAAATTTTTTTAAATCATGAGGTTGATGATTGATAATAAAATCATGAGGGCTTTTATCCATTAGATTCATTAAATCATTGCACTTATTAATAATTGTCTTTCTTTGTCCCCATGCAAGAATTGCAGCAAAAAACCCTGAAATTTCAATGTCTTGTTGCTTAGAAAATTGGTGTGGAATGGAGATTGGGTCATCCTCTATAAAGTTAGGTTGATTATAAATAGTATAATACTTTTCAAGAAGTTCAATTGTTTTGGAGGAGGTCATCTCTAATTTTGTTTAAAAGGAGAAAGGTTTTGATGGGTTTTAATTGCTTTTTTTGACCATCTAATAGCTAAAGCAAGACCAACAAAAGAAACTAATGTTAGCGCGGGAATATTTGTTTGTAAAAGGAAGAAATCGTAGGCCCCATGCAACAGTATCGCAATAAACAAACCAATTAAAGAAAGCCTGGTCGCACTTGTATTTGTAAACTTATCCATCCCGACATAGTAACCCATTGCAACACCAAATACAGCATGTGCAGGGACTGCTGTAAACATTCTTAAAATAGCTGTCGAAAGGCCACCTTCTATTACGTATAATACATTTTCGAAAGCAGCAAAGCCCATTCCAATCATCACACCATAAACAATCCCATCTATTGGTTCATCAAATTCTTTTTTGGGAAACATGACGAATCGTAAGAATATAAACTTCGCAAATTCTTCGCTCAAAGCAATTACTCCAAACGCATAAATAGCAGTAATTATAGGATTAGCAGAAACCTCAAAAAAAGATCCTCCAATAGCAGAGCCAATTAATGCAGGAATAATACTAAGGATACCTAGAAAAAAACTTTTAAGCAGTAAAGCTGCAGGTTCTTTTTCGTATTTGTCTTTTTGATAAATGTACCAGACAATAGCGAAAACAGGAGCTAAAGCAACAGCAATTAAAACTAGCATTTAAGATGCATTAATTGCGTTTGCAAGGTCATTGATAAGGTCATCAATGTCTTCTATTCCAACACTTAATCTAATAAGAGAATTTGTAACACCTGTTTTTAATCTTTCCTCTTCAGGAATTGAGGCATGGGTCATTGTTGCTGGATGGCCAATTAATGATTCGACTCCACCTAATGATTCTGCAAGTGAAAACAGGGATGTACTTGATAAAACATTATTAGCTGCTTCGATAGTGTCTTCTTTTAGGCTAAAAGAAACCATTCCTCCAAAGTCTTTCATTTGTTTTTTTGCAATGTCATGACCTTTGTGTTCTTCTAATCCTGGAAAATAAACCTTGTCAACTCGATCTATTTGTTTTAGCGCTTTTGCAATTTGCATGGCATTTTCGCTGCTTCTTTGAACTCTTAAGTGTAGTGTTTTTATACCTCTTAACGTTAGAAAACAATCTTGAGGGCCGGGGACAGCCCCAATACTATTTTGTAGAAAATATAGTTGTTCTGCTAGTTCTTCATCACTGGTAACCGCAAGTCCAAGTATAACGTCAGAGTGTCCTGCTAAATATTTTGTCGCAGAATGTACAACAATATCTGCTCCCAAATCAAGTGGTTGTTGTAGATAAGGAGTTGCAAAAGTGTTGTCTACACAGACCTTAATACCTTTTTGTTGGGCTTTTGTACATATTGATTCAATATCAATAATGTTTAACATAGGATTTGTTGGTGTTTCGATCCAAATCAGTTTAGTTTTTTCGTTAATAAAATTGTCTAAACGGTCTGCATCGCTAAGGTCTATAAAATGAAATTTGATTCCATAGTTTTGATATATTTTGGTAAACATCCGATAAGTACCTCCATACAAATCATTAGTCGCTATAACTTCATCTCCCGGATTTAATAAGTGAATTACAGTATCTGTTGCAGCCATTCCGCTCGCAAAAGCTAATCCAAATTTCCCATTTTCTAAAGCGGCTATATTCTTTTCGAGAACGGCCCTTGTTGGGTTTAGTGTCCTTGCATATTCATACCCTTTATGTTTTCCTGGTGCATCTTGCACAAAGGTGGAAGTTTGGAAAATGGGGGTCATAATTGCCCCTGTTCCAGAATCAGGCTCTATACCTGCATGTATTACTTTCGTTCCGAATTTCATATTATATTTTCTTTCTAATCAAATTTATTAATAATTAAACCGCTTCTAAGTTTGGGTTCAAACCATGTAGATTTTGGAGGCATCACATTACCGGAGTCTGCTATGTTTATTAATTGCTGAATTGTAACTGGATACATCGCAAACGCAATTTGCATTTCTCCGCTGTTCACTCGACTTTCTAATTCTTTTAATCCTCTAATACCACCTACAAAATCAATTCGTTCATCTGTTCTTTGATCTTTTATTCCTAAAATGGGATCTAAAACATAATCAGAAAGAATAGAAACATCTAATACCTTTATAGGGTCATTAGGGTCGTAGGTGTTTTCTTTTGCGGTTAATTTATACCATGTGCCGCCTAAATACATTCCTATTTCATGGAGTTGACCAGGTTTGAAAGCCTTTTCACCAATTTCCGTTACTTCGAAATTTTGATTTAGCTTTTCAAG
Source organism: Chitinophagales bacterium (assembly GCA_965216955.1). GTDB lineage: Bacteria > Bacteroidota > Bacteroidia > Chitinophagales > JADIYW01 > CBDCGV01. The sequence continues at coordinate 352,686 of CBDCGV010000011.1, read as the reverse complement.
CAGTTCTTTTTTTGACAACCCATTTAAGTCTTTAACAAGCCTATTGTAATCAATAATGTTAAGTTGCTCATCTGGAAAGAGAACACTTAGAAAAAAATTAAAAGGAGCTTCAGGGTTATAACTAGATTGTTCTGCTCTTATTTGTTGCCCTACTTTATAAGATGCAGCAGCTCGATGATGTCCATCTGCAATATAAGTAGCGGGTACTCTTTCTTTGAATAGCGCTACGATTTCCATGATTAGTTCATCGTTATCAATTGTCCAAAGAATATGCTCCACGTTATCTTCTGCTATAAATTGATATACAGGTTTTTGGCTTTGGATGATCTCATTGATAATAGCATCAATTTGATCAACCTTTTTATACGTAAGAAAAACGGGCCCCATATGTGCACCAATGGTCTTCATGTGCTTAATGCGATCGTTTTCTTTTTTTGGTCGAGTATATTCGTGTTTTTTTATGCTATTGTTGGAATAGTCATCTATAGAAGACCCTGCTACTAAGCCAATTTGTTGTTTTCCATTCATTATTTGGCTATAAACGTACAAGCTTGGATGTTTGTCTTTTAGCAAGACACGCTGCTCCAATAAATTGTTGAGCTGCTTTCTACCTTCTTGATATACTTCGTCTGCATATACATTGATGTTTTTAGGTAAATTCACCTCAGGTTTTATTACCCTTAAAAAAGAAAAAGGATTGTCTTTTACAAGCGCTCTTGCTTCTTCCGAAGATAAAACATCATAGGGTTTAGAAGCCAATTGTTCTGCGTACTCCTTTGAAGGACGGATTCCTTTAAATGGTCTTATTACTGCCATTACTAATTTTTAGCAAAAGTAATAGTTTCGAGAATACATTTTATGGAAAATAGATTAATTCAAGAGAAGATAAACTCCTGCCCCTGCTAAGTACCCTAATAATGCTAATGGACCGATTCTTTTTAGGTACCAAATAAAATTGATACGTTCTAAACCCATCGCTGCCACCCCTGCGGCAGACCCTATAATTAAAATACTACCTCCCGTACCGGCACAATAAGCAATAAATTGCCATAATGTACTATCTGTTGGGTATTGCTCTAAACCATACATACCCATTGCCGCAGCAACCAATGGAACATTATCTACAATTGCCGACAAGATGCCTATAATTATGACAATGATATTCAAATTTCCAATACTGTGGTTTAATGCCTCAGCTAACTTTTCTAAAGTTCCATAAGATTCTAAAGCGGTAATTGCGGCTAGAATTCCAAAGAAAAACAAAATACTTGTTGAATCAATTTTGGATAGTGCTTTTAATACAGAATATTCAGATTTTTCTTCTATACCCTTTTTTACATGTAAAAAGTCAGTCATTAGCCAAAGCACCCCTACTCCAAAAAACATTCCCATAAAAGGGGGGAGATGTGTAATCGTTTTAAAAACGGGCACAAATAGTAATAAGCCTATTCCAGTAAAAAGAATAAGACCTCTTTCTTGTCTAGTAGTCTTGTATTTTGTTTTAACAGTTACTCTTTCAAAGTGACCACTAAGCGCAAAAGAAGTAATTATTAATGGTATAATCATGCAAACTAAACTTGGTAGAAAGACGGCTTTAATTGTTGGTAGAACGGTAATCTGTCCTCCAATCCATAACATGGTTGTTGTAATGTCTCCAATTGGGCTCCAAGCCCCACCAGCATTTGCAGAAATAACGATCATTCCAACAAAAAGTAAACGGTCTTTTTTAGAGTCTATCATTTTATTAAGCAAAGAAACCATTACAATGGTTGTGGTCAAATTATCCAAAATAGCAGATAAAAAGAAGGTTAGAATGCAAACAATCCATAAAAGCTTTCTCTTATTTGATTCTTTTATTCGATTAATAATGGTGTGAAAACCATCATGCATATCGATAATTTCTACTATGGTCATTGCTCCAAGAAGGAAAAATAAAATACTAGAAATGTCGGCAAGATGTTTTAGAAAATGATGATTTACTACATGATAATCTTCAGCAGTGATGATATGGGCTGTCCACATTAAAATCCCTGTAAGAAGTGCTGGACCAGCTTTGTCAATTCGAAAGTTATGTTCAAATACGATTAGGAGGTATCCAATAATAAATATTCCAATTAATAAAACCTCAACACTCATCAGTAATCGATTTTGGTGAATTGAGCCAAAGGTAGTTTTTTACCCTTTTTGAAAAAAAAGAAGAAGTTTAATAAATGGTAAACGTTTTAAATTTACTAAGTTTCTTCTTTTAAGCTATCCCATCCCAAACTGATAATATCATGCAAGTTGCCTCCTTTTGTTTTAAGCTTAACACCCATTTCCGCAGGCAGCATTTCACCAATAATGGTAATATCTGAATGTTTACTGATTTTATCAATGTCTTTAGGATCAATCGTAAAAAGCAACTCATAATCTTCCCCACCGCTCAAAGCACAGGTAGTTGGACCAAGATTAAAATTAAGTGCCATGTCATATGTTTCTTTTGCAATTGGCAGCTGAGCCTCTTCTATCAAACATCCCACATTTGATTGTTTGCAAATGTGGAGTATTTCAGAAGAAAGACCATCGGAAATATCAATCATCGAAGTTGGAATAACTTCTTTTTCTTTAAACACGTTATAAATGTCTCTCCTTGCCTCCGGTTTTAATTGTCTTTCTAAAATATATTTTTGATTTTCCAAGTCTACCTGAATTTCAGGATTTTCAATGTAAATTTTCTTTTCTCTTTCAAGCAATTGCAAGCCCATGTACGCTCCGCCTAAATCTCCAGAAACACAAAGGATATCTCCTTCTTTAGCGCCATTTCTAAAAGCAATATCTGTTTCTTTTTTTATAGTTCCAACAGCTGTGATATTTATAATTAATCCTTTGTTAGAAGCAGTTGTGTCTCCACCAATTAAATCAACATTATAAAAATCACATGCTTTTTTAATGCCTTTAAAAATTTCTTCTACTGCCTCTACAGAAAAACGATTGGATAGAGCAATAGAAACTAAAATTTGTTCGGGCATGGCATTCATCGCATATATATCAGATAAATTTACAACGACTGCTTTATAACCAAGATGCATAAGTGGGGTATATACTAAACTAAAATGAATACCTTCAACTAAGAGGTCTGTGGTGAGAACTTTATACGTTCCATTTTCAATTATTATTGCGGCATCATCTCCTATCCCTTTGAAAGTGGAAGCATTTCTATTTTCAAATGCCCCTGTTACTCTGTCAATAAGACCAAACTCTCCTATACTGCTTATTTCTGTACGTTGCTCATTATTTGAAGCCATGATTGATTATGATTTGTTGCAAAGTTGTGAAAAGATTTACAATATAAACTGTATTATGGCATTCTTATTGAATGTGGTATATTGTTTAGAACAGTGAATTATTTTAAAAATAGCATTTTGATCACCTTTTTATTGATCATTTTTTTAGGCGCTTCCATTCCTGATGCTCCTAATTATGATTTAAGTGAAAACTGGGCGGCATTGCCAAATATGTTGGATGCGGCTGATCAGGTTCCTGAAAATGTTGGTTTAAGTGATAATCAAAAAGAATCTAATGCAGATGTTTTTTATATTCATCCTACAACCTTCTACAAAATTGGAAATGCAGAGATAAAAAACAAAGCATTAAATCGATTTACAGATAAAACAGCAATCAAGTCTCAGGCTACTGTTTTTAATGGAAGTGCTAAAGTTTATGCCCCAAGGTATAGGCAAGCAGCGTTACACAATTTTTTTAGAAAAAAGGAAGACAGGTCTAATGAAGCCTTTAATATTGCTTATAGTGATGTTAAAAATGCCTTTGAATATTATTTGAAGCATTATAATGAAGGTAGGCCAATTATAATTGCGGGGCATAGTCAGGGAAGTATGCATGCTAAGCGGCTGCTAAAGGAGTTTTTTGATGCTAAACCTTTAATGAAACAATTAATAGCAGCATATCTTGTTGGGTATGTTGTTGAAGAAAGGACATATATTGCTATTCCTGTATGTGATTCAGCAACTCAGACTGGATGTATTATCTCTTACAATACTTTCGGTTGGGAGGCTCAACCAAAATACTATGAAAATAGTGTTTGTGTAAATCCTTTAAGTTGGAAGAATGATGAAGAATTTGTTGGGTATACAAGTCATGAAGGGGCTGTTCCTAGGAACTTTAATAGAGTAGATAAAAATCTTATCGGGTGCCAATGTAACGATGGGGTTTTATGGATAACAAAACCTAAAAAAATGGGATATGAGCATTTGGCAGGAAAAAGCTACCATATTTTCGATTTCCACCTCTTTTATCTTAACATCAGAAAAAATGTAAAACAAAGAGTGGAGTCATTTTTAAAAAAATAACTTAGGCACCATCTTATTGTGAATTTGCATCTAAATATTTTGAAAGACGATAACTATGTTAAAAAAGCAAACATCTCTCATTTTAGCAATCTTGTGTTTTGCATTTGTATGTACACAGGCAATGCAAAGAAAAAAGACAGAACAAATGGATTTTAATAATTATGCAAATCTATGGGAAAAAGTTTCTGTTCTTGAAAAAGAAGGTAAAACAAAATCTGCTTTGGAAGAGGTTGAACAGATCTTTTCTATTGCAAAAAGAGAATCAAATACACCTCAAATTGCAAAAGCAATGTTGTTTAAGGGTAAATACTCAATGACGATTCAGGAAAATTCAGAATTGAAATTTGTTCAAGAGCTCAAAGGTGAAATTAATAGGAGTATAGGTATCGAAAAAGCAATATTACAATCTATACTTGCACGGTCTTATTGGATGTATTACCAAAATCATAGATATAAGTTTTTAGAAAGAACACATACAACTAATGATAAAAATGAAGATTTCAGGACCTGGGACCCCAAAACACTGTTCACAGAAATTGCCAATCAATATATGGCTTCTTTAAAAGAGGCAGAATTGTTGCAAAAAACATCCATAGATGCCTATAGTGAGATTTTGAATAATTTATCAGAAGCTTCAAAAAACCTAAGACCAACACTCTATGATCTATTAGCACATGAAGCACTAAGCTTTTTTTCCAATACTGAAAGCGGTTTGTCGGAAGCCATCTCTGTATTTGAACTAAATGATGATCGTTATTTTTCGGAAGCAGTAGAATTTTCAAACTTGTCTATTCAAGAGCCTGAAAGCATTACCAATGATTTCCTTGCAACAAAATTGTATCAAGAGCTATTGAAGTTTAGAAGTAAGCAAAATAACAAAGCAGCTTTTGTAGATGTTGATTTAAGCAGATTGAAATTTGTTAAAAATCATTTTAAAGCGTCAAATAAGAATGAATTATATATTAAGTCTTTAGAGACTTTAGCTAACTCCTTGGAAGAAAATCCTGCTACAGCAGAAGTAAATTTTGATTTAGCGAAAGCGTTAAACAATTCTAATCAAAGCAATGAAGACCTTTCAATAAAAAAAAGAGTAGTTGAATTATGTAATGAAACGATAGATAAATATCCTCAAACAGTGGGTGCAAAAAATTGCGCTGTTTTAAAGCAACAGTTACTACAACAAGCATTGAATGTTACTACAGAGCAGGTTGAAATTCCTAATCAACCTTTTAAAGCATTGGTGTCATATACAAATATTGATAAAATATATTGTAAGGTGGTTCCCCTTAATTATAATGATGACAAATTATTGTTTTCAAAAAAACAAGAAGAAATAATAAGAGCACTCAATAGAAGAGGTTCAGCTAGAAGTTGGCAGGTAAAACTTCCTAGTTCGAATGACTATAATAACCATACGATAGAAATAGATATAGAAAAACTAGGAAAAGGATATTATGCACTGCTATTTTCACCAAATGCTGATTTTTCTATTCAAAATTCTGCGGTGGCATTAAATGTGGTTTGGCTTTCTAACATTGGTTATACTACCCGTAAAAAAAATGGGCAACTTGAAGTCCAAGTTATGGGCAGGAAAGAAGGTCTCCCAATGGCTGATGCACATATACAAACATATAGACGTGTCTACGATTATAAAAGCAGAAAATATAATTATGTAAAAGGAAAATCATTTACAACGAATGAAAAAGGATACGCGAAAATCACCGGAGTAGATCAAAGCCAGAATTTTCAATTAGAAATAAAACATAAGGAAGACTTTCTTGGATTAGAGCATAGTTTTTATATCCATAACTTTCGAGAACGAACACCTAAGAAAAATGTCTCAACACATTTCTTTACGGATAGGGCTATATATAGGCCAGGCCAAACAATCTATTTTAAAGGTTTAATTGTTGAGAGTTTTGACGGGGAAAATCGCATTTTATCAGATAAAAAGACAACTGTTGTTTTGCGAGATGTGAATTATAAAGAGGTTAGTAAACTCTCTTTGACAACTAATGAATATGGCACTTTTTCAGGAAGTTTTACCGCTCCATCCAATACATTGATGGGGAACTTTACAATAAGAAATGAACAGGGACAAAAATCAATAAGAATTGAAGAGTATAAGCGTCCTTCTTTCGAAGTTGCCTTTCTTCCTATAACTAAGTCTTACAATTTAGAAGATGTTGTTACTGTAAAGGGAAACACTAAAACATATTCTGGAGCCAACTTAAGTAATGCGAAAGTTAGTTATAAAGTAGTTAGAAATGTAATAAGACCTTACTACTTTCATTATTGGAGACGCCCTTCTTTACCATATAGCAATTCTAAAGAAATTACTTTTGGAGAAACAGAAACAGATGAGCAAGGCAATTTTGAAATTGATTTTAAAGCAATTCCGGACAAAGCTATTAGTCAAGATCAGCAAGCCTATTTTACCTATGAAGTGATTGCAGATGTAACGGATATTTCTGGAGAAACAAGAAGCAATTCAGCAACGGTTAAGATTGGATACATAAGTCTTTTATTGAATTGTGATGTGAAAGAATATTTGGATAGAGATAAAAACCATCAAATCAATATTAGCACTACCAATCTGAATGGTGAGTTTGAAGCTGCAGAGGTAGAGGTAAAAATTTATGAATTAGAGGGGCCAAAGATTTTTAAGAAAAAAAGATATTGGGAGACACCAGAATTTTATACGCTAAATAAAAACGACCATGATAAGCTTTTCCCTAATTCGATGTTTAAAGAAGAAGAGAACCCCTTAGAGTGGCCAAAGAAAAAAGCAGTCTTTTCTAAAAGCTTCAATACACTTAAGAAAAAAGAGATGGCCTTAAGCCCAACGAATTTTTCTAATTCAGGAAAGTATTTAATTGAAATTAAAGCCAAAGATAAAAAGGGCCAGCTAGTCCTTTTTAAGAAGGTAATAACTTTTACATCTACTAATGATCAACACCCTATTTCAATAACACCTTTAATAGTAAAAACACCGGAAGAAATAAATAAAGGGGAAATTTTAAATATTGTTGTTGGATCCTCTTTCAATAATGCAAAAGCAATTGTTGAAGTGAGTAATGATGGAAACATATTAAAGAGAGAAATTATTGCTTTAAACAATTCTTTTCAAACAATTAGTGCAGAAATTAATAATACGTTGAGAGAGAATATTGAGGTGAAAGCTTTTCTAATAAAGTATAACAGGCAATTTTCTAAGCATTCGAAAGTTACGATTCCATCAATTAAAAAAGAGCTAAATGTAGAATGGCTTTCATTTAGAGATAAATTGCTGCCTGGACAAAAAGAAGAATGGCAGCTAAAAATTACAGGACCTTATGGTGAAAAAATATCTGCAGAGTTGTTAGCGACAATGTATGATGCTTCGTTAGATGCATTTGCAAGTAACCAATTTTACTTCCATCTTCCCAAAAAGCACATAAGCTCATTGCAATCATGGAATAATGTTGGATTTGGGCGGTCCAATGGAAGGCTTTATAGTATCGATTGGCATGAGTATAAATCATATATTCAAAACAGTTATCACAGCTTAAACTTTTTTGGATTTTATATGGCGGATTATGGCATTAGAAATTTTGCCTTTAAATCAAGAGCGAGCAATGGCAGGGCTGAAAATATTGCACTAATGGATGCTGCTGCCGCACCAATGGAAATGGTTGAAGCTGAGGCTGCTGGGTTTGCAGATGCTGATGAATCTGCTACTGAAAATAAAGAAGAAGCTACTAGAGATGTAAAAAAAGCAGAAAAGGAAGTTAAGAAGGAAGAAGGGTCTCTTGTTCCTAGGTCTAATTTTGATGAAACGGCTTTTTTCTTTCCAGATTTAAAAACCGATAAGGAAGGCAATACTATATTTTCCTTTAAAATGCCTGAAGCATTGACAAAATGGAAGTTTTTAGGCTTTGCACATACTAAAGAGTTGAATCATAAAATATTCTCTAAAGAGGTTGTTACACAAAAAGAGTTGATGGTTATTCCCAATGTGCCAAGGTTTTTAAGAGAAAAAGACAATATTGTTTTGACAACTAAAATCATTAATCTTTCAAATAAAAAACTAGAAGGGACATCAACAATAAAATTGTACGATGTTTTAAGCGGCAAGGAGATAACCACCCAATTATTAAGCAATGGTAATAATGTTGCCTTTAGTGTGGATCCGGAGCAAAATACTTTAGCGCAATGGGAAGTCAAAGTGCCGTATAATATTCAAGCAATTAAATACGAAATCATTGCAAACGCAGGAGGTTTTACGGATGGAGAAACCAATACACTGCCTGTTTTAAGTAATAGAATGTTGGTAACCGAAACATTGCCATTAAATGTTTTGGGTGGAGAAAACAAAGACTATACTTTTGAGAAATTAGCAAATTATAGTTCTAAAACACTTAAACATCATCAACTCACATTAGAAATTTCTTCTAATCCAATATGGTATGCGGTACAAGCATTGCCTTATTTAATGGAATACCCCTATGAGTGTGCCGAACAAACTTTTAATAGATATTATGCCAATACACTGGCTTCTTATATTGCCAATAGCAACTCGAGAATTAAAGCTGTTTTTGATCAATGGAAAAATGCTCCAGATAGTAAAGCACTATTAAGCAACTTGGAAAAAAATCAAGAGCTTAAAATGCTGTTGATTGAAGAAACGCCTTGGTTAAGGGAGGCACAAAATGAATCTGAGCAAAAGAAAAGAATAGCTCTTTTGTTTGACCTTAATAAGATGGCATACGAACAAAAACAATCTTTAGATAAGTTGTTTAATATACAAACACCCAATGGTGGATTTTCTTGGTTTCCAGGGATGAGAGACAATCGATATATAACACAATATATTGTATCTGGTTTTGGACATTTGAAGCAGTTGAAGGTAGCACCCTTTGAAAAAAATGAAAGATCAACACAAGTTTTAAATAAGGCTATCAAATATTTAGACCAAAGAATTCTGGAAGACTATCAGGAAATCAAAAAACACAATAAGAAGTATTTAACAACGGACAATTTAGGAAGTACACAAATTCAGTATTTATATGCGCGGTCTTTTTTCAACCATATTGATTTAAATAGGCAACAACAAATTGCTTTCGATTATTTTTTAGAACAATCAAAAGAGCATTGGTTAAACAAAAGTTATTACATGCAAGGTATGATTAGTATTGCTTTAGGGCGGTACAATGAAAAAGAGATTCCTTCTAAAATAATAACAGCATTAAAGGAAAATGCTATTTCCCATGAAGAACGAGGGATGTATTGGAAAGAAGTAGAGCAGGGAGGGTATTATTGGTATAATGCCCCCATTGAAACACAGGCACTATTGATAGAAGCATTCGAAGAAATTGGAGGAAGAGCAAAAGACGTCGACAATTTGAAACTTTGGCTGTTGAAACAAAAACAGGTTCAACGATGGACGACAACTAAAGCGACAGCAGATGCATGTTATGCTCTTTTATTAGGGGGAAGTAATTGGATAGAAGACAATCAATCAATAGAAGTAAAAATTGACAAAAAGACTGTAAATCCAATTGATTTTGATTCAAACATTGAGGCCGGAACAGGACATTTTAAGATAAAATGGAACGGAAGAGAAATTGACAAGCCAAAAGCGAATATAAGTCTTTCAAACCCTAATAAGGGTCCTGCTTGGGGAGCCATGTACTGGCAGTATTTTGAAGATTTAGATAAAATTACATCGCATCAAACGCCTTTAAACTCAACTAAAGAAGTGTATAAAGAAATCAATACTTCAGAGGGGAAAAAGTTAGTTCGAATTGGAGAAAGTGATAAAATTGAACCAGGGGATTTGTTGAAAATAAGAGTAATTCTTAAATCGGATAGGAATATGGAGTTTGTGCATATGAAGGATATGAGGGCTTCAGGGCTAGAACCAATAAATGTATTGTCTAGTTACAAATGGCAAGATGGACTTGGATATTATGAATCGACTCGAGATGCCGCCACACATTTCTTTTTTGACTATTTACCTAAGGGAGTATATGTGTTTGAGTATCCTTTGCGCGTGACGCACTCTGGGAATTTTTCTAACGGTATTACGAGCATTCAATGTATGTATGCCCCTGAGTTTGCAAGCCATTCTAAAGGAATTAGATTAAATATAGAATAAGCAAACTGTTTTATTGAAGTAGGTTTTAATAAACACACATATAATAAAATTTACAGGAACCTCGTTTACTACCAACTGTTTACAAGTTTTGTTACTATGATGAGATCTATCGCTTACCTTTAACACGATATTTGATCTTTATAGAAAATAAAAATTTAATTATGAAAAAATCAGGCGTACATATTCTGACCCTTATCATATTATTGTCCTCTTCTAATTTGTTTGCAGGAGGCAAAGGAGGGTTTGGTTTAAAAGGGGGAATGGCCATTTCTACCATTGGAGTAGGAGATGAGTCCATTGCAGATCAAAAAAACAGATTTAGATATGGAGGAACTGCTGGTTTTTCTTTTGAGAAAGCCACAGAAAAATCTTTCGCTTTTGATTTGGAAGTTTTATACGATTTAAGAGGCACTAAGACGGAATCTACCTTTGGAGTTTTAGGTCGTTCTGAGTTGCAAACATATTTTCATTATTTAAGTGTTCCTATTTCTCTTAAATTCTATATTAAAGATGTTTTCAATTTTCATTTTGGCGGATATGGGGCCTATGCTATGGGGGGAAAGTTAAACTTTAAGATCTATAATAGTGTAGGAGTAGTAGTCGCTGAGAATGAAGACAATTTGTTCGATGAGAGATTGGAAGATTTAGAAGGAGATAGTTTTTTTAAGAGGTTTGATGCAGGGGTTCATTTTGGTGTAGAATTTGTATCAAAAAAAGGAATTGGAGTCGGTGGACGACTAAGTAAAGGATTAGTTGATATTACAAACGACGACTTTGATATTTCCTTTTCTGGAACACCAGTTCTTAGTGGAGGAGAAAATGCACATACAACTGAAATTAGTGTTTATGCTATTTTCAGATTTGGGAAGAAAAAGTCAAAGTCTTGATAGATTAGCGGATATAAAAAGTGGCGAACCAAGCTGAGAAGAGATAAGCTCTTAAGGTCCGCCACTAACCGCATTGTATATACGTTTTATAATTTCCAGGAGAAGCCAAGAGAAAAACTTCGGCCTTTATCATAAGAGATGTAAGTAGATTGTACATCTTTAAATTCGTAATATCTATCTGTGTAATCCCCAATTAAATTTTTAGCTATAAAGGAAAGACCAAATTGGTTGTCTTTTCCTAATTTTTGAGTTGCTTTAAAGTCTAAATTATGGAAAGGGTCGTCATAGACATTAGGAATATCTCCAACTCCTGCAAGTGAAAGTGTTTTGCCCTTTACATTATAACTGAGATTTAGTCCTGTTCCAGTGTTTGGATTGTTATAAGAAAGAAATGCATTTACAATAAAAGGAGATTGCCCTACTAATTCTCTATTAGAAGGTAAAGGTGTATTGGTAATAATGTATATATCTTTTTGATCTTCTGTTAATTCAATCATAGATTTTACATACGTGAAATTCGTTCCAAGAATTAAATCACTTAGTTTTTGATGAATAAAGGCTAAACTCTTTCTAAATTCTAATTCTAAACCAATAACATCTGCTTCATCCCTATTAACAGGTTGTATTTGATCTATACCAACATTTTCAAGTGGTTGAATTTCTATTGGGTTGATGAACTTTTTATAAAATGCGCTTAAAGAAATAATTTCTCCTCCGCCTATAAAATATTCCCATCTTAAATCAGCATTATGAACGAAAGTTTCTTCTAGGTTAATATTACCATTAAAAGTTATACCACTAACCGGATCATATATTATGGCTTCTGATTTTTCTCTGAAAGAAGGTCTTGCTAATGTTCTGCTGTATGAAGCTCTAAGGTTCATATCTTTATTATCCTTACTGGAAATGTTATATACAAAATTGACAGAAGGTAAAAATTGGAAGCTGTTTAGCACCTTTTCTGTGCTTTCAATTCTTGTTGTTCGTCGTGTACCAGTATAATTGATTAGTGCGTGTTCAACTCTTAAACCACCGATAAATTTAATACGTTCATGCAGAGGTAATTCGGCCATAGCATAAGCGCCTAAGATATTATATATAGAGGTAAACTTATTTTCTGCATCTACCTGTACATTGGTAACGGTATACCCAGACGCATTACTGGTAGAATATAAATTTTCAGTTGCTAATATTGAGTTGGCTCCGTCCTCAATCAAAATAAGTTCAGGGTCAAAATTATCACTCTTTCCAATAGAAACAGAAAATGTTTCAAAGTCTCTTTTCTTAATTAATTCAGCAACACCAAATTTTAACTTAGTGTCTAGCCCTTTCCATTGTTTAATGGGTAAGGTGATATCTAGTTTTGCATTGTTGCTGTACTCATTAAGTACCCTATATACTTTATCAACATTAGAGTTAGAGTTGAAGGTTACATCGCCGTTAGAATTTATTACAAATTCAGAGCTAGCTCTGTCGGGTTCATTTACTCCAATCAGGGTAAAAGCGTTGGCCCAATTTAATTTAATGTTTTTGCCTGCCAAATGCTCTCCTGAAATAATGGCATTACTTATCCTTCTTTCTACATATGATAAGTCAGTTCTCAAATTTAGTTGTGTGTTTTCAATATCATTTATATCTCTTATGGTTGCACTTTTTTCTCCACTCTGAGTGTGAAGTAATTTTAAGCCTATTTTATGATGATCTTTTTTTAAGGATCCTGAAAGCATGGTGCTCCAAAGAACCTCATTGGTCCCTGTTTTACCTGTTTGTTCAACAAAGTTTTCGTAACTAAAGGGAGCCTGCTCGCTGCCAGATCCTGAATTAGTGACAATTATTGTTTCATTTTGAGTGTAATTGGGTCTTAATTCATAACTGTTTTTGTAGTTGAAAGCTGCATTTAATCCAAGTGTAACTCTTTCTTTATTGTATTGGTTTCCGCCACTAATTGAATAACTTTGGTTTAAAAAAGTATTTGAATTTTTAGCCTCCAATTCCTTATTTAATGCATTTGTTGTATTAAAAGAAGATTGTGCATCTACAAGATTAGGTTCGAGATCTTTTGCAAAGGGTAATGCTCGGCTTTTACCTCCCAGTGCTAAAGCATCGGGGAAAGCCCCATCATAAAGAATAAAATCGTCTTTAAAATGTGTAATTGTATTATATCCGAAAGAAGCAGATAATTTAAGCGATTTATTATCAGGAAAATCCTTAGTGGTAACATCTACTAGTCCTCCTGTAAAATCCCCAGGTAAATCAGGGGTAAAAGTTTTATAAACAACAATGTTGTCAATAATATTGGTTGGAAAAATATCCATTTGCACCGTATTCCTTTCGGGGTCTAATCCCGGAATTTCCATCCCATTTAAAATGGACTTTGAGTACCGATCTCCCAAACCGCGAACAAAAACATATTTTCCACCTTCAATGGACACTCCTGGAACTCTTTTTATGGCAGCAGCAGCATCGCCATCACCGGACTTGCTAAAAGTTTGGGCAGAAATACCATCAATTACGTTAGAGGATTTTTTTTGTATGGATAGTAAAGCAGCATCTGTATTTTGCATAGCTTTAGCTATTACCACCACTTCTTCAAGCGTTTCAGCATCTTCATTCATTAATATCTGAAGCATTGCTACCTCATCTTCACTCACTTCTACCGCACTTATTTTTTTTGTTGCGTAAGAAATATATGAAACGACTAAATTATAGGTGCCGGGGTTGAGTGACATAGAAAAGTTTCCGTCTAGATCAGTAGAGGCACCAATGGTTGTACCTTCTACAACTACATTAACCCCTATTAGCGGTTCTCCTAGTTTTTCATCTATTACAATTCCTCTAACAATTCCTTTTGGTTGGTATGCAACGGCAAGATATGTTAAGGTCAGCAATGCGATATTTAAAATAATTTTTTTCATCTCTTCTCTTTCTATTAAAAAAGGCTTCTTTATAGATTTCCTATAAAGAAGCCTTTGTCATATAATGTTTTTAATCAGCTAAAATGTTTAGGTCACTAGACCATGTCCATGAAAAGTCGGCAGTAGCACCCTTTGAAAAACTGGAAGTTGCCGTATTATTTGCAACAAACTTAGTTTCAATTTCGTTTTGTAGCGTATCTGCAGTAATAAGCCCTGGCAGACTGTCAAAACTAAATTCTCCGCCATTTATTACTAAATCGTCGTTATTGTAATTAATGCAAGCACCATCTCCTTGTATTCTAACCCAATTGGTAAAACCATCAAATGCGCAATTGTTTACATTTCCTTGGGCATCGCTTTTAAAAGTAGCAGCAAAATTGGTGCCCCCTCCATTATTTGCGACAGTAACATTTTGAATAGTGAATTTCCCAGTTGCATTGTCATTGCCTTCAGGTCCATCTATTTCAAATGCATCATTCCCTTCGGAATTATATACTAGCACTTGTACTTCGCTTATTGTTCCACTATAACTCTGATCTATGTCTAACCCGTCATCAGCTTGATATGCAATCACGGCATTTGTTACATTCACGCTTCCACCGAAAAATTCGATTCCATCATCAGCGCTTGAAATAACCTCAATATTGGTTACAGTTGTTCCTGAACCAACTCCTCCAAGTGTTAATCCTTGGATTTCATCATCGGTGGCTAACTTTGTTCCTGTAAATCGAATAGATACGTAATTCAATTTTCCCGAGTTGTCATTTTCAACATTACCTCCATATTTAGAAATACCTAATGCTGGAGGAACTCCTTCAATGTCTGTTTCTGTGCTTCCCTTAGAAGCTCTTGCAGAAATTAATCCACTTCCTAATACTATTATACCACCCCAAAGACCTGTTGATTGAGCAGGCAATAAAGTACTAGCTGTTTGGCCAATTGTAATGTTATCGTTTACAGATGTAAAAATTATTGGTTTAGCAGCCGTTCCATTGGCCATTATTTTTCCTCCTCTAGTTATTATTAAAGCAGAAGCATTGGCTCCATCGCCGGTATTTGCTTTTATAATTGTACCGGCTTCAATAATTAATATATCGTTACTGTCTACATAAGCAAATCCATCTATTATGTAAATAGTATCTTCTGAAAGCGTTCTTGTCCCGATGTTTCCTTTTAATGTCGTAGTTGTTGTTCCTGTTGATACTTCATTTGATTCATCTTCACTGCAACTGGTAAAAGTAAATACCGTTCCAAAAGCGATTAGAATAGCCGGTAATAGTTTAAATAAATTTTTGTTCATGATTTTATTTTTTGTTTGCTACAAAGGAAGCATAGGTGTTTTATGACCACTTAAATTGGCAATGAAACTTTAGTGTTATTTGGGCCTGTTTTTGTGCATTTTTTGTGTTCTTTTGTTCTTTTTTGAGGTGAGAGATTCACTATTTAGTAGGATTTGTTTTCACATTGATTTGTGCATTTTTTGTTAATTGTTTAAAGGACAATGATTTACAATTTTCGTAAGTTTTCACAATGCACACATACTGTTCATATTGTCTGTATTTACCAAAACTCTTCTAACTTTAAGTCATGCAATCATTTTTAGAGGCATTGTACGAAAAATTAATTCCTGATCACATTGGAAACTTGGAGGAGTCGATTTTTGTTTTTCCAACTAAAAGGGCGAGTGCAGTATTTAAAAAAATTGTAATTCAGAAAGTGGCGCAGCAAAAAAATGCATTTTGGTTGCCAGAAATCCTAAGTATTCAACAATTTGTAAGTGATGCTTGTAATAAAGAGGTTGCGGATGAATTAACACTATTGGCAGAGCTGTATCCTATTTATTTGAAATTGTTAAATGATAAAACGGACTTTGAAGAGTTTTATCATTTTGGAAAAACATTAATAAAAGATTTTGATGAAATTGACAAGTACATGGCTGATGCACAAAAGCTTTTTTCTTTTATATCAGACATAAAGACAATTGATGATGCTTTTGAACTTCCTGAAGAAAAGATGCAATTGCTTCATCAGTTTTGGGAAAGCATAAACTCAAGCAAGGGAGATAAAAACGTTTATACAGATCGATTCAAAGCATACTACCAGTCTCTTGATTCCATTTATAATGAACTCAATGATGTTCTTAAAAAAAGAAATATTGCTTACGAAGGAATGCTTTACAAAGATTTGGTTAATCAATTAGAAAGTCAGCAGATTAATTTTTCTAATCGTCAAATTGTATTAGCGGGGTTTAATGCGTTGTCCACTTCTGAGTATAGAATTTTTAGAGCATTGCAGTTGTATTATGATGCAATAATAGTTTGGGATACGGATGATTTTTATCTTGAAAACACCTTGCATAAGGCGGGAAATCACTTAAGAGAAAACCTGGAACGATTATCTGAAAAAAACACTTTTAAAATTTCTACAGAACTTATTCAACAGCAAAAAAACATTCAAGTTGTTGAAGCTTCAAATGATAGTAGTCAGGTTAATTATGCCTTTGAATTATTAGAAGCATATGTCAAAAAGGGTCAAAAAACCGTTTTAGTTTTAAACGACGAATCTTTATTAAACTATATAATACCTCAATTGCCATCGCATTTAGAAGACTCGAATATAACTATGGGATACTCGTTGGGCTCGTCTTCTTCTTGCCAGTTATTGTTTTCAATAACACAATTGTTAAAAAATAAGAGACAGAGAGATAAGAAGACCTTTTTTTATTATAAAGACATTTTTAGATTTTTTGAAAACCTTTTAATTAGAAAATTAATCCCGGAAAAGAAACGGTTGGAGTTTAAGAATTCCATAGTACATCAGAATTTGTATTTGGTAGAGGCAGACCTGTTTCAGGAATTTGAAGATGTTGGTTCGTTTTTAATAGCGCTTGGAGCTGCTGAAATCTCCAACGATATTTTATTAGAACTCTTTACTAAAATAAAGGAAAAGATTGAGGCCAAATTGAAAGAGGACTATATAAATGAGTATATAATGTTATGCGAGAGCATCCATTCTATTTCAGAGGTAATGGCTATTTTTCAAAAACAGAATTATCAGCTGGCATTTCCTTCCTTTTTAAATACACTTCTTCAAATAATAGGAACAACTAAAGTTCCTTTTACAACAAACAAAGAGGCCAATGTACAAATAATGGGTTTTTTGGAAACAAGGAATTTGGATTTTGAAAATGTAATAATGCTTTCAATGAATGAGGGTTATTTGCCTACTGGAGGGAAAAGAGCTGTTTCATTTATACCTTACTTAATTAGAAGTGTTTTTGAAATTCCTACACATGAGGATGGGGATGAAATTTTTAGCTATCACTTTTATAGGTTATTTCAAAGAGCAAAAAATGTAGATCTGGTTTATTTAAATGAAGGTGTGGGCGTTAATCAAAACAAAAGTCGATTTATAGAGCAAATTTTAAGCGACTTTTCAGCCAACAAGTTGATATCTGTTTCACAAAGTGTTGTTAGAGCTAAAAGCAAAAAAGAAAATAGTTTTAAAATAGAGGAAATTGATAAGGCAGAAGATGTTTTGAAAAAGTTGGCAGCCTTTTTAGAGGGGGATCGTTCGGTTAGTCCAACAGCATTAACAACTTATTTGAGAGATCCTTTTTTATTCTACTTAAAATACATTGCAGAAATAAGAGAGCCCAATGAGACGGCGGAGCATGTGGATTATAGAATTTTTGGAACGCTTTTTCATTCTACTATGGAGCAGTTGTATATGCCGTTTTTAGATTACGATGGGTGGGTGCATAAGGAGGATTTAGAAAAAGTGTTGAGTGATAAATTGATTTATAAAGCCATTGAAAAAGCTTTTTTAAAGGAAAACTATGCTGTCCAACTAGAGAAACTAGAAGGAAAAAACGCATTAATTAAGGATATTATCACGGAATTAGCAAGAAAAATAATTACTGCTGATATTTCGAGATGCCCCTTTAAAGTTATTGCCTTGGAGAAGAAATTGCATGCTCCATATTCCTTTTCTAAAAATAAAGAAGTCCTTTTAAAAGGAGTTATTGACAGAGTTGATTTGATAAAAGAAGGCTCAAAAGAAGTCGTTCAAATTATTGACTATAAAACAGGAGCAGCAAAAATAAGAAGCCCATTTTACAAAAAAGCACTGCTTTCACTCGAAGAATATTTCGATTTCTACTTTAAAAACGATGATTACAAAGAAGGGTTCCAAGGGTATTTTTATGCGTTGTTATATTTGTTGTGTGAAAACAATAATAATATTAAAGTAGGGTTTTATACTGTTAGAGATATTGATTCAGGGTTGCTAAAATTAAGGAATGGAAGTATAATTTCAAGTGAGGAATTAGTTGTTTACAAGCGTAAACTTAATACTTTGCTTTCTGAAGTATTTGATAATGATACACCATTTAAGTTAAAGACAAAACCGCATAAATTAGAACAGAGTCCATACTTTAATCTCTTGCCAACAATGGAGTAATTATTGATCAGCATTTGTAAAACTGCAAAACATTAAAAACAAAAGGCACTTTTTAAAGCACTTTTTTATTTATTAGTTTCCAAAGTTTGTCTTTTAGTTCTAAGATACCTTGTTGTGTTGCTGAAGAGAAAAAGACACACTCTACTTCTTTTGGCAATTCCATTTTTATCAGTGCTATAAGTTCTTCATCTAAAAGATCAGATTTGCTGACCCCTAGTAAACGGTCTTTATGGAGCAATTCTGGATTAAATTTTTCCAGTTCGTTTAATAGTGTTTTATATTCTTTGACAATGTTCTCACTGTCACTTGGAATTAAAAAAAATAAAAGGGCGTTTCGTTCAATATGCCTTAAAAAGCGATGTCCTAAACCTTTGCCTTTATGAGCTCCTTCTATAATACCGGGGATGTCTGCCATAACGAAAGATTTGTCATCTCTATATGAGACGACTCCGAGGTTTGGAACGAGTGTGGTAAATGGATAATTGGCTACTTTGGGTTTTGCAGCGCTTAAAACAGATAATAATGTGGACTTGCCAGCATTTGGAAACCCAACTAGCCCTACATCTGCAAGTACTTTTAATTCTAGAATTTTCCATGCTTCTTTGCCAGATAAACCTGGTTGAGCATACATAGGTGCTTGTCGAGTGGCAGATTTAAAGTGGTTATTGCCCAAGCCTCCTTTTCCCCCTTCAAGCCAAACAAACTCTTGCCCATCTTCTAAGATTTCAATTTCTTTTTTACCTGTTTCAAAGTCTTTTGCTACAGTACCTAAAGGGACTTCTAGAATAATGTCTTCTCCATTAGATCCTGATCTTAACCCTCCTTCTCCATTTCCTCCATTTTTAGCAATAACATGTTTCTTGTATTTTAAATGGAGTAAAGTCCAGAGTTGTTTATTGCCGCGCAAAATTATATGACCCCCACGGCCACCATCTCCTCCATCAGGGCCACCTTTTGGCACATGTTTTTCTCTTCTGAAGTGCAGAGACCCCACTCCTCCATTGCCTGAGCGGCAATGAATTTTTACATAATCAACAAAATTTCCCCCTTCCATCTCAAATGATCTTCCCCACTTAACAAGGGTTTATTTTTTAACTACTTTGACTTGTTTCATAATAACATCTTCAATAGGGCGATCCCTGGGGTTCGTACTAACATCGGCAATATTATCGACGACTTCAATCCCTTCAACAACTTCTCCAAAAACAGTATAATTATTGTCTAAGAAAGGAGTTCCACCAATAGTCTTATAAATTGTTTTTTGTTCTTCACTATACTTTATACCAGATTTATTTTCCAAATAGCTAAGTTCTTGCTCGGCAACTTTTTTACCATGAACAATATAAAACTGAGATCCTGAGGATGCTTTTTCAGGATTCATTTGATCTGGCATTCTTGCAGCAGCTAGTGCACCCTTTTTATGAATTAACTTCGAATTAAACTCAGCCGGAATAGTATAACCAGGCCCTCCTGAACCTAAAGCAGCATTTTTTGTAGCATTTTTTGAATTTGGATCACCACCTTGAACCATAAATTCATTAATCACTCTATGGAATAATAGACTATCAAAATAACCCTCATTAACAAGCTTAAAAAAATTCTCTTTATGAAGCGGTGTTTCTTCATACAGCTTTAACTTTATGTCACCATGATTAGTAGATATAAGAACCATTTGTTCTCTATTACAACTTAACAAGGTAAATAATACTGCTGCACCAAATAATAACTGTCTCATTTTGAATTTTATTTACAACTCTTTAAAATAATGAATAATCTCCTCTTTTAGCAAATTTTCCTGTTCCTTATGATTAAGGTTGTTTTTTTCATTAGTAAATACAAAGTGGGGCCACCCATCTTTGTCTTTACCAAGATATTTGTAATAACCTTTTCTACTTAATAGGGTGCAAACGGCTATGTGAATTAAATCTTGTTTTTGTTCTTTGCTGAATTTATGTTCTAATTGCCCCAATTCTCTGTGTCCAATCAGAAACAGGATGCTTTGCAAGTTTGGTTTTTTACCAAACCTTTGCTCCAACCGAGCTTCTATTTCTTCCCAATCTTTTTCTTTAAAAGCCATTATGGAACAATTGTAAAATTATCTCTATCTTTTTGAAAAGGATATCTTTTTCTATAGTTCATCAGTTCTTCTAAGCTTAAGGAAGTAATTTTGATAGTTTCTTCATCCTTGATGGTCAACAATTCTTCTCCCTTAAAATCAAAAATACTTGAATCTCCAGAGTGTGCAACATTATTATTGTCATTTCCAACTCTATTAACCCCTATAACATAACATTGATTCTCTATCGCTCTAGCTTTGAGTAAGTGCTTCCAGTGATGGCTACGTTTAGCGGGCCAGTTAGCTACATATATTTGAAGCGTTTCTTCTTCCAAATTCCCTACACCAAACTGGAAACCTAAGATCATAGCAAATAAATGGACTTACTTTCCAGTTTTGATATTCAATTAGTGTTTTTTTATTTCCACTTGTATAAACAGTTTCTTCCTCTAAAAGAGAAAAAGAATGTCTTTTATCATAGGTGAGACACTTATTTTTAGGGCCAATCCAAATGAACCTATTTCGAAAAACTTCATCTTCCTTTATTATTATACTTCCAGCAATCGTGCAATTAAGATCTTTGGCGATTTTTTTTATTCTTCCTATCGTTTTTCCATCCATAGTTTCTGCATGCTTCTTCGCATTCATGGAAAACCCTGTTGTAAACATTTCAGGTAAAACAATTAGATCTATATTTTCTGAAATTGAATAGGCTAAATCCTCTATTTTCTGCATATTGGAAGCAATATTCTCCCAAACAAGGTTTAATTGAAATATGGCAACTTTTAAAGTGTTCATTGTTTTGTTGCGTGATTTAAATTGTCCTTGAGTTAGTACAACAGAATTCTATTAATGGATAAAGAACTAGCTTATAAATAAGTCGATCCTTTTTTCTCTTTTTTTAATATCAGAAGTGATCTGTTTGATCATTTGTTCTTTCTCTTTATTGCAGATAAGCAAAACATCATCCGTATCTACAACAATGAAATTTTCTAATCCTTGAATAATTACAAGTTTTTCGTCTGGAACACTTATCATGTTATTACTTGCATCATAAGTCTTTATCATATTGCCAATCGTAGCATTGTTATTTGAGTCTTTTTCTTTTTCAGAATGTAAAGATTTCCAGGTGCCAAGATCTGACCAGCCGAAATCGGAAGGAATGATATATACATTCTCAGCTTTTTCCATTATGCCATAATCAATAGAAATACTTGGACAAACAGTAAAAGCTTTGAGAATGGCTTTGTCTTCTTTTTCTGTATAAAAAAAAGACTCCGCTTCTATAAAAGTCTCATATATGTCGTGCAGGTGTTTTTGAAAAGAAGAAAGAATGCTGTTCACATTCCATATAAAAATACCTGCGTTCCAAAGAAAATCACCACTATCAATGAATTTTTCAGCGGTTGAAAAGTTGGGCTTTTCTGTAAAGGTTTTTACTTTAAAAATTTCTTTTTCTACCACCCCCTCTCTGAATTGTATGTACCCATAACCAGTATCAGGCCTTGTTGGCACAATGCCTAAAGTTACTAAGGCGTCATTTTTAGATACAAAGTCAATAGCTTTTTGACCAATACGGGGTGAATTCCTTTTCGTTTAAAACAATGTGGTCAGATGGTGCCACAATAATGTTAGCATTTGGATTCTTGACTTTGATTTTATGAGATACATATGCAATACAGGGCGCAGTATTTTTTCTGGCTGGTTCTCCCAAAATTTGGTCATCTTTTAACTCGGGCAGCTGCTCCTTAACCAGATCAATATATATCTTATTGGTAAGGATAAAAATATGCTCTTTGGGGCAAAGTTTTAGGAAGCGTTCATAAGTTGCCTGAATGAGTGTTTTTCCTGTTCCCAGAATATCTAAAAACTGCTTTGGTAACGTAGTTCTACTAGCTGGCCAAAATCTACTCCCAATGCCTCCCGCCATTATGGCTACGTATGTATTTGTTTTATTCATTTATTTTAATTTAAGGCAATACCTTATTACTTTGTAAAGGTAAATATCCTTAGAGCTTCTAACTGTTATTTATTGTAAAAAAGTTGAATATTTTGCCAAATTTCAATTAACTTTTTAGTAAAAATTGGCTATCTATCGCATAATATGTAAGCAATTATATTTGTTTTAGCAAATGTGGGTTTAGAAACTTGCATTTTATAATGGATAAGGAGTAAAAGTGTAAAGGAAAAAGTATGTCAGCAGGAATATTAGTAGAATCCCTAAAAAAATATTTTGGTTTTGAGGCGTTTAAAGGCAATCAAGAGGCCATTATACAAAGTGTTTTGGCACATAAGGACACGTTTGTTATTATGCCTACTGGAGGAGGAAAATCACTTTGTTATCAATTGCCAGCCATCTTGAGTAAAGGAACAGCGATAGTAATTTCTCCGCTTATTGCGTTAATGAAAAATCAAGTGGATTTAGTAAGGGGATATAGTAATAATGATAGTATTGCTCATTTTTTAAACTCTTCTTTAAATAAATCACAAGTTGATAAAGTAAAGGAGGATATTAAACAGGGAAATACCAAGATTTTATATGTCGCACCTGAGTCTTTGATAAAGGAAGAATATATCGAGTTCTTTAGCGCTGTAAATATTTCTTTTGTTGCTGTTGATGAGGCGCATTGTATATCAGAATGGGGTCACGATTTTCGTCCAGAATATCGTCGAATTCGGTCTATGATTGAGAAAATAGGGGATAATATCCCTATGATGGCTTTGACGGCCACTGCTACACCAAAGGTACAGTCGGATATTATGAAAACACTACGCATGGAAGACCCTTGTGTTTACATTTCTTCTTTTTTAAGAGAAAACCTGTACTATGAAGTTCGTCCTAAACTAAATAAAGATGCCACCATTAAGGATATGGTTCAGTTCATTAAGCATCCAGACACGGGAAGATGTGGAATAGTCTATTGCCTTAGTAGAAAATCTACAGAAGAAGTTGCGGAGGTGTTACAGATAAATGGAATTAATGCTGCCCCTTACCATGCAGGATTAGATTCTGCCGTTCGCTCGGAGACACAGGATCGTTTTCTAATGGAAGATGTGGATGTCATTGTAGCAACTATTGCTTTTGGAATGGGTATAGACAAACCTGATGTGCGCTTTGTAATTCATTATGATATTCCTAAGAGCTTAGAAAATTATTACCAAGAAACAGGACGTGCCGGGCGTGATGGCTTAGACGGAAAATGTATTGCTTATTTTGCACACAAGGATATCGATAAATTAGAAAAATTTATGCGAGATAAGCCCGTTTCGGAAAGGGAAATTACTTTACAACATTTAATGGAAGTTACTGCTTATGCAGAAACGGGAGAATGTCGAAAGCGTTTTGTGCTTCACTACTTTGGAGAAGATTATCAAAGTCATTGCGATGAGATGTGTGATAATTGTAAAACTCCAAAAGAAGAGATAGATGCGAAAGAGCCAATTTTGCTGGGAATTAAAGCAATTAAAGAAGTAAATGAGCAGTTTAAAATTAATTACATCGTTAATTTTCTTTTAGGAAAGAAAAACAATGATATGATTACGTTTAAACACGACCAGCTAAGTTCTTTTGGAGTAGGTAAAGATCAGACACCTATTTTTTGGAACACTATCCTAAGAAAAGCATTGCTTGAAAATCTTCTAGAAAAAGACATAGAACAATATGGACTTCTTAGAATAACAGAAAAGGGACATACATATATTGAGGCCCCTTATTCTATTAATATTGTCCTTAACCACACCTATCCTGCCGGGGGAGGAAACGAAGAGCATGTTGTTACAAGTGCCAAGAGTAATGGAAATGCTGTTGATCCTGTTTTGTTTAAGATTTTACAAGATTTAAGAAAGAAAGTTGCTAAGCAAAAGAATTTCCCACCTTATGTGATTTTTCAAGACCCTTCTTTAGAAGATATGGCTACTCAATACCCTATTAATATTGAAGAGTTATCAAATATCTCTGGTGTAAGTATGGGAAAGGCCAATCGATTTGGAAGAGAATTTGTAAAGCTAATCGCTACTTATGTCGAAGAGAATAATATTGATAGGCCTACAGATTTTGTAATGAAATCAATCGTTAATAAGTCAGGCCAGAAAGTGGCGATTATTCAAAATATTGATAAAAAAATACCATTAGATGAAATTGCTAGTTCACGGGGTATTTCTATGGATAAACTTATTGATGAGTTAGATGCCATTGTTAATTCCGGGACAAAATTGGATATTAATTATTTTGTTGATGAAATGATTGATGAAGATAGCCAAGAAATTATTCATGATTATTTCATGGAAGCTGAATCAGATGATATTAATGAGGCTTTTTCCGAATTACAAGAAGACGATATAGAAATAGAAGACATTCAACTTTATCGGATTAAGTTTATGAGTGAGATGGCAAATTAGTATTGCTTACTCTTTCATTTAAAATAAATTAATAGAGGTTGTTATCTCCAAAAGGACCGCATACTTCTTCTAGTATTTTCCAAAGTTCATCAATTAGACCTTGATCACTAAAGGCTGTATTCATAGGGGTTTGATCTGTAAAATTGCCTAAGGCTTTTCCTTCTGGCGCACCAATTAAGTCACCATTTTTACCTACTTTTCCTTCTAAACAATCGGCATATTTTTGTCCTCCTTGTGCAGCTGATTGAGATTTTCCCAACAAATTCATTATGCTGAACATCATTTTAAAAACAGTGCGTTTCAAAGCAGGCAGCTTTTTTAACCCTTCAGATCCGGAAGTTAGTCCGGGAGAGAACCAAACAACTTTCATATTATCTTTTTCTATTTGAGCTAATTTTTTTGTCCAAAGCGCTCCTGCCAATTTTGAAACACCTATGGCATTCATGGGATTATATTTCTCGAATTGGCTAAAGTCCGCTAAAATATATTGTCTAAATTGTTGAGCAGAATCAAAAGTTGGTTTATCAATCATTCCTTTAATTCCTCTGGCTCCTTCGCCGCCGGCAATAACTACTCTAACACCATTATTTAGTAAGTCGTTTGCCTTTAAATGCGAGAGTGTTATGTGACTACCCACTAAATTTTGAAAAACAGTTTTTTCAACTTTTTTTCCATTCCATTCAATGGTTTGGTAGTCATCTGTGAAAACTGCAAAGCCTGCAGCCAAAAAGATAATATCGAAGGGTTTGCCTTCTGCTAAAGATTTTACAGCATTTCCAATCTCATCGGGTTTATTCATGTCAAAACCACCAGCTACTTTTAAATTGGAATTTTGGATGCCTATAACTTCTTCAATTTCTTTTTTAGCAGCATTTCCTTTAGCATCCGTTCTGCAAGCCATAGTGATGTTACCATATCCATCTTTTATTAAGCATTTAATGGTTTCCTTAGCCATAGCACCATTAGCACCCGTTATCAATATTCTTGTTTCTTTCATATTAGTTCTGATTAAAATATGCAAGTACTTTTTTATTGAAAGAGAGTGCAAACGAAATGATCGAAAATAATATTCCAATGAAACCGCCTGCTGGAATAGAAATAAGTGCCACGGTAATAATAACCGCTCTTAGTGCCATCAATTTTTTATTCAAAATGCATGTTACTAAAGCTATAAAAGTGATGATGTAGCCTATTGCTGTATATAAAACCCATGCAGGATTTAAAGATTTACCTCCTGGTGGCTCAAACAAATCATTAGACAGTGCGTAATAAATAGCAAAGGCTAAAAAAATCAACAATGCATTTAAAATAAAAATGACTCTTAGGGGTATTGGTTTCTTCACTTGAGTATTCATAATAAAAATTATTTAAGAATGGTATTAAAAATTAAGTGTTTAAAATCGTCAAGAGGTTTTATATCTGCGCTTGATTTCATACGAATCAATGCCCCATGCCAGCTATTTAAAATGAAAGCGGCAAGTTGAGATGGATTAGATTCGGTATTGATTTCTTTTGTGTCTCGGGCTTCTTGTAAACACTGTGCTATAATATTTTCTATTTGTTTAAATTGATGCTCTAATAACGCTGCGAATTGCTCATTAACATCCGATAACTCTGCTGAAAAATTGCTCATTAAACAACCTAGCTTACAACCCAGTTCGTTTTTGTATTTCTCAATCATTTGAGAGTACATGTTTTCTAATCGTTCAATGGCTGACCTTTCGGATTTAAGTAACATCTCTTCATGCAATTTGACACCATTCTTGCAATACTGTTCTAAAACCTCTAAACCGAACTGCTCCTTGCTTTTGAAATGATTGTAAAAAGATCCCTTAGGGATTCCTATGCTATCCGTAATTTCTTTAATCCCCGTGGCATGATAACCGTTTAAAAACATTAGCTCTAAGCCTGTTTGAAGAATATCTTTCTTATAAATTTTCTTTCGCACAGCACAAATATAATGACCGGTCGTCATATATGCAAATATATTTAGTATTGATTGAAATAAAAGGACAATTCACACTTCTTTACAACTAAACTTCAAGAATAAAAATTCTGTTAGCTACATTTGAACACATAAGTATTATTTTTTGAGCATTCTTAAGCGACTTATTTCTGATACAGCCATTTATGGAGTCAGCAGTGTTTTGGCTAGAGGGCTGAACTATATTTTGACTATTTTTTTTGGAAAGGTTTTTCTGCCTGAGGAATTTGGCATTTTTACCGAGCTATATGCCTATACCGGTTTTTTATTGGTCGTGTTAACGCACGGTATGGAGACTTCTTTTTTTAGACATTATAATTTGTCTGAACATAAGGATAATGCATTTTCTGTTGCCTATACTTCTATATTGAGTTTTGTAGTTCCTTTTGTGTTTATTGGATGCTTATTTGTTAATCCAATTTCGACCTTAGTTAATTATACGGATCATCCTGAATATATAAGGTGGTTTGTCTTGATTATAACTTTTGATGTTTTATCCGCATTACCTTTTGCCTTTTTGAGAGCTACTTTGAAAGCGAAAAAATTTGCCGCTCTAAAGGTTTTAAATGTTACTTTGCTCATTTTTTTTAACCTCTTTTTTTTGATATTGTGCCCTTATCTATATAGCATCGATAAGCTTTTTATATTAGAAAAAATTTATAATCCCGAAATCAAAATTGGATACGTTTTTATTTCAAATGTTATTGCAAGTGCTTGCACTTTTATATTTCTGATCCCTGAGTTGAGATATTTCAAATTTGTTATTGATCGGCGATTATATAAGAAAATGATTAGTTATGCTATACCCATAATGCTTGTGGGTTTAGCAGGCTCTTTAAACGAATTTTTTGATAGAATTATGCTAAGGAGATTATTGCCATATGACGATACCGAAAATCTCAGGCAATTAGGGCTTTATGGATTCAACTACAAACTCTCTATGTTAATGACCATGTTGATTCAGGCGTTTAGGTTTGCTGCAGAACCTTTGTTTTTCAAAGAGGCCTCTAATAGGTCCGCACCTAAGACGTATGCTATTGTTACTAAATATTTTGCTTTGGTTGGAGGCATTGTTTTTCTTGCTGTTAGTTTATTCGCAAAAGATATTGTTACGTTAGTTAATGTCGATTATTTAGAGGGAGTTGGTATCGTTCCTGTTCTTTTAATGGCCAATTGTTTTTTAGGGGTTTATTTCAATATTGCTACTTGGTATAAGGTAAGCGATAAAACTTCTTATGGGGCTCTGATTGCTGTTTTTGGAGCAATTTTCACAGTAGTATTAAACCTTTTATTTATTCCAAAGTTTGGTTATTGGGCTTCTGCCTATATCACTTTGGGATGCTACTTTTTGATGTGTTTTCTAGGAGTCTATTTTGGGAATAGATATTATCCTATTCCTTATGATTTTAAGCGAATAACTCTCTTTTTAATTTTCCCATTAGTTGTTTATCTATTATTGAATCAACTAGTGGTTTTAGAACCATGCTATTGGCAACATATGATTTTAAAGTTTGTAGTTATATTTTTGACTGTGTTCTTGCTTTACAAGGCGGATAGTCAAAAAGAGTATTAGGGAGCCCTTTTTCTTTAATTTTTTTAACTGCAGGAATAGCTACTTTAATGTATCTTTGCCATGGATTTATTAGCTTTTCAGTTATTTCCACTATATATTTCAATTTCAAACTAAAGAGATCGTTAATAGATGAAGTTAAAAATTATAAATATGTCTGATAATCCATTACCAGCATATGAGACCGCTGGTTCTGCAGGGATGGATTTAAGAGCTCATTTAACAGAGCCTGTTATTTTAAAGCCTTTACAAAGAACTTTAATTCCCACGGGTTTATATATTGAATTACCAAAAGGATACGAGGCACAGATAAGACCTAGAAGTGGATTGGCCATTAAAAAAGGTTTAAGCTTACTCAATACCCCTGGAACAATAGATTCTGATTATAGAGGTGAAATAAAAATTATTTTAATTAACCTCTCTAACGAGACAGCAGTAGTTAATACAAAAGAGCGAATTGCACAAATGGTTATTGCTAAATATGAAAAAGCAGAAATTGTTGAAGTAGAAGAATTGTCTGAAACAGATAGGGGTGAAGGAGGCTTTGGACATACAGGCATCAGATAACGAACTAATTTGGTCCGTATTTTGTAACAACAAAGTGTGTTAAGGAAGAGAACTAGATAATCGTTATAAATAAGCACATCTAAAATCAATATGCAAACAAGAGTATCCTATATTATCTGCTTTATTTTAATATTTCTTTGCCAATTTGAATTGATTGCTCAAAAAAAGAAAAAAAATAAGACTGCTGTATCTGATAAAGAGGAGAATGCCTATATCTATAGGATAGATAAAAGAGAACTTGAGAAACAGGGATACTATATTGAAGCTGTTCAACAGAACTTATTAGGAAACGTAGAGGATGCAATTGGTTTATTTGAAACGGTAATTAGACTTGATAATAAAAACCATGCAGCACATTATGAACTATGCCGCATATATTATGAAAATGAAGAACTTGAAAAGGCTATTGAGCATGGTAAAATAGCAGTACAACTACATACCACAAATGAATGGTATTATCTATACTTAGCAGAAGCTCAAGCAGAAACAGGTGATTTTGAGGCTGCAGCAAAAACGTATGAAAAAATGATATCTAGCATTGAAGATGCTTATGATTATCATTTTGATTGGGCATATATGCTTACAAAGGCCAATAAAATTGAAGAGGCAATTGCTGTATATGATCGACTTGAAGATAAATATGGAATTAATGAAACCATTATTGCGCAAAAGGAATCCCTCTACATAAAATTAGGAAAAGTTGATAAAGCCGCCGCAGAAATTCAAAAGTTAATTGATGAGTATCCTCAAGACCTTAGGTATTATGGAATGCTTGGGGAACTTTATGAAGCTAATAATGAATTAAAAAAAGCTATTGAAGCTTATAATATGCTTTTAAAAATTGACCCTGAAAATGCTCAAGGTCAATTAGCATTAGCAGATATTCTTAAAAAAGACGGACAGGAAGAAGAGGCAAAAGCACTAATTAATAAAGTCTTTAAGAATTCATCTTTAGGAATAGATACAAAAATCATGTTGTTTATTCCATATATCAAATCTGTCATACTTGATTCAACTAATAAAGAGGAGGTTTTGAAGATGGCAGACTTAATTATCGAACAGCATCCGAATGATCCAAAATCACATACGGCAAAAGGAGATATTCTTTGGAATAGTGGAGAAAAAAAAGCATCTATAGAATCTTATAAAAAAGCAGTTTCTATTGGAGAAAGCCCTCAAACAGTTTGGTACCAACTATTTCAAGGATTAGCAGAATTAAAGGAATATGAAGAATTAAAAAATTTCGCGGATAAAAGTATTGAAGAAAATGAGGAAAGTGTTTTGCCCTATTTTTATAAAGGCATTGCGTGTCAGCAATTGAAGCAATCAAACGAAGCGATTGAGTCATATCAGAAAGCCCTCAATTTAGCAGCAACCGATATGCAAATAAAAAATCAGGTACTTTCGAATATGGCAGACATTTATAACGACTTGGAGTTGTTCGAAAAATCTGATAGCTGCTTTGAAGAAGCATTACTTTTGGACCCGAATAATGCATATGTCCTTAATAATTATTCATATTACTTATCTCTTCGAGATGCTAAGCTTGAGAAGGCTCAGAAAATGAGCAAGAAAGCCAATTTGTTGATCGAAAACAATGCGGCTTTTCAGGACACTTATGCATGGGTGCTATATAAATCTGGTGATTATGAGGGTGCAAAAGATTGGATGGAGAAGGCCCTTTCCAATATTGAAAATGATCAACGGCCAGTTTTATTAGAGCATTATGGAGATATCTTATTTAAGCTCGGTAAAGTAGAGGAGGCGGTTGCCAATTG
The DNA here is from genome assembly GCA_965216955.1 of Chitinophagales bacterium. Classification (GTDB taxonomy): domain Bacteria; phylum Bacteroidota; class Bacteroidia; order Chitinophagales; family JADIYW01; genus CBDCGV01. The sequence goes on along the minus strand of CBDCGV010000011.1, from coordinate 321,585 downwards.
GCAGAAGGCCCTTGATGCAGGTGGAGAAGAAGAGATATTGAAGAATAAAATAACCAATCGTACATTAGAAAAAAAAAATATAACGGAAGTTGAAAATTAAGCAACACCTTTTTTTCCTTTTCTTTTTTTTGTCGCTTTCTTCCTTCTTTTCTGCATGTAAGCACAAGAAAGAAATCCAAAAGACCATTCCGAAAATAAAACCAAGGGAGGTAGTTGATTACTTGAATGAAAACAGTCTCAAATTCAACGAATTAAGTGCCAAGTTGAAGGTTAAGTCTGAATTGAATAGTAACAAGAGATCTTTCAATTCAAATGTAAGATGGATGTCAAATGAAAAACTATGGCTATCCTTCAGCATTTTTGGTATAGAAGGGTATAGGTTACTAATAGATTCTTCAAAATTTAAAATGCTAGACAGGCTTAACAGGAAATATTATGACAAAGACATTGAGTATCTTTCTCAATTGGCACATATGTCTATTTCTTTTGAGGACTTAGAACGAATACTAACTGGCGAATTGCTTTATATGAATGGTAAAAACACAAGTGTGAAAAAAAACAAAGAAGGGTTTGAAATTATTTTAAAAGATTTGCAGTATTCAGGGAAAGCATTAGTTGATAGAAAAACTGGTTTTTTGATGTCAATGGAATTAAACGACAATTTTAATCAAAGAAAAATCAGCATTCAGTATAATGATTATGAAACGCTGAACGAGAAAGATTTTGCAATGAAAAGAAATATAGAAGTGAGCGACTCAAAAAATAATTTATCATTGGATATAAAATTTACGAAAATTAAACTAGCTGAAAATTTAGAATATCCGTTTGAAGTGTCTAGTAAATATGATAAAGTTAATTGATCGATTTCTAATAGCATTATTTCTAGTATTTATTAGCATAACAAGTGTTAGTGCTCAAGAAAAAGAAACTTTAGAAAAAAAGCGTCAAAAGATTTTAGCAGAAATAAAATTTACAGAAAAACTGCTTAGTCAAACCAAAACTTCAATTAAAAATTCGTTTTCGGATTTATTCACCATAAGAAAGCAAATCACTTTGCGCGAAAGCCTGATTGGGAATACCAGAGCGGAACTCAAGGCTTTACAAACACAGATTAGTGATAATAAGGAAATTGTGAAGTCTTTGGAAGCAGACATGGTTAAGCTAAAATCTGATTATGCTACCGTAATTCGCAATTCATATAAAAGTCAACGATTGAAAGACAAATTGGCCTTAGTGTTAAGCTCAAAGAATTTTAATGAGGCACTTCGAAGATTAAATTATTTAAGAAAATATGGTGCGTATCGAAATAAACAAGCCATACATATAGAGGCAACCAGGACATCAATAGAAAGAAAAATAGAAGAAATTGAAAGACAAAGAAGGGAGAAAGAGATTCTTTTAAATGATCAAGTGGTACAAAAACAGGTCTTAGATAAAGAAAAAAGAATAAAAGATTTGATGGTTGCTGAGCTTAAAACAAAGGAGAAAACCTTGTCTGATGATATTAGAAAAAAGCAAAAACAAGCAAAAAAAATAAACAAGCAAATAGAGGAAATAATAAGGAGAGAACTAGAGGAAGCGAGGAAGAAAAAAAGTAACGCTAATTCCACCGTTGCATATAAAGAAACCCCTGAATACAAAAACCTTTCTAACAGTTTTAATGCTAATAAGGGTAAGTTACCATGGCCCGTAGAGAAAGGTTTTGTTTCTAAACGCTTTGGACAATATAATCACCCGGATCTCAAAAACGTAAAATTTGAAAATAACGGGATTGATATACGAACAGAAAAAAGCGCTCCTGTTAGGGCTGTTTTTAAGGGTAAAGTGATCAGCGTTTTCCACAATCCAGTATATAAAAATGCAATAATCATAAATCATGGGGAGTTTTTCTCGGTATATACAATGCTTAAGTCAGTTTTGGTTAAGCCAAACGATGAGATTGATACCAAACAACTTATAGGCGTTGCTTATGATAATACAGAAACTGGAAATACTGAAGTACACTTAGAAATTTGGAAGGGAGCGGTTAAATTGAATCCTGCAGAATGGATTTATAGTAAATAATTGTTGTTAAGGCATTTTTATAAAACTATATTTATCCCTGATTTGTGGTATTTTTTAAATACCTATAAACAGTTATTTGTGTGGAATGTGAATAAACTTTTTTACAAAAGGTATTTAAGGAACTTAAATTTGTGTCAAAGCTTTTGTGTATGAAAAAGCTAAATTTTTTAGTACTGCTTTTGTTGCCGTTTATGGTCAATGCACAGCAGTTAGATTATCAAATTAATGCATTTGCTATTCCAACACATAGTGCTTCTTGGGCTAGAATGAATGCAAGGCAGTCAAGTCAGGAGATAGATGCCACCTATTACAATCCTGCTGGATTAACTAGCTTAAAGGACGGATTTCATATTTCCTTGGTTAATCAATCACAGTTTGTCAGAAATCAAATTGTAACGCATTATGATTTTTTAAACGAGTCTCCCAAAACTTTTCCTTGGGAAATTGATAACTTTTTATTTCCTGAGTTATATGCCGTTTGGAAAAGGAGAAAAATTGCCGTTTCAGGTTTTATTTCTCCTGCTTTAGGGGGAGGAGGAAGTACTGCCTTTTCAGACCTTCCTGTTGGAGAAATGCCAATAGCAGATTTAACAGCTATTTTAGAAGGGCTCTATCGAAAAGATATTGATTACGATTTCAATTTTAATTTTAGTGGGTTTGCGTATGCTCCTACTTTTCAATTAGGCTTTACTTATGAGGTCGTTCCAAATTTGTCTGGAGCTGTAGGGGTTAGAATTGTATATTTTATAAACAACGCAGAAGGAACTATTAATGAACTTTCTTTAACGCCTGCAAACAATGGAAATTTTAATGAACTTCAGCAGACCATTGCAGATCTTGTTAGTGGAATAGTGGATGTTAATTTAAAGGCTAGTCAAACAGGCTTGGGAGTAACACCATTTGTTGGGGTTAATTATAATTATAAGGATAAAGTTTACTTGTCTGGAAAGTATGAATTTAAAACACCCATTACACTTACTTCAAAGGTGCCTAAAAATAAAGGAGGAGCCTTTGTACCTGGAACAGATGGAGTATATGTTGATGGGAAGAAGGTGCGTTCTGATTTGCCAGCTTTTTATAGTGTTGGGATAAGATATAAGCCTATTGAAAAGGTTACACTTGCCGCAGGGCAGCGCTATTTCTTTTATAAAAGAGTTAATTGGAACGGTAGGGAAAAAAATGTTAGGAGGAATTATAGAGAGTGGGATATTGCAATAGAATTTGATGCTTCAAGTAGATGGAAAGTAAGTGGTGGCTATTCATATGCTGATATGGAAATAGCAGATGCTTATCAAAATGATGTCAACTTTTTTATGCCCTCTCATACTTTAACGGTCGGTGCGGCATTTAGAGTGAGCAAGGTCCTAACCTTGGAAGCAGGCATGGTGAAAGTGTTTTATGTACCAACGACGTATTATCAAGATTATGAGATCTTTGGTGGGCAAGTTACACCTGTAATTGAAGACGCTTTGAATATCGACAATTTGAGCCTTCCTAGGCATAGAGTTAAAAAGGAATTAAGTGGAGGAGTTTGGTTATTTGCCTGGAGCGCTACACTTCATTTAGGAAAAAAAGATAAATAGCGAATAGCTTAAAAATACTAAAGGCCCTTTGTTCAAGAGCCTTTAGTAAGAAAGTATGAAAAGCGTTGTTACCAGTCGCTTATATAAACATAAAAAAACCAGATTTATTTCACACTATTCATATGTTAATATTTTTTAACATTCAATTCTATGGTTGTGTACAACCTTAGAAGAGGAGAGGACAATACACCTTAGAGTATACATATTTATTGCTGCAGTTTTTCTTCAAAGAAATGAACCATCCTTTTAAATGCTTTTTTGCCTTGAGCATTATTAAAGAATAAATGAGGAATTCCATGTGGTAACATGTACATGTGTTTTTCCAATTTATCTCCTAGTTCCATTTCAAGCTGTTTTATTCTGCCCGAGGGACAAAAAGGATCTGCATATACAAAATGACCCTGAATAGTATTTTTTACCAAGCTACTGCACTTTTTAGGCATTCCACTGCCTTTTCTTCCAAAAGAATGGTGAAATACTACAGGTGCTTTTACTTCCGGACGAATGGCAGCATGTAAAATAAAACCACCTGTTAAGCACTGTCCAACCATGCCAATATTGTTTTCATCGACCTCTTTAAAAGCCTTAAAATGGTCTAATACTTCCATCACTTCATTTAAAGGTTGGTTCTTTTGTGCCTCATTGTTTCGAGAAACAGCATCGAATAGCATTCTCACACAGTATTTTTGAAGCCCTATATTAGAATACAAATCAGGAACTAAAACATGATATCCCTCTTCCATAAGAATCTCTGCAGCTTTAAAATTAGCTTTTTGTAATCCGGTTAAATCGTGTAAGAAAATAATTCCCGGCTTCTTTAATTGGCTATTACTATAGTAGTAGCAATCCATTGGCCTGCCATTTATTTGAAGTGTCCTAATGTTCATAATCTGAAATTTTATTGGATGATAAGCAGTTACGGCTACAGTTTGGCCGCCACAACGCATTTATCTTTAAACTTTTTAATCTCTCCATTAAGGTCAATTAATTCAGTATAAACAAGATGAATGCCTACCCTAGCTTTTTCATTGTTGTCATTTAATCCATCCCAAATAAAAAAGCCTTCTTGAGATAATGTTTGACTTTTAATAAGATGTCGAACTTGTCTTCCTTCAAGATCAAAAATATAGATATTGGCGACATAACCAGCACGGTCTAAGTTGTATTTTATAGCTAACTTATCGTCAGTACCATCATTATCAGGGGAAAACACCTCAGGCTCAACACTTATATCATTTTCATTTATCTCTATATTTAAAGTGGAGGAGTTTATAGATGTAGGCGTTGCAAATCCAACAGATTGAGCTGCACTTTGCCAATTATTTTGATCTTGAGTATTTCCGTCAAAACTAATCCTTTCTAAGGAAACACCTTCGTCATCATCCAATAAAGCGAAATGCCAATCATCCAGAAAAGTTAGCTCATCAATAATTACTTCATCTTGTCTTAAAAGGACAATTGTTCCACCTTCATCAGGCGCATTAGGAATACTTGCTTCGATTAGAGCACTTGGGTCTAATACAGTATATTCTGCAAATATATTTTCTGAATTCTCAGTTAGGACAATGTAACCTTGGGGTTCAATAGTCAGGTTTTCTAAAGAACTAAGGTTTACAAAATCTGTAACGGTTCCATCTTCTGTCTCCGCAATAATTAGTTCGGAAAGAGGAATGGATTTATTAGAAGTATTATAAAGCTCGATAAAATCATAGCCTCCAACGTTTGGATTAAACAAGACCTCATTGATTATAATATCGCCCGGTTCGAGTGTGAAATTCGGCGTAATTTGAATGGAATTTAAATAAGTAGGAGTGGCATAACCCACAGATTCAGAAGCGCTATTCCAATTACTCTGATCTTGGGTTGGTTCGTTAAAATCAATTCTTTCTAAAGAAACACCTTGGTCATTTTCTAAAAAAGTAAAGTGCCAATCATCCGAATAGGTTAATTCATCCAAAACTTCTAAATCTCCCCTTAGTAATACAGCTTTTCCCTCAGAGGAAGAGTAAGAAGGCATGCCACTTACTTCAAGTATTTTATAGGGAGATTCAACATGGTATGTTTGCGTAAGAAGGATATCATCAGAAGTAAATACTACATAATCGTTGGGTAAAATCAATTTATTTGTTAGTCCTAAGTATTCAATATCAGTAAGCTCATCTGTTATTGGATCCGCCTCAGCAATTATCAAATCTTTAGTACAGAGGACCTTATCACTTTTGTTATATAATTCTATAAAATCCCTTTGATTAGTTAACGCGTCAAAAAGTATTTCGTTGATAATAATATCCCCAACTTCAATATTTTGTGGAACTCCAAATGGAAGTGTATTATTTGAATCAATCTCTATTCCTGAGCAACTAACCAAATTCTCTGCTGTCAAGGTATAAATGATTCCTGGTTGTAGCTCTTTGGCAAGTGTTAAAAGAATTTCTTTTTTTTCTGGAGTTACTAGACCTGATATGTTGGCTTGTCCAATGCTATTGTCTATATTAAAAGTGGCATTTTTAAGACTTTCTTCATCAACTTTTTCATTAAAAACGGCCTTTATTCTAAAGGCGTCTAAATAAATAATTTCAGCTAATTTTAACGGAGTTTCATCTGGGTTTATGCCATTAACAGAATTGACTCTTGAAGGACTTCCTCCAGAAGGATCGACAGAGGAGGTCCAATTGCCCATTTCGAAACAAGGATAGTCTAAATCGATCATTTCTAATGAATAGCCTCCCGCCTTTTTAATGTCATTGGCGTGCCAATTATCTTCATATTTTACATTAAACAAGCAACTATCTTCATTGGTGAATATTGAAATAGATGCTTCATTACCTAATGAAGGAAATTTATCAAAAATCATTATTGGATCAATAATATCAAAAGCTCTTCTTCCTTTATCATCGCAAAGCATTAGATAAGTCCCCGGCAAGAGATAATAATAGTTGAAATTCGTTTCCGTTGAATTAACAAAAAACTTTAAGTCTCCTAAATTGATAGCATGTTCACTTCTATTATATATTTCTAGATATTCAACATTAGGGAGCCCTATTTGCGGATCAGGGTCAAACATAACTTCTGTAAAAACAACATCATTGAGTGTTGGTTGGTAAGATGAAGTGCCCAAAACAATTGATAAATCTTTAATTTCATTTCCCAAACAATCTTTAACTTTTGATATACTTAATTGATAGGTTTGGTCAATAGTAATAGGCACATCAAAAAACAATTGCACTTCACTTAATTCAGCATTTAAAGGGCTAATACTATTAATAGAAGACCCATTATCTATAGTGTAGTTAGATATTTGAAGTACATTGCTATCCATTGGTTCGCTAAATGTAATTGACACGCTATTAAGGCCGATTAATTCATAGGAGTTTACCAAAGGAGGTAGTGTTTCAAAGGCAAGCGTATTGTGCGTGTTTTTTGTTCCAGGGGTACCTCCAAAATTGCTTGACGACGCTTCCCAATTATCTATACCAGAACATTCAGAAGAGGTGTTTTTTCTTTCTAGAGAGTAACCACCGTTACATTTAGAATTATTGTTGTACCAGGCATTGGTAAAGTCTATATTGTCGATTAAAACACCAGTGTTACTATAAAGGCTTATATTATCACCTGTATCAGTTATAGACCTCCAATCGCTCATGCCGTAAGCTAAAGCCAAGTTTTTATATATGGGGAAATAGGTGTCCGCACATAAAACGAGGTATCCTTGAGCTGGGATTTCAAAATCTTCAAATAGACCATATGACGAAGACCCACTTTTTAGTTCCCAATTTTTCAAATTAATAGCAAAGCTTTTGGTATTATATAATTCAATAAACTCTGCTTCAGGTAGAAGCACCTGAGGACTGGGATCTGCAAATATTTCATTAACAACAATATCACCAGCCCTAGGAACATAATAGAGGAAGGTTTCCATTGCAATTGATATAATGTTGCCTGATAGGTCTGCAATACTGGATACGTTTATCATATAGTTATTTCCCTCAACAAAATTGTCAGAAAAAATAAGCTCAATACTGTTCCCTGAGTAATTTATGGAACTTGGACTTCCAATATTGCTATTTACTAAATAATTAGTTAAAACAGTAGCAGAAGTTTCATCTACAACTTCTGAAAAATTAATAATAATAGAAGAATCTGAATTAGATTCAACATTTTGAATTAAGGGAGCAATAGTGTCTACAATAGGGTCTCCTACGTAAAAATCATCAAATTTAAACCCATCAGATCGAGAAGCAGTATAATCACAGAAAACCCCAAAGTAATTACTGGACAAATGATTGTTATCGTTGACAGTTCCTTCACTTAAAAAATTACTTCCTCCAGTATTGTCTACCCAACAAATTCCAATTCCCAGTTGGATCTCTTGTAACTTTAACTCTGACAGTTACGTTAGACATATTAACTCTCTCATCCAATCCATCTATAATCTCAGTTTTTGAAGTTCCCGTTTGTCTGTACAAAGAAACTTCGTCATCCGAACCTCCAATTTGTACATAATAGCCATTTAATGTATTTGTGAGGATCGAATCGGTGCTTACAAGGTATATTCTAGTGAGGTTACTTCCTGACGGGTTAAAGTCTAATTCACAATAAAAGTTCCACTCTGTTTCTCCAATTAATGTATTTTTTGTGCTTAAGTAAGACTCCTCTGCAACGGAAGGAGCATTTAGGCGCAAGGCCCCATTATCGATCTCAAAGTCGACGTCTTCCCCAACCCATGCAGGATTATTTGTAAAGTCTCCATCGCTAAAATTTTCAGTAAGTTGACTAAAAGATTTATTTATAGATAATAGAGTAAATAGTGAAACAAGCGTGATAAATTTATACCAAGATGCTTTTTTGCTTAAAGTTTTCATTAATTGATCCATCAACAAGCCTTATAAACAGGTTATTAATTAATTTTACAAAGTTTTACAAGATAGTGGATTTCAAATTACCATGTAAGGTTGTAAACAATTAATTTATATCAAAACAATTAGACAATGAAAGTAGCAGTAGTAGGTGTAACAGGTATGGTAGGAAGAGTTATGCTTAAAGTGTTAAAAGAGCAAAATTTTCCAATTACGGAATTAATTCCTGTCGCTTCTGAAAGATCGGCGGGGAAGGAGATCTCATATAATGGTAAATCTTACACTGTAACCACCATACCCAAGGCAATTGAAATGAAACCTGATATTGCCATCTTTTCTGCTGGAGGAGGAACTTCATTAGAGTGGGCCCCTAAATTTGCCGAAGTAGGTACAACAGTGGTGGACAATTCTTCTGCATGGAGAATGGATCCTACTAAAAAGTTGGTTGTTCCTGAAATAAATGCTCAGGAATTAACAAAAGAGGATAAAATTATTGCCAATCCCAATTGCAGTACCATTCAAATGGTTTTAGCATTAGCACCTTTGCATAAAGCATATGGGATTGAACGACTGGTTGTTTCAACTTATCAATCGACTACTGGCACGGGAAAAGCGGCAGTTGAACAAATGGAAAATGAAAGAAATGGAATTGATGGAGAAAAGGTATACCCCTATCCAATTGATAAAAACTGTTTACCTCATTGTGATGTTTTCTTAGAAAATGCATATACCAAAGAAGAGATGAAATTGGTAAATGAAACAAGAAAAATATTAAATGACGATAGTATCAGAATTACTGCTACAGCTGTAAGAGTTCCTGTTGTTGGGGGGCACTCTGAGGCCATCAATATTAGTTTTAAAAAGGATTTCAATATTGAAGATGTCAGAAAACTACTCAATGAGACTTCTGGGGTCGTTGTTATGGATGATATTGACAATAATATATATCCAATGCCTTTAACAGCACATGATAAAGATGAAGTTTTTGTTGGAAGAATTAGAAGAGACGAGTCATGGCCAAACAGCTTAAATATGTTTGTTGTTGCAGATAACTTAAGAAAAGGTGCTGCGACAAATGCTGTTCAAATTGCTAATTATCTAGTGGCAAAAGAATTATTATAGTCGACTTCCTTATTTAATTTTGGTATTTTCAATATTCCGTAATTTACAGATTATAGACTAACTAATTGTTATGGAGTATTACCTTGCATTTTTTAGGTCAAAAGGGCGATCTCTTTTTTTATTCTTAGTCCTGTTTGCTATGTTCCTCAATGCTTTCTTGCAAAAACGAAATTGCTAAAATTGAAGAGCTTGCCGTAACGCCCGATGCTAATTTTGATATAGCAGAAGAACCAAGAATATTATATACTGAAAAAGGTAAAAGAAGGGCCTTAATACGGTCTACGCTTTTAAAGAAATGGAATAGTGAAAATCCTAGAACAGAATTCCCAAAAGGATTGAGAGTCGTTTTTTTTAATGGAAAGAGTGATACAACAATACTTACTGCTAATTATGGTGTAAATAATGAACAGACCAAAGAAATGAAAGTAAGGGGTAATGTGGTGGTGGTGAATTACAAAAATGAAATTCTAGAAACAGAAGCACTAACTTGGGTTGAAAGGGATAAAAAAATAAGAACAAAAGAGCATGTTAAAATAACAACTGAAGACGAGGTTATATTAGGAGAGGGAATGGAGGCGAATGAAAATTTTACTAATTACAAAATTTGGAAAACAACTGGTATTTTTAGTGTAGAAGAGTCTAATTAAGAACTCAAATTTATGGATATAACTATTTTAATAATTAGCTTGGCACTATCGGCTTTCTTTTCAGGAATCGAAATCGCATTTGTTACCGCCAATAGATTACAGATTGAGCTGGATAAGCAAAAAGGAAGTTTAAGTGGAAAAATATTAGACTCGTTTGTTAAGAAACCATCCAACTTTATTACTACCACTTTAATTGGCAATAACATTGCACTGGTAATTTTTGGTATTATATCGGCCAAACTTATAGAGCCTTTGATTTTCTATTACCTTAAGAGTGAAGTGGTCGTTTTGCTTATACAAACCTTAATTTCCACTTTTATTATTTTAACGATTGGAGAGTTTTTTCCTAAAGCCTTGTTTAGAGTTTTTGCAAACAAGGTACTTGCTGCATTTGCATTGCCCTTTGTTGTAATTCATTATCTTTTGTTACCTGTTTCTTTTCTAACAAAAGGACTTACAAGGTTGTTTTTGCGCTTATTTAATGTAAAAGTTTCTAAAGTAGAGTATTCTCTTACTTCTTCAGATTTGGGAAGGTTGGTAAAAGAGCATAAAACGGAAAATGAACAATCTGCAGAAATTGACAAGGAGATGTTTGAAAATGCGCTTTATTTGAAGGATGTTAAGGTTAGGGAATGTATGGTTCCTAGACCTGAAATAGCTGCCATTGAAATTAATGGGAATATTGAAGAGTTAAAGAAAATAATTATTGACACTACGCATTCTCGCATTTTAGTTTTTAGAGACTCTATTGATAATATAGAAGGGTATGTACATCACTTTGATCTTCACAAAAGACCATATAACATCAAATCTATTTTAATTCCTATTGCTGCAGTTCCAGAAACAATGCCAGTTCAAGACTTGATGAATATGTTAATAAAAGAGGAGAAAAATATTGCTTGGGTGGTTGACGAATTTGGAGGAACAGCAGGGGTCATTACGCTAGAGGATATTTTAGAAGAAATTTTTGGGGAGATACACGATGAATATGATGAAGACGAGTTGGTAGATAATCAGCTTTCAGCTAATGAATATATTTTGTCAGGGAGAATAGAGCTTGATCACTTAGAAGAAGAATACAATCTTAAATTGCCGGAGGGGGATTACGAAACATTAGGAGGGCTTATTTTAACAAATCACGAAAGTATTCCTAGCAAAAATGAGTTGATTCATATTGGCCAATATACTTTTAAAATCCTTGATGTTTCCGAAACAAAGATTGAAACCGTTAAATTAATTGTTGAAGAAGACGAGTAATTTTATCCTAACATCGTTTTTGAGGGCTTTTTAAGTTAAACTTGCATGTTTTATGTGCTTTTAATGGCTCATTCTTTTTAATAACCCTTATTATAGTGTATTTTTGCAAATTATTTTAAGAAAAAGGAATTTATACCATGGCAGTAATAGGTAAAATTAGGAAGAGAACGGGGCTTTTAATTGGATTCATAGCCATTGCTCTTCTGCTTTTTTTAATGATGGATGCTTTGAGTTCCAATTCTATGATTGGGAGTGGAGGAAAGCAAAAAGTTGGAAAAATTAATGGTAAAAGTGTTTCTATACAGGAGTTTGCTAACAGGTATAACGCCTATGAAAATAACATTAGAGCTATAAATCCTCAGCAATCCATAGACGACCAGACTAGTGCAGCCATCAGAGATGAGGTTTGGAATAACATAGCAATGGATGCTTTGCTTGGTGCAAATATGGAAGATATGGGATTATCAGTTTCTCCCTTAGAAATTGGGAATGCAATGTGGGGGGATAATATTCATCCTATTGTACGTAATTTATTTACAAATCCAAATACTGGAGAATTTCAACCTGAACAGGTAAGGTATGCCGTTGAAAATGTAAATACAATTGATGAAACAGGCAATCTAAGAAATCAATTAAGAGCAATAGAGAACATTATTGAAGATGATAGATTAAAAACTAAATATGCATCTTTAGTAAGTAAAGGAATTTATGTTCCAAAATTCATGGCACAGGAGTTTGCGATGTCGAATGCAAAAACAGCTTCCATTTCTTATTTGTCTTTTCCGTATAGTGACGTTACGAATGAAGGAATCTCTACCTCAGAAAAAGACTTAAAAAATTATTTAAATGAAAATGCAGAAAATTATCAAGCAGAAGCTTCTGCAGATTTAGAATACATTCAAATAAATATTATTCCAAGCAGAGAGGATAGCATAGAAGCACTTAAAAGAGCTGAAGAAATAAAAGTTGAATTTTTAGAAACATCAGATGATTCTTTATTTGTTAGAAGAAATTCAAATGGTGGATTTGATAATGCTTATTATACAGAAGATCAGATTAATGAACGTGCTTTAGTGAGCACTTTTTTTAATGACCCTGTGAATACTTTAAGCAATCCTTATATTGAAGATAACGCATATAAAATTTCAAAAGTTATTGATAGGAAGCTTATCGCTGATTCTGTGAAAGCAAGCCACATACTTTTTAAATATACTACCATTGAAGAAAGAGATTCCTCTTTTGCATTGGCAGATAGTTTGTTCGAGTTATTACGAGATGGAAAACTAGATTTCTCTAAAACAGCGAAAACACACTCTACCGATCCTGGATCTGGATTTAAAGGAGGGGATCTTGGGTATTTCAAGCAAGGAGTGATGGTTAAACCATTTAATGATGCAGTTTTCTTTAATACTACTCAAGGAGATATAACTAAAGTAGAATCACAATTTGGATTACACATCATTAAAAATGTGCGTTCTAAACCAACAACGCCAGCCGTGAAATTGGCGGAGGTAGTGCTACCATTAAGGGCAAGTAAGAATACAGAAAGTGACCTTTATAGAAAAGCGTTAGAATTTGAACAAGCTCATAAAACGAGTGAATTATTCAAAAACAATGAGATATATAGTGTCCTAGAAGTAAATAATTTAACGCAAAACCAAGTTGAGGTTCCAAATCTAGGAAGTGCAAGGGATTTGGTTCAATGGGCATACAAAGCAGATCAGGGAGATGTTCAGTTTTTTGATTTAAGTGATAAATTTATTGTTGCACATTTAGCAGAAAGAAGAAAGGAAGGAACGCAATCGCTAGAAAGTATTAAGACTGAAATTGAGCAAAAAGTGATTAATGAGAAAAAGACGGATAAAATTATTGCTGATATAGGTAATGCACTTACAAATGCTACAAATATTCAAGAAGCAGCAAGTGCTTTAGGAAAAGAAGTTAAAACGGCACAGAATGTTAGATTTCTTTCCTCTTATATTGATGGTGCAGGAAATGAGCCAAACATTAGTGCGGCTGTTTTTGGAACAGCCACCGGGCAACTTTCAAAACCTGTTTCTGGAGAGCGAGGAGTATATGTTTTTCAGGTAAACGAATTTCAAGATCCAGCGAATACAAATGTTGAATTCAATAGGCTTCAGTTAAAGTCTGGTATAATCCAGAAATTAACTTTTAACTCCATATTAGAAGCTTTGAAAAAGGAAAATAGTATAGAGGATCAACGATTTGAGTACTATTAATAGCACATTTCTTAGCTTTTTATAGGTAGGTACCTTGTCAAAAGGCAACTTAATCAGTTTTGTTTTCGTTTAATTGATTATGGAACTTAACAATACACCATTAGTAAATAGAGTTGCACAAAGTGGCATTATTACACTTGATTTAGAGCTTTTTGTTACTCAAAATATTGTAGAAATTGATTTAAAAGATTTTCTTTTTAGGGGACTAATACTTAAAGAAAAGGAGTATAGAAATATGCTTAAAGAAAAAGACTGGTCCATTTATAAAAATCAAGTAGTTGCCATTTATTGTTCTTCCAATGCTATAATTCCTAAGTGGGCTTATATGTTATTGACTACTTATTTGTTTCCCCATACAAAAAAAGTTTTTTTTGGTTCTAAAGTCGAAGTGGTTGAAGAGATCATTATAAATGAAATTAATGGCATTAAAATTGAAGATTATAAGAATAAGAAAGTAGTAATAAAGGGATGTGGTAAAATAGACTTGTCAGGAAATGTGTATATTGCTATTACCAAGCGATTATTACCGATGGTTAGTAGTTTGATGTTTGGAGAACCCTGTTCAACAGTACCTGTGTATAAAAAGAAACATTAATGAAAGAAAAAGGAACGTATTTTATAATAGGAGCTTTGTCTGCATTTATTTTTGTTGTTTTGGTAAGCGCTACCGAAAACCAAACGCAGACAACAGAAAATGATGACCAGATTTCAACCAATCATGCGACCACCTACGCAGTATATGTTCCTGAGCGAATTGTTTTTGCTGGCGAAGAAATTCCGTTAGAAGACTATAATATAAGAGAAAGGTTAGACAGAGAACTTACCGTAAACACTTATTTCCATTCTTCAACAATTATAAATATGAAACGGGCTTATAGATATATGCCCATAATCGAATCGATTTTAAGTGCAAATAATATTCCTGATGATTTTAAGTATTTAGCAATTGCGGAGAGCGGATTGTCAAATGTTGTTTCATCGATGGGGGCTACTGGCTTTTGGCAATTTAGAAAGCTTGCAGCTAAAGAGCAAGGCCTGGTTGTCAATAATGAGGTAGATGAACGTTATCATTTAGAAAAATCAACGAAGGCTGCGTGCAAATATCTTAAGCAATTGAAAGAAAAGTTTGGAACCTGGTCGTTAGCTGCTGCTGCATATAATATGGGGCCTACCGGTCTCAAAAAGCAGATTGAAAGACAAAAAGAGAACTCCTATTTTGATTTAATCTTAAATAGTGAAACAAATCGTTATTTGTTTAGAATCTTAGCATTAAAAACAATTTTTGAAAATCCAACCAAGTATGGTTTTGCGCTAAGAGAAGAAGATATGTATCAACCGGTTCCTCATAAGATCGTCGTGATTGATGAAACAATAGCCAGTTGGCCAAAATTTTGTGAAGAAAACAATATTACTTACAAACAACTCAAATTATTAAACCCTTGGCTTAGGGAGACATCCTTAACGAATACGGAAAAAAAGGAATACAAAATTAAACTACCCATATAATCAATTCTAATTACTATTTTTGCATCTCATAATTGTTTTATTGACAAATGAAAAACATTATCTTATTTGGCCCTCCTGGAAGTGGGAAAGGAACACAGGCCGAAAAATTAGTTGAAAAATTTAACCTTTTACATATCTCTACTGGTGATCTATTAAGAAGTGAACTAAAAGAGGAAACACCACTTGGTTTAGAAGCAAAAAAATACATGGACAAAGGGGAACTTGTGCCTGATGAAGTGGTAATTGGTATGATAAGCGGCAAGATTGATGAATATGCAGAAAAGGTAAGAGGAATTATCTTTGATGGATTTCCTAGAACACAGCCTCAGGCAGAAGCTTTAGACAAATTACTAGATTTCAAAGAAACTTCTATTTCAAAGGTATTGGCTTTAGATGTACAAGAGGAAGAAATTGTACAGCGAATATTGAAGAGAGGGGAGACCTCTGGTAGAGCCGATGATAATGATGAACAAACCATTAGAAACAGATTTCAGGTTTATCTACAAAACACGGCACCCGTAGCATCTCATTATGAGAAAGTAGGCAAGTATTGTGCAATTAATGGAGAAGGAACAATCGATGATATTTTTGGAAAACTAAGTGAAGAAGTAAATTCAATTTAGACTTTTAAATGAGAAAGTCCTGCGTTGTTATCTTCTTGTCATTGTGCCTGCTTTATGTAATTAATTGTGAAAAGGTAACCTATCACGATTTCGATGTTCCGGAAGGGACGGAAAACTACTCTTCTAATAAAAAAGTTCTATTGATTGGTATTGATGGTTGCAGGGCCGATGTCTTAACCTCAAAAATTGCACCTACAATTAATGGTTTTCTAGAGGATAGCAATACCGTTTATGCGCTCAATGCTTTAGCGGAAGCAATAACGGTTAGTGGTCCCAATTGGACGAGTATGCTTACGGGAGTACATTATCAAAAACACAATGTGATAGACAACGATTTTGGAGCACCTAGAATTGGAAACTATCCAAATGTATTTTATCATTTAGAAGCAAAGTACAAAGACATTCGTACAGCTTCATTGGTAAATTGGTCACCTATAAATGACTTAATAGTTAGAAATACTGCTGACGAAAAATTCAGAGGATCAGATGAACAAATCAAAAACAAAGCAGTAGAAATACTAAAGAATCAGCAAGACATTGATTTGTTGTTTGTCGCGTTTGATGATGTAGATGGTGCAGGGCATCAGAACGGGTTTTTGCCAGAAGTAAAAGCATATACCGATGTTGTTACACGAACAGATGAATATATTGCTTCTATTATAGATGCTTTGAAAAATAGGCCGAGTTATGAAGAAGAAAATTGGTTAATTGTTTTTACTACTGATCATGGTGGTAACGCTGATGGCCACGGAGGAGGAGCAAATATTCCAGAGATAAGAAACATTTTCACCATTTATCAGAATGATTTTTTTAGTAAAAAAATTATTGATGATAATCCTTCTATAACAGATGTTGCAGTTACTATTTTAGATTATTTGGGAGTTGATGTTTCAGACTTAAATGTGGATGGGGAGGTTAGAAATTAAAATAATTACTCTAAATATTTGGCGACAATAGGCATTCTTCTACCCATTCCAAAAGCTTTTGGAGAAACTCTGATCATTGGAGGCGTTTGGTATCGCTTATATTCATTTCTATTGACCAAACGTAATATGCGCCGAACTAATTTTTCATCAAAACCATTGGCAATTATTTCTGCAGGTCCTAATCTTTTCTCGATATATTCAAAAAGTACTTCATCTAAAATATCATAGTCTGGTAAAGAATCTGAATCAAATTGATCTGGTCTCAATTCAGCAGAAGGGGGTTTAGAAATAATATTTTCAGGAATAATCTCTCCGTCTTGATTTAAGTATCTGCATAAATCAAAAACTTGTGTTTTATATAAGTCTCCTATTACCGAAAGGCCACCACACATGTCTCCATATAAAGTGCCATATCCAACAGCTGCTTCACTTTTATTTGAGGTATTAAGCACAATATATCCATGTTTATTGGAGAGTGCCATTAAATATACGCCCCTTATTCGCGCTTGTAAATTTTCTTCTGCAATATTAAAAGGAATGCCATCAAAATGAGGATTTAACTCTGTTAAAAAAGACTCGTAAACTACTTTTACTGGAATGATCTTTGACAAACATCCTAAGTTGTTTACCAATTGCTCCGAATCAGAAATTGAGTGGTCACTTGAAAACTGTGAAGGCATCATTACTGCAAGTACATTTTTTGGACCAAGTGCTTCACAAGCTAAAGTTAGTGTGAGTGCAGAATCAATGCCCCCAGACAAGCCTAATATGGCCTTTTTGAATCCAAGCTTACCAAAGTAATCCTTTATACCAGTAATAACACCTTGATGGATCAATTCCATTTCTTCTTTAGGCTGATCGTTGTCTGCTTTAAGCCTATCATTTGCAAGCAATACTTCATTAAGGTCGAAGTATCCAATATGCTCTTTAAAATAAGGAAGCTCATCATAAACTATAGCGTTTGAAGTGACTACTAAAGACCCTCCGTCAAACAATATTTCAGTCTGCGCTCCAACATGATTGCAATAAAAAACGGGTACATTATATCGGTTGGCATTGGCTTTAACAATGGCAATTCTTTCTTTAGCTTGCTTGTATGAAAAGGGAGAGGCAGATAGATTAATTATAAAATCGGGTTGTTGTTCTATCATCTCATCCATCGGACAGATCGTATACAAGGGGTTTTCATTTCCGATGTTCCAAATATCTTCACAAATAGTTAGGGCTATCTTTTTATTTTTAAATGAGATAATTTCAAATGCTTTAGTAGGTTCGAAATATCTGTATTCGTCAAAAATATCATAGGTAGGAAGCAAAGCCTTATGTCTTATCGCCTTTACTTCGCCATTTTCGATAAAATAGGCTGAATTATATAGATCTTTTCCTTCTTTTTTCGGGTTGACGGAAGGTGCACCTACGACTACAGCAATTTTGTCGCTTGCATAATTGGCCAGTTGTTCTAAAACCCTATTAGATCTAGTAATAAAATCATTAAATTCTAAAAAATCTCTAGGGGGGTATCCGCAAACAGCAAGTTCACCAAAAACAATTAAATCCGCTTTTTTTGCAATAGCCCTTTCTATGGCTTCCATCATAATTGTAGCATTATGATGAAAATCACCAATGATGTAGTTTAATTGGGCGAGTGCAATTTTCATTAAAACAAAACACCTATTCGTAAACCAAAGTTGCGCATAACAATTCTATCATCGTCACCATCTTTTAGTACATTGGTGAATCCTGTATTAAAAAAAAGACCTCCGATTAAAAAAGTATTTTCAGATAGGGCATATTCCATACCTGCCTCTATTAATAACCCAAAATGAAAAGGAACAGCTTTTTCTACAACATTGGGATAAAGCGGAAGATCCTCAAGGGCTATGTTGTCATCTTCAGTATCTTCAGAGCTATATTTTGCTCTTTTTCTAAATGGAATTCCAGGAACAATACCCATTTGTCCATAAAAGATAAAGTCATCTTTAACTTCATTTGACCTCAGTTTGATCGAAAGTGGAATTTCAAAATACTGAATTTTGGGAGACAAACTGGTCACCATGTCTAAAGTATCTGTCGACATCAATCTCCCTCCAGCTAGATTTATTTGAAGTCCTCCATTAATAGCGTATCGCTCATTGCTTCCAAAAGCGTAGTCTATAATTAATCCATAAGTGAAATTAAAACGCACACCATCACTTTCAATGAATTTATTATCTGGTTTGTACCAGCTAAATCCGGGATTTGCCGTAACGCCAAAACGGAAATTATCTGATTGGCCAAAGCTTAAATTTATCCCAAAGACAACAACAATAACTAGAATTAACGTTCTCATATATTTATAATCTTATTTTTACGGTATTTATATGAAAGGAATGAAACTAACAACTCTCATATTGGCAACAATTGTTTTTATCTCTGGTTGCACTTGGAACAAAAATAGAAAAAAAATAGACGTGACAGATATTGATATTGAAATGTCTGTAAACCGTTTTGAAGAGGACTTTTTCAAAATTGAACCCTCAAGTATAAGTGAAGGCCTGCAAAGATTACATAAGACATATCCCATATTTTACCCATTATTTGTGGAGCAAATTATTAAGGTAACTCCCAATGCCAAAGAATATGAGCGGTATGAAGCGAAAATCCATCAGTTTTTAACCAATGAAGCAGTTGAAGGTTTATTTGATACGGTAAGTTATACTTTTAGGGATTTTGTTAAAATTGAGAGAGAATTAGAGCAGGGGTTGAAGTATTATAAGGCATATTTTCCTAGTAAAGAAATTCCAAAGGTGGTAACATTTATTTCGGAGTTTGGACATGGTGCACTTACTTATGAGCATATTCTTGGAATTGGATTAGATATGTATTTAGGAAAAAAGTACAAGTATTATCCCGCAATTGGTTTCCCGGGCTATATGATTAATAGACTAGAACAGGACTTTATTGTAATTAATGCGATGAATGTTTTAGCAACTAATTTATTAGATGAATCTATTAGCGAAAATGTGTTGCTTTCAAAAATGATTTATGAAGGTAAAATTCTCTATTTTTTGGAGCAGACTTTACCACAGAAAGAGGTGTATCAATTAATTGGCTATACGAAAGAGCAACTGGATTGGTGTATAAGTCATGAGGTTCAAATTTGGGGCTTTTTTATAGAAAAGGAACTTTTATATAGCACACAAGGGTTAGATTTTCAGCGTTATACTGGTGATGGCCCTACAACCATAGGAATGCCTTCAGATGCTCCGGGCAATGTTGGAAGTTGGATAGGGTGGCAAATTGTCAAAAAGTACATGGAATTGCATCCTAATATTTCAATGAAAGAGTTGTTTGAAATGAATGATGCGCAGAAAATATTAAATTTATCGAATTATAAACCAAGAAAGTAAAGATGAATAATTTAGGAAGAATTGGAATAGTAGTCGTTGCGCTAGTAATGATTGGAGGTATGCTTACAAATAACTTGTTTGTTACGATACAACCGGGAGAAAAAGGTGTGTTGTTTAAACGATTTGGTGGAGGCTTACAAAAAGACAAGGTTTTTAAGCAAGGCTTTCACATAATTGCTCCATGGAATAAGCTTTTTATTTATGATGTTCGTGTTAATGAGGGCTTTGAAAAAATGGATGTTTTATCTAAGAATGGATTGTCTATAAAAGTAGAATTATCGTATAGGTTTAATCCTGTTGCAGAGAAAATTGGCTATTTACATGATGAAATTGGACAAGATTATATAAAGAGGATCATCCAGCCGGAAATTCGATCCGCAACAAGAGAGGTTATTGGTAAGTACTTACCAGAAGAATTATATTCTACAAAAAGAGAGGCTATCCAAGATGAAATTTTTTCTCAAACTAAGACAGCAACAGGAAATAAACATGTAAACATTGATGCGGTCTTAATTCGTTCTGTGGAACTTCCAGAAAAATTAAAAGCGGCAATAGAGCAAAAACTAGAGGAAGAACAGATGGCATTTCAATATGAATTTAGATTAGATAAAGAAAAGTTGGAAGCCGAAAGAAGAATTATAGAAGCAAAGGCAAAGGCAGAAGCCAACAGGATCTTAAGTGCTAGCTTAACAGATAAAATTTTGAAAGAAAAAGGGATTGAAGCAACACTTGATTTAGCTAAATCTACGAATTCGAAAGTAGTTGTAGTTGGAGCTGGAGATGATGGATTGCCATTAATTTTAGGAAACTAATAACAAACAATGAATATTAGGCCAGTCTTTGTAGCAATATGCTGGACAGTTTTAATTGTACCTTTTTTAAATGCGCAAGAGAATACTAATCTTAATAAGTTTAAACAATTAAAACAAGAGCTTGCAACCCCCAACAATTATAGAACTGCTTCTGGATCTCCAGGGCATGAATACTATCAACAACAAGCGGATTATAAAATAAATGTAAAACTGAATGAAGAGAAGTTGACCCTTTCTGGAGAGGAAGAAATCACTTATTATAATAATTCTCCTGACCCATTAACATATTTATGGTTGCAATTAGATCAGAATGTTCGTGCAAAAGATGCACAAAAACATCTTATTAAAGAGAATATTATTGGTAAGAACAAAGCTTCTTATAAAGGAGTTAAAGCTTTGGAGCCAACTTTTGATGGAGGATTTAAAATTGAGGAAGTTAAGGACTTAAATGGCAAAGCGTTGTCGTATATCATTAATAATACAATGATGCGTATCAATTTGCCTAAGGCCCTGCTAAGCGGAGAGCAATTTTCTTTTAAAATCAAGTGGTGGTATAATATCAATGATCGCATGGAGATGGGTGGTCGATCAGGTTATGAATACTTTGCAGAAGAGGATAATTATCTTTTTACGATTGCACAGTTTTTTCCAAGAATGTGTGTTTATAATGATGTGGAAGGATGGCAGAATAAGCAATTTTTAGGTAGAGGAGAATTCGCATTGGCCTTTGGCGATTATGATGTTAGTATTACTGTTCCAAGCGATCATATTGTTTCTGCAACGGGCGTTTTAAAAAATGCAGAGAAGGTGCTTACCACAGAACAAATAGATAGGTTGAAAAAAGCTGAAAAGGAGGTTAAAAACCCTGTATTTATAGTTACTCAGTCAGAAGCAGAAATTAATGAGGAGTCTAAAAGCAAGGGATATAAAACATGGATCTTTCAAGCAGAGAATGTTAGAGATTTTGCCTTTGCGAGCTCTCGTAAGTTTATTTGGGATGCAATGGCGGTTCCTTTGGAAGAAAAGAAGGTAATGGCGATGTCCTTTTATCCGAAAGAAGGGAACCCATTATGGGAGCGATATTCAACCAAGGCTGTTGCGCATACACTAAAGGTGTATTCAAAATATACCTTTGAGTATCCATATCCCGTAGCGCAATCTGTTAATGCAAAATATATCGGGATGGAGTATCCGATGATTTGCTTTAATTGGGGTAGATGTGAGAAAGATGGCACTTATTCTAAAAGAACAAAGTATAGTACTATTGGGGTCATCATTCATGAAATCGGACACAATTATTTTCCTATGATCGTAAATTCTGATGAACGTCAGTGGACATGGATGGATGAGGGGCTTAATTCTTTTTTAGAATTTTTGGCAGAACAAGAATGGGAGCGAGATTTTCCCTCTAGGAGAGGTCTTCCCAAAGACATTGTGCCTTATATGAAGGGAGAGAAATCTAGAATGACACCTATAATGACGAACTCTGAGAGTATTCCTCAATTTGGATATAATGCCTATTGGAAGCCGGCTACTGCTTTAAATATTTTAAGAGAAACGATTATGGGGCGACCGTTATTTGATTTTGCTTTTAAAACTTATGCTGAAAAATGGATGTTCAAACATCCGACACCGGCCGATTTCTTTAGAACGATGGAAGATGCTTCTGGGATAGATTTAGATTGGTTTTGGAGAGGATGGTTTTATACAACGGACCATGTTGACATAGCTATTAAGAATGTGAAGTGGTATCAAATTAATACCAAAAACCCAGAGATAGAAAAAGCGGTTGCTAAAGAATTGAATGAAAGAAAGCCTCGATCTCAAACGCATATAATAAACGAAAAGGAGATAAAATCCACTTATGATGAAGAAGATAAGTCTTTAAGAGATTTTTACTCAGAATATGATAAGTATAAGGTAACTGCTTTAGATAAGGACAAATATGAAAGGGAGAAAGAATTTTGGACAGAAGATCAAAAAAGAATGATCAACTCTGAAAAAAATTATTACGAAATAAAATTTGAAAACAAGGGTGGACTAGTAATGCCAATTATCTTGTTATTTGAGTTAGAAGACGGAGAGAAAATAGAAAAAAGGATTCCTGCAGAGATTTGGCGAATTAATTCAAAAGAGGTAAATAAGATTTTTGTTTTTGAAAAGGAGGTTAAACAGGTAACGATAGATCCTTATTTAGAAACAGCGGATACGGATTTAAGTAATAATAATTGGCCGCCGAAGATGATTCCTTCTCGGTTTGAACTATACGAAAGAAAATATCCACGAGGTGAAAATCAAATGCAAAAAGCCAAGAGAGCAGCAACTTTTGAGAAAGAAAAATAGTTTTTAATAAGCTGCTTTAAATTGTTCTAAAAAGCGTTTGTCATTTTCTGAAAACAGACGCAAATCATTGACTTGATATTTTAACATCGCAATCCTTTCAACACCCATTCCAAAAGCGAACCCACTATATACTTTTGAGTCTATACCACAGTTTTCTAATACTGCTGGATCTACCATTCCACATCCAAGAATTTCTACCCATCCGGTATACTTACAAACGTTACACCCTTTGCTGTTGCAAATAAAACAAGAAACGTCTACTTCAGCACTAGGTTCTGTAAATGGAAAATAGGATGGTCGAAGTTTTATTTTTGTTTCTTCTCCAAACATTTCTTTAGCGAAATATAAAAGCGTTTGTTTTAGATCTGCAAAAGAAACATCTTTATCTATATATAGACCTTCAACTTGGTGAAAAAAACAATGTGCACGAGCACTGATTGTTTCGTTGCGATAAACCCTCCCTGGTGATAATATTCTTATTGGAGGTTTTTGACTTTCCATCACTCTAACTTGGACAGAAGAGGTGTGTGTTCTTAAAACTATATCGGGATCTTTACTAATAAAGAAAGTATCCTGCATATCTCGCGCTGGATGATCATGGGGAAGATTGAGTGCCGTGAAATTGTGCCAATCATCCTCTATTTCTCTGTCTTCTACAACTACAAAACCGATCTTTTTGAAAATATCAATAATGTTTGATCGAACAATACTTAACGGATGCCGTGATCCGATTTCAATTGGATCTCCGGGCATTGTTAGATCTATATCTTGTTTTTTTGAATCGCTAGCTTTCTCATTTAGCAATTTTTCTTTTTGCGCTTTAAACTTGATTTCCGCAGCCTTTTTTACTGAGTTGACCAATTGACCGTACTCTTTTTTGCGTTCATTGGGCACATTTCTTATTTCTCCAAATAAACTTTTTAAAATGTTCTTGGTTCCAAGGAAGCGAATTCTAAATTGTTCCAATTGATCAGCATTTTCAATAGTTGCTGATTCAATTTCTAATAAAAGTGCTTTTGGTTTTTCAAATGCATCTGACATCTGTTCGTATTTATAATAAAGCTAGTTAAATCTATTTTCTACTGTAGTTAGGGGCTTCTTTTGTTATTACAACATCGTGTGGATGACTTTCATTCACTCCAGCAGCTGTAATTTTAACAAAGCGAGCAGATTTTTGTAATGCTTCAATATCGATAGCTCCACAATAACCCATTCCGGCTCTCAATCCACCTATATATTGATATACTACTTCAGCTAAGGTACCTCTAAATGGCACTCTACCTACAATTCCTTCAGGAACTAATTTTTTAATATCGTCTTCAACATCCTGAAAGTATCGGTCTTTAGAACCCTCCTGCATGGCTTCTACAGAGCCCATTCCTCTGTAGGCTTTAAATTTTCGTCCTTCATAAATAATCGTTTCTCCTGGCGATTCTTCAACCCCTGCAAAAACAGATCCTGCCATTACTGTATTGGCGCCTGCTGCTAATGCTTTAACCATATCTCCAGTATACCTTACACCACCATCACTTATGACAGGAATACCTTTTCCCTGAAGTGCAATAGCCGCTTCATAAACGGCACTTAATTGTGGGACTCCAACACCTGCTACAATCCTAGTAGTACAAATAGAGCCTGGACCAACACCCACTTTGACCGCATCAACGCCAGCATCGGCTAAAGCTAAAGCGGCTTCCCCGGTTGCAATATTTCCACCAACGATTTCTAAATCCTTAAACGTTTTCTTTACTTTCTTTACTCCTTCTAATACCCCTCTAGAATGCCCATGAGCGGTATCTATGCAAACAAAATCAACACCTACATATGCTAGTGCTTCAATCCGCTCTAACATATCATGCGTTACACCCACGGCCGCAGCAACACGCAAACGACCCATTTCATCTTTGCAAGCATTAGGATAATCTTGAACCTTTATAATGTCTTTATAGGTAATAAGTCCTACCAGTTTTCCATTTCCATTAACTACCGGGAGCTTTTCAATTTTATGTTTATGCAAAATTTCTTCTGCTTGTTTTAAATCAGTGCCTTCTGGCGCGGTAATTAAATTCTCTGAAGTCATCAAATCCTTTACCAATGCTTGATTATTTTTATTGAAACGTAAATCCCTATTGGTAAGAATTCCTACTAAATTGTTTTGCTTATTTACAACAGGAATACCTCCAATTTTATGTGAATGCATAATTTTTAATGCACTATTTATGGTGGCAGTTGGAGTAAGTGTAATCGGGTCGGTAATCATTCCACTTTCAGAACGTTTAACTTTTCTGACTTCTTCTGCTTGCCGGGCAATAGACATATTTTTATGAAGCACTCCTATTCCTCCCTGATGCGCCAAGGCTATAGCCAGCTTAGATTCTGTAACGGTATCCATTGCTGCTGAAATAACTGGAACATTCACTCGGATGTTTCTAGTAACATTTGTAGCAATATTGACTTCACGAGGTAATACTTCTGAATAACCTGGAAGAAGTAAAACATCATCAAAGGTTAATCCTTCTCCTGAAAATTTGTGATTTGGTTGTAGATGTGGTTGTGTCTCCATTCGCAAATATACTGCAAGGATTAAAAATTCAAAAATCAAAAGCAGAAAAATAAAAATACAATGGAGTTACGAGCTGTTTTATAAGGATTAGCTCAATAACCTGCTTTATATGGGTATCTTTTATAATAGAGATCTTGAACAGAAAGAATTAGCATATCCCGAAGTTTAGATATATCTTCTGAATTTAGTGCAGAGATGAATATGCAAGGATAATTGAATGATTTGCGAAGAAGAGATTCAAATTCTTCTAATAAATTCGATTTGACTTC
Organism: Chitinophagales bacterium; assembly: GCA_965216955.1. Taxonomy (GTDB): domain Bacteria; phylum Bacteroidota; class Bacteroidia; order Chitinophagales; family JADIYW01; genus CBDCGV01. The sequence continues at coordinate 295,385 of CBDCGV010000011.1, read as the reverse complement.
TTGTGGCAAATATTTATCAAAGTATTTCTCTTTATAACTATCCATTTTATTAAAAACCATTATAGTAGGGATGTCAATGGCCTTTAATTCGAGGAGGGTCTCGTTGACAACTTTAATCTGATCTCTAAAATTTTCGTGTGAAGCATCAACTACATGAATAATGAGATCTGACTCTTTTGCTTCATCAAGCGTTGATTTAAAACTTTCAATTAATCCATGGGGCAACTTCCTTATAAAACCGACCGTATCAGATAATAAAAAAGGAATGTTATCAATTACCACCTTGCGAACTGTGGTATCTAACGTGGCAAACAATTTGTTTTCTGCAAATACTTTTGATTTGCTCAACTTATTCATTATAGTTGATTTCCCGACATTGGTATAACCTACAAGTGCAACACGAATCATTGAACTACGCGTTTTTCTTCTTGTTTGATTTTGCTTATCTAATCGTGCTAGTTCTTTTTTGAGCTTAGAAATTTTATCTTGAATAATTCGTCGGTCAGTTTCGATTTCTTTTTCTCCCGGTCCTCTCATACCGATACCCCCTTTCTGTCTTTCAAGGTGTGTCCAAAGACCTTTTAATCGAGGAAGAATGTATTCCATTTGCGCAAGATCAACCTGAGTTTTAGCTTGAGCTGTTTGAGCACGTTGAGCAAAGATGTCTAATATTAAAGAAGTACGGTCTAAAATTTTACATTCCAATTCTTTTTCTAAGTTTCTTTGTTGTGTAGGGGAGAGTTCTTCATCAAAAATAACAGTGTCGATTTCATTTTTTTTAACAAAGATCCTTACCTCTTCAAGCTTTCCACTTCCAATAAACGTACGTTGGTCAGGAGATTGTAGTCTTTGAATAAATCTTTTGATGGTTTGTCCTCCAGCAGTAGAAGCTAAAAAAGATAATTCATCTAGATATTCCATAATTTGTTCAGGTTTTTGCTGCTTAATGGCTACACCAACCAAAACAATACGTTCTATTTTTTCATCGCGAGTTTCAATCATCTTAAAGATTATTGATTGTAGAGATTAAATTATTTTTTTAAAAAGCTTTTGTAGATTTTTCTCTGCCTCTATAACTACTTCTTTATTTAAAGAGTAAGTCATTCTTGGACCATCTGCTTCTGCTATAATTAAACTCGCATTTTTTAATTCTTTTAAATGTTGCGATACTGTCGATTGTGATAATGGGAGTTCTGCTACAATCTCATTGCATATGCAAGAACCGTACTTTGCTAATACTTTTAATATAGAAACTCTAGCTGGGTGAGCTAAAGCCTTTCCAATAACACTTATTTTAATAGACGACTTTTTAAAAGCAGATGATTTACTGTATGCCATTTTTTAATCGTAAATAAACGATTTTTGTTTTAAGTTGACTAATTTATTTTTTTATCAATTACGTTTTTAGAACCTGCCCCCACACTGATAATTGATTTTAGCGCTTCTTCAACTGAAACATCTAAAATTTCAATTTGACTTTCTTTAACGTGGTATATCATTCCGTTTGTGGGATTAGGGCCTGTTGGAACGAAGACCGTATATATTCCTTCATTGTGTGTGTCCGTTATGAATCCTGTCATTCTGGTTTCGTTATTAAAAGCATCAATCAAAACTACTTTTGAAAAAGGGGTGTCTCTTTTATTGGAAAATTGTTTAATGGTATCCCTTATTGGTTTATAAAATGGAATTTTTGCAAGGACGTTTTCTTCTATTTGATTGTACAAATAACTACCGAAAGAAGTTCTTATAAAAAGACCAAGACCAAAACAGACAATAAGTAAAATGGAGATGGCTAATAAGTTGATGAAAAATCCTGCCTCCCCTTTAGTAAATAATCCAGTAAATGGACTTACAATATTTAATATAAAGCCTAGTAGCCAATTAAAGACCATTATTAAAATAGCTAGCGGCAAAATCACTAAAAACCCTCCCATTAAAGTGGTTATGGCAAATTCTTTTATCTGACTTTTATCTTTCCCTGCAAACTTTTCCAGCATATAATTTTTTAGTTTGATTTTAAGGAGTAGCCGTCTACGACTGCTCAATTATATCATCATCAATATAATAATAAACGAGAGAAAGTTAGGCTATATATGGCAGACCAACTCGACTTTATGATCTTTTAACAGTTTTTTTGTCTGTTCGAAGTTTTGTGTAAATCCTAAAATAAATCCGCCACCACCGGCACCGCATAATTTAAGATAGTATTCCCCCGTATCTAATCCTTTTTTCCAGATACGGTTAAAGATCTGAGGAATCATAGGTTTGAAGTGCTTAAATTGAAATTCTGACAATTTTGTTAAATAGCCAAAAAGAGTTTCATGGTCACCTTGTAAAAAAGCTTGAATGCAATTATTGGTAAAAGGTTTAAGTTGTTTGTCAACAAATTCTCTAAAAGTACCTTCTTCCATTTTTTCCATGTAATACCTTACCAGCGGTTCTGTTTTTCTGGGATTACCTGTGTCAATAAGGAAAATAGCACCTTTGCCATCTTTTTTTGTAGCAATTTTAACAGGTTCAATATCTCCTTTAGATTTAATAAGTAGTGGAAGGTTTAAATAACAAATCAAAGGGTCAACGCCAGAACTTTTTCCATGAAAGTGAGATTCCATTTGAGCTAATTGATCCTTTAATTCATTTACTTTTTCTTTATTGGTGATGTCCTCTGCCGTTATTTTGTTTTTTACATATCTATCGTAAATAGCTGCGCATAAAGCACCAGAACTGCCGATACCGAAACCTTGAGGAATATTTGATTCAAAATGTAGATCGTTTTCTAAATCTTCACTCATCTTTTTAAAATCAATATCTGTTTTAAGATCTCCCTTAGCTTTTAATGCTTTTAAATAAACAAGTAATTTTTGTAGCTGTAAATTAGATTTAGTGGCTTCTTCAGCAGTTACATTTTTAGTTTCAAAAGTGAGTTGCCCTTTAAATATCTCATAAGGGACAGAAAGCCCCATAGATTCTTGGATAATACTGTATTCTCCAAACAATAAAATTTTTGAATGGAAATTCTCTTTTTTATATGTGGCTCGTTTGCTCACTACTTAATTTTTATTGGGCCCGCTCCTATTTTGTCATGAATACACCGTCCTTCGTCACAATAGATCAATAATTCACTAGAAATAAAATCTTTTACAGATTTTTCAACATTATCAGGGTATAATAAATGAATATTAGGCCCTGCATCTAAGGTGAAATACACGGGAGTATTTGTATTTCTTCTAAAAGCTCTAACCTTTTCAATGATCTTTAAAGTATTGGGCCGCATTAATATGTAAGATGGTTTTGAAGTCATCATTAATGCATGTAAACCCAAGGCTTCTTGCTCCACTACTTCTCCAAAGGTAACCAAATCTCCACTTTTTAGCTGTTCAGAGATTGTTAACATATTGTATATAGCACTTTGATATCGTATTGCTGCATATGGGTTATTGTCCATTAATGCATGCCCAGCGGTGCTTGAGACAGCTTTTTCTTTTCCACTTACAATTAAAATAGAGTCGTGGAAAGTGTGAAATATTGGATGAACTTTAGGGGAATAATCTATAGCCCAGTAATTAGAACTCTCTTTTAGCGAGTCATAACCTCCCCAGAGAGCAACTTTAGGATAAATAGACCTACATGCGCTTCCACTTCCCAGCCGAGATATGAAGGAGGCTTTTTTCAAAAAGGCATTTTTATTTGGAAGTGTTTTATAACATAATTGCTCCATATCGCAAAGACACAGTGCTAGAGCGCTCATGGCAGATGCAGAAGAAGCAATACCAGTTGAATGAGGAAAAGAGTTTTTAGAATTTATTTCAAATGATAATTGTAATATAAAAGGAAAATATGTGGTTAATGACTCGATAAATTTTTTGATTCGCTTTTCAAATGCATCATGCTTTTTTCCTTCAAAATAAAAAGATAAATCAATCACATCGCTTTCTGTAGGCCTAGATTTATATTTAATAGAAGTTTCTGTATAGGCGTTCGAAAGTGTAAAACTTATAGATGGGTTTTTAGGTAGTTGGTTGCCATACTTTCCCCAATACTTTATCAATGCAATATTAGAAGGGCTCTGCCAAACCACTTCTCCAGTGGTCGCGGCTAATTGTTGTTTTGGTATTTTGAATTCATCCATTTAAAACCATTTGTTGATAGGATAAAAAAGTGTTATATCCTTTTTGTTTGAAATAATCTTTTGTAGCCTCTTTCGACTGATTGGAGGTTATGAGCACAAAGTCTCCACCCCAAGCACCTAAAGACTTTATAGCGCCCCAAAAATCCTTAAAATAAAGATCTTTGACCCTTTTTTGTTGCAAAATTTCTGCAGTGATGGCTTCGTGTTCGTATAATAAGGTCTCGAATTGATCAAGATGAGTTGCTTTTATAATTTGCTTGGTAATCTCCGTTATTTTTTTTGCAGCCAATTGCCTGTTAAAATTTAAGTGTTTGTAGTTATTAAGACTTTTTGAACTGCTTTGTTTTTTGTTTAGATAGACAAAATACAATTGTTCTTTAAAAGGGGGGGCAAACCTTATTGATTCTACAATTGGTTTTTGAGCATTTAGTGTATATAATATTGGTGTGTCATTTCCTGCGCAAGCTATATCATAGCCAGAGCCTCCTATTGTATTAAAAAGTAAATCGTATGGATCTATTTGGGCCCATTGACTGATGCAATAGATAAGAGTTGAACTTGTTCCCAAGCCCCAATTTCTATCAAAATCAACTCGGGTGGTTACTTTTAGTTTTGGAGCGGATAAGAACTTTGGATTCATCTTTTTTGCAGCCAAAAGAATGTTTAAGAGGGTATTCTCAATGGTATTGGGAGATGTTTTAATATTTAAATCGGAAAAGTGATATTTAAACCAGTTGTTTTCTTTCTTATCCCTACTTTCCCAATAGACACCAAGCTTTTCATGCTTTTGAACTGTTAAAGTTTGATTGAATTTAGTAGGTATAGCGAGCCCTATTGCTCCATCTAAAATGGTATACTCTCCTGTAATTAGAAGTTTTCCATTCCCTTTAAAGATAAGTTGATCAGAATTTTTCATTAAGAAAAACACATTTGGCTTTGTAATGTAATACTACCAATTCAACTTTTAATAGAGTTTTAAGAAATAAGATTTTTCCATTTTGGAGGTAACAAGGGGAGATTTAAACAAAACAAAATCGAATTAACGACATTTTGTCTTCTTTTTAAACACAAAACAGACATAATGTCATAAGCATGTGTGCGTTTTTCTCATTTTGGCATCTTTTTTTGGAGTGGTATATAAATTGAACAGACGTAAGGGAATTCAAATTGATTTTTAATTTAAACGATAAACAATGAAACTTATTAAAAAGAATAGAACAAATTATCCTGGATTTCCAACATTCTTTGATGACTTTTTTACTAAAGATTTATGGAATGTAGATTTTCCTGCCATTGCAACAAAACCATCGGTAAATATTTCTGAAACTGATGAGGCATTTAAAATTGAAGTGGTTGCACCAGGCTTAAAGAAAGAAGATATAAAAGTGGCTTTGGAAAAAGAATCTTTAAGTATTTCTTATGAGCACAAAAAAGAAAAGGAAGAAAAAGAGGAGAAGTATACTAAAAAAGAATTTAGCTTCACTTCCTTCAAGCGATCTTTTAACGTGCCTGAGCATCTAGTTAAAAATGATTCAATAGAGGCAAAATACGAAAATGGAATTTTAAGTTTAACGCTTCCAAAGGCGGAGGAAGTTAAACCTAAACCGGCAAAAGAGATAGCAATAGCATAGCGTGTTTCGCTTTCATACTTTTTTCATAGGGAAGTCCCGCATTTGCGGGACTTTTTTATTTTATCTTTGGCATAGATTTTGAAATTGCAAAGAAAAAAGTATATGAAAAAGATAGTTTATATTTTAAGTTTAATGATGGCGTTGTTAATGGTACTCCCATCTCATGCACAAAAAGGGGGGAACGTTATCCAGCGACTAATAAAAGAGCTCAACCTTTCTAAACAAGAACAAAATGAAATAGTACAAGTATTCCAGTGGATGGATAGTGAGTCCAAAAGCCTTAGAACTTCTGGTGCTACGGAGCAAGATGTGGTTAAAGGTGCTATTGAAACGATAATGGAAGCAGATCAAAAAATTGAAAATATAATTGGAAAAGAACGCCATGTACGATTTGTTGACATTCTTACTGAAAGTGGAGGAAACAAGGGAGGAATGCAATTGTATTCAATTATAAAGGAGCTTGACCTCTCTGCAGATGAAGTTGTTTCGGTACTTGAAATATTTCAAGGAATTGAACCTAAAATTCAAGAAATTGAAACAGCAGGATATAATGATGATGAGAAAATTGAAAAAGTAATTGATGTTGTTCTTGACGCCGATAAGGAAATGGAGGCAGTGTTAGGAGCTGATAAACAGATGCAATTAATTAATCAGTTAAGCAAGGGGAAGAAAAATAATTCAGGATTAAAGTTGTATAAAACCATAAAGAAGCTAAACTTATCTTCAGGAGATGTGGGCGATATTTTAAGAACTTTAAATGAAACGAAGGCAGAAGCAGATGCTGTATTAAATAATGCTAATTTGTCTGAGGAGGAGAAACAACAACAAGTAATTGTTTTAACCCTGAAAGGAAATGAAAATCTTAAGAAGAGATTGGGCCGGTACAAGTACAATAAATTGATTGATTTTCTAGATCAAAATGGAAATAATAAGCAAGTAGCAGTAATTAAAAAAATCAATGAGATTGGTTTAACATCTGGAGAAGCTTTTAAAGTGATAAATATTGTAAGGTCTACTCAAAAGAAGGTAACAACCATTCATCAAAATACGACTCTTTCAGAAGAAGAAAAAGGAAATAAAGTTGTAGAAACCTTAAGAAATGCAGATACAAAACTTACAAATTTGTTAGGGGAGACTAAAAAGCAGAAAATTTACGAAACATTGAATATTCAATTTTAGAGCTTAGTATCTATAATTTGAATATCTTTATAATACCTATTGGTTGAGAAGCTAATAGGTATTATAATTTTGTAACATATGGGTAAAAGTAAATTATACGTACTCTTTATTGTTTGTGCTTCTTTTCTGTTGTTTATTAGTTGTAATCAAGGCAGACAAAAGGCCGTTGCATATAATGACAAAATCGTGCAACTAAATGATGAGGTAATTAAAAGTATTAATGTTTTTAACAATGCCCTTTCTTCCGAAGATGATACGGAAATTAAAATTGCACTTGAAAATTTTCAGCTTAAATCGGAAGAGGCTTATACAGCATTGAGCGCAATGGGCCCTTATTCGAAAAATAAAGTTTTTTATACGGCAGCGGAAGCTATTTTTGCTCATTACGCTAAAACTTCAAAAGACGAATATCAAGCAATAACAAATATTTTTATTCAGGATTCAATTACTGTTGAACAGCATGGCAAGATGATTAAGCTTGTTAAGAAGGTTAAGGAAGAACATGCAGCATTAAATGATGATTTTATTATTAATCAAAAATCCTTTGCAGAACGGAACGCTTTTATAATAGGAGAGGAATAAATTACTTAGGTAAGTATTTTTGAAGTGTAAAGTTAAAGGTTGTTCCTTCCCCAACGACACTATGAACATTTATGGTTTGATTATGTGATTCAATAATGTTTTTAACGATAGCCAATCCTAAACCCGTTCCACCAATTTTTCTTGCACGGCTCTTATCTGCTCTAAAAAAACGTTCAAATAACCTTGGAATATTTTTTTCTTCAATACCTGGTCCATTATCGGCAACTTCAACCATAATTTGTTCGTCTAAATCATAGTAATTAATTGTAGTAAATCCATCTACTTTTCCATATTTTATAGAGTTAGATATTAGATTTGAAAGCACTTGATAGACCCTGTTTTTATCTGCATAGGCAATTAATGGAGGAGAAGGTATTTTGGTAAATCTAAAAGAAATACTTTGTTCTTTCGCTTGAAATTTAAGTTCATTAGTAACTTCTTTAGTAAGTGCATGAATGTCAAAAGAACTATAGTTTAATTTTAAGGCTCCAGATTCATATTTTGATATTTCTTCAAGATCTTTTACTATGGTTTCCAATCTGTCTACATTTGCGGCTGCTCTCTCAAGATATTTGGTAGACATTTTAGGATCTTTGTCTATACCTTCTTCCAATAAAGTTTGAAGGTACCCTTGAGCATTAAAAATTGGTGTTTTTAACTCATGAGAAACATTTCCTACAAATTCCCTTCTATAAGTTTCTAATTTTCGGAGTTCTCTAATTTGTTTGTTTTTATTGATGGCCCATTCTGCAACATCGTGTTCTACACTAGAGATAATTTGGTTCTTATGATCTTTTAATTCTCTAAAAAATTTTTTAGGCTGACCAATTGTTTTATAAATGATTTTTATCTTATTATGAATGAATTTTTCAAGGGTATAGGAATAGAATAAAAATGATGTAAGGAAAGCAATCAGCGGATATATAACAATATATATGATTGGCACACTTAGATTAAAAATAAAATCTATAGATATAAAAAATAAAAAACCGGTTAAGGCAATTACAATAGAGGTTAGTACAGCAATTCGTCTTGGCGTAGGCGCCTTTTTCATTACTGTTCTTCAAATTTATAACCTATTCCCTTAACGGTTCTGATTAATTCATCACCTAACTTCTCTCTTAACTTTCTAATGTGAACATCAATAGTACGATCTCCAACTATGATATCTCTTCCCCAGATTTCGTTTAAAATTTCATCTCTTTTAAACACTTTTCCTGGCTTAGAGGCCAAAAGATATAACAGTTCGAATTCTTTTCTTGGAACGGTCATTTCATTACCCGCATGTATAATAACATATCGTTCTCTATCAATCTCTAAATCACCTACTTTTATATATGCCTGCTTGGCGTCTTTTGAGTCATATCTTCTAAGCAATGCCTTTAACCTACTCACTAAAACTCTTGGTTTAATTGGCTTGGTGATGTAATCATCCGCTCCAGTCTCGAAACCGGCGATTTGTGAGTAATCCTCATTCCTAGCTGTTAAGAAAGCAATAATGGTATGCTCAAATTGAGGCAATTCTCTTAATGCTCGACATGTCTCCATTCCATCCATTTCAGGCATCATAACATCCAACAATATAATATCTGGTTGTTCTTTTTTTGCCGTTTCTAACGCCGCTCTACCATTATCTTCTGTCATTACCACAAACCCTTCTCTTTCAAGATTGTAGCTTAGAAATTCAAGGATATCTGGTTCGTCGTCAACAACTAAAACTTTATAGGTTACATCACTCATTTAATGAAATTTATCAAATTACAACTAACGCTAATTTAATATTTTTAATATTAAAACATAGTTTGTTTAACAGTTCTTTTTTAAGAAAAGAATAGTTGATGGTTTAAAATGAGTTTATTTATTAAACTTCTTAACTTCGTGGAGCAGATAAAAGCGTATAACGCTTAATGTAAACAATGAATTTTTAAATCATTTTCAAAACGATTTAAAGCATACTAAATAAGAATTAAATGAAGGGAATTGTTTTAGCAGGAGGTTCTGGTACAAGGCTTTATCCTATAACTATGGCAATAAGTAAGCAACTAATGCCGATTTATGATAAACCAATGGTATATTATCCAATTTCTACGCTGATGATGGCAGGAATCAATGATATCTTAATTATTTCTACGCCACACGACATTGAAAATTTTAAAAAATTACTTGGTGATGGCTCACAGTGTGGTTGCCATTTTAGTTATGTTGTCCAAAAGGAGCCTAATGGTTTAGCGCAAGCATTTGTATTGGGAGAAACTTTTATTGGAAATGATAAGGTTGCCCTTATATTGGGAGACAATATCTTTTATGGAACGGGCTTGGAGGATACGTTAGTGAAGAATAATAATCCTGATGGAGGAATTATTTATGCATACCATGTTTCTGACCCTGAAAGATATGGTGTTGTCGAGTTTGATGGAAATAATAAGGCAATTTCGATAGAGGAAAAGCCTGAAAAACCTAAGTCGAATTACGCAGTACCTGGATTATACTTTTATGATAATGATGTTGTTCAGATTGCAAAAGAACTAGAGCCTAGTGCCAGAGGGGAGTACGAAATTACAGATGTGAACAAAGCATATTTAAAGAGAGAAAAACTCAAAGTAGCTATTTTAGATAGAGGGACAGCGTGGTTGGATACAGGAACGTTTGCTTCATTAAATCAGGCTTCGCAATTTGTGCAGGTTATCGAAGAACGGCAAGGATTAAAAATTGGATGTATAGAAGAGATTGCCTATAGAAAAGGCTTCATTAATGCGCAAGAATTAGAAGAAATTGCTAAACCACTGATGAAAAGTGGTTATGGGAAGTATTTATTAGAGTTGATCAAATAATATTTTAATGGGAAGAATAGTTGTTACTGGAGGTTGTGGTTATATAGGCTCTCATACCATTGTAGATTTGATTGAAAACGGATTTGAAGTGCTTTCTATAGATAACAATTCAAAATCAACGGAGACTCCATTAGAGGGGATAGAAAAGATTACAGGCAAGAGTGTAAAAAATTATCAGATTGATTTGACCGATTTTGATGCAACGCTTGATGTTTTCTCTCGATATGATGATATAGTTGGGGTTATTCATTTTGCTGCTTATAAATCAGTGCCAGAATCTGTAGGAGAACCACTGGAGTATTACAAAAATAATTTGGGTTCTCTATTAAATATTTTAAAAGCTTGTAAAAAATTCAATATTAAAAATATTGTTTTTTCTTCCTCGTGTTCTGTTTATGGAAACACTACAGATTTGCCGGTTTCTGAAAAAACACCATTAGGAATAACGGAAAGTCCATATGCTACTACCAAACATATGGGAGAAACTATATGCAAGGATTTTTCTAAAGTAGCGGACTGTCAATTAATTTTACTCAGGTATTTTAATCCGGTAGGGGCTCATCCTTCTGCACAAATCGGAGAAACTCCAATTGGCGTTCCCAACAATTTAGTTCCTTTTATCACTCAAACAGCTATTGGCATTAGAAAGGAATTAACCGTTTTTGGTGGTGATTATGATACACGAGATGGGTCTTGTATTAGAGATTACATTCATGTGATGGATATTGCCAATGCTCACACTAAAGCATTGCAATATTTAATAGATGGGAAGCAAAAGATACCCTGTGAAGTCTTCAATTTAGGAACTGGAAATGGAGTAACCGTTTTAGAGGCGGTTAAGGCGTTTGAGAAAGTTTCGGGAACTCCTTTAAATTATAAAATGGGAGAGAGGAGAGCAGGAGATGTTGTTGCTGTATATGCAGATAATTGTAAAGCAAAGGAAGCCTTAGGTTGGGAAATAAAACATGATATATATTACATGATGAAGACCGCCTGGGCATGGGAAAAGGAAATGCAAAGAAGAAACGAGTAAAGCATAATTGCTAACCCAAAGTACAATAATCGAATTTATACTTAAAGGTTAGTGAAAATAATCTTTCATCTTGTCGAAAAACCCTTTTCCTTTTTTATTGTGATTATTGGCTATTGGATCAAAGTTAGATGACTTTTTAAGACGCTCCAAAATTTCAATTTCTTCATTAGATAAATTGGTTGGCGTATAAATATTTACATCAATTAATTGATCTCCTCTTCCATATCCATTTAATGCAGGGAGCCCTTTACCTTTTAATCTAAATAGCTTCCCACTCTGTGTTCCCTTTGGAATCTTAATCTTAGCCTTCCCACTTATGGTAGGAACTTCTACCGTTGTTCCAAGTGCTGCTTCCGCGAAATTCAAAAACAAATCATGAATTATATTATTTCCATCTCTGCTAAGAGACTCATGAGGAACTTCTTCAATATTGATTAGCAAATCTCCTGCGCCTCCACCACGTTGTCCAGCGTTTCCTTTTCCATTCATTGATAATTGCACACCTTCTGTTACACCTGCTGGGATATCTATAGAAATGACTTCTTCACCATACTCTCGACCTTCTCCTCGGCATGTACCACATTTAGCGGTTATTATTTTTCCTTCTCCGTTACAGGTAGGACATGTTGCGGTGGTTTGCATTTGCCCTAAAATTGTATTGGTAACTTTTCGAACAGCTCCATTTCCATTACATGTGCCACACGTTTGGAAGGAACCATTATCTTTTGCTCCTGTTCCATTACAAGTGCCACAGGTATTGTATTTTTTTACTTTTACCTTTTTTTGAGCGCCATTAGCAATTTCTTCTAAAGACAGCTTTACCTTAAGCCTCAAGTTAGAACCAGGAGTCCCGCTCCCTCTTCTCCGGCGGCTTCTTCCTCCCCCTCCAAAAAAGGATTCGAAAGGACTCCCTTCCCCAAAGATATCTCCGAACTGAGAAAAGATATCTTCCATATTCATACCGCCGCCTCCAAAGCCACCGCCGCCGCCCATTCCAGCGTGGCCAAATCTATCATAACGGGCTTTTTTATTGTCATCGCTCAGCACTTCATAAGCCTCTGCAGCTTCCTTAAATTTTTCTTCCGCCTCCTTATTGTCAGGATTTCTATCAGGATGATATTTAAGTGCTACTTTTCTATAAGCTTTTTTAATTTCTTCTTTGGTGGCACTTTTGGAAACACCTAATATTTCATAATAATCTCTCTTGCTCATTTGAATATTCTATTTACCAATTACCACTTTAGCATAGCGGATAATTTTGTCATTTAAAGAATAGCCCTTTTCTATTACATCAACTATTTTCCCCTTTAGTTCTTCTGATGGAGCCGGAATTTCCGTAATCGCTTCATGTAAATCTGCATCAAAGTCTTTTTCAAGTGCTTGCATCGCTTGTAGCCCTTTATTACTTAATGTTTTAAACAGTTTATCTTTTATAAGCTTGAACCCTTCCTTAACCGCTTCTATTTCTTCTGAGGTTTCAATAGACTTTTCAGCTCTATCAAAATCATCTAATACAGGCAATAAATCTTTAATAATATCCTGCCCTGCAGTTTTAATGACTTCCAAACGTTCTTTTGCCGTCCTTTTTTTGTAGTTGTCAAACTCTGCGTAAAGGCGTACAAACTTATCTTTTTGTTCTTGGAGTTGAATTTGAAGCTCTTCAATAGGAGATATCTCTTCTATTTGTTGATCTTCGGTCGCTTCTTCTCTAGTTTCTACAGTAACGTCTTCCTCCAATTGTTCTTTGTCGTCTTTCTTTGCCATGAAAAAAATTTTTGCAAATATAATTGGTCAAATTCTTTGCCACAGCCTTTAATTAGACAAATTGGCAGATTCTTAATATTATGATTAAGGATTACTACAAAAGAACCTCAATCTACAATTGAAAGCAGAGGATTAAAGAAGTATAAATCTATTTGTGTATCTGTAAAAAGAGCGCTTAATTTTTCTTTTTACTGCTTTTTAGACGTTTATCTAATTCTAATTGGATGGCCTGCGGACTTAAGTTTCTACCAATAATGTAACCGTCTTCATCAATTAAATAAGTCGTAGGAATGGCTCTTACACCATACTTGGCAGCAGCAGTAGAACTCCATCCTTTAAGGTCGCTGACATGTTCTGGCCAGTCTAATTTGTCGTTCTTGATAGCATTAGTCCATCGTTGTTTACTTCTATCCAAAGACACACTATAAACCTTAAATCCATCGGTTCCTTTTGTAAATTTTTGAGTTTTATATTGTTCGTAAAGAGCAACTATCTGTGGATTCTTTCTCCTACAAGGACCACACCATGAAGCCCAAAAGTCTAATAAAACAACACTACCTTCTAAGTCGCTAAGCTTAATAAACTCCCCGTCAATATTTTTATAATTAAGATCTGGGGCTTTTTCTCCGACTCTAGGAATTCCGTTTGGATTAGCGGAAACATCAATTGATAAAAATAGAAGAGCTGAAATAGAAAAAACAAAAATTATCTTTTTCATCGTAAGTGTTATAAGTGTCATTAAATATGGTAATGTAGCAGATCTATTTGCAAATACTGTGCCTCAAATTATTCTAAAAAGTACTCAATTCAACAAAATGGCCTTTAAACATCGCTTACAATTATATAAAAAAAGAGGGATCAATTCAACTAATTTAATAAACGACGATTAATTTAATCTTTTAATGTTCGCACCTAGTTGTTGAAGTCGAGTATCAATATGCTGATAGCCTCTATCTATTTGATGTACATTATAAATGGTACTTTTTCCATTGGCAGATAGGGCAGCAATTAATAGTGAGACCCCTGCTCTAATATCTGGCGATGTCATGGTTATACCTCTTAAGGCATATTCTTTATTGATACCAATTACAGTAGCTCTATGTGGGTCGCAGAGAATGATTTTAGCTCCCATATCGATCAATTTATCAACGAAAAAAAGTCTACTTTCAAACATCTTTTGATGGATAAGCACACTTCCTTTTGCTTGTGTGGCAACTACTAAAATTATACTTAATAGGTCTGGAGTAAATCCTGGCCACGGAGCATCGTAAATAGTTAAAATAGAACCATCTATAAAATTCTGTATTTCATAATTTTTTTGTGCAGGGATAAAAATATCATCACCTCTGAATTCCATTTGAATTCCTAGTTTTTGAAAAACAGTTGGAATAAGCCCAAGTTTATCAAGACGAACATCTTTAATTGTCAATGCGGATTCTGTCATGGCTGCCATCCCAATAAAACTTCCAATTTCTATCATATCGGGCAATAACCTGTGTTCTGTGCCACCCAAATAATCAACGCCTTTGATTACAAGAAGATTAGACCCAATGCCAGAAATTTTAGCACCCATATTATTAAGCATACTGCAAAGTTGTTGGAGATAAGGCTCACAAGCTGCGTTGTAAATAGTTGTTTCTCCTTCCGCCATAACCGCAGTCATAACGATATTTGCTGTTCCTGTAACAGAGGGCTCATCTAAATGAATGTACTTTCCCGTTAGATTGTCGGCATTGATGCTGTAAAATTCATCGAATTGATCATAATCAAACTTTGCCCCTAATTCTGTAAACCCCAAAAAATGGGTGTCTAATCTCCTTCTGCCAATTTTGTCGCCACCGGGTTTTGGAATATATGCTTTTTTAAATCTGGTAAGTAACGGCCCAATAATCATAATAGATCCTCTTAATTGGGCGGCCTTTACTTTAAATTCAGATGTATGTAAAAACTCTAAATCAATATTGTCTGCCTGAAAAGTATAGGTGTCTGCATTGATTTGTTCAATTTTGACTCCTAAGTCTCCTAAAAGTTCAATTAATTTGTTTACATCTCGAATATTAGGAATGTTTGAGATGGTTATTTTTTCAGGAGATAAAAGGGTGGCAGAAATAATTTGTAATGCTTCATTTTTAGCACCTTGAGGAATAATCTCACCATCTAGGCGATTACCACCATAAACTTCAAAAGTTCCAGCCATTAATTTCGATTGCGTTTTCTATTTCTATTTTTATTCTTGCTATTAGCTTGTGGTTTCCTAGGTTTTGTGGATCTAACAAAAGCCTCTACATTCATCTCTTCAGTAACAGCAAGATCTCCCTTTGACAAAGTTGTAACATCTGAAATAAGGAGATCGTCACTAACTTCTTCGGCGCTCCAATTTCTATAGGCCATTTTCATAAAATTAGCAATAACTTCGGTATAACCTTCCCTTTGTTCAGGAGTGTCAAAGTTTTTTGCTTTTTCAATCATCGTCTCGACATTTTTCCCATAATGCTTAAAGCGAATTTTCTTACCTGGATATGGAAGGTCTGCCGGAATTGTCTTTGCAATTTCTTTAGAGGGTATGCCATAAGGAGATTCTACATCTAATTCGAAATTAGACATTATAAAAAGGTGATCCCATAATTTGTGCGCAAAATCACTAACATTTTTTAGTTGTGGGTTAAGTAACCCCATTAAATCAATTATCGCATTGGCGAATTTTTGTCTTTCTTTTTTGTCTTCAATAGTTTTTGCATGATTGATAAGATTTTGAACATGTCTTCCATACTCTCTAATGACAAGATGCTCTCTTAAAACGTTATATTCCATTTAAAATATTTTCTTTTTTTGATAATAAACTTCGGTAAAAATTAACTGGATTAAAATACTTGAAGTTTTGCAAATTTAAGCATGATTTTCTTTTGTCCATGATCTTTGAAGAAAATTGTTGCAATTTTATTATTCCCACTGCCTTCAATACTCATTACTTTACCTTCTTTAAACTTTTGATGCAGCACTTTTACACCTACTTTTAAATTGGATAAATCACTTGAAATAAAGGCAGGTTGTGCTGTTTTTGCTTGATTTATCTTTTTTAAGTTATTAAAAAGAGGTTTAGGACTTTTATTGCTTACTTGAATTTTAGGTTTTCTAAAATTATTTAAATTATTGAGCTTTTCACCTTCAAATGGGATGTTTGCAAAGTTTGATTTAGAAGTATATCCTATTCTTTCAGCGTTTTCTTCTTTTATCTCTTCGAGGAATCTACTTGGTTCGTTGTAAACCAGAGAGCCAAATCGATATCGCGTGGTAGCATGTGTAAGAAATAGCTTTTTTTCTGCTCTTGTTATAGCTACGTAGAAGAGCCTCCGTTCCTCATCAAGATCATCCCTTGTATTTAACGACATTATTGAAGGGAAAAGATTTTCTTCCATCCCGGCGACGAAAACTACCGGAAATTCTAATCCTTTTGCCATATGAATGGTCATCAACTTTACTTTGTCAGGGTCATCATCCTTACGATCTTGATCTGTAAGCAAGGAAATTTGTTGCAAATAAGCTGCTAAATCGTTTTCGGGGATAAATTCGTCTTCTTCATACTCGGGTTTAGGAGTTTCGGTATACTCTTTAATCCCGTTTAATAATTCTTGGAGGTTTTCATATCTGTTAATTCCCTCAACAGTTTTGTCTTTATAAAGAAAATCCAATAACCTCGTTGATTTTGCAATATGGCTTGCTAAGTCGTAGGCATTTTTGCTTTCCAATTGTGCTCTAAAACTTTTGATCATTAGCACAAATTGAGAAAGTAATGTTTGCGTTCTGGTAGAAAGTTTTAGATGGCCTGTGTTTTCTAAAATATCCCAAAATGAACATTCTTTTTCATTTGCTGCAACAATGATTTTTTCTATGGTTGTTTTGCCTATTCCCCTTGCTGGATAATTGATAATTCGTTTTAAAGCCTCTTCGTCTTTAGTATTTACAGTTAATCTAAGATAGGCCACCAAGTCTTTAATCTCTTTACGCTGATAGAAAGAAAGCCCTCCATATATTCTATAGGGAATATTTGATTTCCTCAGAGATTCTTCCAGCGCTCTTGATTGGGAATTAGTACGATAGAGAATAGCAAAATCTTGATTTCTTAAATGAACCCTTACCTTTTCTTCAAAAATAGCGTTGGTGATTTTTCTTGCTTCGTCGCTATCACTGGCTGTTTTAATTATATGAATCTTTTCACCTTGAGGATTATCTGTCCAAATAGTCTTTTTTAGCTGGTGTTTGTTATTTGCAATTACTGTATTCGCAGCTGCTACAATATGTTTTACCGAACGATAGTTTTGTTCCAGTCTGAGGATTTTTAGGTCTTTGTATTCTTTTTCAAAATTTAGAATGTTTCTTATGGTAGCTCCTCTAAAGGCATAAATACTTTGCGCATCATCTCCCACAACACATATGTTTTCATGTATCGCTGCTAATTTCTTTACAATGGTATATTGGGCAAAGTTGGTATCCTGAAATTCATCTATCATTAAATGAGAGAATCGATTTTGATACTTGTATAATACATCTGGGTGTTGTTCTAATAATTGGTGAGTTTTTAGTAAAAGGTCGTCAAAGTCCATAGCCCCTGCTAAAAAGCAGCGTTTGGCATATTTCATATAGAGGATTGCCATCTTGGGTCTTCCGGCCATTTCATCTTCTACAATTAGCTCTTCGTCATTTTTGTATTGCTTTGGAGTAATCAAGCTGTTTTTAGCAGAAGAAATTCGATTATAAACAATATTAGGTTTATACAACTTGTCGTTTAATCCCTCTTCTTTAACAATTGACTTGATTAAGCTTTTTGAATCATCGGTATCATAAATGGTAAAATTGCTTGGATAACCAATTCTAGGGCCTTCAATTCTTAAAATTCTAGCAAAAACGGAATGAAAAGTGCCCATATAAAGATTTTTGGCTTCACTTCCAACCAATTTTGAAATTCTTTCTCGCATTTCAGTCGCAGCTTTGTTTGTGAAAGTGAGTGCCAGAATTCTAAATGGGTCAACACCATTTTTAATTAAATAAGATATTCGATAGGTTAAAACACGTGTTTTGCCAGAACCAGGACCTGCAATAATCATTACCGGGCCATCTGTTGTGATAACAGCTTCTTTTTGTATGTCATTTAATTCCTGGAGGAAATCCATTCAGCTAAAATATGGTAAGCTATTGATCATTTGGTTAAATGTTCTCCACAAAATTTAGAGTCTTTAACAAAATGGAAGCACTAATACGAACAATTTTAATTATGTTCAAGGCTATGTTTGAAAAATTCAAGTTAGAATTTCTTAAATCATATCATCAGGGCTTGCCTGGAAAAAAGGGGCAGTTGCCCTTAAAACCCTATTTAAAGATTAGTAAGTCTATGGAGCCCCCTAAGCTAGGAAAACCTAGATATGGGGCTGTTATAGCACTTATTTATGCTAAACAAAATATTCCTTACATCGCGCTTATTGAGCGGTCTCGTTATGATGGCGTTCACAGCGGACAGATTGCTTTTCCAGGAGGAAAAATTGAGAAAAACGAATATCCTCTACAAGCGGCATTAAGAGAAACACATGAGGAGATAGGTGTTTCTCTTTTAGAAAAAGAAGTAATAGGTCCCTTAACTGATGTATTTGTTTGGGCAAGCAATTTTTTAGTGCATCCATTTGTAGCTTTTAGAGAGGAACAGCCTGCTTTCATATGCGATGAGCGAGAGGTAGAGCATTTAATGGAAATACCACTTGAAGTTTTTTTTCAAGAAAACATTATCAAAGAAAGAAAAATGAAATCGAAGTTGGGGATTACATTGAATGCTCCTTACTTTGATTTAGATGGAAAAATTCTTTGGGGAGCCACTGCAATGATGATTAGCGAATTAAGATCAATTATTTTACGCAGTAGGTTTGTTTTTCGCACCTAATTCATACATGAACTGGAATCCGATAAATAGAAAAAGAAAATAACCAATGACCATGTAAGTGTGAATGTATTTCCATGAGGCACTTTGGAGAACCATTGAAATTCCTATTATAGATAATGTATTAATTATAAAAAAGACAATAGCAATTATTGGTACAGGAAGCCCTAAAAAAGCTAAATGATGTGTCGTATGATCGATTCCTCCTTTTAGTGGAGACTGCCCTCTTCCTATTCTCCTGATAAAAACAGTAGTTGTATCAATAATGGGAATTATAAAAGCTAAAAGAGGTACTAAAAATTGTTTAAGTTGAAAAAGTTCTTTAGGCCCCGTTACCCTATGATTCCAAAAGTACTTTATTGCTAAAAATGCTAGTAAAACGCCCAAAAACTGACTGCCCGTATCTCCCATATACATTTTTGCAGGATGCCAATTATAGATTAAAAACCCTAATAAACAAGCAATGGTAGAATAAAGAATTAGTTTCATAAATGCATCATCGACCTCTAATTTTTTTAATGTTAAAACCGTAATAATTAGAATACTAATGCTAATGGTCGTAGTAATCGCATCCATATTATCTAGCATATTGATAGAATTCATAATGCCAATTACCCATATTATTGTAAATAAGGCATTAACAGTAAAGCCACCATTAACTTCTGTAGGAATGATTTCTATGAAAACATCCGAAAAGACAAGTATAATCCCACAAATGGTTTGCCCCATAAACTTTAATGCTGGATTGGTATTATAGGCATCATCTGCAAAGCCCAATATAAATCCAAGCGTTGTAGCCATAAATAAGCCTGCGGTTTGCTTAGTGTTACTTAACAGGTAATCTGGAAAAATAAATAATGCGGAAATAAAACTTAGTAAGAAAACTATGTAGAAGGTTATTCCCCCTAAAGAGGGCTTTGCAGTTGACGCAAAACGAACTTCCCCAGTTTTTCTAGTACCTAAATTTTTTGAAAACTTTAAGAGCAACCTATTCAATAAAATTGATATAGTAAATGCTGATAGAATAAAAATTATGGTTATATTTATTGACGCTCCCATTATAAAATGGCATTAATATTGAAGACAAATTTACTTTAGAATTGATTGAAAACAAGTATTTAAAGATTTAATTCTAACTTTGTAACGTAAATTTGAAAGTATGAAAAGCGTTTTGATTACCGGAGGTGCAGGTAACGTAGGGGGAGCTCTGGCCGATAGGTTGGTCTCTTCAGGAGATTATGAAGTCACTATAATCGACAATTTTAGCACTGGTTCTCATTCAAAACTCCCTTCAAATAGATTTAAAAATTGGCATTTTCATAATGTGGATGTTAATGATTATGCCTCTTTAGCTAGCATTATGAAAGCAAAAAAGTTTGATTTTGTATTTCATTATGCCGCATTAGTTGGTGTTGAACGAACATTAAAGAGACCTCTAGATGTATTGGAAGACCTAAAAGGAATAGAATATATAGGACAGCTAGCAGTAGAAACTAATGTAAAGCGCCTTTTCTTTGCTTCATCAAGTGAAGTGTACGGTGAGCCGGTTGAGTTTCCTCAAAATGAAGAAACAACTCCTCTAAATGCAAAATTGCCTTATGCAAAAGTAAAGAGCCTTGGAGAATCTTTTTATACCAGTTTCAACAAGGAACATGGTCTTGAGTATACAATTTTTCGATTTTTTAATACCTACGGACCTAAGCAATCTAATGATTTTGTTTTAGGAAGATTTATCAGGGCGGCTTTAAATGATGAGAAAATAACCGTGATAGGGGATGGCTCTCAAACCAGAACTTTTTGTTATATAGATGATAACTTGGATGTTACTCAAGCATGTTTAGAGCAAGGGATATTTAAAAACGAGATACTAAATCTAGGGAATGACTATGAAATATCGATTTTAGATTTAGCGAAAAAAGTAATTTCAACGCTTAATTCAAATTCTGAAATTGTTCATTTACCTGCTCGGAAGGATGGAGACATGCGTAGAAGATTACCTGACTTAACAAAATTAAATAGCACTTATAAGAAGGAGTTTGTTTCATTAGAAGAAGGAATTAAGAAAGTTGCAGCCTCTTTTTTACAAGAAAAGCCAAAGCAAAGAAAATCACGGAGAAGAGACGAAGAAGATATGTTAGCAGTGGCTTAAATAAGTTGTTTTTCTTTTAATAGTTGTAAGTATAAGCCTCTTACATCATCAACAAGTCTTGTGTGCGAAAACTGACTAAAAGCATAATCCATGCCCTCAATACCCATTTGATGTCTTAGCACCTTATTATTGACCAGTATTTGCAATTTGTGAGCAAAGCCCTCCACATCATCTTTTTCGAGGATATAGGCATTTATGTTATCTTTTACAACATCCTTAATTCCACCAACATTTGTAGTTACGATGGGTTTTCCGGCTGCTGAAGCCTCAATTAAACTTACAGGAGTACCTTCATTAAGAGATGTAAGTGTTATTATATCTAGCCCAGATGTGGCAACATCCGCTTTTTTGATCCAAGAAGTAAAAACTAACGGTTTATTATGATGGGTGCAGTTTTCTGTTGAATATTCGATATTCAATGTTTTTGCTTGTTGCTCTATTTTTTCTCGTTCTTCACCATCTCCAATTATAAATACCTTAATTGGATGGTTTGTCCCTTTTTCTACTAGGGCTTTGATTGCTTTTAAGAAAAAAGTATGATTTTTTATAGGCACCAATCTGCCAATTATGCCAATGGCAACAGTCTCTTCGTCAACGTCGTATTTTTTTCTAAACTGGGCTCTTTTTTCTTTAGTGTTTTCTTGAAATCTATGTAGATCGAAGCCCAAAGGAACAACTTGAAATTTATCTTTTTTAGCAATTCTAAAGTCTTCACAGAGCTCTTTTTTTTGGAGATTGCTGATAGCAATAATTTTACTGGTCTTTTTGGCTAAGTAACGTTCGATATTTAAAAATATCTTGGTTTTAATTGGATTAAAGTAAGAGTGGAATACATGTCCATGGAAAGTATGAATAATGATAGGGACATTTTCTTGTATGGCAGCCCATCTTCCAACGGCCCCTGCTTTAGAGGCATGCGTATGTACAATATCTGGTTTAAATGCTCTAATAATCGTTCTAATTTCTTTTAGCGACTTTCTATCTTTTAATGGGTTAAGAGAACGGTACATGTGTTTAATATACCGCGGATTTAGACCCAGATTATTGATTATGAATTCAGAGCTAGCTTCTGATTCATCTTTCATTCCAGCAATTAGCAACGTTTCAAAATCGTCTTCTAAATATTTAGATAGATATGCTGCATTATAGGTGGGGCCTCCTAAATTTAGTCGATTAATTATTCTTAAAACTTTCGGTTTTCCCATTTAACTTAAGTGAAATTTCTTATACCAATTTTGAAAGATAGCAAGCGCCCATATTTGAGCATGTACATCTCCAGGGTTTTTAGAGAAGGCCTTTTGTTTTAGTAACTCAATATATTCTATATTGAAAATGTTTTGCTCCTTAATAAATTTCTTGTCTAATAGATCGTCGAATATTAATGAATTTAAGCCTGTTTTAATCCATTGTAAAAGAGGCACCTCAAATCCTCTTTTAGGCCTATTGTAAAGCTCTTTAGGCAAAATATGTTTAAATGCGTCTTGAACAATTTTCTTTTTAAAATTACCATTGATTTTAGAACTTATAGGAAGTGAAAAAGCATATTCCACTATTTGGTGATCCAAAAAAGGAACTCTTACTTCAAGAGCATTGGCCATAGACATAGTATCAACTTTTGTCAACATATCATTTGGGAGAATAAGATGAACATCATTGTACAAACAATCATTAATCGTGCCTTTATTATTTATATGTTTCGTTAAATGGGCTTTTCTTTCCTCGTAAACTTCTGGAGAAAAAAAGTTACTTGAAAAGTATTTATTGATTTCCTCTTCGTTGATAAAAGCGCACCACCTCCAATAGCGTTCTTTATGTGATAGTTTTGATCCAATTGCAAACCGTTCTAATTGCCTGAATAAATTTCCATATTTTGAATGTCTTGACTTAGGGAGGGCTGCCCACAATGGGTGGCCGACCTTAACCAAGCGCTCTTTAAGGCCTTTATTTCTAATGCGCCATTCAGCATAATGCTTATTATAACCCGCAAATAATTCATCTCCTCCATCACCAGATAAAGCTACAGTAACATGCTCTCTTGTCTTTTGAGATAGGATATTGACCAGAATGGCTGAGGAATCTGCAAAAGGCTCATCCGTATATTCCAAAATCTTCTTCAGACTGTTAAAAAGATCATCATTGCTTAGCTTAAAAGTGGTATGGTTGGTATTAAATTTTTTTGCAACAAGATTTGCATATGAAGTCTCATCAAAAAAAGCATTTTCTTTAAACCCTATAGAGAATGTATTTAATTGATTGGTATGCTTCGAAGCTAAGCTAACTATTACTGAAGAGTCAATACCTCCGCTTAAGAAAGCACCAAGAGGAACATCAGAAATCATTCGGGACTGTACAGAGAGATCTAAAAGGTTAATTAGATTTTGCTGTTGCTCTTTATAGGTTAAATCCGATCTCTCGTATGATACAGGTACATGGTAATACTGTTTTGTAGTTACTTCTTTGGTGTCCCCATTTATTTTTAAATAATGTCCAGGAAGCACCTTGTAAACACTTTTATAAATAGAGTAGGGTGCAGGAATGTAGTTGAGTTGAAAATAAATAGCCAATGATTCATAATCTATTTCTCTTTTTATAGGAAATTTTAAAAGAGCTTTCATTTCTGAAGCAAATCCAAATAAGTGTTCAGTATTAAAGTAAAGTAATGGCTTAATACCTAATCTATCCCGAGCAATAAAAAGGGTGTTTTCTTTTTTATCGTAAATAGCAAATGCAAAAAACCCATTTAAAAGCGCTAAACATTTTTCTTTATAAAGGATATATGCTTGAAGTAGCACTTCTGTGTCTCCAGTAGTTTTAAAATCAATTCCTTTATTTTCTAAATCATTTCTTAGTGCTTTAAAATTGTAAATTTCTCCATTGAAAACAATGGTATATCTACCAGTTGGATCATGAAAAGGTTGATTAGAGGCCTCAGAAGTGTCTTGAATCGATAACCTTCTATGACCAAGACCAATGTTTTTATGAATAAAAACACCTTGATTATCAGGCCCCCTTGAGGAAAGTATAGATGTAGCATCATTGATGAGTCCTTCATTAATGACGGATGTATTGTCAAAACTAAAAAGACCTGTAATACCGCACATGGATAGCTAAGATAATAAGAACGACTTGTTTCTTTTTGTCACTGATTAAACCAATGATTTTTCTTTAAGAAAGACTTCCTTAAAGTATTCGATGGTAATGGGCAATCCTTTTTGAAAAGAAAATTCAGGACTATAATTCAATAATTCCATTGCCTTTGAAATATCAGCTAATGAATTTCTGATATCACCAGCACGAGGGTCTCTATGTGTAGGACTGTGCTCAATTCCCAAATATGTTTTGATAGAGTTATAGAGGTGGTTTACAGAATAATTTTCTCCAAAGGCAACATTAAACACTTCTCCAAAGGCCCTTGAATTATCTGTAGTTAAAGCTTTAATATTGGCTTGAACAGCATTTGCTACAAAAGTAAAATCTCTTGTTTGCTCTCCATCTCCATCTATATAAACAGGCGCTCCATTTAAAATAGCTTTCATAAACAAAGGTAAGACGGCGGCATATTGTCCATATGGATCTTGTCTTGGACCAAAAACATTAAAATACCTTAGTCCTACTATTTCCATTCCGTGTAATGTATGGAAAACCTTGGCATATAACTCATTTGTCTTTTTTGAAACTGCATATGGAGACATTGGAACACCTACCTTTTCTTCAATTTTAGGAAGTGTCTTTTCATCTCCATAAACAGAAGAAGAAGAGGCATAAACAAAGCGCTTAATTCCAGCTTCCTTGGAAGCAAATAGCATATTTAGAAAGCCATTTACATTTGAATTATTCGTATTAATAGGATCTTTAATTGATCTTGGAACAGATCCAACAGCCGCTTGATGACACACCTTATCTATTCCATTGCAAGCATTTTTACAGGTTTGAAAATCTGTAATATCTCCTTCAATAAATTCGTAGTTCGGATATTTTTCAAATATCTTTACATTTTCAATCTTACCATTGGACAAGTTATCTAATACGCGAACATGCTTGGCTTCATTGTTGAGTAAATACTCTACAATATGGGAGCCGATAAAGCCGGCAGCACCAGTGATAAGAAATGATGTGTTTTTAAACATTAATCAAAAATTATTTAGTCAAATATACGATAGATAGGGATTAATTGACAAGTAAGGATTTTATATTGGCACCATTTATTTTAATGATAATTTATGCAATTGCATTTTTTATAAGAAATAAATTTATCAAAGAGGATGATCCAACAAGGAAATATTTTTTAAAAGGCCTTCATCTTAAGCTTCTTGGAGCTGTAGCTACTGCATTTATATATTGGTATTACTATGGCGATGGAGATACGATATATTATTTTAGAAGGATAAAGTACCTACACGAATTAATTGGAAGAGATTTTGCAACAGGTCTCAAAGTACTTTTTTATACTGGGGATGAATTGAATTATGATTTATACCATCATTTGCAGAGAGTAAGGTATTATGATCAAAGTTACTTTAAGGTAGTTCAAATTGGCACGTTAGCAAGTTTTTTTGCATTAGGGACTTATTTAGGAATTGCTTTCATATTTAGTTTTGTTTCCTATCTGGGAATTTGGTTGTTATTCCGTGTTTTTTACCATCAATATCCTAAAATATACAAGCACCTTGCGTATAGTGTTTTATATGTCCCATCCGTTGTTTTTTGGGGGTCTGGCTTATTTAAAGACACTATTACTATAGGGTGTGTAGGAGTGGTCACATATAATGTTTATCGAGTTTTTATAAAACCAAAACGCAGAATATTGAATGGAGTACTTATGGTGGTTAATATATTACTGATAACTGTTATTAAGACTTATATCGTTGCTTGTTTAGTTCCTATGCTTTTGGCATGGGTAATATTATATTATAGAAGTAATATTAAATCGAAATTCATAAAGCTAAGTATAACACCTATTTTAATTGTTGCGACAGCTGTTGGAGGATTTGTTATGACGCAGCAAATTGCATCAATGAGTGATACATTTAGTTTTGATCAGCTAGAGAAGCGTGCTGTTGATATGGTGTGGTGGCATAACCAAGTTTTAGAAATCTACGGAGAAGAGGGAGGAGGGGGCTCACATTATTCATTGGGGAATCCATATGATTTTAGCTTAACGGGAATTCTTAAAAAAGTGCCTTTAGCAATTAATGTTACTTTGTTTAGGCCATATTTGTGGGAAGCAGGGAATCCAGTTATGTTACTGTCTGCTTTTGAAAGTCTTTTCTTGCTTTGTTTTTTCTTATGGCTTTTCCTTAAAATGAGATTTAAATTAATCGGAAAAATGTTTGGAGAGCCTTTTTTAGTGATGTCGTTTGGCTTTGCATTCTTGTTTTCTGTAGGAGTGGGTATAACCAGTTACAATTTTGGGGCATTAGTAAGATATAAAATCCCTTGTATGCCTTATTTCATTTCTGGGTTGATAATTGTTTATTACAAGTATAAAAATCAGAAAGAAGAGAAAAAACTAAAGAAAGAACTGGCATTAGAATCAATAGAAAAGTGATGTGCTATTTTTTTTCTAGCATTTATTCCAAGATTAATTCTAATTTCTGAAGAAAGAATGAGGTCTTCTAAGGCACTATAAAACTCATCAAAAGTATCTGTCAAGATACCATTTTCTTGATGATCTATAATCTTTGAATTAACGCCTACATTAGATGCAATGCAAGGAATTTCTAAAGCCATGTATTGAATCGCTTTAAATCCGCATTTCCCATTTGCCCATTTATTGTTTGGAAGCGGCATTATCCCAATATCCAACTCAGAAAGTTGCTCAATTTCACTTTCCTTATTCCAAATAGTAGATTTTAGATCAAGAGATGGGTACTCAATGTTTTGATTAACGATCAACTTAAAATATATCTTGTCTTTGTAGGTTTTATAGAGTTTTTCTAAAATAGGTACAATAGCTTCAAAATGTCTAAGTGTAGTATGTGTTCCTGTCCATCCAATGCAAGTTTTTTCAGGGTATTTTTTCTTAACGGTTTTCTTTTTGTGATAATTAATATCTACAATGGTTGGCAATACGGAGGTGTTGACATTGTTCTTTTTTGCATAATTTGCGAGGTAATCATTTCCAGCAGAAACTTTGTTTGCATATTTAATGATTTGACCAATTTTATTTGGTGAAGATTTTAACTTTTGGACAACTCCTTTGTTGCTTTCAGAAATATCGTGTAGCCAAATGGCATCATCAAAATCATAGATATATGGCTTTCTAAGAACTTTAGCAATAACCCATTCAAAGAAAGGAGGGCCAATAGGAGCCGCTTCCCTATGAATAAAAACGTAATCATAAAATGGGGTAATTAGTAAGCAGTAAAAGCGCCTTAAAATGCCTTTAATTATTCCGAAAAATTTTAAAAAATAATTTCCTGGAGTATACATAATACTAAAGGTTGCCTTGTCAACAAAAGGGATTTGTTTGTATTTTATATTTCTCTTCTTGAGTTCCGATAAAAATAACTCGAAACGAAATCGTTGAGAACCTGCAGTATCGTAAGGGTATGGAGTAATGAAAAGAATCTTTTTCATTATTTCAAAAGTAAATTATATACGGAATAATACTTTTCAATACCATCAGATAAATTGAAAACTTGTTTTGCTCCATTTCGGATATGGGTTTTGTCTGTTTGCATAACGACTTCCATTTGCTGGATGGCTGCTTTAATACTGGAATCAGTAAAATTTTTAATAGTTATACCAGCGTTTGTTTTTTCAATAATTGCGGAGGTATCTCCAATGTTTGGAGAACATACACTTGGTATTCCTAACCCCATAAGCTCCCCTAGTTTAGTTGGAGAACAGGCCTTTCGGCTAAAATTTTCTTGATAAAAAATTAAACTATATTTTCCTAAGCTTAAACCTGTTGGAACATCCTTTCTGTCCAATTTTGTGATTCTTATATCCGCTTTATCAATTTCTAATTCTTGTGCCAATTCCCAAATTATCTGATTAGGACTAGCAGTCATAATTAAGAATTTAGCATTCGGGTTTTCTGCTTTAAGTTGTTTAAAATAGAGAAGCATTTCTTTTACTGCATAAAATGTTCCCAAAGAACCGAGATACGTAATTATGAAATCTTGCTCATTTAAGTTTAAAGATTTCATTAGAGCTGTTTTTTTATGCTCATCCAATTGATGGTAACTAAAATGATCAAGATCTGCACAGCATGGAATTATAGATATAGGCTTTGGATTTCCTTTAATATCCCAAGAATGAATTTCTCGTTTGGCATTATCAGTCAGGCTAATAATATGATCAGCAGCCTCAAAAAAATGTTTTTCTTTTTTCTTGAAAAAAAGATATATAGCTTTCCAAAATGGGTTAGAGAGCTTCCATAAGCCGCCATCGACTCTTTCATCTGGCCAAAACCCTCTGATATCAAATAGCAATTTAAGTCCAAACCTTTTTTTAAGAAAAACACCAGTAAACATGGGAATGTAGCTGCGACAATGAATTAAGCTAAACTTTTTTTGTTTGTGTAATGTAACCGCCAGCTTTTTCATCCTTTTAATATTCGACAAAGCTGAAATAACAGGAGGACTTTGTTTGTATGCTATCGGATGCCAATCTATTTGAGCTCTTTTACAGATATTGGTTATAATAGCTTTGTTTTTTTCAAACCTATCAGGCTTTTCACTACTAATGATGGATATTTTGTATCCTTTTTTAGTTAAACCCTCTAAGTAAGGAAGTACTTGTGACTGACCTAAAGGATCTGTTAGGCCATCTATAGATAAGTACAAAACACTTTTAGTTTCTGTACTTTTCATACCATTTTATAAATTCTTTTAATCCGTCTAATAGTTTTGTCTGTGGGTTATAATCTAGCAAGTTCTTTGCCTTACTTATATCGGCAAAAGTTCTATTTACATCCCCTGGTTGCATCTCCATTTTTTTTATGGGTACTTCCTTTTCTGTAGCAATAAACAAAGCTTCAATAAGCTCTTGTAATTTAACCGTTTGATTGTTTCCTATATTGATAATTTCATACTTTAGGTCTGTACCGGAAGTTATAAATTCCAATGCTTTACAAATTCCAGATACAATATCACCTACATAAGTATAATCTCTTGAAGTAGAACCATCTCCAAACATTGGAATTGGCTGGTCTTCATAAATGAGCCTAGTAAATTTATGAATGGCTAAATCGGGCCTTTGCCTGGGGCCATAAACGGTAAAAAAACGCAAACAAAGTGCATTAATTTCATAAAGATGATGATACGTATGTATAAGTAATTCACATGCTTTCTTCGTATAGGCATATGGTGATATAGGAAAATCTACTATGTCTGTTTCAGAGAAGGGAACCTTTTTATTGTTTCCATAAATGGAAGAGCTACTGGCGAAAAGAAAGTTTTTAATGTTATTATCAACCATCCAGTTCATAATGTTTTGAGTGCCTTCAATATTTGTTTTTAAGTAATCATTCGGAGATTCTATAGATGGCCTTACTCCAGCTTTTGCGGCTAAATGAATAACTACATCAATTTCTTTTGGTAAGGATGAAATATGATTTTTGTTGCAGATATCTAATTCTATAAATTGAAATTGTGGATGATCTAGAAAGAAAGAAAGGTTGCTTAATTTAATATCCTTTTTGTAAAAAGGATCAAAATTATCTATACCCACAATTTTATGACCTAAGCTCAAAAGCGATTCAGTAAGATGTGAACCAATAAATCCAGCTACTCCGGTAATAAGAATTCTCATTTAGTCTAGTATTTAATTTTTTTATACCACATATGGAGCATTAGTAAAGCCCAAAGGCGATTATATAGATACGATTCTCCTGCAAAGAAAAGTTTTTTAAGTTGAGAAACAACATTCCAATTTACCAAATTACACTCTTTGATAGTTTTTTCATTTAGATGATCTTCAATAAGATATCTTAGATCTTTTTGCAACCAAGTAATTAGTGGAACACCAAAACCCCATTTGGGTCTGTCAAAAAGTGTTGAAGGCAGGTAATCAAACAAAACGCTTTTAAGTAAAAATTTAGATGCCTTATTTTTTAACTTCCAGTGTTTGGGAAGGTTTAGAGCAAATTCTACAATTCGATGATCTAGTATGGGAACTCTAACCTCCAACGAATGATGCATAGATGCCCTATCTACTTTTACCAACAAATCATCTTTGAGGTAATTTTTAATATCAAAAAAAGCTTGTTGTTCTTGTGCATCAAGCATTCTATCATGAGTATACTGCTCTTCAACTTGTATTTTGGAAGTAATACTTGTAGATAGCAAAGCACTAATTTCTGACTCTGAAAACAGATATTGTTCCTGTGAAAAAATATGACTTTTAATTTTTGATGAGTCGGTCCATTTAAATAAATAAGAAGCTCTTTTCATTCGGTTATTGCCCATGCTGAGCCCCGAAGCAATTAACCTTCTTGAAGAGTTAATTAATGGACTATTAAGCCTTTTGGCCCAGTTATACATACCATATCCTAAGAATAATTCATCTCCACCGTCGCCAGAGAGTGCTACGGTTACATGTTTTTTTGCCATTTCTGAAACTAAAAGCGTAGAAATAGAGGAGGAATCAACGAATGGTTCGTCATATATGTCTAAGAGGCTTTCAATTTTGTCAATGGCATCTCTTTCGGAGAGCATAAATTCGTAATGGTCCGTATTTAGATGCTTTGCTACCTTTTTTGCATAAGCAGACTCATTAAATTTAGATTCTTTAAAACCAATGGAAAAAGTTTTAACGGGACGCTCTGAAATAGATTGAGCAATTGCGGTTACAGTACTTGAGTCAATACCCCCACTTAAAAATGTGCCTAGGGGAACATCACTAATCATTCTTTTTTGTACAGAGGATCGAAGTAGGTCGTTCAATCCCTCTTTCGCCTCATTTATATTAGAGATTTGAAGCGGTATCTTTTTTATTTGATTTTCTGCTTTCCAATAGGGTGAAACTTGAAGTCTTCCATTCTTAAAAAAACCAAAGCTTCCTGCGGGAAATTGTTTAATGTTTTTATATAATGAAAAACCTTGTGGCAAATAACCTAAATAAAGATAATTGGCAATAGCTTGTTCATTCAATTCGGGTTTAACAATTTTAAGTAAGCCTTTTATTTCAGAAGCGAAGCTCAATTCGCCACCTTCCATATTAATATATAATGGTTTAATACCTAATCGATCTCTTGCGACTAGAAGACTTTTTTCTAAAGTATCCCAAATAGCTAAGGCAAACATTCCATTTAAATGTTCGAAAGATCGAGTTCCAAGTTTAGAATATAATTCTAAAATGACTTCTGTGTCAGAAGAAGTATGGGTTTCAATATTATATGTTTTAGCAAGTGTTTGAAAATTGTATACCTCTCCGTTATAAACCATGATATATCGTCCATCTCTGCTTTTAAAAGGCTGATTAGCGCTTTGGCTTAAGTCGATGATGCTTAATCGCCTGTGGCCTAGGCCAACGCTTGAAGTTTCATGATAATATCCTGAAGCGTCAGGCCCTCTATGTCTAAGTATAGAGGTCATCTCTTCAAGTTGAGATTTGGACTTATTTCCGGTAAAACCAGCTATTCCGCACATATTATGCTTTATAGTTTACAAGTGCATCAACCACCCTTTCTGATGAGTACCCGTCCCAGTGGTGAGGGATGCTGCCAGATTTAAACTGACCATTTAAAACTTGAAGGCATTTATCAAGTATTGTTTCGTGATTGAGTTCAATCAATTCATTTGTTCCTTCAGTTATGGTAACGGGCCTTTCGGTATTTGGTCTAACAGTTAAGCAAGGAATTTGAAGATAGGTGGTTTCTTCTTGGATCCCACCTGAATCGGTTACAACAATTTGAGCATTTTTAATAGCATTTAAGAAATCTAAATATCCAAGTGGTTCTATTAAATGAATGCTATCAGAAGAAAGTTGGTGCTGCAAATTGAATTTATCTATATTTTTCTTGGTACGCGGATGCATTGGAAAAATAACATGTATATGTTTAGACAATTCTTTTATCATTTTTATTATTTCTTCCAACCCACTTTGAATATCAACATTTGCAGGACGGTGAAATGTCATTAAACAATAATTCTTGCCTTCAAGACCATATGTTTTAAGGATCGTTCTCTTGTTTATTTCGGGAGTAAATTTTACGAGTGCATCAATCATTGTATTTCCTGTATAGGTCAATTGCGATTCCTTTTTTCCTTCTTTAATTAAATTGTCCCATCCACTTTGTTCTGTAATAAAGAATAAATCTGAAAGGTCGTCAATTAGAATTCTGTTAATTTCTTCTGGCATAGTTCTGTCAAAACTCCTTAAACCACTTTCTAAATGTGCTAATTTAATTCCATGTCTACTAGCAGCAAAACCACAGGCCACAGAGGAGTTAACATCTCCAGGAACAATTACCCAGTCGGGTTTCCATTTTTTGAAAACGCCCTCCATTTTTATCATTATATCACTGATTTGCTCAATTTGAGTATTACCTGATGCATTCAAATAAAAGTCAGGTTCTGATAATTGTAACTGCTTGAAAAAGACATTACTCATATTCTCATCAAAGTGTTGACCTGTATGTAATAGCTTATATTCAATGTTGTCATACTTAGAAAAGCATTCTCTTAGTCGTGTAACTTTAATAAAATTTGGTCGTGTTCCGACGCAAGTAAGTACGCGCATATTAATTATATTGATTTAATTGTTTTAGCAATTTTCCTAGCTTGCTCATATCTGGAAAAAGCTTTTATATTATCTCTTTTAGGGTCGTAATATACAGAAGAGCCTTCTTTAAAATTATCATAAAGGTCTTTTAAGTAACAGTAAATTTCTTCAACTTTATTTGTAGAAATCCCTGCCTTACTTTTCTCCATAATGTTATGGACAACACTAAAATCTGTTGGTGCAACTATAACTGGAGTTCCTGTTGGTAGATATTCATATATTTTACTGGGCACAATACCTTTTAACCCTTGCCATGCTACATATAACAGTGCATGAGATTTTAGCTCAATTTCAAGTATTTCTTTTCTTGGAATTCGTGGTGTAGATTCGAAACAGTCTTTTAAGTTTCCTAAATGAGCAATAACTCTATTTTTTTGACTACTAAAAAAATCAAGCCCAGGGCAAAAGAACCGAATGGATTTATCCCCTGTTTCTTCAACTAATTTTTTAAAAGCATCTAGAAACAATTCTATGGGTTGCTTATCATATAAAGTTCCAATATAAGTTACTGTAAATTGATCATATTTTTTTTGAGTTGAAAGGTTTTCGAAGTCGTCATATTCAAAACCATTAAAAACGGTTTCACTTGGTACTTTTGTCAATTGATTGATGCTCTTCGCAAGTTCAGGAGATACAGAGGTGATTTTTGATGCAGAAGAAACCCATTTTTTTTCTGAGCGTCGATGAAGCTTGTCTACTACCTTAAACAATTTGTTTCTTTTTTCAGAATGGATATAACTGGTTGTCCAAGCATCTCTATAATCTGCAATCCATTTAACACCTAGCTTTTTATTTAATAGATATCCAAACCTAAATAAATTAAAAGGAGAGCCTGTAATTAAAAGCTTTTTTATATTTTCTTTTTGTGCAACTTCATATGCCTTGGTATAAATATTTGAGTAAGCAATGAATTGATTGGAAAAGTTCTCTCCAATTAGCTCACTAAATGATAAAGCTTTTCTTAGGTATTTGTATTTGTTCTCTCCGTGTTTTGCAAACAACTTATCCTTAGTTTGTCCTTTAAAAGGAACGTAATAGACTTCATAGTTTTGTTTCTTTAGGTGTTGTACAGCTTGTGTTGTAGGAAAGGACATATCTTTTAATTCTTTTACTTCTCTTTCCCATTTTCTAGTAATGATGACAGGGTATAGCCCAAAGTCATTAAAATATTTTGCCCAAGAAAGAACTCTCTGAGAAGGCGTTAAATTGCACGGAGGGAAATAATAAGTTATGATTAGTACCTTTTCCATTTTAAATCATAACGAATTTAGAGTTATACTTGTAAGTGTTATTAAATGCATTTGTAATAAATGAAGTATAAAAAATTGGTTTTTTTAACTTCCGAGTTTCCATATGGAAAAGGAGAAACATTTATTGAAAATGAAATATTTTTTTTGGCTCCTTTTTTTAAAGATATTGTCCTTTTTAGTCAATACAAAGGCACTGATAAAAACCACAGAAAATTACCAGATAACGTCTCTGTAGAATTATTAAAAGAAGAAAAAAGTGCTTTTGATTTTACTGGCATACTTCGTTGGCCTTTTATGCAAGAATTCTTAAAAAATTGCAAGACAAATTTTTTGAGAAATAAGATTGCGATCAAATCTTGGATGAGTGCTATTAGAATTTTTAAAGCGATAAAAAAACATAAATCGGATCATACAATTTTTTATTCGTATTGGTTGGATAATAAATCTTTAGCGTTGGCAATGCTTAAAAGCAAATATTCAAATGTTAAGGTATTGTCCAGAGCTCATGGTTGGGATATCTATGAAGAAAGGCATTTGTATAATTATTTGCCTTTTAGAGCATATTTAGGTCGTAGATTGAATAATATATACAGCATATCTGAAAATGGATGCAAGTATTTAGGAAATAAAGGCCTTTCAAATGTTGAAGTCTCCAGACTTGGGACATTAAATAGCCTTGAAGATTCTAAAGATCTTGAATCTAAAAATGGGTTTACAGTAATTAGTGTTTCCAATATGATTCCTTTAAAAAGATTAGACTTAATCATTGAAGGGCTCAAGATTATAGAACATGAATTTGATAAACTTACATGGGTCCATTTTGGGGATGGTCCTTTAGAAGAAGAAATGATAGATCTTTCTAAGCAGCTTAAACATGTTAAAATTGAATTTCGCGGTCGGGTGAGTAATGATATTCTGAAGAAAGAACTTAGACTCTTAGCAAATAACAGCGTTTTGATCAACACCAGTGTTACCGAAGGTATTCCGGTTTCAATGATGGAAGCAATGAGCTTTAAAATTCCTTGTATAGGAACTAATGTTGGTGGAGTTGCTGAAATTATTGAAACGGAATTTAATGGTTATTTGATGGCGGCCGATCCTACACCTCAACAGGTTGCCAATTATATTTATGAATATTTCGAGTTGTCATCATCAACTAAATCTATGATGTGCGAAAATGCTTTTCAAACCTGGAAAGAAAAGTACAATGCTGAAAAAAATTATTCGGAGTTTATAAATAAGATTACAAATTGAAATAGCAAACTAAGCCTCGTACAATTTTAATAGTTTGTCGACGTAAGTCTCAATGTTGAATTTTCTTGAAAAACTATACGCGTAGTCCGACATATTTTGATACAATGATTTATCATCCATGATCTGAAGGATTTTGGTGACAAATAAGTTTGCATCGTTTTTATGAATCATAAAACCATTTTTCCCTTCTTCAATAAGATCTTTATTTCCTCCTCCATCAAGCGTTACCACAGGCAATCCTGAGGCCATTGCTTCTATGAGTACTAGCCCAAAAGCCTCAGATTTTGAAGTATGCACATATATATTTGCTTTCGAATAATAATCACCAACATTGTCCACGTTACCTGGTATGTTTATAAAAGGAGTCAAATTGTAGTTTGTAATATCTTCTTTGATCTGATTATATAATGGGCCATCTCCAAGCATTGTAATCTCAAAATCTATGGATTTATTTCTTAGCATTTTGGCGATATCAATTAGTAATTTTTGATTTTTCAAGGGAATGAAACTTCCCACATTTATGATTTTAATTTTGTTCAGTTTCTGTTCTAATGAATGTTTTCTAAAGTGCTGTAAATCAATAGCGTTGTGCAATAAGTGAATATTATCACTTAGTGAATTAGGAAGTGATTTTTTTAAATATGCTGCGGTGTCTTTAGATATGGCAATAAACTGATTGTTTGTTTGTATATACTTTTTTATGAGGATGCTCTTTTCATAAAAATTGGTAAAGGTGCTTTTTCTTGTTAAACCACTTAAGCTAATATTTTTTAATTGAATCATATTGTCATGACTATGAGAGAAATATTTAACTTGTTTGAACAGGTGCCACCTAGAGATCATTTCTGCTTCAAAAAGATGAGAATGAATAATATCTGGATTAAAAGATTTAATGACAGAGATAAGTTGATCTATTTCTACTTTAGGTTTTTTTAAAATAGAAGGAATAGCTTTTGAAGGAATGGCTTTGTAGTTTATTTTTTGAGTTGTTGCTTGAAATTCATTTTCAGTAGATAAACTTATTAAAAGCACTTCAATATTTGGTCTTTTGGATAACTCATAGCAAATATTGGTTACGAGTCTTTCTGCACCACCTTTTTTCAGCGTGGGTATAATATGAATTATCTTCAAAATTTATTATCGAGAAATAGGTTATACAATAAATCCATAGCCAATGTCTTCAACAGCATCTACCATTTCTTGTTTTTTTGCATTAGAAACGTTTGATCTAAGCGTGTATTCCTCTCCATATTTTGGACCCACTTCGAGAAGTGTTTTTTGCTTTTGAATGTACTCATCGGTTTTAGTAATAAACTTTGCGGGATTTCCTGCATAAACTTCCCCCTTCGGAACATCCTTGGTTACTACACTACCTGCGCCGATAATAGCATTTTTTCCTATTTTAACACCAGGTAAAATAATAGTACCTGCACCTACAAAGACATTGTCTTCTATTACAACATTTCCTATTCTAGAATGTTTAAGGTATATATGTGTACTCGCATCATGGGCTAAGATATGCACCCTCGGTGCTAATGTAACATTGTTCCCGATCTTGATATGCCAGTAATGAGAATAGTCAATTACAACATCAAATTGAAATTTGCAATGCTCTCCTATTTGAACACCCATTTTTCGATACATATCTATTAAGGAGAGGGGAAAAAAGAAGCGATAAATTTTTGATAACAGCTTTCTCATTTTATATAGTTTTTCTTAACAAGGCATGCTTTAAGGTGTTAATTCTGTACTTTGTTTGAATATGCGTTGGGTGGATTAAAATGGAGTGAATAATATATTTAATTGCTTTTCCAAATTTTTTATTGGCCATGTAGTGTTTGGAAATGTTAAAGACAATTTCACTATCAACATCTTTTCTTATGCTTTTTGATAAGGCTTTTCTTACATGTGGTGCTCGTTTAAAAAATTGTTTCATCCCTTTAAATTGCTTAAGGGGACCATTATATTTTTCATAATTTACAGAATTATCACCGTGTAAGTTGTATTTGATAGACGGGGTGGAAATTTGAATTACGTCATACTTATTATCGTGAGCAACCTCCATCCATAAGATCATATCTTCACTAATAATAGCATTGTTGTCAAAACTATAGTGATCGAAAATTTCTTTACTTAAACAAACTCGAGCAGGAATAACTGGATTCCTGTAAAAAAAATCAACGTAGTTGTTAATCACTTTATCGTTGAGAACTGTATTTGCGTCAGTGCCATCACTACGAATATATCCTGTAAAAAGCATTCCCTTGGGATAATTTTTACTTATAATGGCATCATGGAATAATTGCAAATGATTGGGTAAATATTCATCATCACTATCTAAAAAACATAAGTAGTCTGCTCTCGAATGCTTAGCTCCATTGTTTCTTGAAATGCTGCGTTCTTGGTTTTCTTGATGAATATATCGTATTCTTTTATCTTCCATAAATGTTTCTACAACGGCTTTTGTATTATCAGTTGAGCCATCATCTATAATGATTAATTCCCAGTTGTCAAAAGTTTGTGTTAAAACACTATTTATCGTTCGAGGTAAAAACTGAGCTCTATTATAAGTAGGGATGATCACAGAAAAAAAAGGAATATCCATAGTTTTGTTGATTAACTTCTTAAGATTATTTTGTACTATGTTTTATTGAGTCGCTGCTAATAATTTACTTTAAGAGCAGTTTTAATAGAATCTGAATATGGAATAGCTCCTTTATTGTTGACGTGTGTGAGATCACCATATAGAGAATCTGGTAGTATAAAATTTGTGAAATCTAAAAATTTGAGAGTTGGGTATTTATCTTTTGCGTCAATAATTATTCTGTCATAATTTTTAATGGCTTCTTCAGGAATTTCTTCTAAAAAAGAAGGATAGAAAGGAGGGTTTATAAAAACTAACTCTATATCATTGTTATTACATAGATTAATTATTTTATGAAAATAAGATTCCATAGTTGTCGAATTTTCAAAAGTATTATTCTCACATAAGAAAACTTCACTAATGGTTTCCTGAATTTTATCTAATTCAATATTGGTGTTATTGCTTTCATAAAATCCTCCATAAAAGGAAACATTTTCTTGATTAATTAAGCCAAACTTATAAGATGCTACAAGTTTTGCTTCATCTTCAATCTTAAATGGAATCCCCAATTTTTTAAGAAGTACTTTAAAGTTTTTAGGCTTTAATTGATAAGATTTAAAGTGATTCCAATCTAGAGCAGTAAGATAATATTCTATTCTATCAGTGGCCCCATCTATTTGATCAAGGCATTTAGTAAAATTGTCATAAGAACAAGTCAGAAATATTCTTTTTAGTTGAGGGTTTGCATCAATAGCTTTCTTTAAAACAAAATAGGTATAGTAATAACTTTCTCTCCCAGAACATATGTTTGCCGTGTTTTCGAAAAGCTTAGGATTAACAACTGCAAGCCTAGAGTTGCCTGCTAAAAGTTGAGTGGTATTTGTCCCTAATGAAAAATTTTCAGTAGCATATATTTTAGCAGATAGAAATCTATTTGTTAACGTAAAGATTGATAGTAAAAAAGTAAATCCAAATGTAAATAATAAGATCTTTTTCATGTCTTATTAAAATTGAAAATAAATAAACTCTTGATCAGCAAAAACTCCAAAAGAAATAGTTGCCAATAACAAGGTATAATAAAAGGCCCACCTTATAGCGATTGGTGTTTTGTCAAATTTGTCTATAACCGGTGTTTTGTTTGCATATATTTCTATTAAAATAAGAAAACCTAAAAAGAAAACAGAAATAGCCATTTCTAGTTTGCTGATCATCATAATGGATAAGTCATCCATTTTGGTTATAAAGCCACCAATAATATCAAACGCTTGGTTAACATTTGACGCTCTAAAAAATACCCAAGCGAGTGTAACCAATGAGAAAGTAAATAATATTTGTAATGTATTTTTATATAAACTAGGTTTTTTAGTAGTTGAATTGCCTTTGCTTGAAAACTGATTTTCAATAATTAAATATAAACCATGTAGGAATCCCCAAAATACAAAAGTCCAATTCGCTCCGTGCCATAAACCGCTGACTAAAAATGTAATCATTAGGTTGTAATACCAACGCCATTTCACAACTCTGTTTCCTCCTAATGGAATATATAAATAATCTCTAAACCATGTTGAAAGGGAAATGTGCCAACGAGACCAAAACTCACGTATGCCTTTTGATAGGTAAGGCGTACGGAAATTTTCCATAAGATTAATTCCTAATATTCTTGCTGACCCTATAGCGATATCTGAGTAACCTGAAAAGTCACAATAAATTTGAAAAGCAAAAAAGATAGTAGCAATTATTGAAGTCAAGGCTCCAAATTCAGTATGATTGCCGTAGACGGCGTCTACATAAGATGCAAGCCTGTCTGCAATAACTACTTTTTTGAAAAGCCCCCATATAATTAGCTTTGTACCATAAGTTAAATTAGGTACACTAAACTTAATTTTTTGTTTGAATTGGGGTAAAAGGTTCGTAGGACGTTCAATAGGACCTGCTACTAGTTGGGGAAAAAAGGAAACATATAATGCAAACCTAGAAAGACTTTTTTCCGGGTCAATTTTTTCATTATAAACATCAATTGTATAGCTAAGCGTTTGAAAAGTATAAAATGAAATGCCAACCGGTAATAAGACTTCCAACCCTTTAATTCCATAGAAGAGATTGAATGTATTAAAAATAGATTGAACACTCTCATTGAAGAAATTAAAATATTTGAAACCAAATAAAATTCCAAGGTTAACTCCTAGGCTTAACCATAGCCATCGTTTTTTTGTACTTTTTTTTGTACTTTTTTTAATCTGTTGAGCGGCATAAAAATCAGTAAGTGTTGATAGTATAATCAGGATAATATATTCTACTTTCCAGCACATGTAAAAATAATAGCTGGCAGCAAGTAGCATCATCATTCTCCACTTCAACGGTAGTAGAAAATAGAGTATTACTACTGTAGGAAAAAAGAATAAATATTCAACAGAGTTAAAAAGCACGTATTAAAAAAGATTAATGCTGGAGATGGATTAGCCTAGTTTTTTGGCAATTACCAACATCTGTTTGCCCATCGGTTTAATAGGGAAATGGAGATATAATTTTGTCAAATAATATGATTTTGGTAATCGAGATTTTAAACTAAAAGGTAGAAACTTGTCTTTTACATGAACAGGTTCAAAGTTTTGGCTGGATAAAAAATCGGCAAGTGAAACATGAGAGAATGCCTTTTTATGGGTATAGTCATCCCAATACTCTCTATAGGCATAATAGATGTTAGGTTGCACCAAAATTACTTTTCCTCCTTGCTTTAGTTTTTTTGAAACATTTTTTATAAGGATGTTGAGCTCCTCATCGTTAAAATGCTCAAAAAGGTTGCTTGCAAAAACGATATCTAAACTTGAATCTTTAACAGGAAAATCATCCAATACAGATTGTGCTGAAAACTGGATGGACTTGTCTGTAACAAATTGCTGCATATTGGGATTAAGATCGATTGCGTATTTATGCTCAGCTTTTATGCCATTGATAAAGTCGCAATAACCACAGCCTATATCTAAAATGGCAGCGTTATCAGGTATAAATTTTTGAAGGTATTCATTGATGGCACGCCATACTTTAGTGCGCCCTTTGTCAAATACAAAACGTGATTCATAATATTTCTCAGCGTCCATTTTTATATATTGTATAGTTTAAAATTTTGTCTGTTTCTTTAAAATTTTGAGTTGGTACTTTAAAGTATTCCAAAGTAGAAAATTGATTATGCTTTTCAAGGTCCTTGTTTTTTATTAGAACATCTAATTGTTGATCCTCTCTTAAATTTTTATATCCATCTAAAGAGAATTGAGTAACGTGATAAAATTCCGTATTTGGAAAAATGGAATGTTTACTAAATAACAGTTTTAGTGGTTTATCAAATGTAAAAATGTTGTATCCTTTTGCCTCGGCTTCATTTTTAAAGTCTTTAAAAGAATCAACGAGGTTAAGATAATCAGATTTACTTTTAGAATATTTTAGGAAAGGGGAGGTGTAATGATAAGTTTGTTGAAACAGAAACAGGCACATTAAACCTAAAGTGAT
The DNA here is from genome assembly GCA_965216955.1 of Chitinophagales bacterium. GTDB lineage: Bacteria > Bacteroidota > Bacteroidia > Chitinophagales > JADIYW01 > CBDCGV01. The sequence continues at coordinate 253,839 of CBDCGV010000011.1, read as the reverse complement.
TCCAGATATAATAGGACTGGAGTATTTTTTTTCGTGAATTTTGTTTTGACTAAGTGTTACGGCAATCAATATAAGGGAATAGATAACAAAGGGGTTGTAGTAATTTATCCAAGAACCTTTCTTTAAAGAGGAAAATAAAGCAATTAATAATGAAAAAATGTATAGAAGCAGTAATAATAGATTGCTCTTTTTCGAAGTGTATTTTAAAATATTGGTGATAAAGAATACTAGTCCAATAAAAAATACAATAGCATAGAAATCCAAAAATCGAATAAATACAGACTTTAATTGAGCAAAGTCGTAACCTGTTGAAACACCCCCTGTTATTGAACTGAGAAAATATGGTCCAAATGATAGTTTAAATAAAAATAAGAGTATTGCTAATGGGGCTATAAATGACAAAGAAAAAGTAAATGTTTCTTTCCACTTTCTATTTAATAATAGAAAAAGACCTAATGCAGAGATAATTAAAAAAGAATCTTGTTTAACAAAAAAGGAGAGGGCTAATATGGTGCCAGAGACAAGGAATAAGTTGGGCTTATTTTTGAAATAGGCCTTTATGAATAAATAAATTGAAAGGATCATTAAAAATAATGCACATGAATCAGGGCGTACCGCAAAAGATAATTGCGTCAATAATGCAAAAGATAAAAGTGTAGTCGAAAGCCTTAAAATGGATTTGACACCAAAGATGCCGAGTATTAAATAAACCAAATAAATGGTGAAGAGGTTAAAAAATAAATTTATGCTTCTGCCTGTAAGCAACACTTTATATACATAAGTCGGAGAGTTGTCATTGAAAATTTTTGACGCAATAATAATTGGTATTTGAGAGACGGGCGTATATTGAAATATTTCAAATGGAGTGTCTTCAGGGTTGCTATATAAAGGTTTTCCTTGAGCAACTTTTAAGGCGTTCCATATGTTGTTGGATTCTCCAACCGCAATTTCTACATTGTAGTTAATACAAATTAATAGTCTATAAACAATAAGTAATACCAACCCAATCGCAAGAGCTGCCTTAGACATATGTTGTAGATAAATCGACGTTTTCATTTTTATTGCTTAACCTTTTTTCTACTTCTGTTGTCTGGCATATCGTAATGTTGAGAGAAAATATCGTAATATACTTTTTTTAGGTCTTTAAGTGTATGCATGATATTCTTCATGGATACAGAAGATCCTTTCCCAATTTCTCTTGGAAATGTTTGTATACCCATTTCTCCAACTCGATATCCCTTGAGCATAGTTCTCATCGTGAGTTCGGCCCCTATAAACGGACTGTCAGAAATTAATCGTAGTTCATTATAAACATCTTTTCTAATGAGCCTTAAGCCAGTACTTATGTCCCTGTATCTTGTTCTAAAAATGGAGCGAACTATTTTATTATAAACTGCAGAGATGAAAACCCTCATTGTGGAGTAAAGTTTTACATATCTGAAAGTAATCACCAAATCATAATAGTTTTTGAGGCGGATCATTTTTTTCAAGTCTCTAATGTCATATTCGTCATCGCCATCAGTTAAGCAAATCCATTCATATTGACTGTTCTCAAACCCCGTTTTAACAGCTGCCCCATAACCCTTGTTAACGGAGTGATGAATCGCTTTGACAAATGGGAATTCCGTTGCTAATTCATCTGCTATTTCTCCTGACCTGTCCGGACTGCCGTCATTTACTATAACGATTTCGAATTTGTTGGAAATCTCTTTTAAAACCTCTATAGCTTTTATAGTTAGACTTCTGACAGTAGTTTCGTCCTTATATACGGGAAAGAAGACGCTTATATTTGGTTTTTCTTCCATGGATGAAAAATTTTCTTAAAAATGATTAATGGTAAATTCAATAAACTCTGAACCAAAACTTGTACGTTATTCTAACAGTAGTTTTAAATTGATTTTAAATTGTTCAATATCTACTATTAGATTTTCATTGACCAGTAATTTATTTGTACTCGACACACCATCTGATACGTTGGTATTTGTAGCATCTTCTGGCATACAAAATTGTATATGATGTTTAAGATTTAGGCAATTGCTTAATCTCCAAAACGGAAAGGTGTATTCCAGTTCTGCATATTTTTTATTTATAAATTCCAATACTTTTCCGCCTTCAGGCATAAAGTTTATATTGTTGAATCCCGCTCCATGAATTGAAACAAATACCTTTGCTTCGCTCATTATTCTAACTTGTTCCCAAAAAGTAAGCTCCTCAAAAACAACTATTGAAAATCCATTTTCTTTTAAAATTTCTTGCACCTCTATTTCATTAGCCAGCATTCGTACTTTTCTCTTAGATCTGGTCAGATAGATTCGTTCTGAGTTATTTATGGTTCTATCTTTTTTGGTAATTAACGCTGGTAGTTTTTGAAGCATGTAAGACCTAACCAATTGACAGCTTTCAGGGTTGAGTGATGCTGTCCATTTTCTCACTTCCGGAAAAATTAGATTAGGAATAGTCAAATGATGTCCTTTTGGAATTCTTTCGAAAGAAACATCCTTAAACGCTTTAAGACTTTCTGTCACATAAGAAATTTGATCCCAACTTTCTGAATAAATCACTTTTGCATTAGGCCAGTATTTTTTTGTCATTATAAGTCGAAGAAGGCTTGAATTGATCCAAAAGGCATAGTTAAACCACTTCGTATGAATTACAATGTATTTTTCATTTTTAGGCAATTTATAATTGATAAGGCTTTTACCATATTTGCTTACTAAATATTGTTCCATTACTAGTTTGTAATAGGAACCGTAAATACTCCTATCAATACCATTAAAAAGAGTCATGTTGAATGTCGACCTTGGTAATAAACGCAGATTTTTGAGACAAAGCCCTTCATGAGATACAAAAACGTTTTTATATTGCTTCACGCTTAGTTTGTTCACCTTGTATGTTAACCTATTTTCGAAAAAATGTTTGTCGTTAGCTTTAACATTAATGGGGTAATCGGCTGTAATTTTAATGGAATCACTCATCAAAGTGGTACTTTGAGTATTTATCTTTTTATTAGTGCTTTCGATAAAAATTTCAAGTTTTTAAAAATGCCTGGCTTATAAAAAGAGGATAATTCAGAGTTGTGATATTCCGTATAAATCGACATACCGAATTTGGTAGAGTTATTACATAAGTTCCACCATGCATTGGCAAGATAATTTTTAAATTTTTCAGGAGTAAATATCCTTGATTGTTCATTTGAAAAAATGAGTCGCTTGAATATATCTTGAATTGTACGAATGGATTTCCACTCTTTTGGATATTTATGATACATACAATTTCTATATAGATCTAATTCATTCTTATTCACTTTAACACCAATTATATTAAAGAGCTTTTGTCTGGCTTTATTGGAGTTTTTCTCTTGAACTGAAGAAAATGAATTGGTGATGCTTTCATTATGATCTCTATATTTTAATAAATTATCAGGAAGGTTCGCAAAATTGGTTAGCGGAATAAGTCGCACCCAAAGTTCATAATCTTCAGCATGAACATAATCCGTGTTGAATAGGATATTGTTTTCTTTTAAAAGGGCCGTTCTAATCATAAGTGTGGGGTGTTGAAAATGACACTCATATAAGAATCTAAATTTAATAGCTTCGTTTTCAGTTTCAAGTTTTGATAAAATTTCATTTTTCCCGAAAATTTCAAAATTAGTGCCGCAAATTCCGATTCCTAAGTTGGCTTCCATAAATTTGAATTGCTTCATTAATCTGTTTGGCGCGGCAATATCATCTGCATCCATTCTTGCAATGTATTCGCCAGAACATAATTCAATTCCTTTGTTTAGCGTTTTAATTAATTTTAAATTATTAGGGTTTCTAAAATATTTTATTCTGGGGTCTTTAAAAGACAGAATGATTTTTTCTGAGTCGTCTGATGAACCATCATTGATTATAATAAATTCAAAGTCTTCAAAGGTTTGATTGAGAATACTTTCAATTGAAGCACTAAGATATTTAGCTGCATTATATACAGGCATTAATACAGATACTTTTGGTGACAAGTGCTTAGCGTTCAATTTTGATAAAGAGATCTTTTAACGAGGATTTTGTTTTCAGCTTGATTGATTTTAATCTGCTACTTTTTCAAAATAGTCTAAAAGTTCTTTTACGACAATATCGGGATGAAGCAAATCAATTCGTTTTTTTGCCTTTTGCTCCATCACATTTTTTTCTTCTTCTGATAAGTTCATCAATTTATTAACGGCCAGAGCAATGCTTTCAGGATCTGAAATTTCACATAGAAACCCATTTTCTTCATCGGTTATTAATTGATCAAAGCTCGCGCCTCTGGTGCCTATAAGAATTTTTCCCATAGACATGGTCTCAATGCTGGCATTAGAAAGGTTTTCGGCTCTAGAAGGCAAAATTACAGCTAAAGAATTATCAATTACAGGAAACAATACTTCGTGTTTCACAGGAGGGATATAGATTACTTGGTCTTTATAATCGGGCACTTTTTTGTAAATGTATTCCATAACCGTTTCATTCTTATACCCTTTGTCTTTTCCAATGAAAACAAAATGTAGTTGTGGGTACTTAGAAAGGATTTTGGGAAGCGCATCAGCAATGTCGATTGTCCCTTTCCAAAGCCCCAACCTTCCAAAGAAAAGAATATACGGTTTGTCTGAAGTCTGCGCTTTAATTTTATTAACTAACGAATGGTCGAGCGTTATATTTTCTAATCCAGCAAAAGGCGTTTCTATAACGGGGATGGATTTATTAAAAAGCCTTTCTAAATGATTGGATAAAAAGTGACTTGGAGCATAGATGTTTTTTTCTCTTCTGAAAATCCAATCGTCCAAAATTTCTAACTGTCTTTCTTGTAGTGTTTTATTATAAACGCCATTGGCTTCGTTCCATACTTTTAATCTTCCACCAGCCAAAATAACTGCAGGAATTTTCCGAGGTTTGAAAAAAGCTACTTGTCCTGCACTAGAAAAGAGCAAGACATCAATTTTGTTTTTTTTATGAATACTAAGAATTCTTTTTTTGAACCAGTAACTATACAATATAAACCCTAGAGAACGATAAAATTTAAAACGTGTAATTTTATCAACTAACTTAAACCACCAGGTTGGTTTTGAAATGGTTCTATAAACTTTTATTCCTTCGTGTTCAATTTCTTCTGTTAATTCTGATCTTGTAAATACAAGTGGTTCATGTCCGAGTGCTTTGAAACCTTTTGCTAACTTATAAAAATGATTTGCAAAACCTCCATCAAAGTTTGATTCGGTGACATATTCTAATGTTACAATTCCAATTCTCATTTTAAGAAGCTCTTTTTCTTATTATATAAAACATGGTGCGATAATTATAAAGAGAGAATGGGTTGAATTTTATCGCTTTGGAGATATATTTTAGAGCATTTTGATAATCTGTTTCCGAAAGAAACAGGCTGGCAATTTTTAAGTAAACTTTTGACTTAAGATGTCTTTGCTTGTTTTGTTCTAGATCATCAGTTCCTGTCAATTTTCTTTGATTTAACAATATAAGTGTAGAATGGTATCCATACCAAATTTTAGCCTTTTTAGAAGAACCACTTATTGACTGGGGATGCATCCTCCTTATATATAAGGGGGTGTTTAAAATGCGCGATTTATATTTTAAGCAAATGAGTGCGGCCCAATAGTAATCCTGAAAGGATATGCGGTTTAAATAATATTCATGGTAGCCTCCAATATCTTCATACACTTTTTTTGTTATCATTATAGTAGCGCCACAGATCAAATGTTTTGTGTAAATATTTGCTTTTAAATCCTTGTCTTCCGTAAACGGAGCTAACTGTTCCTTAAGCTTATTACCTTGTTCATCAACTTCCAGATAAGCTGTTCCCAGCATTCCTAATTCGGGATCTTCGTTAAATGCATTAACCATTGTTTCAATGCGTTGCAGATCAGCATAATCATCAGCATCCAAAAAAGTTAGATAATCTCCTTTTGCTTTAGAAAATAACTTATTGCAAGTTTTCGGATATCCAAGATTCGTTTCATTTTTAAAAACTTGAATCCTTTGGTCGTTATATGATTGAATGCGCGCTAAAGTATTGTCCGTAGAAACATCATCACAAATTAGTAGTTCAAAGTTTGTATAGGTTTGATTTAGAATACTATTAATAGCTTCATCAATGTATTGCTCACAATTGTAAGCTGGCATTACTATGGATACAAGGGCTGACATATCAATTGTTGTTTTCAATAATAGATACGTATTGATCTATTGGGTCTTTTATGATGTTCTTGACAAACCAATCTTTACCTTCTTTTCCTAATTTTTTGTACTTCTCAGGATTTAGTCTGAATTTTTCTAGTGATTCAAGAACATCTTCCGGCGTTTTAACATTCATGATTGGATACAGCTCCTCATGTAAACCTTCGTGCAGTTTGTCGTCTCTATATTGCATAACAGGAATTCCACTACATAGATATTCAAATAGAACACCGCCCGTTATATAGCTTGCCTTAAATTCAAAAGCACCAATATCTGCCAAACTAATCCCCGCCATTAGGTCTTTTCTTAACATCTTAGGTGTCCATATAACATTGTTTTGAATGCCCTCTTCTCGAATGATCTGTTTGGTTTTGTCTACATCATAACCATATTCGGTAGTAATAACACCCAGCTTTACATCGGGATGATTGTGAATAAATTTGGCTACTCCTTTAAACAAGGTATCATTGCTTTTTAAATCGTATTTATGTCCGGCATGGTGAAAAATGAGAATATCAAATTGGCTTCTTATCGTTTTAAAAAAATCAATATAGCCGGATTTGCTTATATAATCTGATCCTTCATATTGAGGGTGATACAACATAGGTATAGGAAGCTGAATAAACTTTTTCCCTAATTCCTTTTGCTCTATGAAATCGATTAATTCAGGTGTCTTGTGAATACTAAAGGCACCTATCTTTTTTGTTTTTAATATACCCTCTCTTTGAAAGCTTGATTTGATGATTTGCCTTTCAGATCTTCCGCATTTACACCCAGCATTTAGTTGATAAACTAACTTTCTTTTAATTTTTTCTGTAAGTGATAATTTGTCTTCATAGATAAAGGGCGCCTTATAAAAATCAAACCCATAAGGAAGAAATATATCTAAACTCCGATTTACTTTATGTAAATATGCCGGCGCATGCCCACACCCAATTAAGAAGTCAAGGCCTTCAATATCTTTTTTAATTACCTCCGGTAAGTTTTCATCATAGGCAAAGTCGTAGGAATGCCAATTGGATTGAAAAGTATATTTTAGAAAATCAAAGTCGTAGGCATCTGCAATAGGTTTAAAATGATCGGGTTCGTCTAATAGGATTAGCTTTACTTGATAATTCAAGTCAATTAAATACCTTGCAAATGCAAAGTGATTGTTGTTCATATTACCAACAAAGCCAATTTTCATTAAGTTTTTTTAGTTATTATCTGGTCTATTTTTTTCCTATCTGGAAAATTAACTAAAACACCCATCCCTTTTTTTTGATAAACAACCATGCTTCCTACACCAGCAGCTTGAGCATGCGATTCATTAAGAACCGTATCAATGTGATTGGTGTTTCCACATCCACCATTAGCAATAACTGGGAGATTGACAGCATTCGCAATGGAGTTGACCAAATCATAATCGTATCCTTCCCATGTGCCCTCATTATCAACGGAAGTAATTAAAATTTCTCCTACACCCATTTTTTCTAAATGCTGGGCCCATTCTGTAGGATTATATTTTGTTGGCTTGGTTGCGGAATGTGAAACTACCTTTGGTTTTCCAAAAATGTTTTTTTTGACGTCTAGGGAGCCAATTACACTTTGACTGCCAAATTTTTGAACAATACTTGGTATCAGTTGAGGATCATTAAAAGCGGCAGAATTAATAATTACTTTTTCAAACCCTAACCCTAATATTTTTTTTGCTTGTTCAAAATTGGTGATACCTCCACCATAGGATAGCGGCATAAAACACTCATCCGCTATTTCTGTCAATACCTTGTAATTGGGTGTTCTTTTTTCATTTGTAGCTGTTATATCCAAAAAACACAATTCATCAACCTCTAACTCATTAAATATCCTAACAGTATTTGCAGGGTCGCCGATATAGCCATACTTCCCAAATTTCACTGTTTTCACCAAGCTTGCATTTTTTAAAAGTAAGACTGGTATTACGCGTTTAAGAGCCATTAGATGGTGGAAAAGTTTTTAAGTAATTGCATTCCATATTTGTGGCTTTTTTCAGGGTGAAATTGAAAACCATAAATATTGTCTTTCACTGCTCCAGAGCAAAAGCTTTCTCCGTATTGAGTTGTTAGCAATATATGTTCTTTTGCATTAGGGGAAACATAGTAAGAATGTACAAAGTAAAATTTTGAATTATCCATTCCATCAATGATTTGATGTTTTTGATCAGGTTGTACATAGTTCCATCCCATATGTGGAACTTTTAATTTTCGATCTTTAGGAGTAAACTTTTTTACAGAGCCTGGGATCCATCCTAATCCTTGCTCATTGCCCTCTTCACTTGAGTTGAATAAAAGTTGCATCCCAAGACATATACCCATTATGGGTGTTTTTTCTTCAAGTACTTTTTTATTAAGTATTTCGAGCCAACCGCTGTTTTGTAGATTATGCATGGCAGCATCAAATGCTCCTACACCGGGAAGAATTAATTTAGTTGAATTTTGAATACCCTCTCTATCTGATCGGATTTCCCCTTTCACTCCAATTCTTTTAAGCATGTTGAGGATGGAGCCTAAATTACCCAATCCATAATCTACTATTGTAATCATCGGGAACCGGATTTAGAAGTATATTTTAAATAGAAGCTCATAGGAACTAAGTTGGCTTTAGCCAATACATAATATAGTGGCCTTAACCTTTCAAACCTTTTTTTATAGGTAGGAAATTGCCACCAATAATTAGGAGCCTCATTCATTTTATCTTCATATTCTTTGTCACTTATTTCAAGTCTTTTTTTAAAATAGTTAAGTAACTCTTCTTCCACATGAGGAGGCTTGTTGTATGTTTCCCATGCCTTTTCTCTGTTCATTTTATTTCTTCTTACCAAGGCAGAAAGTGTATTGTTTCTGTAATCTAAGTTAAATTTTTGAGGACAGTAGATACCATGAAAAAAAGCAGTCATCCTATTTTCAAGATGATGGCCTCCATAATAGGTCCAATCACATTCTTTTGTTAAAAAGTCTCTTGCCTCTTCTTTTGAATATTCAATATACCAGAATGGACGTATTTTTTTAATTCTATAGAACATTACCCACTTCATAAACTGGTAAAAGGTCATTAATGGATAAGATTTCATTTTGAGTTTTCCATATTTTTTATGGATGGACTTAATGTACTTGCCATCAAAATAATTTTTCCCTAATGGAGAAATACCTTCTGTTACAAAAGAATGTCCCTCTAGGATATATTTAACATTATACTTGGCAGCAGCACGGTATAAGGTTTCAGCTAACGCTAAATCGGTAGCAGCTTCAATTTCAGGTACTCCTGCCATAAAGAAGCTTCTAAAAATATCGTCTGACTCTTTGTTGTCTACTACATGTGTGTAAAGATCTACATTCCAATGTTGTAGTACTTTTCTGATATTTTGGGTTGCGATTGCAGAATTCCAGGTGTTATCGTAATGAACAGCCAATGGTCTTAATCCATTTTTTAATGCCCAATATACCATATAGGAAGAATCCGTTCCTCCGCTGACACCAATGACGCAATCGTACTTTTTCCCTTTTCCTGAAGTTTTAATTTCAGATACAATTTTGTTTAGAGTTGCTTTCCCTTTTTCTTGGCCCGTTCCATATTCCTCTACCAATCCGTTTAGCTGATGGCAATAATTGCAAACTCCCTCTTCGTCGAACGTTATACTAGGTACACGTTCATCGTAAATACATTTGGAACAAATTTTAAGCTCAGAGTCTATTGCCACAGTAATTTTTTAATTAGATAACAACTTTGCAGGGTTCCCGGCAATCTTAGAGCCAGCCGGAAATGATTTATTTACAAAACTATTAGCGCCAACAATACATTTTTCTCCTAATTCAACACCTCTTGCTATAACTACATTTGGAGCGATATAACAATTGTCTCCAATTTCAGTAGAAGCATATTTATAATCCTCTTTTCCCCCACTTATTGCCCAATCAACGGTGTCATGAGAGTAAATTTGTACTCCGGATGAAATAGAGCAATTATCTCCTATCTTAAGGCCACCAGATCCGTCTAAGATAACAAATGGGCCAATCCAGGTGTTTTTGCCAACTTGTACATCGCCATAAATACAGGCTGAATCATAAACACTGGTGCCTTCTCCAAAATTTAAGAACTTCGCTTTTTCCCATCTGTCGGAGAGTAGTTCATTGGTAGGGAGAACTCTATTATAGGTGTTTTTTAATGCTTCTCTTTTTTTCTTTAGAAATCTTTTGATCAATTTAGAAAGGCTCATTGGTCAAAGTTTTGATTGTCTAAGAATATTCGGCACCACCATTCAAAATTCATAAAAGACCAAATTAATAATCGATGGTTTATATGCTGATTGGTATGTTCATCAACCACCTTTTTGATATAATCTTTATTGATAAATTCAGTAGAAATGGTCCTTTGATGAAGCAGCAAGTCTTTGATATATGCTGCATTTTCTCCTCGATACCAACTGGCATCAGGAGCGGAGAATCCTTGTTTTTTTCTGTTTAGAATTTTCTCCGGGATAAAATCGGCCATGGCCTTTCGAAGTACATTTTTACCATCATGAAACTCTCGATAATAGTTGCTTTTTGTTCTGAATTCATTCTCATCAATTTTTTTCATCTGCTCTAAGTTGGCCAACTTATGCCTGACTGGGATTTTTTGAGCAAATTCTACCAAGTCGTTATCTAAAAATGGAAACCGTTCTTCTAGCCCGTTAGCCATGGACAATTTATCGCCCACAATTAACAATCCATGAAGGAAGGTTTTTATTTCAAAATAGAGGGAGTTGTTGATGTGTTCTTCAGGTGTATTGTACTTGAGTTTTTCATTGAATAAAAATACATTTTCGAAGGTGGCTCTTGGTTTATATGGATCACTCAGAGAAATGGCATTTGTAAAAAGTCCATTTTTTTCTTTGTCGGGCACCAGTCTTTGCCAGAAATTATAATATTGATTGAAAAAATCGTGTTTGCTAACGGAATCAAATATCCTGTAATAGCGCCATGGGTATCCACCAAAGAGTTCGTCTCCTCCAGTTCCTTGAAGACAAACTTTTACAAATTTTGATGCTAACCTAGAGATGTAGTAGTTAGGATAGCTCATTCCAACGCGCAAGTTTTCTAAATGGTAAACAACTCTCGGTAATGACCATCTTAAATCGCCAGCATTGATAATTTGTTCATAATGTTCCGTTTTAAAATGGTTGGCCATTAATTCTGCATCCCGTCGTTCATCATAATTTGCTTCAACACCTGTTACCTCACTCATGTCAAATCCGCAGGTAAAAGTTGTTAATCTATCCATTTGTGAGGAAGCAATAGCGGTGGTAGAGCCTGAATCCATCCCGCCAGATAAATAAGAACCTACAGGAACGTCGGCAATCATTTGGCGAACCACTGCTTGTCTAAAGAGTCTGGTTGTTTCCTCTTTTGCTTCTTCAAAGCTCATAGATTCATCCGGGGAGGTAAAATCATAGTCCCACCATGATTCATGTTTTACATAGGTGCTGTTTTTATCAATCCTAACGGTATTAGCAGGAGGTAGTAAAGTTACATTCTTAAACAGAGTGTGATAAGCAAATTGATTTTGGAAGGTAAAATACTCGTTTAGCGCATCGTGATTCAATCCTATTGAATAATCAGGATGTTGGATAATTGCTTTTATTTCCGATGCAAAGACTAGTGTTTTCCCATTGAACCAATAATAAAGTGGCTTAACACCAAACCGATCTCGACTTAAATAAAGTGTTCTTTCTTCTTCATTCCAAGCTCCTATAGCAAACATACCATTTAAACGGTGTATAAAGGCGGTTCCATATTCCGCTAGGCCTTCAACAATTACTTCTGTATCTGTTCCTGAAATAAACTCGTGTCCTAAAGATCTTAATTCTTGTTTGAGTTCCAAGTAATTGTAAATGCAACCATTAAAAACAATAGTCCATTTCCCATTTTTAGATCGCATTGGCTGAGCACCTTTCGCAGAAGTATCAAGTATTGCTAACCTTCGATGTGCTAAGGCAATATTCTCTTTTATATAGTATCCTTCGCCATCTGGGCCGCGATGATTTATGGAGTCAGCCATCACTTTTAACCTTTCCTTGGGAAAGCGATGTCCATTTAAATTAAAAACGCCTACTAAACCACACATTTGTTTGTGCTAAATTGCTTTTAATGCATTTACGATATAGTGGTAATCTTCTTCCACCATTCTATTATGAAGAGGAATAGCCATAGAACAGTTATTAGCTATTTTTGCTCCAGGGAAATCATCCTCTTTTAAACTCATCATCTCTTTATAGTAATTGAGCATATGAACAGCATGCGTTCCAGGCCTTGTTGAAATGCCCTTTTGTTGTAGTATTTCCATTATTTCGTTTCTTGACATTGGAGCAATGGATTCGTCAACTAAAACAACATAGGACTGCCATCCTGGGATGTAATCTTTACTGTGAAGAGGTATTTTTAACCAAGGGATATTGGCAAGTTGGTTATTGTAAAATTCTGCCCAACTCTTTCTTTCTTCAATAAAAGTATCTAACTTTTTTAATTGCGCAACACCAACAGCCCCCTGGAGATCTGTCATTCGATAGTTGTAACCCAGCATATTAAAATCCGGAAGTATGTAAGGTTTTGGCCCGTGATGTCTTTGTTCTTCTGATATTTCAGCACCGTGATTCCTTAGCTTAACAAGTTTTTCGGCTAGTTTATCATCATTGGTAGTAAGCATTCCCCCTTCTCCAGTTGTAATTGATTTTCTTGGGTGAAAAGAAAAACAGCCAATAGCTCCTAAACTACCAGCATATCTACCTTTATATATTGCTCCAGAAGCACAGGCGGCATCTTCAATAAGTGGAATATCTCCTGCTATTTGTTTAATAGTGTCCATATCAGCACATAAACCAAAAAGGTGTACTGGAATAATTGCTTTTGTATTAGTAGTAATTCTTTGTTTTAAATCATTAGTATCTATATTAAAAGTAGAGGGATCTATATCGACAAAAACTACTTTTGCTCCGCAATATTTGACAACGTTTGCTGTTGCTACCCATGTAAAAGCAGGAACGATAACTTCATCTCCTGGCTCAACACCTAAAGCTATTAAAGCTAAGTGAAGTGCTGTTGTTGCGCTTGTAACGGCAATAGCATGTTTTACCTGGTGTTTTTCTGCAAAAAGCTTTTCAAAAGCTCTAACTTTTGGACCAGAAGTTAACCAGCCAGTCATGATGGGCTCTTTAACGGCTTGCCATTCTTCTTCTCCAGTTACAGGAAGTGATATTGGTATATTTCTTTTTTCTGTCATTTCTTAGTTTTTGTCTATGCCCGTGGCTATTCTCCAATCAATTAATTTTTGTATTCCTTGCTCTAAAGAATATTTGTATAAAAAGTTAAGTTCGTTTTCTGCTTTTTGTCTAGAGCCAATTCTATTTTGAACAAATTGTCTAGCATCATCAACACTATAAGGACGATAGCTTACTTTCAAATCTGATTTTTTTAATCGAAGTATTGTATCACATAATTCTTTTATGGATGTCTGTACTTCTGTTCCTACATTGTACATTCCAAAAACTGTATCGCTTTCTAATGCTGCAATATTTGCTCGTGCAACATCTTCTACATAGATAAAATCATATGCTTGACTTCCATCTCCATTGATAGTAGGTGCTTCATTCGCCTCAATCTTATTTAGCATAATAGGAACCACGCCACTATATACAGCATGTTGATCTTGTCCGGGGCCATAAACATTCATATAGCGAAGGCCAATAACAGATAGATTGTAACGATCGTTCATTGCTGTACACATGGCTTCACCAGCAATTTTAGTAGAGCCGTAGAAGTTTCTATTATTGAACGGGTGGTCTTCTGTCATTGGAACTTCAACTGCATCACCATATACGGAAGCCGAAGAAGAGTAAATGAGTTTTTTTACTTTGTGTTTTACGCAAGCTTCTAATACATTATATGTTCCAGCAATATTGACATCAAATGCTGTTCTAGGGAAATCTTTACAATGTAATAGCCACATGGCAGCCAGGTGGAAAACGTAATCAACGCCTTCCATGGCTTTGTCCAGAATATCCGTTTCTCTCACATCACCACCATAAGGATAGATCTCACATCTTTCATCTTTTAAAGATTCGTCAATATTGGTTACTTTACCTCGACTAAAGTTGTCATATATCGTTACTTTAGATACAGGCGCTTTCAATAATTCCTGAACTAGGTGACTGCCAATAAAACCAGCACCTCCGATAACTAAAACATTTGCATTCTCAAGTTTCATTATAATTGTTTTAATCTTTTAAAATTTCCCATTTAGTCGGATTTTGAACTAATCCATGTATAGGATTCCATTTATAAGTTTCTTTCTCAGACAACCCCACTCTGAGGACTTCAAAATTTACAGCATTTTCTACTATTGAGATGGTTTTTCCATTTTCATGAAATGCAGATAACTGTATGCAATAATGTCCTGGAAGAAGATTAATGGAGAGATCAACATTAATTGAATAATTTCCAGATTTAAATTTTAAGAGTTTATTTAGTGACTCATGACTTTCTAGAAAAACGATTTTGTTCCCATCTGTGGAAGCTATTCCCACAACAATAATACAATCTTCAATATCTTTTAAAACATCGAATTTTACTTGTATAGAAATAGGTCTTCTATAATGAACTTGTTGAAGATCAATATCGTTTCCATCATTTAGACTAACACGTGTAAAAAGAAGCTCTTTAATTGATAGGGTTTTATTCTGGCTTTCATTGATAGCTCCTGTATGATTAGCAGTAAGGTTAAGAGATAAGTATTTTTCAACAATATCATTCGGATGTCCTTCATCAAACATGCATCCATCTTTTAAAAGAATGGCTCTTGAACAAAGCATTTTTACAGCAGCCATATTATGGCTTACAAATAAAATGGTTCTACCAGCGTCTTGGCTGACGTCTTTCATTTTACCAACAGCTTTCTTTTGAAAATCGGCATCTCCTACTGCCAATACTTCATCAACAATAAGTATTTCGGGTTCTAAATGGGCAGCGACTGCAAAACCCAGTCGAACCATCATTCCTGAAGAGTATCTTTTTACTGGGGTATCCAAGTATTTTGCAACACCAGCGAAATCAACAATTTCATCTAATTTTCTAGCAACTTCAGCTTTATTCATTCCAAGAATAGCACCATTTAAATAAATATTCTCTCTTCCTGTTAATTCAGGGTGGAATCCAGTGCCCACCTCTAAAAGAGAAGCAACCCTTCCTTTCATTCTTATATTACCAGTCGTTGGCCCTGTAACCTTTGACAGAATTTTAAGTAGTGTCGATTTTCCAGCACCATTCTTACCAATAATGCCGAGCACTTCTCCTTTCTTTACTTTAAAGTTGATGTCTTTAAGTGCCCAAACGTATTCAGACTCTCCAATAGTTGCTCTGTCATTAACATCTCCTACTTTGGAATAAGGATCTTCTTTCCCTCTGATTTTGTGCCACCAACGATTTAAGTCATGGGATAAAGTACCTGTGCCTATCTCTCCAAGCCTATATTGCTTGGACAAATTATCTACATTAATTACAGTTTCTTTCAGACTAAATGAATTTAAGATGAATTAGACAGTATCCATGAAGTTTTGTTCTGTCTTATTAAATATTATAACTCCAATAAAGAGCAATACAATCATGAAAACAAAGCTGTACCCTAAATACAACCATTCAAATTGACCTGCACCTAAGAAAATATATTTAAATGTTTCAATTATAGATGCCATTGGATTTGCTAAGACTAACCACTTATATTTTCCAAAATTTTCAATTACTAGTGATAAAGGATAAACAACAGGCGTTGCATACATTGCCAGTTGAATTCCAAATGCTAGCAGGAAATTTAAGTCTCTATATTTTGTTGTTAGAGAAGTGATAATTATTCCAAATCCTAAAGCTAATCCTGCCATTAAAATTATGAGAATTGGGACAAGCCATATAAGCTCCCAATTTGGTGTCAATGTAATTTTTCCAGAGACGAAATAATAAATGAAAAACCCTATAAAGAGGAATAGTTGAATAGCCAATTTCAATAATCCAGAAATAGTCATAGAAATAGGGGAGGCAAGCCTCGGGAAATAAACTTTCCCAAAAATACTTTGATTGGCAATAAACGTATTGGAGGTTTGTGTTAATGTACTTGCAAAGTAGGCCCATAATACATTGCCTGATAAGTAAAATAAAACAGGAGGAATACCATCGGTTGAAATCCCTGCAAGTTTTGAGAACACTACGGTCATTACTATGGTTGTGAAAATAGGTTGTAAAAAGAACCATATAGGGCCCAGTACCGTTTGTTTATACACGGCAACAAAGTCTCGCCTTACAAACATTTCAATGAGATCTCTGTATTGCCAAAGTTCTTTTAGGTTAACATCTAAAAGATGTTTTTTGGGCTTTATTATTTGTACAAAATCAGAGGATCTAGACATAATATCTATTACTATCTATTATAAATAAGTATGTATTCTTTAGTTTCAAAATTTATTTTTTCTGCTTCTTCTTGAGAGTAAATAACGTACTTTATTTTTTTGTTTGTGGCAGTTTCTGCTTTTTCAATGGTTTCTAAAAGGTATTGCTTATTGATTTCCCCAATTAGAATTAAATCAATGATATTGCTGTTTTTCCCATTTGCGAGATCTCCAGATAAATATGCCTTTTCTAAATTGCCCAATCCACGAACAATATTTTCGACAATCTGGTCTATTCCGACATATTTTCTTACGATTTGTTGTACAGAATTGAATAAAGCGTGTTTTTTATTGACTTTGAATATTTTTTTGTTTCCTTGACTAGAAGAAGAGATCATTCCTGCATCCTCCAAACGGTTGAGTTCTAACCTAACGGCATTGCTCGACTCATTAAATTCTGAAGCGAGGCCTCGTAAGTACGCAGAATTATTAGGGTTTAGGAAAAATTTGAGTAATAATTTTATCCTAGTTTTAGAAGTAATTAATGCTTCAAGCATCTGTTCTTTTTATAAATAATTGGAGGAATTTAGATAAGATAGTTCAACTATAGATATAGCTTCGCCACGTCAATCACATTACAAATGTAGCTTTTTTTACAAAAACGAGTAAAATTTCTACTCGTTTTTGTTTCAATTGAATTGTAGGCATTTTATTTAAAGGGATGTTCATCTAAAGGCATTTTTGTCAGAGGGTGGGCATTTTCTCCTAATCCAATGGGAGATTGATTTCTAATTGTATGCACAATTTCAATTGCTTTCCTTGAGGATTCTAAATTATATCCATTCCCATTCAAAATGGCCTCATAACTTTTTGTGTGCAGATCTGCAAACCCTCCGCTGAATTCAATCTCTTCTCCATCAATTTGTATAGATCGATAGGTTCTGAGGCCTCTTGCTTTAATTTCTTCGGGGAGTACTTCATAATTTATACTCAAAAACCATTTTACTTTGGCTTTTTGAAGTCTTAAATAACCTGCAGCTCGGTCGTGAGTGTGTATGTGTACAGTATTTTCCAAAACATTACCAAATACCCAAGTTAGCATATCATAAAAATGAACTCCTATATTGGTTGCAATGCCGCCTGATTTATTCATATCTCCTTTCCAACTAGTATAATACCATAATCCACGAGAGGTTAAGTAAGTTAGATCAAATTCGTACACTTTATCATCAGGACCTTCATCTACTCTTCTTTTTAAATCAATAATACTTTGATGCAATCTTAGTTGCAGGATAGTATAAATGTTTTTTCCTGTTTCTTTCTCAATTTCTGAAAGTGCATCTATGTTCCAAGGGTTAAGCACTATTGGTTTTTCGCAAATTACATCAGCCCCGTGTCTCAATCCAAAACGAATATGCGAGTCATGTAAATAATTAGGACTACAAATGACTACATAATCCAATTTTGTTCCTCCTCTTTTAAGTTTTTCAATGTGTCTATCAAATCGCTCAAATTCTGTGAAGAAAGAAGCTTCTGGGAAATATGAATCGATGATTCCAACAGAATCGTTGGGGTCGTAAGCGGCGACTAAATTATTTCCAGTATCCATTATCGCCTTCATATGACGAGGGGCAATATATCCGGCAGCACCAATTAATGCAAAATTTTTCATCTTTACGTTTCTCTATTTTTATAAATCATTTAATTTGATAGTTTTGAAACCTTCCCTTCTTTTAATGTATACTTTTCTCCTGATTCTGCGCATATCGAAATTCCTTCGTCATTAAATTCTAATCGATGTCCGTATTCACTCATCCAACCAATTTGTTTAGCAGGATTGCCGACCAACAAGGCATATGCTGGTACGTTTTTGGTTACGACAGCTCCTGCGCCAATAAAAGCAAATTCTCCTATATCATGACCGCAAACTATAGTTGCATTAGCACCGATAGAAGCCCCTCTCTTAACAACAGTTTTTGCATATTGCCCTCTGCGATTTACAGCGCTTCTAGGATTAGTGACATTTGTAAATACCATTGATGGTCCTAGAAAAACATCATCTTCACACACAACACCAGTATAAATAGATACATTATTTTGCACCTTTACATTGTTCCCTAATTTGACATCTGGAGAGATTACTACGTTTTGACCAATATTACAATTTTGGCCAATAATACAATTTGGCATAATGTGGCTGAAGTGCCATATCTTTGTTCCTTTTCCAATATGACAACCTTCGTCAATTACCGCCGTTTCATGTGCAAAAAAATCCATCAATTAAAAAACTGCTTTACGTGCCCGCTAATATAATTTAAAATTTCTTCATTCATTTCTGTATGAATAGGTAGTGATAGTACGCTTTCGCATAATCTATTTGTTGTTGGAAATGAATCAGGATCTATATTAGAATCATAAAAAGCTTCCTGTTTATATAATGGTAAAGGATAATAAATCATAGATGGAATTCCACTTTCATTTAAGAAAGTCTTTAAATCATCTCTAGATTTTGGAGGAACCTTTAAAGTGTATTGATGAAATACATGAGAAGATTTTGGACTTCTAAAAGGGGTAGATATTTCTTCAATATTTGCAAATACTTTGTCATAATGACTTGCAGCTTTTTGTCGTGCTTTTATGTAATTGTCAAGATGTTTTATTTTAACATTCAGGATAGCTGCTTGTACAGTATCCAATCTGGAATTTACACCAATAACGGAGTGATAATACTTTTTCTTTTGACCGTGATTTGCAATGATCCTTATTTTTTCAGCAAGTGTTGCATTATTTGTAGACAAAGCCCCTCCATCTCCATAGCAACCTAAGTTTTTAGAAGGGAAAAAAGAAGTGGTTCCAATGTCTCCAATGGTACCTGTTTTCTTTGCGCTTCCATCGGAGAAAGTATAAGCTGCACCTATCCCTTGGGCATTATCCTCGATAACAAACAAATCATTTTGTTTGGCAAATTCAATGATAGGTTCCATGTCGACGGATTGACCATATAAATGCACTGGTACGATTGCCTTTGTTTTTTTTGTCATTCTTTTTTTTACCTCTTCTATAGTTAGGTTAAAGGTGTCAGGGTCAACATCAGCCATAACAGGTTTTAATCGCAATAAGGCAATGACTTCAGCTGTAGCTACATAAGTAAATGTTGGTACAATAACTTCATCTCCTGGTTCAAGTCCTACAGCCATTAATGCAATTTGAAGCGCATCTGTTCCATTTCCGCAGCCAATGCTATAGGTACAACCCAAATAATTGGATAATTTTTCTTCAAATTTGCTAACTGGAGGGCCTTTAATGAAGCGAGTACTTTGGATCACATCTAAAATAGATTGATCAACCTCTTTTTTGATTTTTAGATATTGATTTTTTAAATCAACCATTTGAATATTCATAGCCCTTATTTTATATAATTAGTATTTGTTTTGATTTTAACCGTCATTCCAAGTGAATCAACTAAAAGTGTAATTTCACTTTTTTTTATTTCTTCAACAATTCCTTTTAGCTCTCTGAAAGGACCAGCAACAATATCTACTTTGTCTCCTTTATTATATTTTTGAATATATACCTCGCTATTATCATCGAGATTGTCGAAAAGTCGTTTGATTGTCAAGATTTCATCTTCTTTAATTAAAGCAGGTTTCCCAAGATAAAATACAAAGTTAAGTACCCCAGGATCTTTTAATACTTCAACGCGCTCCTTTTCGGTAAGGAAAATAAAAACATAGGAAGGAAAGATAGGAATCTTAACCTTTTTTTTTCTATCGCTCCATTGTCGAAGTGTGGTAATAAGCGGGCAATAAACCTGAAACCCTTTTTCAGATAACCTTTCGGCTACTTTTTTTTCGTTTCTGGGTTTTGTATAAACCGCCATCCAATATTGTTCTCCCACTTTAATACAAATTTATCTATTACTTTTGCCAAAAATAAGTATAAATGAACATTGCAGTAATCGGCACGGGTTATGTTGGTCTAGTTTCAGGAACTTGTTTCGCAGAAACCGGTAATAAAGTAGTTTGTGTTGATATTGATGAAGGGAAAGTGGAGCGTCTTAGAAATGGAGAAGTCATTATCTATGAACCTGGCTTACGAACAATATTTGAAAGAAATATTAAACAAAATAGACTCTCTTTTACTACCGACGCAAAATCGGCAGTACAAAATTGCGATGTGATATTTTTGGCTTTACCAACACCTCCAGGGGGAGATGGCTCAGCAGATCTATCATATGTGTTAAATTTTGCGTCTAAGATGGCTGATTGGATAAATGGATATAAGGTAGTTGTTGATAAAAGTACGGTGCCAGTAGGAACCGCAGAAAAAGTTAGAGCGACCATTGCCTCAAAAACAGATCAAGAGTTTGATGTTGTTTCAAATCCTGAGTTTTTAAGAGAAGGATCTGCAGTTCAAGATTTTTTGAAGCCTGATAGAGTAGTAATTGGTACGAGCTCTTTAAGAGCAAAAAAAATGATGGAGAAACTTTACGAGCCATATGTTCGTCAGGGGAATCCGGTCATTTTTATGGATGAGCGTTCAGCTGAAATGACAAAATATGCTGCCAACTCTTACTTAGCAGCTCGAATAACATTTATGAATGAAATTGCTAATTTATGTGATAAGGTTGGTGCAGATGTAGATAATGTTAGAAGAGGCATGGGAAGTGATACAAGAATTGGAAAACGCTTTCTTTTTCCAGGAGTTGGCTATGGTGGAAGTTGCTTTCCAAAGGATGTACAAGCACTGTATAAAATTGCACAGGAGCATAAATATGACTTTAAGATTTTGGATGCAGTTATGGATGTAAATGCAGAGCAAAAGTCAATTTTAGTAGAAAAAGTGAAAACCTATTTTGGTACTTTAAAGGGTAAAAAATTTGCTTTATGGGGTTTAGCATTTAAGCCTAATACAGATGATATAAGAGAGGCCCCTGCATTAGTAATCATTGATGAGTTATTAAAGGAGGGAGCTAGTGTCTGTGCTTTTGACCCAGAGGCAATGGATAATGTGAAAGCCAATATTGGAGATAAAATTGGTTTTGCTTCTAATATGTATGATACTTTGAATGATGCAGATGCATTGCTAATTGTTACTGAGTGGAGTGAATTTAGAAACCCTGATTTTTCAGAAATTGAAAAAAGGTTAAAAAATAAAGCCATTTTTGATGGGAGGAATGTCTTTGATTTAAATGAAGTTGAAGAACGAAAGTTTCATTATGAAAGCATTGGAAGACCTAAGGTAAATTAAAGAGATGTCAAAAAGAATACTTATAACAGGAGCTGCTGGGTTTTTAGGATCACATTTATGTGATAGATTTGTTAATGAAGAGTTTGATGTTATTGGAATGGATAATTTGGTGACTGGATCTTTGTCGAACATCAAACACCTTTTTCCTAAAAAGAACTTTCAATTCTATCATCATGATATAAGTAAGTTTGTACATGTTCCTGATAACTTGGATTATATTCTTCATTTTGCTTCCCCAGCAAGTCCTATCGATTATTTAAAAATTCCAATTCAAACATTAAAAGTAGGATCTTTAGGTACTCATAACTTATTAGGATTGGCTCGAGTAAAGAGTGCCAGAATGCTCATAGCTTCTACATCAGAGGTTTATGGAGATCCATTGGTTCACCCTCAAACAGAAGATTACTGGGGTAATGTTAATCCAGTTGGTCCAAGAGGAGTATATGATGAGGCAAAGCGATTTCAAGAAGCAATGACCATGGCATATCACACATATCACGGTTTGGAAACGAGGATCGTGAGAATATTCAACACATATGGTCCTAGAATGCGTTTGGATGACGGAAGAGTTTTACCAGCGTTTATGTGTCAAGCTTTAAGAGGGGAGGATTTGACTGCTTTTGGTGATGGGGAGCAAACGCGTTCTTTTTGTTACGTAGATGATTTAGTTGAGGGAATCTATCGCCTTTTGTTTTCAGATTATGTACAACCTATTAATATTGGAAACCCTGATGAGGTGACCATTAATGATTTTGGCAAAGAAATTATTGAGCTAACCAATTCAAAAAGTAAAATAATTTATAAACCGCTTCCCCTTGATGATCCAAAGAAAAGGAGACCTGATATTAGTTTAGCTAAGAAGATCCTCAATTGGGAACCGACCATTTCAAGAAAAGAAGGTCTTGCAAAAACTTTAGAAGATTTTAAGTTAAGATTGGGGCTTTAGTGTTCAACACTAGCCACTATTTCATCATATTTTTCTTTAAACTCTTCATAAACCATTTCAATGCCTTCTCTAAGGTTTATTTGATGATGAAATCCCAAACCATGCAGTTTTGAAACGTCCGTTAGTTTTCTTGGTGTACCATCAGGTTTTGATGCGTCAAATGTTAATGCCCCTTCAAAACCAACTACATCCTTTATGGTTTCTGCTAATTCTCTAATAGTAACATCTACACCTGTTCCAATATTTACCAACTCATCTCCTGAATAGGTTTGCATTAGATGAAAACATGCTGCAGCTAGGTCATCTACATGCAAAAATTCTCGCATAGGCGTACCGGAACCCCAAATAGTAACTGTTGGGGAATTACTCATTTTTGCTTCGTGAAATTTTCTAATTAATGCTGGAAGCACATGGGAGTTTTCTAGATCGTAATTATCATTAGGACCGTAAAGATTGGTAGGCATTACAGAGATAAAATCGACACCATATTGCCTATTGTAAGATTCGCAAGTTTTAATTCCCGCTATTTTAGCAATAGCATATGGTTCATTGGTTTGTTCTAAATAGCCAGAAAGCAAATATTCTTCTTTAATTGGTTGTGGTGCCATTTTAGGATAAATGCATGTACTTCCTAAAAACAAAAGTTTTTTGGTTCCATTTATATACGACGAATGGATTACATTGTTTTGTATCATCATGTTTTCATAAATGAATTGGCCGCGATAAACATTATTGGCATGTATCCCACCAACTTTAGCTGCCGCCAAAAAAACATAATCCGGTTTTTCAGCTTCAAAAAAGGCCTCAGTATCTTCTTGTCTTACTAAATTTAATTCTGAAGAAGTTCTAGTTATAATATTATGGAAGCCTTCAGATTTTAGCTTTCTAATAATTGCCGAACCAACCATTCCTCGATGGCCAGCGACATAAATTGTTGCATTTTTATCCAAGTCTTATTTTTTATGCTAAATGCTTGTTACTCAAAAAGCTACTCATGATAATTGAGTATTTCATGTCCTCCCTTTTTCAAATAAACATCTTTTTCAAAGAGTTTCAGATCTTCACACATCATGTCCTTAACCAAACCCTCTAAATCATATTCTGGTTCCCATCCTAGTTTTTCTTTAGATTTTGTCGGATCACCAATTAGAAGATCAACTTCTGTCGGCCTAAAATATCGAGGATCTACCGCTACAACTTCCTGACCAACGGTAATATTGTATTTGGGGTTGTTAGAGGCGACCACAAACCCTATTTCATCCACACCGTTTCCTCTAAAATCAATTTCGACTCCAACCTCTGCAAAAGCCATGCGCACAAAATCTCTAATTTCTGTTGTTTTTCCAGTGGCAATGACATAATCATCAGGGGTGTCTTGCTGGAGAATTAGCCACATGGCCTTCACATAATCTTTGGCATGGCCCCAATCACGTTTTGCATTTAAATTTCCAAGATAAACTTTGTCTTGAAGTCCTAAAGCAATTCTTGAAACAGCTCTAGTTATTTTCCGCGTTACAAATGTTTCTCCTCTTAAAGGGCTTTCATGATTGAATAATATCCCATTACAGGCATAGATATTATAGGCTTCTCTGTAGTTGACAGTAATCCAGTATCCATACATTTTTGCAACGGCATATGGTGATCTTGGATAAAAAGGTGTTTTCTCACTCTGAGGGATTTCTTGAACCTTTCCATATAATTCCGAGGTAGAGGCTTGATAAATTCTGGTTTTATCTATTAGACCTAATAGTCTGATCGCCTCTAGTAAACGTAAAGAACCTAGCGCATCAACATTAGCAGTATATTCAGGAGAATCAAAACTCACTTTTACATGCGATTGCGCTCCAAGGTTATATATTTCATCTGGTTGCACTTCTTGAATGATTCTTATAAGATTAGTGCTGTCCGTGAGATCACCGAAATGTAATTTAAATTTTCGATTTTCTACGTGAGGGTCTTCATATAAATGATCTATTCTATCTGTGTTGAAAAGAGAACTTCTTCGTTTTATACCATGCACTTCATACCCTTCTTTCAACAATAATTCAGCCAAATAAGCTCCATCTTGACCGGTAACACCAGTTATTAATGCTTTCTTCATTGCGCAATTCAATTTTAATTCGTAAAGTTAGACCATTATTTTAATTTAACTGTTGCAATGATTAAAGAAAAAATGGTAAAAACGGCAATTTTTCTTTCAGGTAAAGGAAGTAATGCTTTGAACGTCTTAAAAAAGGTTGCTCAAAAAAAATCGCCGATTAAGGTTGTATGTTTACTCACAAATAAAGAGAATTCTGGAGCAGAAGCAATAGCTAATGAATTTCAGTTACCATATGTTGTTTTTTCAAAGGACGATTTTTATGAAAACGATAAGGTGTTAAAAAGTCTTCAATTATTAGAAATCGATTTAATCATCCTAGCTGGTTTTTTATGGCTCATTCCTGAAAAATTAATTCAGGAGTTTCCTGATCGGATAATTAATATCCATCCTTCACTATTACCTAAATATGGAGGAAAAGGAATGTATGGAATGAATGTACATAGGGCTGTTATAGCGCATCAGGAAAAAGAAACTGGAATAACTATTCACTTAGTGAATAAGGAATATGATAAGGGAGAAATATTATTTCAAAAAGAAACAATTATAACAGAAGAAGACACGGCTGAAAGTGTTGCAAATAAAGTGCACCAATTAGAATATGAGTTTTTCCCTATAGTAATAGAAAAATATGCTAAGCAATTAGCTTAATCCATTAAGATCCTTGTGGATTTGTACCGCTTGTAAATCAGTCATGGATGAAACATAGTCTAAAACATTTCTTAGTTGAGTATATGGTGTTGGGCTGTCTAAGTATTTAGTAGGAATGATTCTTTTTGTCAACTTTGATTTTGAATTTTTAGGATAAAGCACACACTCTGTGAATAGAGATAATAAATCATTTAATACTTTATATCCGGCAATTTCCCTTTTAACAACAGAAGTATTTCGGTAAATATTAGTAACAGAAAAATTTTCGAGTTCTTTAAAGGCGCTTGAAGTGAAGTCTTCCAATAAATCTGTTAAAGAAGCGTTTAGATTCCCTTTCAACAGGGCAGTTTCATTTTTCATAAAGATTGCGGTCACTTTTTGAATTAATATATTAATTACCACAGCTCTCAGGAACGCTATCTTCTGTTCAGGCTGATCAAAAGAGGATAATTTTTGGGACACTGAAGCGTATGAAAAATAGCCAGTCTCCTCTTTTATAAAGTTTAAGAAAAGTTCTAGGCATTCCTTTTCAGTAACTAACCCTATGTTAAAAGCATCTTCCATATCAATGACTAAATAACAAATGTCATCTGCAGCCTCTACCAAATAAACAAATGGATGTCGAGCATATATTGTGGAATTTTCTTTAAGAAGTGGTAAGTTAAATTCTTGGACTACTTTTAAATAATTTTCTCTTTCTGTTTCAAAGAATCCATATTTCTTAGTTGAAATTAACCCAGTAGATTTGTTGTTTCCTTCAATTGAAGAGCAGGGGTATTTTATCATTGATGCCAATGTAGTATAGGTAAGTCTAAACTCATCTGTTACTTTTTTACAATCTTTTGTAAGAATTCTAAACCCATTGGCATTTCCTTCAAAGTTTTTTAAATCTGCCCACTCATTGTCATTGAGTGTTATTTGAACGGAACTGTCTTTCTGAAGTTGATCGTAGAATTGGGAAATGGCTTGTTCTCCGGCATGTCCAAATGGAGGATTGCCAATATCATGGCTTAAACATGCTGCGGCAATTACATTTTGTAATTCATAATTGTAAAATTGATAAGGGTGACTCTTTTCATTAAATTGATATTTTTCTATGATTTTTTGACCTACAATGCTGCCTAGTGACCTTCCCACTGAAGCAACTTCAAGGCTATGTGTAAGCCTATTGTGAACAAAAATGTCTTTGGGCAGCGGAAACACTTGAGTTTTACTTTGGAGGCGCCTAAATGGGGCAGAAAAAATTAAACGATCATAATCCTTAATGAATGAACTACGATTGCTATTTCTCGCTTTGTCTTTAGTCCGATCCTCTTGTCCAAGTCTCTTGTAGCTATATAATTGTTCCCAATTCATTTGTATTTCTAAACTTTGTTATTGATCTCTACTGTTAGTAGAACTTAGATTATTAATTGTATTTAACAATTCTTATGCGAAGAAAACCTAAAAACCTTAAAGTATTAAGCAATAAAAGTGGTACTTTTGCACAATTTACTTATCCAAAATAAAGATATCTAATTGAAAAAGATAAAGTCTGCATTAATATCAGTTTACCACAAAGATGGATTAGAACAAATTCTTGAGGCTTTAAATGAGCAAGGAGTTCAAATATACTCTACTGGAGGGACACAAAGGTTTATTGAAAAACAAGGGTTTAGTGTGACAGCAGTTGAAAGTCTGACAGAATATCCTTCTATTTTGGGTGGTAGAGTAAAAACACTACACCCTAAAGTTTTTGGAGGGATTTTAGCAAGAAGACAAAACGAGGGAGATCTCAATCAACTGGAAGAGTATGCTATCCCTGAGATTGACTTAGTAATTGTTGATCTTTATCCCTTTGAAGATACAGTTGCTCAAGGAGCTTCTGAAGAAGATATTATCGAAAAGATAGACATTGGAGGAATTGCTTTAATAAGGGCTACTGCCAAAAACTATAGAGATACTTTGATTGTTTCAAATAGATCCCAATATAGTTCATTGGTCGGTTTATTAGAAGAGAATGGAGGGGCTACAACATTGGATGATCGCAAAAGGTTTGCTGCTGAAGCTTTTGAAATTTCATCACATTACGATAGTGCAATTTTTAATTATTTCAATGATGAAATTGAATTGCCTTCTATTAAAGTTTCTTACAAAGATGGAACGACCTTAAGGTATGGGGAAAACCCTCATCAAAAGGGAATATACTACGGTAATTTAGAAGAAGTTTTTGATAAGCTAAATGGCAAGGCGATTTCTTATAATAATTTGGTAGATATAGATGCCGCAGTCCATTTAATTAATGAATTTGAAAATACCACCTTTGCAGTTTTAAAACATACTAATGCTTGTGGAGTAGCTTCAAGACCAAAATTGTTAGATGCATGGAAGGATGCCCTTGCAGGAGATCCTGTATCAGCCTTTGGCGGAGTATTGATTACTAATGCAACCATAGATTTGGCAACAGCAGAGGAGATTAATAAACTCTTTTTTGAGGTTTTGGTGGCCCCAGATTTTGACTTGGAGGCGCTGGATTTATTGAAAAGCAAGAAAAATAGAATTCTTCTAAAACAGAAAACAAGAAGTTTCCCAATTAAAACTTATAAAACGCTTTTGAATGGAGTTATTGAACAAGATGCGGATAGATCTACTCAAAAGAAGCAAGACCTTAAAGAAATAACGAAGAAAAAACCTGAAAAAGGGCAAATTGATGATTTATTATTTGCCAACAAGATTGTAAAACATTTAAAATCGAACACCATTGTTCTTGCAAAGAATAATCAATTATTGGGGATGGGTTGTGGACAAACATCACGTGTAGATGCGTTAAAGCAAGCTATTTTAAAAGCAAAACATTTTGGTTTAAACTTGGAAGGTGGTGTTATGGCTTCTGACGCATTTTTCCCTTTTCCTGATTGTGTAGAAATTGCTCATCAAGCCGGAATTAAGACGGTAATTCAACCCGGAGGGTCCATTAAGGATCAACTTTCTATAGATTATTGTAACAGTAATGATTTAGCAATGGTGTTTACAGGAGTAAGACATTTTAAGCATTAAGAAAAGAGGAGCATGGGAATATTTGGATTTTTATCGAAAGAAATAGCAATAGATTTAGGAACAGCCAATACTTTAATAATCTATAAGGATCAAGTGGTTGTAGACCAACCTTCAATAGTTGCCATAGACAGGAAGTCACAAAGTGTAATAGCCGTAGGAGATAAGGCCATGCAAATGCAGGGTAAAACTCATAGTGATATTGAAACGATTAGGCCATTAAAAGATGGCGTAATCGCTGATTTCCAGGCTGCAGAAGCGATGATTCGTGGATTTATTCAAAAGATGAATGATACTTCTGGATGGCTGAAACCTTCTTTAACAATGGTTATTTGTATTCCTTCGGGAATTACTGAGGTAGAAAAAAGAGCCGTATTTGATTCGGCTGAGCATGCCAATGCTAGAGAAAGATATTTGATATATGAACCAATGGCTGCGGCACTTGGAATAGGTTTAGATGTGGAGGCCCCAGAAGGGAATATGATAATTGATATTGGAGGGGGAACAACAGAAATAGCCGTTATTTCTCTATCGGGGATCGTTACAGATCAATCTATAAGAGTTGCTGGGGACGAATTTACATTGGATATTATAGAATATGTAAAACGACAACACAATATATTAATCGGAGAGAGAACAGCGGAACAAATTAAAATACATGTTGGAGCTGCACTTCAAAATTTAGATGATCCTCCGAACGATCACCCCGTTCATGGACGAGATTTGATAACCGGAATTCCTAAGCAAATAATAGTTTCTTATAGTGAGATAGCAGGAGCCTTAGATAAGTCTATTTCTAAAATCGAAGAGGCTGTTATGAAAGCTTTGGAAAGCACCCCTCCAGAACTAGCTTCAGATATTTATAGAAAAGGTCTTTATTTAACAGGGGGCGGAGCTTTATTAAGAGGTTTGGATAAACGATTAAGCAAGAAAACCAAACTTCCTGTTCAGGTCGCTGAAGACCCTTTAAGAGCAGTTGTAAGAGGAACAGGTTTGGCATTAAAAAATAGAGATAGATATACATTCTTGATGACTTGATAGAATGCAAAATTTTATATTATTCTTAAAAAGATTTTATCTCCTTCTTTTATTTCTAATTTTGGAGATTGCTTCCATTGCCCTTATCGTAAATCAAAATAAATTTTACAATTCTAAGTGGGTTAATTCTTCCCAATTAATAGTGGGAAAGTATTATAACAAAACAAATGCAATTAAAGATTATTTTGGACTTAAAAAGCAAAATGAAAAATTGACTGAAGACATAGTACATTTATTGAACAGCCAAAAAGTTGTTTATACAGCTGCTGATGATTCTCTTATAGAAGGGAAAAAAGATACAGTTGTAGAGACCATTCCTTTATCTAAATACGAGTATTTAAATGCTACCGTTATTAATAATTCGAGAAGGAGAAATTATAATTATCTAACGCTTAATGCAGGGACAAAAGATGGTGTTGATGTGGGAATGGGAGTTGTAGACGTTCATGGGATTATTGGGATTGTTGTGAATGTCTCTTCTAATTTCTCAACTGCAATTTCAATTTTAAATATAAAAACATCCATAAGTGTTCGTCATGAAAATTCTGGCATGATTGGAATTTTAAAATGGCAGGGCAAAAATCCATATAAAATGGTGATGGAAGATGTAAATAAAACAGCATCCGTTAATGTTGGAGATACCGTAGTAACTAGTGGTTATTCAACAATTTTTCCTCCTGAATATCCTGTAGCAGTCGTTTTAAGTAAGGAAAAAATAGAGGGAGGCAGTTTTCAGAGGCTTCATGTAAATCTTTTTAACGACGTCGGTAGTGCTGATAAAGTATATATTGTTAAACATAAGCAACGAATTGAAATTGAAGAGCTTGAGCAAAAATTTGTCGATTGAGTTTTAAAGGAGGAGTATATTATTTAATAGTGTTAGTATGCTGTATTAGTTTTCAGTTATTAATATTAAATAATATTAGTACATATGGATTGTTTTCTCCGATGATATATTTCTACTTGATTTTGGTAGCGCCCATTAAAAAGTATCATTGGGCAACATTGCTATTAGCATTTTTTTTAGGAATTACCATAGATTTTTTTTCCAATACAGGAGGGTTACACGCGGCAGCGACTACGGCACTTTCTTTTTTTAGAATATCAATTATAGCAGCTTTAGAACCAGTATCAGGATACGAGAAGGATGATCATCCTTTAATGCGTAAGTTTGGATTTAGATGGACCTTGTATTATCTAACAGTTTGCGTATTGATACACCATACAGTTTTCTTTTTGATGGAGGCTTTTTCTTTTAGAGGGTTTCATATCACATTTCTCAAAATTTTCCTAAGTGGACTAGGGACCTTGTTTTTAATGTGGGTTTTATTTACTATGACTAGTAAGCAAAGATAGTGTGGCGTGTTATGGATCGAGAATCAAAAGGAATATTTAGATACATTATATTTGGAGTTGTTGCTGTATTACTTCTGAAGCTCTTTTTTTTGCAGGTAGTTAATATTGATTATAAGTCAAGAGCAAAAAATAATGTCGTAAAAAGCTATATAGAGTATCCCTCTAGAGGTTTGATTATTGATAGAAATGGAAAAGTAATTGTATATAATGAACCAGTTTACGACTTATATATACATTGTAAGCAAGCGTCTAAAATAGACACAACTTCATTTTGCAAGTTGTTAAACATTTCTAAGGAAGAGTATATACATCGTTTTGATAAATCTTTTAAAAAGTCTCCGCGTAAACCAATAGTATTTATTAAAAATATTTCTCAGAATAATTTTGCACCCATTCTTGAATATTTACATCAGTTTCCTGGGTTTTCTTACGAGTTAAGAACGATAAGGAGGTATCCATTTGAAGGTGCAGCTCACGTACTTGGTTATATTAGTGAAGTGGATTCTCAGCTGATTAAAAAATCAAAAGGTTTTTATAGACCAGGGGATTATGCCGGGACGGTTGGTTTAGAAAAATATTATGAAGATTCATTGAGAGGTAAGAAAGGATTGAGAAATATTGTCGTAGATGTTTTTAATAATCCACAAGGTCCATATAATGATGGAGCACATGATATTATTCCTAAAACAGGCGCGAATTTGCTTACTGGAATTGATATAGACTTACAGGTTTATGGTGAAAAATTAATGAAGAACAAGGTGGGTTCGGTTGTTGCTATTGAGCCAGCGTCTGGAGATATCTTGTCTTATATAAGCAGTCCTGCATACGACCCTAACCTATTGACAGGTAGATATAGAGGGCATAACTATAAAGCGCTCTTATCTGACAGTTTAAAACCCCTTTTTAATAGACCCATAAACGCAGAATATCCTCCGGGGTCCACTTTTAAACCCATTATGTCATTGATAGCTTATCAAGAGGGGGTTAAAAGGCCTTTGAATGGATATAATTGTATTGGAGGATATCAGATTCCAGGACATTTTTTAAAGTGTCATAGCCATGATCTCATTCTCTCTGGAAGAGATGCCATAAGATTTTCTTGTAACGCCTATTATTGCGATGCATTAAAAAGAATGTTTCAGGCTGCGAAATACAATAATACTTCTGAGGCATATAATAAATGGAGAGAATATCTATATAGTTTCGGATATGGACAAAAATTAGGTGTAGACATGGAATATGAAAAGGGAGGGAATGTTCCTGCCTCATTATATTATGATGCATTGTATGGAAAAAATAGGTGGCGAGCTACTACAGTAATATCATTATCTATTGGACAAGGGGAACTTTTAGCAACACCACTTCAAATGGCCAATACAATGGCTGCAATTGCTAATAGGGGATTTTACAAAACACCACATATTTTAAGAGGGCATTATATCAATGATACTACCTATAGAGTTATAAATTACAGAAAAAACAATACGCTTATCGAAGCAGAATTTTTTTCACCTGTCATCAATGGAATGTATGACGTTGTTAAAGAAGGAACGGCATCTTGGCTATATAAAAAAGAGTTATCTATTTGTGGTAAAACGGGAACCGCAGAAAACCCACATGGAGATGATCACTCTTTGTTTGTTGCTTTTGCACCTAAAGAAGATCCTCAGATTGCTATTGCAGTAATTGTTGAAAATGCCGGATATGGAAGTGACTATGCTGCACCTATTGCAACATTAATGATTGAAAAGTATCTTAATGATTCAATTCCAGAAGGCAGAAAATGGATAGAGCAAAAAATGTTAAAATCGGATTTAGTCAATAATTAAAAATAGATGAGACAGAGAAGTGGGTTGTTTGGTCCGATCGATGGGATAACATTAATGTTGTATTTAGCTTTAATGTTTGTGGGGTGGTTGGCCATATTTACAGCACAATACAATGGAGAAGAAACAAAAGTCTTCGATTTAAGCAGGAACTATGGTAAGCAAATTTTATGGATTGGAATATCTATGATTATTTTTCTTTTTTTTCAGTTGTTTGGAACGAAAGTTTTTTCAGCGCTGTCTTACCCAATATATGGGGGTGTTATCTTTTTATTGATTGTGGTATTAACAGCGGGGCAAATTG
Source organism: Chitinophagales bacterium (assembly GCA_965216955.1). Classification (GTDB taxonomy): domain Bacteria; phylum Bacteroidota; class Bacteroidia; order Chitinophagales; family JADIYW01; genus CBDCGV01. Next base: position 220,708 of record CBDCGV010000011.1, on the reverse strand, counting down.
TTTCAGGTTCAAAGTCATGGATAAATTTTGGTTTTTTTAAACTGCAACCGGCAGAATTTGCGAAGTTCGGAACAGCATTGGCACTTGCAAGATATTTAAATTCTTCTTCAGGGAAGTTCAAGGATTTTAGATCTTATTTGATATCGTTTGCTATAATTGGTTTGCCACTTGGATTGATTCTTTTACAAGGGGATGTCGGATCAGCAATGGTTTACGCCGGATTTATATTTGTTTTGAATAGAGAAGGACTTTCAAGCTGGGTTATTATAATGGGAATTTATATTGCAGTTATTTCTGTATTAGCATTGTTGTTTAACCCTTGGATTTTAGTTGGAGGACTTATTTTATTGGCTGGAATAGTAACCTTTAATGCAAAAAAATGGGAACGGATAAAGATTGCAAAATTGCTAAGTGTTGTAATCATTTGTTCCACCATATATGTTAATGGTGTTGATGTAATTTTTAATAAAGTACTAAAAAATCATCATCGAAGTAGAATAAATGTTTTACTCGGGAAAGAGCACGATTTATCTGGTGCCGGTTATAATGTAAACCAATCTAAGATTGCAATTGGTTCAGGAGGTTTCTTTGGAAAAGGCTATCTAAATGGAACGCAAACGAGATTTAATTTTGTTCCCGAATTGAGTACAGATTTTATCTTTTGCACCATAGGAGAGGAATTTGGATTTATAGGAACAAGCATTGTCATTGGTTTGTTTTTAGCGCTGTTTTATAGGCTCCTCTTTCTTGCGGAAAGACAGCGATCTATTTTCAGCCGTGTTTTTATCTATAGTGTTTGCGCAATTTTGTTCATGCATATGGCTATTAACATTAGCATGACGGTAGGTCTAATGCCGGTAATAGGTATTCCTCTACCGTTTATGAGTTATGGAGGCTCTTCTTTACTCTCTTTTTCAGCGATGATTGCAACTGCAGTTAAACTAGATAGTGATCGGCTGTTGGTATTTAGATAATAGGTTTTTATTATTAGGCAGAAAAAGAACTCCCGCATCCGCAAGTTTCTTCTGCATTAGGATTGTTAAATATAAATCCTCTATTCTCTAGTCCATTAAGAAAATCAAGTTCGGTTCCTTCTAAATATAATTCTTGAGCCTTGTCAATAAATACTTTTACCCCTCCAATTTCATAGGAATTGTCAGAGTCTTTCAGTTTGTCAAATCCCATTATATAGGAGAATCCAGCACATCCTCCCCCTTTAACACCAAGTCTTAATCCATGGTCAGCAGGCACATTTTTACTAGATAGCAAATTCTTAATTTCGCTAATAGCTCCTTGTGTTAATGTTATCGGTTCTATCTTTTTCTGTAATTCAGTCATACTATAAAGTTAATCTATAAAACAAATGACTATTTAGCAAAGTTCCGCAAAAAACTTAAAATGTACAATGTTTGAAAGATAAAATGCAAGTTCAGCAACTTACGAATAAAATAACTTCATTATGTATGGCATGATATTTTCTTTTTACATTTGATGTATAATCTAAGAAAGAATGTTATGCTTAAAATAAGTCGTATTCCTATTATCGCTGCACTAATTATTCTAGTTAGTGGATGTGTTGTAAACCCTGTTACAGGAAAGAAGCAAGTTAGTTTTATGTCTGAAAGTCAAGAGATTGCTTTGGGACAACAAAGTGACCCGGCTGTTCTTGCACAGTTTGGATTATATCCAAGTGATGTACTTCAAAATTTTATTGAAGAGAAAGGGCAGGAAATGGCCAAAATTTCACATAGATCTAATTTGAAATATAGCTTTAAAGTTGTTGATTCTCCAGTGGTGAATGCTTTTGCGGTTCCAGGAGGGTATGTATACTTTACTAGAGGGATAATGGCTCATTTTAATAATGAGGCTCAGTTTGCAGGAGTATTGGGCCATGAAATTGGGCATATTGCTGCAAGACATTCTGCGCAGCAGCAAACCAAACAAATGCTTACGCAGATTGGTCTTATTGGGGCAATGGTAGTTTCTCCTAGAATTGCTTCTATGGCTGAATCGGCAATGCAAGGCGTTCAATTGTTATTCTTAAAATTCTCTAGAGCTGATGAAACTCAGTCTGATATATTAGGGGTTGATTATTCTTCTCAGATAGGCTATAATGCTCATGAAATGGCAAAGTTCTTTAAGACCTTAGAGAGTTTATCTGGTGGGGAAGGGCAGAGACTTCCTGAATTTATGTCAACGCATCCTGATCCGGGAAGAAGGTATCAGGAAGTAAATAGATTAACTGACAAATGGCATGCAGATCATGGAACGAGTGTTCAAAACACTAAAATTAATCGCGAAAGTTATTTAAGAATGATTGATGGTATTGTTTATGGAGAAGATCCAAGACAAGGATATGTTGATAATAACGTATTTTATCATCCAGAATTGAAGTTTGAATTTCCGCTTCCGTCAGGTTGGCAATATCAAAACTCTCCGACACAATTTGCAATGGCTCCTGAAGATGGGAAAGCTTATATGGTTATGACACTCTCTTCTCAAAAAACACTACAGGCTGCCTCACGAGAAGTGATTGAGCAAATGCAGTTACGAGTACAGCGGCAGCAAAATATAAGAGTGAATGGTTTAAATGCTTATGGGATGGTTTCTGACTATCCTCAGCAGGGACAAAGTGGAGAAACTATTAATGTTCCTTTGCAAAGTGTTTTTATAGAATATGGAGATTTAATATATGTTTTTCATGGTATGTGTGAGCCTGGAGCGTTTAATACTTATGAAAGATATTTTGATAATACAATGCTTGGATTTAAACCACTTTATGATCCCAGAAGGTTAGATGTGGCTCCTGAAAGAATTAAAATTGTTCAAGCAAATGCCAATACTACTTTAAGTCAATTATTGGCGCAACACAATGTCCCATCTAATAGATATAATGAGTTTGCAGTATTAAATGGAATGTCGGTAAATACTACACTTAAAAGTGGTGATTTGATTAAAGCGGTTGAAAAAAGAAAATAGTTAGTTTATTTTCTCCTTTTTCCTATCAATAAAATGACTATTAAAAGAAATATAATAGAGGCTATTAATATCCAGGCGGTATCTCCAAGTAGAATTTTCCAAGCCCACTCATAAATAAAGAATAATTTGTAGCAGGCTATATAAGCGGTTAATAGTCCCAAAAGAAGTCCTGCAATGGTATCACTTGGAAAATGGACACCTAAATTAATTCTTAAATAAATCATGCTTATAACAAACGGAATGGTTATCCATAAACTAAGTTCTCCAAGCTGTGAATACAAAACAACCAATAACATAGCACTAGTAAAAACATGTCCAGATGGAAAAGATTCTAAATATTTGCTTCCATAAACAGGGTCTCTATTTTCAATTAGTCCATTGAATTTGTCTTTTACTCTATCTTGAGCATAAGGTCGACGACGATCTACCAATTCTTTAAAAATGATGAATGTAAGCCCTGAAACTAACAAGGTAACTACAAATTTTAATGCTAAAACAAATAAAAATTGATGTTTAAAAATAATGCCAACAATTAATCCGAATAGTAATAAGAAAATGGTTGGAAGTAAGGATCCTAAATAGAGTAATACATCAACAAGAATTTTTGGAGGAGTTTTTAAATTATATATTCGATGCAATAGCCTGTCGTCGAAGTCTAGTAGTTTTTTAAACATGATTACTCTTTAATAATTATTGTCTTTTTGTTTCCAGATTGGTCAATTTCGTAAACTACATTGGTAATGAATGTTGTCATATATATTTTGTCGTCTTTGCCTATGGTAATATGATCAGCGGTAAAAGAAGGAAGCCTTGCCAATTTTTTAGCCACTGCCTTTTCTAAATTGACCTTGTAAATTTTTGGAGGCAAAGCCTCTAATACATATAAACTACCTTTAAGGTCGGCTACAGTTGCAACTGTTGAGGTAAATTGCGTTTTATTCTTTTCATCTGGGAAAGTTACCTTGAGTGATTCAAAGGAATTATTTCCAATATCTATTTTAATTACACCACCTGGTGCGGTGATGTCTTCTAAGTCAAATAAGGGGGCGTATAGAAAACTATCTTCCGCAAAAGAAAACCCATTTATGGAGGGCAAATGAGTTGTTTTTTGATCTACATTTCCATCTGATGTCACCGTTCCGATATATTGATTGCTTTTTTCAAATCCAAAATATATTTCATTTCTATAGGGATGTTTTGCAATTGGATTTACATTTTCTCCAACAATTTGAAGTGTCTGTACTGCTCCTGAGGGAGATATTTTTCCAATGCTTCCTTGTGTTGGAGCAGTCCAAAATATAGTTCCATCGTCAAGAAAGGCTAGGTCATCGGGAGCAGTCGAAATAGTTGAAAAATTGTACTGTAATTGTATTTTTCCAGTTGAAGGATCAAAGGCTGTGATTGATTGCCCAAATAGATCAGTAACCCATAACAATCCATCATAATATTCGATGCCATTCGTTCCTATAACTTCCTTAAATTGCTTTTTTTTGGGCTCATCTTTTTTACAACTACACAAAATAAGGAGAATGAATGCGCAAATTTTAAGCAATAATCGCATTTAAACTTAATTATAATTATCAAAATAGATATTTCAATCAAATAATTTGGTATTATCTCAAAAACGTAATCTATATTTATAACTATGTCAGAAATCTTTGAACAAAACATAGCCTTTAAGTACAATGTTTATAATAGCATTTTTTTAACGCTTCAATTCGATAAAATTAAGCAAACCGGTATTTTATTGCCTGTACTAGGACAATACTGTAAAAATGGATTTGATCAGGGTAAAAACCCTGAAGAAATAATTGCTAATTTTTTTGAAGATAATGATGTAGAAATTCCACAGAAGGATCAATTAGGTATTCTTTTTAGATTTATACAGTATATTGAAAGACAGGTGGTCTTAGTTGATGCTCTAGAAGATGCTTCATTTAAGAAGCTTAATAATGATAGAAAGCATTCTTTAAAAAATTACTTATTAAGACAAATAGAATCGGGGAATGAAAAGGCCCTTAAAAAGGCTTTGAGTCAGTTTAAATTAAAAATTGTTTTAACTGCTCATCCAACACAATTTTATCCAGAGTCAGTGTTAGGAATTACTTCAGACCTTTCTGATGCAATAGAAAATAATGATTTATCAACGATCCGCTTACTCCTGTCTCAATTGGGTAAAACACCATTCTTAAAAAGAAAGAAGCCAACACCTTTTGACGAAGCAATGAATTTGAAATGTTATCTCGAAGATGTTTTTTATGAAGCAATTCCTAAGATTTATAAAAAATTGCTAGATATAACACAGAGTACAGAAATAAGAAACGATCTTATACAAATTGGTTTTTGGCCAGGGGGCGATCGTGATGGAAACCCTTTTGTGAGTACTCAAATTACTCTTAATGTCGCAAAGCAAATTCATTTAAGTCTTTTAAACTGTTATTTGAGAGATATTAAGCACTTAAAAAGACGACTCACTTTTGGGAAAATTGATTTAATCATATTAGAGCTACAAAACTTGCTTAGCAAGTGCATTCAAAAAGAAAATGCAGTAAATATTCTTCCGATTGAAAATTTCAGAGAGCAGCTTTTAGCAATTCGAGAAATTATCATATCAGAACACAATGGTTTGTTTGTTGAAGAAGTAGAGGACTTGCTTTTAAAAGTAGATATATTTGGCTACCATTTTTCAACTTTAGATATAAGGCAAGATAGCCGCGTCGTTGATGCCACATTTAAGCAGGTGGAAAAGAAGCTTAATTGGAAAGCAAGATCCATAAATTCTTATCTGACAAATGTTCCACTAATTGGGAAAAAACAAATTCATTTTGAAAATGAAAATGAACAGGATACATTTTCTCTTTTTAAAACAATAAAAGATGTTCAAACCAAGTATGGAGAATATGCCTGCCATAGGTTTATTATTAGCAACTGTCGAAATGAAAAAAGTGTTTTGCAAGTGTATGCTATGGCAAAATCTAATAATTGGGAAACACCTTTAAGTTTAGACATTGTTCCTCTTTTTGAGACTATTGATGATTTGTTGCATGCCCCTCAAGCAATGAAGAAGCTTTATGGTAATAAGCATTATAGGTTGCATTTGAAAAATAGGGGGGATAGGCAAGTCATTATGCTAGGATTCTCTGATGGGACAAAGGATGGTGGATATTTTGCAGCAAATTGGGGTATATATAAAGCAAAGGAGGAGCTGACAAAGGTTGCTAAGGCCTATGGGGTGAAGGTTGTTTTTTTTGATGGCAGAGGAGGCCCTCCTGGAAGAGGGGGGGGTAATGTACAGCAATATTATGCTGCGCAAGATAACTTAATCGAGAACAAGGAGATTCAATTGACTATTCAGGGACAAACCGTTAGTTCTAAATTTGGAACCATAGAGAAAGCAGAATATTATTTGGAGCAACTTTTAAAAGCAGGTATTTCCAATCACCTTGAAAAAGGAGAAACATCAATTGATAGTAGTGATCGCAGATTGATGAATCAGATTGCAGAAGAAAGTTTAAAGGCTTACCGACACTTGAGAAGTGACGAGCATTTTGTAGCGTATCTGGAACATATGACACCGTTAAAATATTTTGGAGCCACTAATATTGCCAGCCGACCTTCAAAAAGAGGGAAAAGTAACGCCCTCTCCTTAAATGATCTGAGAGCTATTCCCTTTGTTGGATCATGGAGTCAAGTAAAGCAAAATATACCTGGATACTATGGTTTTGGAAATGCTTTAGAAAGTATAATTGCTTCAAAGGGTTTAAGAAGAATTCAGAAATTGTATAAAAATGTAGCACTCTTTCGTTCATTGGCAAGTAATAGTATGCAATCACTCTCTAAATGTTACTTTCCTTTAACGGCATATCAGGAGAGTGATCCTCAATATGGAACATTATGGCAGAATATCTTTGAAGAATACAAAAGAAGTATTAAGCACCTTCTTAAAACCAGTAGGATGAAAGGTTTAATGGAGGATGATCTTCATTCAAAATCATCGATTCAATTAAGAGAAGAAATAGTTCTGCCGTTACTAACTATACAACAGTATGCTATGATTCAAAAGAAAACAGCTTCTGCAACGGAACAAAAGGTTTTTGATAAGTTAATTATGCGATGTATGTATGGGATCATTAATGCCGCAAGAAACTCTGCATAGTTGATATTTTTTTCAATTGTATTAAATCAAAATGAATGTGTCTGTTTTGAAAAAAATCGTTAAGATTTATAATTGAATATCAATTAATTGGTTTTCCATCTTTATCTCCAATATGGTAGTCTAGGAGGTTAAAACTGCTATCGCTATATATATGGACTCTTTTTTTATGTTTCCACATCCATTTATTTTTAATAGATTTTATCCCCTTTGATAAATAAGCTTCAATGAAAGGATGAACATATAAATACAGCCCTTTCTTGCTCTTTAAGATGGCCTTTTCTACATCTCGTTCAATTTTATCAACTAATAAAATACAAGATTCTATTCTATCGTCTTTATCTGGGTTGGGTTCGGAAGTGTCAATTTTTATTGCTGGACGAACACGCTGACGAGTAATTTCCATTAAGCCGAATTTGCTCAGCGGTAAAATACTGTGCTTTGCCTTGTCAGGTCTCATCGCTGCTTGCATAACTTTAAGTAGTTTGTTTCTGAGCGGATATGGCCTCATATCAATAAAGTCAACAACAATAATTCCACCGATATCTCTCAATCGGAGTTGCCTGGCAATTTCAATAGCTGCCTCTTCATTAACTTTAAAGGCGTATTCATCTTGATCTATGCTCTTATTGATTCTAGGGCCACTATTGATATCAATAACATGCATAGCTTCAGTGTGTTCAATAACCAAATAAGCGCCACTTTTCATAGTTACTGTACTGCCAAAGGCACTCTTTATTTGCCGGCTAACATGATATTGCTCGAATATAGGCTTCTTGTTTTTGTGATGCTTTACAATGGATGATTTCCCTGGGGCAATACTTCCAACATAGTCTTTGATCCCCATGAAAAGCTCTTCATCATCTGTTGCAATACTATTAAAACTGTCATTCAATATATCTCTGATGATAGACAAGGGCTTGTTTATTTCAGATAAGACTAATTTTGGAGGTTTCTCATTTTTAAGGTTATGAGTGATTTTCTTCCATTTATCTAATAACTTAGTAATGTCTTTATGAATTTCTCCTGTTTTTTTCCCTATAGCATTAGTTCTAACAACAATTCCAAAATTTTTAGGTCTAATACTTTCAATAAGCCGAATTAGTCTTTTTCTTTCAGCTTTATCATTTATTTTTTTAGATAAACCAATGGAGTTGCTAAAGGGTACTAAAACAATATATCTACCCGGAAGCGTAATTTCAGAGGTTAATCTTGGTCCTTTGGTTGAGATGGCTTCCTTCATTACTTGTGTAATGACATAATCTCCCGACTTTAGAACTTCAGAGATGTTTCCACCTTTCTGAATTTCTTTTTCATGCTTAAAATTTGCAAGTGTGGGATCGGCTTCGCCTTTTACCGCTTGAATGCCATATTTAACTAATGATCTGATTTTTGGCCCAAGATCCGTATAATGAATGAATGCATCCTTTTTGTGTCCTATTTGTACAAAAGCTGCATTAAGACTAGGATTAATTTTTTTTATGCGTGCAAAAAAGATATTTCCTGCAGAAAAACTATTGTCTTCAGGTTTGTCTAGATGATACTCGACCAATCGAGAATCCTCCAATAGGGCAATTTCTACACCCTTGTTATTAGTATGTATAACTAAATCTTTAACCACAAAAGGTTGGTTTAAGTGCTCAGAAAATTATGTTAAGCAAAACAGATTTCGAGAAGAAATCGTGTAAAATAGATAGATCAGAATTATTTCTTCTTTTTATGTCTATTTTTTCTTAAACGTTTTTTGCGTTTGTGGGTTGCTATTTTGTGTCTTTTTCTCTTTCTTCCGCAAGGCATAATCTCTTTCTTTAATTATTTTTTAAATTTTTAATATAACCGTCAATTTCATTGTGAAAAGCTGGATTTGGTACCAAGCTCTTACACATCTCAAAATATTCGATGGCCTGCTCGTTATTTCCTAATCCTTCCTGCGCAATGGCCATAAAATAATTTGCTTCAGCATTCAGTGGCTCTAGAGACAATATTTTACTTAATCTGTTTTCCGCCTTTTTGTATTGGCCGGAAACAATGGATAGCCTGCCTAAGCTAAGTAATGCAGGAATATATTCGGGAAGACTATCTGTAATATTTTTTAAAATAGTAATTCCTTTCATAGGATCCTGAGTTCCATTAACATATGTGTCTGCTAATTTCATTCTAACACCTAGATCCTGCCCATCAATTTTAAGAGCTGCTTCATACGAAGCGAGCGCAAAGTTAACAAGATTATTCGTAATCGCACTATCTGCATAGTTTTCATAAGCTTCTGTTAACTTATCACCACTTTCTATCCAAGCCATTTTTGTTTGTGTTTTTTTGGCTGCTAGATACTGATAATAGGCTCCAATAGAATAATTTCCAATATTCTCCCATGAATTTGATAAGGTAATAAGCTTATTTAGTGTATCATGCTTGTTTACTGAAACCTCTTGTTCAATGCTGTCTAATAGTTTACGTTCGCTTAGGTAAAGTGATTGTTTTTGCTTTGAGACGTATTCTTCAATAGATAACACAGTCTCTTCCAATAAAGGAGTTTCGTCCAAATGATTATTGGTTCTACTGCCAAATTTGTATAGCAAGAATACTATTACTGCTCCAGCAATTAATAATAAAAACTGTTGTTGTCTCACTTAGGGTAAAAGCTTCCTTTAATTATTTTTTTAGAGAAGAATCTTTCACTTTTTGGGAAAAAACCTTGGCTGGCTTAAAAGCAGGTATATCATGCTCTGGAATTTCTATCAAAGTATTTTTCTTGATATTTCGTCCTACCTTTGCAGCGCGTGTTTTTCTAATAAAAGAACCAAAACCTCTTACATAAACATTTTCACCTTCAATAATTGATTCCTTCACTTCTTTAAAAAATGCTTCTAGAGTTACCAAAACGTCTACCTTTGGAACTCCAGTTTTTTCTGAAATTTTATTTACTAAATCCGCCTTTCTCATACGATTATATATTCGTGCAAACTAAGATATGAAAAAATCATATAACCTTTGCAAATTAGAGGAGTTATTAAAATATGAAACATTTAAATCAAATAAAACTGACTTTTGTCAAGAATTTAATGGATTGGTTTGATCCGGAGGCCAGAAAAATGCCCTGGAAAAACACAACAGACCCCTATAAAATATGGTTGTCAGAGATTATTCTTCAGCAGACAAGGGTTGACCAAGGAACACCATATTATTTGAAGTTTGTAAAGGCATTTCCTACAGTAATAGATTTAGCGAATGCTTCGCAAGACGAAGTGTTAAAATTATGGGAAGGGCTGGGATATTATTCTAGAGCTCGAAACCTTCATAGTGCTGCCAATATGATTGTCAATGATTTTAAAGGGGTGTTTCCAAGCAAATATGAGGATATTCTACAACTGAAAGGAGTTGGAAGTTATACTGCTGCTGCTATTGCATCGTTTGCTTTTAAAGAACCTTATGCTGTTGTTGATGGCAATGTATTAAGAGTATTGTCAAGGTATTTCAATATAAAAGAGGCGATTGATTCCACAAGTGGGAGGAAAATATTCGATTTATTAGCAAATGAACTTATTGATAAATTAAACCCAGATATCTATAATCAAGCAATCATGGATTTTGGAGCAACGGTGTGTAAACCCGTGAATCCTTTGTGTGAATCATGTCCGATGCATAAAACTTGCTTGGCAAAGCAAATGAATAAAATAGGAGAATTACCTTTTAAAGCAAAAAAGATTAAAAAACGCACTCGTCATTTTCACTTTTATATCATTTTTGATGACCAAGAAATAATTATTCAAAAAAGAGATAAAAAAGACATTTGGAAGGGGTTGTTTCAGTTTCCCATGATAGAGGGAGAATCTAACCCTTCTAAATTGGAGGAGTTATTGCAGGAAGAAGTCATATTGTATCCCAACGAATTTGTGATAGGTAAGGTAGAGAAAGTATATAAACAAATTTTAACGCACCAAGTAATCAATGCAAATTTTTATCATTTAAAGGTAGATAGGATTGTCGCGAAATCTGAAACTTTCAAGGTTGTTAACAAGTATAAATTGATTAATTTCGCATTTCCAAAACTTATCAATAATTTTTTAACAGAAAATCCTAAATATAGTTTAACTTAAAGAAGAATAAAATAAGGCAATTTTATGAGAGGAGTAAACAAAGCAATTTTAATAGGTCATCTAGGTAGAGATCCTGAGGTTAGGTACTTGGATGGGAACAATGTCGTTGCCAATTTTACCTTGGCAACAACTGAAAGCTATGTTAATAGAGAGGGCAATAGAGTGGATAATACAGAGTGGCACAATATAGTCGTCTGGAGGAAATTAGCTGAAATTGCTGAGAAATATCTAAAAAAAGGGAGCTTAGTATATTTGGAAGGTAAAATTACCACAAGATCTTGGGAGGATAAAGAAGGAAATAAAAGGTATACTACAGAAATTGTTGCATCTAATTTTCAAATGTTAGATAAAAAATCAGATGGAGGAGACACTTCAAACTATAATAGTGGAACCCCTAGTACAGCAACTACAAATAAGGATGAAGATACCAATTCAGTACCTTTAGAAATTGAGAACACTGGTAACGTAAATGTTGAAGAAAGTATTGATGATGATCTTCCCTTTTAAATTGTTAACGAAATCTTTCTCACTTGGAAGACGATAGTTCGTATTTATTTTTAGCAGACATATTAACGCTTTTTTCATTAGGTCAATATTTCAATCCCATTGATGGAATGGTTGTTGGAGGGTTATTGCTTATAGCTGTTCTTTTAGTTTTTTCGGCTTTGATTTCTGGTTCTGAAATTGCTTACTTTTCTATTAATACTGATCAGCAAGAAATATTAGAAAAGGAAAATGGGAAAGGGAATAAGATTCTTGCTCTTATAGACAATCCAAGAAATCTGTTAGCTACAATTTTAATCACCAATACTTTAATTAATATCGCAATAATTGTAGTTGCTTATTCTATAACATCTAGGTGGTTTAATTTTGGATCGTCTAAAATGCTGGAATTTTTGTTCCAAGTGGTGGTGGTTACCTTCTTACTCGTTTTGTTTGGAGAGGTAATTCCTAAGGTTTATGCAACTCAACAAAATATAAAGTTAGCTAAATTTATGGCGACCCCACTTTCCTTACTGTCCAAAATACTGTCTCCTTTTAGTAAGCAAATGGTAAGTTCTTCACTGCTCCTAGAAAAAAAGCTAGCAGGTAAAAACGCATTATCCACGGCGGATATAAATCAAGCGATTGATTTAACTATTGGCAGTAATGAAGCTGAGCGTAATAAAGATATTCTAAAAGGAATTGTTCAATTTGGCAATATTACGGTGAAGCAAATTATGCAGTCGAGGGTTGATATTGTGTCTGCGACCATCAAAAACGATTACCAAAGTATTTTAAAAAAAGTTAGGGAGTCTGGTTATTCGAGATTTCCTGTTTATGATGGTGATTCAGACAATATTGTCGGATTACTTTATGCAAAGGATTTGTTAGCACATTTGAATGAGTCTAACAATTATGACTGGAAAGCGTTGTTAAGACAACCTTTCTTTGTTCCTGAAAATAAAAAAATAGACGACTTGTTAGCAGAATTTAAATCAAGGAGGATGCATATGGCTATCGTCGTAGATGAGTATGGAGGAACGTCTGGATTGGTTACATTAGAAGACGTATTAGAAGAAATTATTGGAGAAATAAAAGATGAATACGATGATGAAAAAGAAATAAACTTTAAAAAAATCAATGACAACAATTATATTTTTGAGGGCAAAACAATGATTAATGATGTATGTAGAGTTTTAGCAATTGATAAAAGTACCTTTGATGAAATTAGAGGGGAGGCAGACTCATTAGCCGGATTAGTATTAGAGATGAATGGTGTAATGCCTAAATCAGGTGATGTTTTAACTTTTGAGCGTTTTAAGTTTAGGATAATAACTGTAAATAAAACACGTATAGTAAAAATAAAAGTAACCAAAGAGTAGTTTAGTAATGATGATATTTAAGCGAATACCTCTTTTAGCGATTTTATTTTTGTTGTTCTTTGCCTTTGGCTGTAAAGAAATACCATATACCCCTAAACCCAGATCTTTTGCCAGAATTGATTTCCCTGAAAAACAGTATAAAACCTTTACTGCGGATTATTGCCCATTAAGCTTTGAATTCCCTTCATATGGTAGCGTAATAAAGGATTCTCTTTTCTTTAATGAAAGCCCTGAACATCCATGCTGGCTTGATTTAACCCTGTCTCAGTTTAAGGCTAACATACACATGAGTTATAAAGAAATTAATGGAGATCCAGAACGTTTCGATCAACTTGTTTCTGATGCATATAAAATGTCTTTCAAGCATTCCGTTAGAGCTGATTTTATAGATGAAAGTTATTTTGTTGAAGCAGATAAAAGAGGAGTCGTATATGATGTTGGAGGGAATGCGGCCTCAAGTGTGCAGTTTTTTTTGACGGATAGTGTAAATCATTTCTTTAGAGGGTCTCTTTATTTTAAGACACAACCTAATATAGATTCGTTAAAACCTGTTATCGCTTTTTTGAGAGAAGATGTAATCCATTTGATGGAATCTTTAAAGTGGCACAACTAAACTTTAATTATCTTCGTCTTTTTTTGAATTATGCAGGAAGCAGCTCCCAGAAGTAATTATATAAAATCTCTTGACGGGATGAGGGGGCTAGGAGCTTTTGCGATAATGACTGCTCATTGGCCATTATTATTCCCAAAATTCCCTTTCGCATGGGAGTTCCTTCAAATGTTTTTTGTGCTTTCAGGGTTTTTGATAACAAGGATCCTTTTGTATGAAAAGAAGAAGTTTTCAAACTTTAAAGGGTATTATCGGAAGTTCTTTTTGCGAAGGGTGTATAGGATCTTCCCTCTTTACTTTGGGTATCTCTTTTTACTCTTATTAATACGAGTACTTTGCAAGGAAATAGATTTTATTCAAGATATTACCCAAGAGGGTGTAGATAAAGCGGCGTTTCTTTTTACTTATTTATATAATTTTTCAGGTTTCTTTTTAAAAGAAGGTATTTCTGAAAGTCATGGAATATCTGTTTTTTCCCACCTTTGGTCTTTATCCTTTGAAGAACAATTTTACATTTTCTTTCCATTTTTCGTTTTCTTTCTCAGTAATAGGGATCTAAAAATGCTAATTATAGCATTAATTATAGGGCCTCAGTTGTTGCGTTTCTTTGCATTCCCGATTTTAGAGGGAATAAATGATAATAAAGATTGGATAGGTAGGATTATGTTTAGAAATACCTTCTTTCAGTTTGATTCTATTGCTTATGGTGCTGCGATTGCTGCCTTTGATCTTAAAAAAATTAAACACCCTAAAAGATGGTTTTACATTTGTTTGGCCATCTTTCTAGCGGTCTATGGGATAAATACTTATTTGGCAACAACACAGGGGGTGTATGTTTCCGATGCTTTTGGTAAGGACCCTGTATTGAAAAAGGTTTCATTAAAATTTTGGATTAAGAATAGTGGTTATCCTGAATATCTAATTCAATTTGGAAGACACCATTATAATTTACTTTTGGTAAATATTATGTTCTTTTTTATGGTTTTAAGTAGTGTAAGAGGAACACCTGTTTTTATAAAGTTGCTAGAGTCTAAATTTGCAGTTTATCTTGGAAAGATATCGTACAGTTTCTATGTGCTGCATCCTTTTGTAATGGTTGCTTTTTTTATGAGTTTAAATGTTTTAATAAGTCCGAAAGTTTATAAAGGTAAAATAGTATTTCAGTTTGGTCTTTATTTGCTTTTTACAGCGATATTAATTGGGGTCTCTCATTTAGTATATAAATACTTTGAATCGTTTTTCTTAAAACTAAAAGATAAGGTAAGGTAAGTTTATATGGGAGGGAACTTGAATTATATAAAATCTTTAGATGGATTACGAAGTTTAGGAGCACTTTCTATAATAGTTGCTCACTGGCAATTTGCATTTCCAAAGTTTCCGGTAGCTTGGGAATGGTTACAAATGTTCTTTATAATGTCTGGGTTTTTGATTACAAGGATATTATTAAATGAGAAAGAGCGTAGAGATAATTTTAAAGGTTATATGTCGAATTTTATGATGAAGAGGGTTTATCGGATTTTCCCTTTATTCTTCGCATATCTGTTTTTTTTCTTAATACTGAGATGGGCCTTTTCGGATATAAAATTTATAGCTCACCACACTCGGGAGCTTGAGTATAACGGCATTTGGCTATTTACATATTTATACAATTTTGCTGGGATATTCAATGTTTTAAGGGATGTGCCTTATCAACAAACAGAGCCCTTTGCACATCTTTGGTCTTTGGCTGTGGAAGAGCAATTTTATTTTATTTTTCCTTTCGTTGTCTATTTTCTTTCTAAAAAGAACTTAAAAATTGTATTGATTATCATGATGATAGTTCCTCAGTTATTAAGGATGTTTAGTCTTCCCATTCTTCAAGAAATGAATAGTGATGATGTTTGGGTTGCAAGAACGCTCTTTCAGAATACTATTTTTCAATTTGATGCTTTAGCTTATGGTGCTGCGTTAGCCGTATTTGACCTTAGAAAAATTAAGAATCCTAGAAAATGGACTTTCATCATCCTGTTTTTTGTTTTAGTTATTTATGCTATTAATGGAATTCTGGTTTCTAAAAATGGACTTACGGTTACCAATCACTTAGGAGAAACAATAACTTTTGAAAAGGTTCCTTTTATGCTTTGGGTAAAATATAATGGTATTCCAGAGGTTTTAACGCAGTATGGAAGACATACCTATAATATATTTATAATTAATATACTATGCTTCTTTTTGGTTTTGTCAAGCATCAGAGATCAACCGGCGTCTCGTCGAATTTTAGAAAATCCTATTATCGTTTATCTTGGAAAAATCTCTTACGGACTATATGTATATCATTTTGCAATAATGATCTTTTTTATCCAATTTATTAAAAAGATTGTCCCTAGGTCGGTAATAGCTGAAAATATACTCTTGCAGACGCTCTTCTTTATATTATATATGAGCATTCTTATTTTATTTTCACATCTTAGTTTTAAATACTTTGAAGGATATTTTCTGAGATTAAAGAGTAAATTAAAGTAAAGATGGATAATTCTAGATTGAATCTAATTATTAGAATTGCTACAGGACTATTTATTCTATTTGTTTGCTGGTTGAAAATGACGCATAATTTGATGGCGCATCAAGATCTTTTAGCAACCGATGAAGCCTATTATATGCTAGGGGGCATTACATTAAAGGGCAAAATGCTTAAATATTGGGGCCCTACCTATTCTCTGTGGTACACTTTTTTATTGCTTTTTGAAAGAGATACGATAGAGTTGTATTATCTGAATCAAAAATTGATGGGATTGCTACCTGTGTTGGCTGTCTTTATAATGCTCTTAACGTATCGGGTCAATTTTTTAATTAGTCTTGTCCTTTCCTTCTTTTTGTTGGTCTCGTTAGTTCATTTTCCTACTTGGCCAAAGATATCTCATTTCTGTATGACTATTATAGCAGTGTCTATGATATGCATAAGGCAATTTAAATCGCCCTATCTCAAAACAGTTTTTATCGCATTTTGTGCTTTAATAATCTCTTACGCTCGACCAGAAATATATTTAGCACTTATAATATTAGTGGTGCTTTTAATAGGGCAGGCCATTTTTAGAAGGTTTAAACTCACTTTGTTTGAAGGGGGGATGTCTTTAGCACTTATTGCCATGATCGCTTTAACCAGCTACTTTCTAGGGAATAGTATGTTTTCTAAAAGTGATAGAAATATTGTCGCTTTTGCTCAACATTATTCTTTAAATTATTCAATATGGAATGACTTGGACATTCGCAACTGGATGGATTATGATAACATTCTAAAAAAGGAATTTGGTGAGGTGACTAGTTATTCGGAAGCCTTGAAAGCAAATCCTCAGGCTTTTATGAAGCACATTTTTAGCAATTCGAAGAATTATATTTATAAAATCTCTAATTATGGTAGTGATCTTGTTGTATCTCATAAGTTAGTAGGAAATAACTTGCTTGTTCGATTAATCATCTTTTTTCTAATAATTACAATAATTTTAATTGCCTATAAAAAGACATGGGCTTTTGATAGGATAAAAAGTCTATTTTCTGAAAATGCTTTTTCATTTTTTTTACTCTTAATTTTAATTAGTCCTACACTAATAACCTGCATTCTTATTTTTCCGAGAGACCATTATATCTATCTTCAAGTACCGTTGTTTTTACTTGTAGTTAGTCTCATTTTCCAAAATGTGAAGTTTGGGCAGGGCATGAGTTTGTTAAAACAACTCCCCATAATTTTAATTTTAGGTGGGATTTTCTATGCAGTAACCCCTACTGCTGGACAGGTAAACTATTTTAACTTTTGGAAAGGAGAACAAACGAACAATAATATTAGAGCGATTAACAAGATTAAGGAAATTTGTGAAGATCACGAAGTTAGAATGGCTCAAAGTGAAGGGGTTTTAGCATTATTTGTTAGGTCCAAAAATTTTAAAGTGATTCAAGCTAAGGATTTTAGTAACATACAGTTTTTAAATCATATTAGAGAGAATGATATCAATCTAATTTATTGCTCAGTAATGCTTTTGGAAAACCCTTTTATAAAAGGAGACAGAGAGGAGTGGGAGCAAATTCTTGAAAGCCCACAGGATCATGGATGGCATAAAGTCGTTTTAACAGAGGGAAGTAGGGAAATTATGCTTATAAGAAATGATTTGTGGAAGGCAATCAACGAAAAGAACTGAGTATGTGTAGCAAATTAAACATACAAGGTAAGCGTTTTAATTGGGGGCATTTATTGGGGTTTCTTATTGTATTGGTATGTGGCCTTAAATTAACCTATGGATTACAATATGTAATGGATTTTTTCATTTTAGATGAAACCAATTATATGGTTAGGGGGTCTAATTTCCTAAAAAAGATGCCTACTAAATGGGGCCCCTTATATTGCATGTGGTACCAATTGGGGTATTTTATTGAGCAAGATCTCTTCAAGCTCTTTTACGCTAATTTCAAGCTAATATCTATCGTACCTTTTTTGGCCTTTTATTTGGTGTTGGCAGTTTTTGGGTTTGGGCCTTTTATTAGTACTTTGTCAAGTTCCTTTTTTATGGCGGCAACTATTAATTTGCCTACTTATCCAAAAGTGTCTCACTTTTCACTATTGGTTATTTTCTTAGCATTGGTGCTTATCAAGTTAGTGAAAAGTCATTATTTGAGAGCTGTTGTACTAGTATTTACGGCCGTTTTATTGTCTTATGCACGACCAGAATTTTATCTATCGGCGATATGCGCTTTGCCAATAGCACTTGGACTAGCCTTTGTTGCAAAAAGAAAACCTTCTTTTTTTGAAGTAAAGATGGCTACTGTCGCAATAGCCTTTATTGTTTTGCTACATGTTTTTTGGAGGTTCCCGCTAGGCATAAAGTTGCATGGAGAAAGTAGAAGCTTAATAGCGTTTGGAGAGCACTTTGCATATAATTATAGTCAGTGGGAAGGAATAGATCAGTATTTATGGCTTGGTTATGACAAGATTTTATCTGAGCATTTTGGGGAAGTATCATCTCTGTCTGAAGTAGTGAAGTCAAATCCAGCGATGTTTAAAAAGCATATATTGTCTAATATTTCTAATTTTTTTAAGTCCTCATTAATCAATTTGAAGGAAACCTTTTGGTTGTATAATAATTCAGGCAAAAACATTAATCTCTTAGCAATTATTATATCCCTTATTTTTATCATGATGTTATTGGTAAGACGGTTTATTCCTCCTAAACTGACACGTGAATTAAAGGACCCCATACTCTTAATAGCACTGTTTATTTTTAGTATTCCTTCAATTATATCTGCTATTTTGGTGTATCCAAGAGATCATTATTTGATCATCCATTTACCGTTTTTTATAGTAGCGATTTTATTTGTTCTATCTCCAAGAGTTAATAATGAAAACTATTCTAAAATTTCTTTGCTTTCATTAATATTTCTTGCTCCAATGCTGATTATCGCTTTTCCTAAAGCAGGAGATTATGAATATTTTCCCTTAAGAAAAGAAGAAAAGGTATTAAACAATCAAATGGTCTTTTCACTTTTTAAATCATTAGATATTAAAGAGGATTTTGAGATACTAGGGAATGAAGGGAATTTCAATTTTATATTGGGAAAAAACTATAAGTGGATACGACCTTTAATAAAAAGAGACGTAGATTTTATTTCTTTCATTAAAGAAAAGCAGCCCGAAGTTATTTATTGTACAACGTCTTTATTTAAGAATCCATGGTATGCAAATGATCCATCTTGGTTAGAGTTTATAGAGGCACCCCAAAATTTTGGTTTTTATAGGGTCGAATTGAGCGCGGGCATAAAAGAATATCTACTTTTTGAGGAGTCGTTTTACCAGCAAGTAAAAGATAAAATTCCATCAGAAATAGTGCCTTATTCTAAGAAATACTAAAAGAACTTATATTTCTGTGACCTATTCATGTGATGAAATTTAGCAGAATTTACAAGACTTGCTTTCGCTGCTGTTCGTACAATAAGCTTTTCTTTAATATGGCTAGTTGTCTTTTGAGAAAAAGCAACATTGTAGTTCCATTTTTGCATTAAAGGATGGAGGCAATTTTCTATTTTTAGAATTTCATGCTTAGGTAATTTTTCTTTCCAGCGATCAATATTTGTTGCATTAAACTTTTTATCTTTTTGCTTTTTATCCTGAAAACTGCTATTGATAACTCCAACATTGAGCATCTTTTCTGAAAAGTCAATATCTAAGAACTGACAGAGCTTTATAAGTTGAAATGAAGGATCAGTTATTAAGTCTTCATATCTAATTACATGAACATCCCTTGTTAAGGTTTTTTGATAGTAGCTAATTAATTGAGAAGAGGAAGCCCATCGAACCATAAAGTTCAGTAGGTTGAATGACTTATTAATTCTTTCATTGTTTAAAAGCTTCATTTTTTCAGATAACGCACAGGCCCTTGGGTCTCTAATCATTAAAATGAACTTTGCTGTTGGAAACGTTCGTTTTATTTGTTTGATATAGTAAATATGCGCCGGAGTTTTCTCCCCAATGATTTTCCCTTCATTCTTGGATTGCCAAAAGCTTAAAATATGTTGAAGCAATTTTTCTGCACTTGACAAATCATTATTTGAGGTAGTAATATAATCCAGAACAGCTCTTAATTGTTCGAAAGCTTGCTCGTCAGTCCAACCATTATTTACTTTTGGAAAGGTTTTTAGTAAAAAAGTTTTTAATGCTTCTTTTTCTAAACTACTTAGATATTTTGCTCTATTCCAAAAAAGTGGAAAAATATGAGTTTCTCTTGGGAACAAAGCAATTTCATCGCTTGTGCCAAGCATTCTGCTAACTAAGGTGGTTCCTGATCGTTGAATACCAAGAATAAATAAAGGTGACTTGTCAAATTTCATATATTACTTGCAACCAATTGAAGGCTATTTCTATCAATAATGATAATTTAGCTTATCTTCAACCGGCTTAAAATTAAACAATAATAAATATTATAAGGCTCAGAGCTGTTTCTAATGGAACCTCTTCGAATAGTTGCATATTCATTTCTTGGTATTACGGGGCTCGTAGCAGCTTATTTTGTTGCTTTGAGTATAGGTTATTTAGTAGATCGTATTCTTGTCAAGCAAAAATTGTCTAAAATTGATCTAATAACCATTTTTATACTAATTTTTTTACCTATTTATTCTGCAATAACTGCTAATAATTCCTTTGACCAATCGGTATTTAAAGGACTTATTACGTCTGTTAAAAAGAACGCTACATTATTGGTGGTCTTTGGTGTTGAGTTTGCGCTAAGGAGTAGGCGGATGTCTGTGAAACAGTACTTTATAGTCATCCAATGTTTCGTTTGGCTTTTTTTACTGGTTTATCTGGTTTTAGTTAATCTTATTAATCCTGCAATTTTCTTATCAAGTGGTTTGGTAGGGTATAATCCATTAAAAGGAGGTTATGTTTTTAGATTTTCTACGACTTACATAGAAATAGGGTTGATCTATTACTTTGTGATCTTTATTAGAAAGAGGAGTGTTGGTGGAGCTATTGGCTGGGCCGCTTTTTTTGGATATATTTTATTTATTGCAAAAAGTAGGATTACTATTTTCAGTGTTTCTTTAGCAATGCTTTTTGCGCTTTTAACCAATTTGAAATTTTTTGAAGCGGTAAAAAGAATGTTCTCCCTTTTATTGGTTTGTGCTGTTTTGTTTGGCATTGTTTATCTGGTTCAGCCAAGCTATTTAGGCATGTTACAAGATATGATGCTAAGCTTTGCAAAAGCATTGTTAGGGATAGATACAGGTGATAGATCAGCAGACTCAAGAATCGTTCAAATTGGAACGGTAATAAATTATTGGCAAAAAAATCCCGGAAGTATAATTTTTGGCATTGGAAAACTTTCAAGAGATATATACGATCAATACTTTAGCCATGTTTATCTAACTGATATTGGCATTGTTGGTGCCTTATGGGCATATGGTATTGTGGGAACCTCCTTATTCTATTTGATCTTTGTATATGCCTTTTGGTTAACTCGTAAAGTTAAATTGCTAAAGAATGAATTGTATTATAAGGTAACCATAACTATAATTGTTGCACAGTTTATTGCATCTTTTTTTGATGGAGGCTTTATTTGGTCTACGGGGAACCTTATGATTTTTATGGTCGTATTGCATCTTTATACACTGTTTGAAAAGGAAGAGCGGCTTAAATTAAGGAATAAAATGCATGAAAAATGATGAGTTTGAAACCTTGTTTTTTCTTTTTAATTCTTTTTATCTCATGTACTTCAACTACAAAAAGTAATATTTCCAAAGGAGAAGATCATCAAGTTGAGAAAAAAAATACGTTAATTGAACTGGATTATCATTTAGATCTTCGTCAAACTTTTGAGACTAATAAAAATATCATTGGATTTAATACTGCTTTTGCATTTAAAGATAAACTAGAATCTCATCCTGAAGTAGTTAAGCTTACAAAAGAACTAAAGCCAACCGTGCTTAGATTTCCAGGTGGAACAGTAGCTTCTTATTATCATCCTGAAGGAACAGGTTATGGGTTTAAATACAATGAGGCCATCGAACTGAAGGCAATGGCGATGCTGTATGGATGGCAAAAGAAGGAATCAGAGAATTACATTCAAAATTTTATTAGGGCTTGCAAAAATTCACATGAAGAAGTTAAAGTGCTGGCGGTAGCTAATTTACTTTATGGAACTCCTGAAGAAACTGTGAAAATGATAAAACAACTTAAAGCTGCAGGATTAGAAGTAGTGGGTGTAGAGTTGGGGAATGAATTATATTTTAGAGCGTATAGAAAACACATCCCTGATGTACACGATTATATAAAACGATGTAAGGCATTTAGTGAAGAAATAAAAAAGTTTTGGCCAGAATTACCTCTAGCGGCGGTAGCCGGCAATGTTATTGAGTGGAGAAATCCAGAAGGAACACCCAATAATAATTTTATACAATGGAATACTGAGCTTGCTAAGCAAGATTTTTATGATGCAATTGTTGCACATATTTATTTTGGTAAAGAGGGGGGAGAAAATCAATGTACTAAGCTCGATAAAAACGATATTCCTAAAATTTACAATTGTTATAAAAATTTACTGAGCCCCATTAAGTATCGGCAACTTTATAAAAAGATGGATCTTTATCAAGGGTTCTTTGGGGAAGATGTTAAAATTTGGTTTACAGAATGGAATGTGGGCAAGCCGCAAAAGCATATTACAAATTCAATACTGCATGGACAGTTTATTTCTGAAGTTTTATTGAGTATGATTGAGTTAAACATAACGAACAATAATGCCTTTGAGTTTAGTTTATTGCATAATTATATTTCTCAGGGGCCAGTTATGGGCGTTATCTATAAGAATAGAAAAAAAATGTTCAATTTTAATGATAATGAAGAGATAACTGCTTCAACACCTTATTATGCAATGCGTTTCATTGGAAAATTTTTAGAAGATAATTATCGGTTTGTAAAATCAAATCTATCCTATCCTAATAATTTAGATGAATCTGATATTGTTACAATGACTTTCGTAAATACTAAAACAAATGCTTTCTATACGTACTTTATAAACAAGACATCAAATAGCTTTTTGCTCAATATGGTTAATCAAGAGGTGGAGCATGTTGCAGCAACAGAAATTACTGGGAATAGCCTTTATGCCTCTGCTGGTTTAGGGGCGATATCAAATTTTCATCCGACCTATTATAGCGAATGTCAGTATAAAGAAAAAAAAATAGATTCACTTGAAATACCCCCTTTTAGTTTCGGATATTTGAAGTACGATTTAAAGTAATGGCACATCCAAATTTTTTTATAGTTGGCGTAGTAAAAGGAGGAACCACTTCTTTGTATCATTACTTAAGTCAGCATCCTGATGTGTTTATGAGTCCGATCAAAGAGGTTAATTATTTTTCTTGTGAAGACATTGATAGCCGTAAGTTTAGCAAAGATTATAAACACGATGTAAATGTTAACTTAAAAACCTTTTTAAATTCAAACATGGAGCAAAATATTCATATTGCACATGTTGAAAATGAAGAGGATTATTTGAAGCTGTTTAGAAATGTTACTGATCAAAAGGCTATTGGGGAGGCAAGTAACTCCTATTTGTTATATCCATCCGCCTCAAGGGAAATAAAACAGAAGTATCCTAATGCAAAGATTATTATGATGCTTCGAAATCCTATTGAAAGAGCATTTTCTCAGTACATCATGAATTTAAAGCAGGGCAAGATTTTAAACAAGGATTTTCTCAATGAGATTCAAGAGGATGATAAAGTTGAAAATAAAGGCTGGGGAGCTAATCATCAATACTTATTTATTGGGAAATATTATCAGCAAGTAAAACGATATCTTGAAATCTTTGATCGTAAACAAGTAAAAATCTTTTTTTATGATGATTACAAAAAGGATGCAGGTAGGACAGTAAAGTTGCTTTTTGAATTTTTAGAAATAGATTCAACTATCAATGTTGATACAAAAACAAAATATAATGAGGGGGGGAGCCCCAGATTTGGGAAGCTAAATTACTTTATAAACCAATTTGGTATCATAAGTTGGGCAAAACGAAATTTACCCAGGTCTATGCGAACAACTTTTAAGCGCTACTTTTATTCTCAAAAAGAGATGCCTGTTATTACGCCAAAAGAAAGAGCATGGTTAATTGAATATTATAAAGAAGATGTATTAGAGCTTTCTAATTTATTAAATAAAGACTTGTCTCATTGGTTGAAATAAAGAAGAAAATATTGTTCCTGACACCACAACTTCCTTATCCGCCAATAAGTGGAGGCGTTATAAAAAGTTGGAAGCTGTTGGAGTATTTGTCATCTAAGTATGAAACGTATCTGGCATGTTTCTTAAAAAATGAGGATGATTCTAGCTTAGAAGAAATGCAGTCGAAAATTGCATTAAGTGGTCTTTATACAGAGAAAATTGACGTTCCAAGAAATGCGTTAAATTTCATAAAAAGTAACTTGCAAGGCATTGCCTTAAATTTATATAGAAACAAATCAAGCACTTTTAAAAAGCATATCAATAGCATTATAAACGACTTTGATATTGTTTTTGTAGATCATTATGAGGTTTTTCAATATGTCTCCAAAACATATAAAGGAAGAATTGTCCTACATGAGCACAATTGTGAATATTTAATGTGGGAGCGATTCGCTAGACTTGAAAAAAATCCTGCAAAAAAGATAGCATTGAAAAACCAGTCCTTTTTAATCAAAAAGTATGAGCGTAAAATCTGTAATACGTCACATGCTGTTTTGGCCGCTCCAAATGATATAGAGGAATTGATAGCTATTGGCGCACAGCAAAAAAAGTTTTTTGTGACTTATCATCTTGGAGATGAGTCTTTATTAGAGCATCCAGATTTAGTTTATGAAACAACCGAAAATGCTTTCCTTTTCGTTGGTACTTTAACTTGGGAAGCGAATGTGGATGGGCTTTTGTGGTTTATTGAAAATCAATGGGAACGCTTATCAAATAAAATTTCTGATGTAAAATTTTACATCATAGGAAAAAATCCTGATGCTAGAATAAAAATGTTGGCGGAGCAATACACCAATATTGAGCTTACAGGCTTTGTGGAAGATTTGGAACCTTATTTCAAAAAATGTCGCGTTTTTCTATGTCCATTGAGATTTGGGAGTGGTATTAAAGTTAAAGTAATCAATTCAATGTATAGAGGCATACCTACTGTAACAACGTCTGTTGGTGCGGAGGGTTTGGGTTTAAAAAATGGCGAGGAGATGATAATTGAAGACAACCTTGATGTTTTGACAGATAAACTTGTTGTACTAATGGGTAACGAAGATCATTGGAACACCTTAAGTAAAAAATCACGACAATTTGCCTTTAAAAACCTGACATGGGAAAGAGTATTTATAGAAGTCGATAGAGCTTTAAAGGCTTAGTTTTCAGATGGTTTTTTATTTGGATTCTCCTAATCTAAGTGGTATTATTATATACTAATAAATAAGAGAATATGTCATCTTTTAAAAATAAAACAGTTTTAATAACTGGTGGGGCAAGTGGGATTGGCAGGCTGATGGGAGAGCAAAGTCTTGCTTTAGGAGCTTCTAACTTAATTATTTGGGATATAAACAAAGAAGGACTAGCAACTGCGGTTAAAGATTTAAAACGAACAAAGGCGCATGATGTTAATGGATATGTTGTAGATGTTTCAGATGTAAATCAAATTGAACAAATTGCTACCAAGACTATATTGGATAACGGACCAATTGATATTTTAATCAATAATGCGGGTATTGTTACGGGAAAAAAATTATTTGGAGAACATACAACAGAAGATATTCAAAGAACTTTTGATATTAATGTGCTTGGAGTAATGCATGTTACAAGAGTCTTTCTTCCAGATATGATAAGGTTGAATAAAGGACATATCGTAAATATTGCCTCTGCTTCTTCTTTGATTGGAAATCCTAATATGTCGGTTTATGCATCTAGTAAATGGGCAGTTTTAGGGTGGTCAGAATCTTTACGCTTAGAGATGGATGACTATTATCCAGAAATTAAAGTAACAACGATTTGTCCAAGTTATATTGATACGGGGATGTTTAAAGGTGTTAAGGCACCACTGCTTTTCCCACTGTTGAAGCCTCAAGAGATCGTTGATAAAATTATTGATGCCATACAAAAAGATAAAGAGATTGTTATGGCACCAGATATGGTAAATTTTGTTCCTGCTTTGAGAGGAATTTTGCCTCCCAAAATCTTTGATTTTTTTGCTGGGAAACTAGGAGTTTATAGTTCTATGGATTCATTTGTGGGAAAGAAAAAGGACAAATCAACGAAAGAAAAAGTGTCTAACGAGTAAGTACTTTCTATATGTCTGACGCCTCTTTTTACGATCGTGTATATGATTTGGTAAGGCTTATCCCCTTTGGTAGGGTAGCAACCTATGGAGATATTGCCAAATATTTGGGAAGTGGAAAATCGGCTCGGTTGGTTGGTTGGGCAATGAATAATAGCCACCTTTCTACTCCGCCTGTTCCAGCTCATAGAGTTGTAAATAGATTGGGCATCCTTTCAGGAAAACATCATTTTGGTGCACCCAATTTAATGCAACAATTGCTCGAGAATGAAGGCATTGTTATAGTCGATGATCAAATTCAAAATTTTGAGCAATTAAGATGGGATCCTGCAAAAGAGCTTTAGCTTTAATCAACTATCGCAAGTCTAGTTCGGTATTATCTCCAATATTTAAGCTTTGTCCGGTACTAGTGATAGAAGAATCGCTGCCAATAATAGAATTAGATAAATTGATTTGTTTCAATTTGGAGTAACTACCAATAATAGAGGCTTTAATAATACTACCCTGAATATTTGCATGATCCCCAACGGTGACATTAGGACCAACTACTGAATTTTCTATGTTGGTATTTTTTCCCACAAAAACAGGTGGGATGATAATTGAATTCTTAAAATTTTTACTTTCAACATTCCCTTTGTTGCGCGCTAGCATTATGGCGTTGGTTTTTAGCAAAATTTCTTTTTGTCCACAGTCATACCAATTTTGGACTTTATAACCAGAGGTAGGTGCCCCGTTTTTAATTATTAAGCCCAAACCATCTGTAAGTTGAAATTCATTCTGTGTTCTATAATTATTTTCAATGTTATTTCCAAGGGCTTCTATGAGTGCTTTATACTCTTTAATTTTATATAATCCAACCAGTGCCATATTTGATTTTGGGATGGTTGGTTTTTCAACCACCCTGCTAATCATTCCATCATCATCAAATTCTGCTACACCAAATCGCCTGGGATCTTCCACTTTTCTTATTCCAAGAGAACTCGTTTTTTGAGATAAAAAATCTTTCCAATCAACATCAATGATAGTATCTCCTAAAACAATTACAACTTCTTCGTTTATGTCAATTACTTTATGCGTTAACCAAACGGCATGCCCTAAACCATCCCTGTTTTCTTGAGTAACAAATTGGGCATCTAAATTTGGATATGCATTTTTAATATAGTTTTTAATCTTATTTCCTAAATAACCTATTACAAAAACAAATTGAGAAACACCTGCTTGCTTAAGGTCTTCAACAATGTACGAAACGATAGGCTTCCCAGCTATAGGGATGAGTGACTTAGGTTGTGTATAAGTATGAGGTCTTAATTTTGTTCCAGCTCCTGCGACAGGTATAATTGCAATCATAACGCTTTCAATATAAAAATTCTATTATTAAATAGGAGGTAATTTAAATTTTAAGCGTCTAAATGGGATAATTTTTTTATCAAAAAATGTTAAAAACAATTTCGATTAAATGATTTTGAGACAATGTGGTAAAGTGGAAACAAATTCGGTTTATGTAGATAATCTATTTGTTTTATCTGGGATGATTACTTAAAGGTTCATTATTTTTGTTTTTTTACTGAAATATGTTTCAATCAATGAATAGAGATACTAAAATATTTAGCCTTATAAATGACGAATTACATCGTCAAAGAACTGGGATCGAGTTAATTGCTTCTGAAAACTTTACAAGCAAACAAGTAATGGAGGCAATGGGCACTTGTTTAACCAATAAATATGCGGAAGGTTATCCCGGAAGGAGGTATTATGGAGGGTGCGAAGTGGTAGACAAAATAGAACAATTAGCTATTGATAGAGTAAAAGAACTCTTTGGTGCTGAATATGCAAATGTTCAGCCCCATTCAGGAGCACAGGCTAATGCAGCGGTATTTCTTGCGGTACTTAATCCTGGGGATACTTTTATGGGTTTTGATCTTTCTCATGGTGGACACCTTTCTCATGGGTCTCCTGTTAATTTTTCTGGTTTGGTTTACAATGCTGTTTTTTATGGTGTAGAGAAAGAGACGGGAAGAATTGATATGGATAAAGTGGAAGAAACAGCCTTAAGGGAAAAACCAAGATTGATTATCTGTGGTGCTTCAGCTTATTCTAGAGATTATGATTATGCAAGATTCAGGGCTATAGCAGATAAAGTGGGTGCTTTACTCATGGCGGATATTGCACATCCAGCAGGATTAATTGCAAAAGGAAAACTAAATGATCCAATGCCTCATTGCCATATTGTTACTACAACAACTCATAAAACACTTCGTGGGCCTAGAGGCGGACTTATAATGATGGGAAGAGATTTTGAAAATCCGTGGGGTAAAACAACTGCAAAAGGAGAAGTAAGAATGATGTCTTCCATTCTTAATAGTGGCGTGTTTCCAGGAATGCAGGGAGGACCGTTAGAGCATGTAATCGCTGCTAAGGCTGTTGCGTTTGGAGAAGCACTCACAGATGAATATGATAAATATACGGAGCAAGTGGTGCTTAATGCGGCAGTAATGGCAAATGAATTTATGAAGAGAGGTTATGATATTATTTCTGGAGGGACAGATAATCATTTAATGCTAATTGATTTAAGGAATAAAGGAATATCGGGAAAAAAGGCTGAGAGAGTTTTAGGAGAGGCAGATATTACAGTCAATAAGAACATGGTTCCCTTTGACGATCGTTCTCCATTTATTACTTCTGGAATTCGCATTGGTACACCAGCTATAACTACTAGGAAAATGGTAGAACAGGACATGCTTCAAATAGTTGATTGGATAGATGCTATCATTAATGATCCTGACAACGAAGTATTGAAAGAAAACATAAAAGAACAAGTCAACAACTTTATGGATAAATTTCCATTGTACGCATAATTTTAAGATGAATATTCATGATTTTAGAATAGAAGGACTTAATGGAGGAGAAATCGACTTTTCTGATTTTAAAGGAAAAAAGATTTTGATTGTCAACACTGCTTCAGAGTGTGGATTGACACCTCAGTATAGTCAACTTCAAGAATTATATAATTCCTTTTCTGACAAAGTGATTATAGTAGGCGTTCCTGCAAATAATTTTGGAGGACAAGAACCCGGCAACAATGATCAAATAGCATCATTTTGTTCTATGAATTATGGAGTGACTTTTCCAATGACAACTAAATTGTCAGTAGTAGGCAGTGATATGCATCCGTTGTATCAATGGTTAACAGATAAAGAAAAGAATGGCAAAAGCAATAGCGAGGTACAATGGAATTTTCAAAAATATCTTATTGATGAGCAAGGCGATTTATCTCTATTCTTTGCACCAACAAAGGAGGTTTTTGATAGTGAAATTATAGAGGCACTAGGAATCAAACTTTAATAAAATAATTTGTGCTTTTAAGGGAAGTAATTGGTCAAGAGCGTTTAAAAAGCCATTTAATTGAAATGGTTAGAGCTGAAAGAGTTCCTCATGCACAACTTTTTTTAGAAAAATCGGGGGCAGGAGGATTGCCTTTAGCTTTAGCACTGGCTCAACTTATGTTATGCGAAAACCCTGGAGAGGAAGACGCTTGTGGTACTTGTTCCTCCTGTGTAAAAGCTTCAAAACTTATTCACCCTGATCTACATTTTACGTACCCTGTTATCACGAAAAAACCTGGCAAGCCGCCTATTTCTGCAGATTATATTAATGAATGGAGAAATGCAATTCAAGAAAATCCTTATTTCGATAAATTTGATTGGCTGAAAAAAATTAATGCAGAAAATAAACAAGGAAATATTACTGCACAAGAATGTAGAAGGGTTATTACACAGCTTCAGCTAAAGAGTTTTGAAGGGAAACACAAGATCTTAATTATTTGGGGGGCAGAAGAGTTGAAAAAGGAAGGAAACATTCTTCTCAAACTTATCGAAGAACCTCCACCTCAAACAAAGATAGTTTTGATTGCTCAAAACCAAGACTTATTACTTAATACAATTACGTCAAGAACTCAAATCTTAAATATAAATAGAATTGATGATGATTCTATCAAAGAAGGGTTGGTTTCAAAAGGAAATAGTTTGAGTAATGAAGGAATAGCTAAAATTGTTCACTTCTCTGAAGGAGATTTTAATCGAGCTCTTAAGTTATTGCAAAAACAGACTCCTGAAATGTCTGAACATTTAAATACTTGGTTAATCGCTAGTATGAATAACCAAGCAGCAAATTTAATAGAATGGATACAACAAATAACTTCAAATGGCAGAGAGTTTTTAAAGCAATTTTTTGAATATCTACTTTTTTTCTTTAGAGAATGTTTGTTGCTAAGTGCTTCAACAAATTATAAGCCTCGTTTAACATTGAAGGAGAAGGAGTTAGCTATTAGAGTTTCAAAATTCTATTCGGTTGAGCGGTTAGAAAAGATTAATAAATTACTTTCTGAATCCTATTATCAAATTGAAAGAAATGGTAATGGGAAAATTGTCTTATTAGATACATCCATAAAGGTGTCTAAAATATTAAGAGGGAAAAAGCTTGCTTTAATTAATTAATCCTTCTTTTCTACAAAAACCCTATAAACCATATATAGGGTGCCTGGGATGATAAGTATCAAAAATCGAAACCAGTTGCTTATTCTGGTATTACCCGTTTGTATTAAAAAAAGGAGAAGGGCAACCGATAGAAAAACAAAGAAAATTGTAAGTATTTTGGCGAAGAGCGTTTCATAAAATGATTTTTCTCTTTTTATAGGTTTTTCATCTAGAGTAGAGGCTTTGCTACTATTTTCCGTAACCTCTTTATTGAGGTGTCCTTTTACAATATTTGCATTATAAGATGTTGCAAACTTTACAAAGGTGTTTTTAAAATTATCAAACCCTTTTACATCACCATTTTTGTCATTAATACTAAACTTATGGTTAGAAGATTTAATTGTCAGATAGTTGTATTCTTGTAATCCTCTTGTGGCATCGCTTCCAATTACATAAGATTCTATTTCATTCCAATGAAGGTGTGTATGTATTCTTTTGGACCAGAAAGACTCAAATAAATTTGGTTTTAAAATTCTGCTTACGCCACTTTCATTTAAAGTATAAGTTGCTTTAGCAGTAAGTATTCTAATTAGATAATAGATGGAAAGAATAAAAAAAAGAGCACAAATAAGAACGGGAACACCTAAAGCCATAGGAATAAACATTAGTGCCAATGCACCTTGCGATGCAATGATTATTGACCAAAAAGTACTATCAAGGATAAAACTATTGGTTGTAAATTGGATTTCTTGTTCAGTCATTTTTAATTTTTTGGCACAATTCAACTAAAACGCCATTGGTCGTTTTTGGATGAAAAAAACAGACTAACTTGTTCAATGCTCCTTTGTATGGTTTGTCAGAGAGTGGCCTAAATCCTTTTTGTTTCATTCTTGACATTTCTTTTTCTATATCCTCAACCATAAAAGCAATATGGTGCTGTCCTTCTCCTTTTTTTTCAATAAAGCGACTAATTGAGGTGTGCTCTTTTTCGCTCGCAATTAGTTCTATTTTTGTTTCTCCCAATTGTATAAATGCCACCTTTAGTCCTTGAGATTCAATAGTCTCCTCATGAAAAGGCATCACGCCCATTAAGTTTGAAAACAACTTTTTAGAAGCTTCTAGATCTTTAACTGCAATGCCAATATGGTCTATGTTTTTCATTATATCATTTCTGCTTAATAAAATATAATCAATATAAAGTTATTACATTTTTAAAATGCAAAAGAATGTTCTTATCGTATGCCTTTATTAGTTTTACTATTGACGAATATGCTTTAAGCAATTTTACAATATGGTAAATTAGTTTAATGTGTTGGCTTTCGGAGGTAAAAATATTTATCTTAGAATGTAAATGAGACGATATGAATGGTAGGGCACTACTTATATTATTGCTTTTTGGAGTTTGGAGTTTAATTAGTTGGAGATGGTATTCTTGTAAAGTAAAGGGATTTTGTAATCCTGGTAAAACAGAGCAAGTTGCTGAAGGTTTTTCCTTTGAAGAAGGGGATGACCGACCAATAGTATTTGAGCAATCAAAAGAAGATCCAATAAAAAATGATCGAACTTTTCAATCATTTATAGATTCCTTACTTTCTTTAGACGACGGAAGTTCAGTTTTAGAAATTACAGGATGGCATTTTGATGATGAAGAAAATGCTACGGATTATACTAGTTTAGGGGAAGCAAGAGCAAATGCTGTAAGAAATGCTTTTTTGTCAAAAATACCCTCTGAACGAATTCGGATTCGCTCAGATATTTTTGGCGGAAGTAAAGAAGATAATGACAAGAGCAAAGTAGAAGCTGTTACTTTTAAATTTATTCCTAACAACCAGGAAGATGGTCATGAGGAGCATGTTCTTAAGCCCGAAACGCCTAACTATGAATCAAGGGGAAATGATTTTATAGGATCAGTTAATCAAACAATATACTTTCCATATAGCTCAATGGATCCTATTTTAAATACAGATGATAATATTAATTTGATGGAATTGTCTGATCAATTAAATGCTACAAATAAAAGAGTGAAATTAAAGGCCTATTCTAAAAATTCTGAAAATGATGAGTTGGCGGCCCAAAGAGCAGAGGCCGTAAAGAATATGTTAACTAGTTTAGGTGTTCCTGAAAGTCAAATTTCTATTGATACATCGGCTAAGGGAAATAGATTGGTTGAAATAATAGTAGAAAATTAAAATTTGAATACAATGATCTTCTTGCATAAAATTTTTAAAAAATACGATGGTACTGATGCGACGCTAGAAATTCTGTTGATGTTATTAGTGGCTTTCATTTTGGGATGGTTGTTAAAACATATTTTGGATGGTGGTCTTAGAGATAAAATTAAGTTTTTGGAAGACGAAAATGAGCGAATTAGAAGAGAAAATGAAGAGTTGAATTCAAGGCTTAGTATTTTAGATGAAGAGTTAACTTCTTGTGAAGAGCGAAATAATAGCTTTAAAATAGAATTAGATGAGTGTCTAAAGAGGAAAGCAACTACTGTAGATACATCGGAAATAGAGAGTTTAAAAGCAAAAATAATAAGATTAGAGGCTGCCTTGGATGAAGCGCAAAATAGTAATACTAGTCGAGATGGTAATATGGCATTTGCAGCCTTTGCGCCTACGGCGCCTGGGGATAAGCCATCAAAAGTGGACGATTTGAAGAAGATAGAAGGTATAGGGCCTAAAATTGAAGGATTATGTAATGATATTGGAATATATTCTTTTGAACAGATGGCATTTACGACTACAGATACACTTAAGAAAATGCTAGAGGATGCTGGAAGTCGATTTAAAATGCATGACCCAACAACATGGCCAGCACAGGCACATTTAGCTGCAAATGAAAAATGGGATCAATTAAAGGCATGGCAAGATGTCTTAGATGGAGGGAGAATGTAATTCAAAATAGAAAATCATTTTTTAATTCTATTTAACCCCGCTTTTGCTTCAGCTGTAATGCTGTTTTCATATTCGTGGTTTTTCATTGAAGAGCAAAGCTTATAATATTTCGTCGCTTGGATATTATTCCCTTTGGTT
The DNA here is from genome assembly GCA_965216955.1 of Chitinophagales bacterium. Classification (GTDB taxonomy): domain Bacteria; phylum Bacteroidota; class Bacteroidia; order Chitinophagales; family JADIYW01; genus CBDCGV01. Next base: position 186,694 of record CBDCGV010000011.1, on the reverse strand, counting down.
TCATAAATGTTCCCTAGTTTTAAGCTTGCATTTGCAGCATAGTAAATAGGTAGTTCTTTCCCTGTCTCTATAGTTTTTGAATAGGATTTTATAGCATCATCTAATCTGCCGATTTTATGATAAACTCTTGCTTTTCGATAGTGGTATTCCAGAATATGATATTTATCACTAAAGCTTTCCACTTTTAAAGAATCTAACAAATTAAGCGCTTTGTTCAAATAAGCACCATCAAATAATAAGCGCGCTTTAAGCAATGGAATATTGTGAGGGATATTCCTTTCTGCCTCTTTTTTTGCAGAAATGTCTTCGTCAATAATTTCTGTTCCTTTTAGTATGCATAATTGACGATATTTTTCAAAAGTTGCTTTATCGTTTTGTATCAATGCATGCCAGGCTAGTTTTCTATAAGCATCCTTTATATAAGTTTTACCTTCGTATTTATCTAAAAAAGTATGCAGCGGAATATCGGCATCTTTATCTAAGCGATTTAATTTTCCTAAGCCAAGCAAAAAATCTAAAAAGGGAAAGGGGAAATATTCTTTTCCTTTAGGCCGACTTTTTAAAATTTCTATCAATTTATCATTCTCTCCGGTGTAATATGCCACACTAGAGGCAACAAAATAATTTAGTAAATTATCATTTAAAGCAACCATTTTATTATTAATCATCTCCCACGCTAACTCATGATTCTGAGCAAGGTGTAGTTGTAGCATGGTATACATAATCGCAGACTCTTCTTTAAAGGGGAAATTTTTGTCGTAAACAGTTTCTGATAGCATTTTAAGACCATCCTCAATATCTCCTTTCATACCGAAAAGTTTAGCTCCAAAACGGTATTTGTCAGGTATGGCACCAAATAAGGTTATTAGAAAACCAAGACTTTTTTTATTAGGTTTAAAATCGGGGTACCTTTCCATATTTTCTTTAAGAAGCTTATGCGCTTTTCTTACTCCAAAAAAAGCAGGGACGTACTCTTCAAATTTTAATCGCGCACTTGCCCATTGTAAATGGATTTCTGCTTGTAAGTATAGATAGTAAGGGGAATCCTTTGGGCCATTTTTTATTATTTCAAGCCTGTTGTTTTTCCTAACTTCTGCAGCTTCAAATAACGTTTGTTCCTCACTAATATAGATGGATAAGAAATCGATATAGTTTTCTATAAAGGCAGGAAATATATTTTTAGGGTTTTCCTTTCTCTCTTCCTCTAAAAGGACTCTTCCTTTTTCAAATTTAAGCTTGAAAATTTCTTGATAGGCTTTTAAACACCTACTATTTAGATCATATTGGTCGGAAGCAAATGAATTTGCGCAAAAAGATATTACCAAAAATAAAGCTAGTCTAACTCGCATGGTGTTGTCAAAGTATCAAAAACTATTCCCAAGAACTAAAAAGCCTGCAAAAAAGTTGCAGGCTAGGTAAAATTTATTTGAAAAATTTTATTCTTCTTCCTTGTTTGTGTCAACTAAGAGCCTACCACAATGTTCACAAAGAATAATCTTCTTCCTTTGTCTAATTTCCATTTGTGTCTGAGGAGGTACCTTCCCAAAACATCCTCCACAAGAATCTCTCTCTACACTAACAACTGCAAGGCCATTTTTGTATGAGCCTCTAATTCTATTAAATGCATTAATGAGTCTGGGTTCAATTTTTTTAGCTAGCCTTGTTGCTTTGTTGGTTAGCTTAACTTCTTGCTTTTCTGTTTTGCTAATTATTTTTTCAAGCTCTACCTTTTTCACTTCAAGGTCTTTTTCTTTACTTTCAGCTTTTTCTTTAGTTTCTTCAAGTAATTCCTTTAACCCCTCAATCTCTATTTCTGCATCGCCAATTTTCTTTTCATTAAGTTGAACCTCTAAAGTTTGAAGCTCAATTTCCTTAGTTAAAGCATCGTATTCACGATTGTTCTTTACATTGTCAAGTTGCCTATTGTATTTTTCAACTAATGCTTTAGATTCTACAATAGAATTTCTTCTTGATGAGATTTCATCTTCTTTGTTGGTAATATCAGCATCAATTTTATTAACCCTAATCTTTAGACCTTCAATGTCATCTTCTAAGTCAGCAACTTCCATAGGAAGCTCTCCCTTTAAAATGTGAATTTCATCAATTTCAGAGTAAATAGTCTGAAGATCATGAAGTTGTGTCAATTTCTCTTCTATTGTCAATTCCTGTGTAGCTGTAGCCATACTAAAAATAATTTATTGGATTTGTGCAAAATTCCGTTAAATGAAGCGCAAAGGTACCAAATTTTTCGTTTAAAAGGTCATAAAAAAGCTCTATAGTATACTGTTCACTTTCATAATGGCCAATATCGGCTATTACAATTTTGTTTTCGGCATCAAAAAATTGATGATATTTATAATCTCCAGTAATGAAAATATCAGCTTCTTGATGGAGTGCTGCGTTTAGTAAAAAGCTTCCTGCTCCGCCGCAAAGTGCTACTTTGCTTATTGGTTTGTTAAGGAGCTTGGTATGTCTAATACATTGGGTGTTCATTTTTTCCTTTAGAAATTTAAGAAAGTCATTTTCTTCCATCGGAGTATCAAGTGTTCCAATTAAACCTGATCCTACATCTTGGTTGGCATTATCTAATAAGACAATTTCATAAGCAATCTCTTCATATACATGCGATGTTCTAAGGGCAGTCAAAATTTTTGATTCTAGGTGAGCAGGAAAAATAATTTCTAGTTTAAACTCTTCCTCTGCATGTCTTTTCCCTTTCTCTCCTAAAGTGGGGTTACTTAATTCATTTCCTTTAAAGGTCCCTTTTCCACTTATATAAAAACTGCATTCTGAATAATTTCCGAGCATCCCTCCGCCTGCATCAAAAAGGGCCTCTTGAACTTCAGGTAGATTGTTGTTGGGAACATAGGTGTAAAGTTTTTTGAGAAGATTTTTCTTTGGAGCCAATATCCTTGTATCTTTTAGTGTTAGTCGCTGAGCAATTTTAAAGTTTACACCATTTCTTATGTTGTCTAAATTAGTGTGTATTGCATAAATAGCAATATCATGCTTAATAGCTTTTATAATAGTTCTTTCAATATAGTTTTTGCCAGTAATACTTTTTAATCCACTAAAAACAATTGGGTGATGTGCAATTATTAAATTGCATTTTTTTTGAATGGCCTCCTCAATAATCTCTTCCACCGAATCTAAGCACAATAGAGCCCCTTTTATATCCCAATCAGGGTTGCCAGTTATTAGACCAGAATTATCATAACTCTCTTGATAGTTTTTTGGTGCGATGGATTCTAAATGATTGATTATCTCTTTAATTTTTATAGCCATAGTTGTCGTAACTTTGAATAAGATGAAGATACTTAGATTATTGCTTTTTCCACTAGCATTGTTATATGGAGCCATAGTTAAGACAAGAAATGCATTGTATTCTTCTGGGTTTTTAAACGCTGCAGAGTTTGATGTACCCATTATTAATGTTGGCAATATTGCCATGAAGGGAACTGGGAAAACGCCAATGATTGAATATTTAATTGAATTATTGGCAGGGAATTACAATGTTGGGGTAATTAGCAAAGGCTTAAAAAGAAAGACCTCAGGTTTCAGAGTTGTTAGTGCACAAGACAACTATCACAAGATTGGAGATGAGCCAAGGCAAGTATATGCAAAGTATGGACAACACATTAAATTAGCTGTCGGGGAAAATAGGGCACTTGCCATTCCTTCGTTAATTCAGAAATACCCAGCGATTGAGCTTTTGCTTTTGGATGATGCCTTTCAGTATTTAGCCGTTAAACCTGCTATGAATATTCTATTAACCACCTATCAAAACCCTTTTTGGAAAGATCAACTTTTCCCAGTTGGATGGTTACAAGAACCTAAAAAAAGAGCTAAAGAGGCTGATATCATTGTTGTTACTAGGTGTCCTGAAACTTTAAGTGAAGATGAAAAAAGGGCTTTTGCTAGAGATTTTGACTTTGGAAAGAATCAATATCTTTTTTTCTCTTCAATAAAATATTTAGCTCCTTATAACGCTTTTGGAGGAGGTGAACGTTGGCAGTTCACTGGGAATGAGGAAATATTATTGTTTACGGGAATAGCAGAAGAAAAACCATTAATTGAGTATTTGGACCCACTTTCTAAGGAGGTACATTGGCTTAATTTTAGCGACCATTTTACCTATGGAAGAAGAGATGTGGAGCAAATAATTTCAGCATATAAGAATATGGGAGAAGTTAATAAGCTTTTATTAACGACAGAAAGAGATGCCGTTAAGTTTGAGCCTTTCGCTAAGCTTTTAAGAGAAAATAAGATTGATTTATATTGTATTCCGATTAAAATAGTTTTTTTGCAAAATGATGGTAGAAATCTGAATAATCTAATTTTTGACTTTTTAGAATATTATTTTAAAACAGAACAATGAATTACTTAGAGCAAATAAAGGAAGCGGTTTCTTATATAAAAAGAATAAGTGATTTTCGTCCAACATCTGGATTAATACTTGGGACAGGGCAAGGCGCCTTTTTAGAAGATTTTGATGTAGAAGCTTCTATTGATTATAAAGATATTCCCCATTTCCCTATTTCAACTGTGGTAAGTCATAGTGGTCAATTAATTTTTGCGAAATACAAAAACAGACAGGTCTTAATTTTGTCTGGGAGATTCCATTTCTATGAGGGTTATTCTATGAAAGAAGTCACATTTCCAGTTCGGGTGATGCAACAACTGGGCGTTCGTCAGATTTTAATGGCTAGTGCATGTGGAAGTTGTAATGCGAATATAAAAACAGGGGATTTGGTGTTTGTGGAAGATCATATCAATTTGCAGGTTTCAAACCCATTAATCGGTAAGAATTTTGAGGAGCTAGGAGAGCGTTTTCCCGATATGGCTAATGCTTATAACACTGAAATGATAGAATACGCAGAGCAAATAGCTAGGAATGGTAATATTAAGGCGCATAGAGGGGTTTATATTGCCGTGACAGGACCCTTTTTGGAAACGCGTGCAGAATTTCGTTTTTTTAATCGGATAGGCGGAGATATTGTTGGTATGTCTACTGTGCCCGAAGTGCTTGCTGCTAGGCATGCTAATATGAAAGTGTTTGTTGTTGGTGTTGTTTCAAATGAAGGATATATTGAAGAAGGAAATCTCCCAAAAATGACAGTAGAAGAAATTATTTTGGAGGCAAAGGCAGCTGCTCCTAAGGCAATGAAAGTTATTAAATCCTTGATAGCTAATTTTGAATAATATCAAGAGGCCAATATTGAAAAAAATACTTTTTATAGCCATTTGTTTTTTTTCACACTTAGTAAGTGCTCAGTCTGATTTAGGTCTTAAACCAAATCCAGTTATTAAAAAAGATACGCGCTATACATATGGAGACCAAATTGATTTAAAGAAAGTAAGTACGGAATTAAAAGACTTTCATCGTTACAATCCAGCTTGGAAATGGGAGTACCCATATCTTTTTTTAAGTAATGTGGGACAGCGATATAAACCACTGTTTTTTTCTCCTATGCAAAAAATAGGTCTCCAACACGGATTTAATCAATTTGATAAGTATTTTTTTACACCGCAATCTATTAAATATTATAATACAAAGACACCGTTTAGCGACTTGTATTTACAGTTTGGAAAGAATGAAGAATATCTCTTTGGAGGAGCACATGCTCAAAATATTAATCCAAGGGTAAATGTAGGCGTTGATTATAAAGGGATTAATTCTGATGGCTTTACGGATCGGAGTGCAAGCGCAGTCCATCGGTTTAGCCTCTTTAATTGGTTTCATTCAAAAAATAAACGTTACAACTTGATGGCTGCTTTTATTCTTAATAAATTAAAAAATCAGGAGAATGGGGGCTTGCAGGTTGATGCTATTAACGATCCAAACTTCTCAAGAGATTTATCTGTGGCACCTGTTAATCTAAATAATGCATCAAATATTTGGGGGAGGAGGGAGCTTAACATTCAACAAACAATTTATTTTGGGAAAGCGGTGTCCGATACGCTTTTAGATACTTTAATGATAAAGGATTTAGATCGAAAGCATGCATTAACACATACATTTAATTATAAGAGATATAATTATGATTATTTCGATAATCAGAGCACCACTAGTTTTTATAAAGATTTCTTTTTTGATTCTACTTCGACATTTGATGAAACAAATATGCGAGAGGTGAGCAATGAATTTAAAATTGAAAATTTTTTTGATGAATTGAAAAAAGATTCCACATTTTCTAGAAATGATTTTGGTTATCACTTTTTTTTAAAACATAAATTTTTGCATCGAGAGCAACAGGAGATAGATGCGAAAAAACATGATCTTATTCTTGGTGCAGGAATAGATAATATGAAGAATGATCTTTTGAGGTTTAACTTTTCTGTAAAAGGGGCTGTAAGTGTCGCTCCAAATTATATAGGAGATGCGTACTTGAGGTCGCTTGCGAAAATTCGATTGAACGAAATGATGACACTTGGTTTAAAAGGAGGGTTAACGTTGTCTAGTCCGAGTCTGAGAAGTGATAATTTTTCCAGCAATCATTTTAAATGGGATAACAATTTAAAACGAATGCTTACTCTATATGGAGCAATTAATTTTCATTGCAACAAAGGAGATATTCATGCCAACTTATCAAATTATTTAGTTAAGAATTATACTTATATAGATCAAGATATTGACTATCAACAATACAAACCATTTCTTTACGTGCTTATTTTTAGAGGAAGTAAATCTTTTGATTGGAGATTGTTTCATTTAGATAATGAAATAATTGCGCAATACATTTCCAATCGAGAAGTACTGCGTTTGCCTAAGTTTTATTTTAAACAAAGTTTCTATTATCAGGGGGGATTTATAAGCGGTAAATTACATGCGCATTTAGGATTTGATATTTGGTATAATACTAAGTATAAAACAGACAGTTATAACCCAGCTTTGGCTGATTTTTATCTCCAGGATGAAGAAATGATAACAATGTATCCAATTATGGATTTGTTTTTTCGTTTACAGATAAAAACTTTTAGAATGTTCTTTTTATTACAGCACCTTAATCAAGGTTGGTTTGGAGAGCCAGGATATTATATTGCCCCAAATTATGCAGCGCAAGATAGAGCCATTAAATTTGGTGTTAGTTGGCAATTTTATGATTAATAGTGCTATCTAACAAATAGTTGCTGAAAGATGGTCTTTCGTTTTGGAGCTATGCCGAAATTTCAACAGTGCTTTCAGAATCTCCATTATCACTACTGCTGTCTACTTCACTTGGCCTTTTACCTATTAACTTTTCTAAATCAGCTCTAAAAAGAATTTCTTTTTCCAACAACTCTTTAGCTACAATTTCTAATTCAGATCTTCGATCCCTTAACAACGCCAAAGTTCTATTGTAAGCATCTTCAATTATTTTTCTTGCTTCATCATCAATTACTTTAGCTGTTTCGTCAGAATAAGGTTTTGTAAACCCACCCTCTCTTTGAGGATCGTAAAAAGAAACATTGCCGACTTTATCATTCATACCATACACAGTGACCATCCCATAAGCCATCTGTGTTACCTTTTGAAGGTCATTTTGGGCGCCTGTAGATATTTTTCCAAAGATAATCTCTTCTGCAGCACGTCCTCCCAATGTCATACAAATGCTGTCTATCAATTGTTCTGTTCTATATAAGTATTGCTCTTTAGGGAGATATTGAGCATAACCAAGTGCTGCTATTCCTCTTGGTATAATAGTTACTTTAACCAATGGGTCAGCATGATCCAAAAACCAACCACATATAGCGTGCCCAGCTTCATGATAGGCAATTATCTTTTTTTCCTCTGGGGAAATAATTTTATTCTTTTTTTCTAAACCTCCTATTACCCTGTCGATAGCGTCATTAAAGTCTTTCATTTCAATGTGCTTTTTACCTCTTCTAGCAGCAATAAGTGCAGCTTCATTACAAACATTTGCAATTTCTGCTCCCGCAAAGCCAGGAGTTTGTGCTGCCAATTTGTCGGCACTAATCTCTGTAGCCGTTTTTAAAGGTTTAAGATGTACTTTAAAGATGGCTTCTCTGCCCTTTAAATCGGGCTTGTCTATCCCAATTTGTCGGTCAAATCGACCAGGCCTTAAAAGTGCTCCGTCTAATACATCAGGACGGTTAGTAGCAGCTAGTAATATAACGCCCGAGTCTCCACCAAAACCATCCATTTCGACTAAAAGTTGGTTTAAAGTATTTTCTCTCTCATCATTGCTTTGCATCATATTTTTGCCTCTTGCTCTTCCTATGGCATCTATTTCATCAATAAATATGATACATGGCGCTTTTTCTCTTGCTTGTTTGAACAAATCTCTAACTCTTGAAGCTCCCACACCTACAAACATTTCAACGAAATCAGAGCCAGAAATAGAAAAGAATGGAACCTGGGCCTCACCTGCCATTGCTTTAGCAAGTAGCGTTTTTCCTGTACCAGGAGGGCCTACTAATAACACTCCCTTAGGAATTTTCCCTCCTAACGACGTATATTTCTTAGGGTTTTTTAAGAAATCAACGACTTCCATTACTTCTTCTTTGGCTTCTTCTAGTCCAGCGACATCGTTAAAAGTTACATTTACTTTAGTGTCTTTGTCATATAAAGAGGCACGAGACTTTCCAATATTAAATATCTGGCCTCCGGGGCCACCTACACCACCACTAACCCTTCTCATAATAAACAGCCATAATCCAACAATGATAATGATAGGAAGTAACCATCCTATAATATTGGTAAGACTTGTTCTGTTTTCATATTTAGGACTTATTCTATCTGTTATAGGTAAATTTTGTTGTGCTTCCTTTAAGTTTTCTTCAAAAGTTTCAACTGAGCCAATGGTAAAGCTAAAATGAGGACCTAAATGCTTCATTTTGACAAGCTTCTTTTGGCTAACAGCACTGAACTTTTCTTGGTCTAATCGATCTTGCTTAATGTATACTTCAACCAGCTCTTTGTTTACAACAACTAGTTTTTGTACATCTTTATTTGGGATGTAGTCATTATAAAAGGTGGTTCTGCTAACATCTTCTGTATTAGCCGTCCATTTTAATAATTGGCCTCCCAAAAGAAAGATGATAATGGCTCCATAAAGCCAATATAGATTAAACTTACTTTTCTTATTTTCAGGATTGGTATTCCCTTTTTTATTTTGATTGTTATCCATCGTTAAATTTTATACAACATTTTTGTATTCAATAACTTGCGCATCGCTCCATAGTTCTTCTAATTGGTAAATCTGTCTGACATCCCTCAAAAAAACATGAACAACGATATCTCCGAAATCTATTAATGCCCATTCTGCATTACTGGTTCCTTCGGTGCTGTTTACTTGATCTACATTTCTTTTCTTTGTTTCTTGAACCAAAAAATCAGCAATTGCTTTCACCTGCGTTGTTGAATCTCCATGACAAATTAGAAAGAAATCAGAAACTGCTTCAGGAATATTTCTGAGATCTAATAAAACAACGTCCTTTCCTTTCTTCTCATGTATTAGCTCTACAAATAATTTGCTTCTATCTTCGGAACTAAATCTTACCGCTTCATTTTTGCCTTTCAAATTCTACGTATATTGTCTATCAAAACTAATTAATTTGTTAATTAAGCCAACCATCTTTACTGGTAAAAACCTATTGCATTTGGAAGAAGTTGATTCTACCAATAAGTATGCACAGGAGTATATATCAAAAACTAAACCAATAGATGGCACTGTCATTTTAGCAGAGAATCAAAAAAAAGGGAGAGGGCAAAGTAATAATATATGGTTCTCAAGTAAAGGAGAGAGTTTAACTTTTAGCATTATTTATTTAACACATGATATAAAAGCTATAAATCAGTTTCGATTAAATATGGTTGTTTCTTTAGGGATTCAAAATGCTTTAAACAAGATATTAGATTCATCATTGAGGAGTCATCTGAAAATTAAATGGCCCAATGATATTTACTATAAGTATCATAAGTTAGGCGGTATTTTGATTGAGAATACCATCTCGGGATCAAATTTGAAATATTCGATTATTGGCATTGGATTGAATATGCATCAAGAAACTTTTCCTGATAACCTCCCTAACCCTATTTCTTTACAACAAATCACAGGAAGAAAATTTGGTTTAAAGGAAGTATTGGAAGCGCTTTTAGTAAGTATTGAAAATTTATTGGTTAAGTTGAGAGCACAAACGCTTACCCTTACCATGCAAATGTTGGAACAGCAGTATTGTTCTAATTTACTGGGATTTAATAGTGAGTTGTTTTTTAAGAGTGTTAGTGGTCAATTTTCAGGGTCTATATGTGGTATTGAGGATTCAGGAAAACTAGTTGTTTTAAATCTTGATTCTTTAAAAAAAGAAAGCTACGATTTTAAGGAAATCGAATTTTTATTGTGAGAAAGGGACATTTTTAAACCTTCTAAAAATGAAGTTTGAATCAACTTAAAGGTTTTCCAATTAATATGGTATTTACCACTTAAAAAGAATCTTAAATTAAGCCTAAAGTAAAAATAAATGATATTTATCCAAGCAATTAAAGAGCTTTGTTTTCTTAAATAGTACACTTTGTTTCGAGTTGTAAGTTTTATATGAAAATCTCCAAACTTGAATTTCTGAACAGTTCCTGATTTAGACTTTGAGAGTTGCCCTACTTTATGATAAAATTCAAAATCCGGACAATAGATAAGCTTATGCTTTCCATGTTTATATATTCTGTAAAAGAAATCAGTATCATCATAGTAGGCAAAGTACTTCTCATCCATTAACCCTACATCCTCTATTACTTCTTTTTTAACTAAAACACAACAAGTTGGGGTGTAATCCATTTCTTTGAGTACATTGTATTGTCCATTGTCTTTTTCTCTTAGTCCAATATGTGCTGCCATGTAGCCTTTTAGCTTATTAAATTTTGATCCTGCGTACCAAATCAGCGATTTATCATAATAATGCATCATTTTGGGTGTGATCAAAGCGTATCCTTTTTCTAAGGCATAATAAAGTAATTTTTCTAAGAGCGTGGACTCAAATTCTACATCATTATTTAAAATTAATAGGTAATCACATTTTTCTTCTATGGCCTTTTTAATACCTTGATTGTTTCCTGCGGCAACACCAACATTTGCATTGTTGTATATTAAGTGAATTCGAGGATCATCATAGCGCTCTAGGATCTTTCTCGTATTGTCTTGAGAAATATTGTCTATTACGTACAAAACAAAATTAGTATGACTTTGCTGCAAAATACACTCCATAAATGGCACTAAAACAGGTTCACTATTATAAGTAATGGTAATAATGCCAATTTTGCTGTTATTCATTTATTGTATAGAAGTAATTTGTAATAAAAGGTGAATATAAATAAAAGCGGTTGCTTAAACCGGCATTCTGAAATCTATTGTATGCTGAAATTACTACTAATTAGCATTTCACTTAGATTTTCAGCTTTGCGATTGGTTCCATTTAACTTGATCTATCAAATAATTTTTATTTTGGAGAATAATGGAAGAAGAATTAATTGATTGGAAATCAAAAGGGGGGTACATTTCTTATGGTCCCTTTGCACATCAACTGTTTGTCATATCATTGGGAAATGAACAAGCAAGTGCAGAAAGAACTCTTTTGTTAATACACGGTTTTCCCGAATCCTCTTTTTCCTTTCATAAGGTAATAGATGGCCTGCTACAATATTTTGACCGCATTGTTTTATTAGATATGTTAGGTTACGGTTTTAGTGATAAGCCCATAGGAAATTATACTTATTCGCTTTTAGAACAAGCTGATACCATTTTAGATGTTTGGAAGCAATTGAATGTACGTGGAGGACATATTTTGGCGCATGATATGGGAACAAGTGTTACCACAGAAATTTTAGCTCGACATGAGCATGATCAAATGCCAATATGGTTTTCTGAAGGTATTCAGAGTATAACTTTTACGAATGGTAGTATGGTTTTGGATCTAGCGAACCTTCGAATTACACAAAAGATATTATTGTCAAAATTGGGGAGGTCGTTTAACAGATTGACCAATTATACGATTTTTCAGCATCAAATTAGAAGTGCCCATGGAAATAATAGTTTGACAGTTTTAGATGTAAAATTATTGTGGGCTATAAATACGATTCAAGCAGGGCACCGTAAGGCATTTTTAACGATTCAGTATGTAAATGATAGAAAACGTTTCGAAAGGACACGCTGGTTGCCAGCATTAGCAAAAACAAATATACCTATACACATTTGTTGGGGTGATAAAGATGCTGTTGCTAGTGTAGAAATGGCCTATTATTTAAAACAAGAAATATGTAAAGATGCTTCATTGTCAATTATGAAGGGTGTTGGTCATTTTTGTCAATTGGGAAGTCCCCATATTTGGTTGGAGAAAGTATTAGAATTTTACCAAACAACTTAATTTAAATAGTTATAGGTTTTTGAAAGAATTTAGTAGAGCTATTTTTTCATTCGGCCAAGCATTGAAGCCATTATTTCTTTGACTTTTTCAATGGCTTTAAGAGGTCTTATCATTACTTTAAAAGAGATAATTTTGCCATTGTTGTCTATTTCTATCATGTCAACACCATTAATGACAATACCGTCAATGGTTGCAGTAAATTCTAGAATGGCATGGTGGTCTTGTATTACTTCTCTAACATATTTAAAGTCTTGTCCATTTTCTAAAAACATCATCATGGCACCCGTTAAATACATTTGCGTAAGCATTTTTCCTTCTTGAGGTTTCCAAAGAACCGGAGAGTAAAAAGCTGCATTGTCTGCTAAAATATTTTTAAGTAGTGCTGGGTTTCGCTCCTCAATAAATTGATGCCAAAGCTTTAAAGTATCGTTTATCATAGATTTTAATTACTTTTTATAAATCAAGATGTAAGATAAATGATTCTATAGTTACATTCATCTATTTATAATAGTACTCTTTTCCAAAACAAATTTGATTAAATTTCAAATTAATATATTAGATATGGCACAAGATTTACCAAATATAATATACAAATCAAAACTTCCTGAAATAGAAGGAATCGAAATTATTCGATTAGAAAATATTGCCAAACAAAAAGATAAGTTTTTAGATCACCATCCGGAAAAACCACATCAGATAGGGTTTTATAAATTGATATTTTTCTCTAGTGGAGAAACAGAACATTTAGTTGATTTTGTTTGGTATAAGGCACAGAAAAATACACTGTTTTATTTATCTAAAGGCCAGGTAAATGCTTTTAAGTTTAACGATGAAGTCAAAGGATTTATAATTTTATTTACCGAAGAATATTTTAAAAAGCAACTAAATAATATTCCAAAAAATGCAATAATTAGATTGTTTACATCTCATTTATTCTCTCCAAGAATTCAGATTCCAAATGACTCAGATTCTATTTTATATATTAATCTTTTGTTTGATGAGTTTTATAAAGTAGTAGGAAAATTTAATAAAGGGAAAATTATTGACTCTTTGTTTACCATTATTTTTTCTAAGATTGAGGAATTAAGAAAGAACCAGACACTTTACTTAGAAGAATCTGAGAAACTTTCCCTTTTTGTTAATTTTCAATCGTTTTTAGAAAAACACTATACTGAGAGCAGAAATGCCAATTATTATGCCCAAAAACTCAATATCACCTATAAGCATCTAAATGTTGTTTGTAAAGAAATTATCAACCTTACAGCTAAGCAATATATTGATGAGTTTATTATTTTAGAAGCTAAAAGAATGCTTCTTAATTCCACCATTAAAAGCACACAACTTGCCTATGATTTTGGTTTTGATGAGCCTCCTAATTTTATAAAGTACTTTAAAAAACATACTGGATTTACACCCAATGTGTTTAAGAGCATGTACACGTAACATTGTTGGTTCGACATTAACCTTTTTTTTCTCAACATTAACATACGGATAGTTGCTGCTTCATTTTAATTTTATACTCTCTTTAAGTAAGAATTCAATAATAAGGAGATTTATATGAACAGTAAAAATTTCATCTAACCATTAAAATAGCTTATAAAATGAAAAACTTGACAATCATCGCATTGATTATGGCATTCCTGATTGGTTGCAACGATCAAACTAAAACTAAGCAGTGTAAAAAAGAAACTAAAATTAAAACAGAAAGAAAAATGGACGACTTAAAAGTAACAGCAATTAGAGCACAGGATGCCTTTTTTAAAACGTATAGTGTAGAGGGTATAAAAACATATTTTAAAACTGATTACATACAGCACAATCCGACGGTTCCAACGGGAATAATGCCTGTATTAGGATTTCTTCCCGTATTACAAGAAAATAAAACAACCTATACCAACCATAGATTATTGCAGGATGGTAATTATATCATATTCCATAATTCTTATCACAATGCAGAGCCATTTGGAAGCAAAGAAGTAATTGCATTTGATGTATGGAGAATGGAAGATGGTATGGTGGCAGAACATTGGGATAATATTACTCCCAAAGTTGAAGAGACAGCGAGTGGCCGCTCACAGGTAGATGGTCCTACTGAAATTACCGATCGTGATAAAACGGATGCAAACAAAGTAATAGTAAAAAACTTTATTGATAATATATTGTTTGGAAAAGCTCCCGAAAAAATTACAGAATACGTTAGCACTGAAGAATATAACCAACATAACCCATTAGTTAAAGATGGATTAGAAGGCTTAAGTGAAGCTATTGAGTATTTAACCGCTCAAAACAATATGTTTATCTACAAAAAAACTCATAAAATTTTAGGAGAAGGTAACTTCATTCTTGCAATGAGTGAAGGTGAATGGAGTGGGAAACCACAAGCATTTTATGATCTGTTTAGATTAAAAGATGGAAAAATTGTTGAACATTGGGACGTTATTCAGGAAATACCAACCGAAATGGCTAACGATAATGGTAAGTTTTAAGGAAGTAGGGAAAGGTTATTTGCTAGAGTCTTCTTTTTAGAATAATAGTAAGTCGTCACATCAAAAACTTTGGTGTGACGACTTTTTTATTTGTTTCAATTTTTAGCAAGTTTAAGTTGATTACAAAAAAAGCCCTGCACTTGTGTACAAGACTTTTTTAACTTTTGTAGGAGTGGCAAGATTCGAATCTGCTCCTTGGTTATCAAAGAAATCTACCAACTTAAAACAAACTAAGTTGATTTGGCATAATTACCCAATTAAGGAATTGATTCATATAGCCCAATTAAATCTAGATATTTTATTTAATCAAAACCTAATCGTGGAAATATCAAGAGGTTTAATGTTTAACTAAGTATTATAAGAAAGATACTTTCCCCGTTTGAACATCGTACATTGCTCCAACCACTTGAATTTCTCCATTTTGAACCATTTCATTCAATACAGGACTATCTTCTTTTAGTTTTGCTATAGTGAGATGTACATTTTGAACAGCCACGTTATTAACAAATTCTAGATTTTTAGAACTTCTATCTTCTCCTTCTTTGGTCGCTACTTTAGCTAAAGCTGGTTTTATTTTCTCTAACATTCCAGTAAGATTCCCTAACTGAGCATGATCGCAGGCACCTTTTACAGCTCCACAAGAAGTATGTCCCATAATGACAACTAATTTTGACCCTGCAAGCTTGCAAGCAAATTCTAGGCTTCCCAGAATATCTTCATTTACAAAATTGCCAGCTATGCGTGCATTAAATATATCGCCAATACCTTGATCAAAGATAATCTCTGTTGGTATTCTTGAGTCTATGCAACTTACGATTGCAGCAAATGGATATTGCCCCGTAGCAGTAAGATTAATTTGTTGATCATAAGATCGATTAATTGTAGAGTTCTTTAAAAACCTCTGGTTACCATCTTTCAAAAGCTGGAGCGCATCAGTATAATTAAGTGCTGCTTGAGAAGCTTTAGTTTGTGTGTGGTGCAATAAATTTTCCATAGTTATTTATTTTAAATATTGTGATAAAATGGTGTCTTTTTTCTTAGTTTAAAAAACTCAATATAACTCGGAGGGTTTTCTACAATGCCCCTTTCCGAAACTAATTTTATAGTGATATTTCTTTCCTTTGCTTTAAAGGCAAAATCTTCTAAAATTTCTATAATATCATTATCCAAATATCTGGTTTTTCTAACGTCTAATTCTAGTTGTGAATTTTCTGGGACATTTTCTAATTCTCGTAGAATTGCTCCTTTATTAAAAAAGGTAACTTCTTCCGCTAAAGTCATCTTAAGTTTTCCCGCTGTTTCACCCTCTTCTTTATGTAAAAAGTGAGAATTTTGATAGCTCTTTATTAGTATTACGGCAACGCCAACAACTAAACCTAGACCAATGCCATACAATAAATCAATAAAAACAATACCTAAAACCGTAACTATAAATGGAGCAAATTGCTTCCATCCTAAATTCCACATTTTTTTGAACAAATCCGGCTTTGCCAATTTATAGCCTACGACAAATAGTATAGCCGCCAAAACTGAAAGGGGAATTTTATTTAATAAAGTTGGAATCAAAATTACAGATATCAATAAAAGAAACCCATGAATAATAGCAGACATTTTAGTTCTACCTCCTGACTGTATATTAGCAGAGCTTCTTACAATTACTTGTGTTATTGGTAATCCTCCTATTAAACCAGAAACAATATTACCTGCGCCTTGCGCTAATAGTTCCCTATTGGTTGGTGTAATGTTTTTATGTGGATCTAATTTATCTGTTGCTTCCACACACAATAGCGTTTCTAAGCTGGCTACTAAAGCTATGGTAAATGCTATTACCCATATATCTGGATTAGAGATGGCATTAAAGTTTGGAAAACTAAACTGGGCGAAAAAAGAATCTAAATTTTCAGGAACCGGAACGCTAACCAAATGTGCTGCGCTAATTCCAAATTTTGAATTAGAAGCAGTTAAAACAAAGTAAAGAATTCCTACAACCACAGCAACTAAAGGCCCTTGAACTAGCTGAAAGAATTTTCCTTTTTTAGATAAAATGTTTCCCCATAATATTAAAATAGCTATAGCAATTAAGCCAATAATTGTTGAGCCCAAGCTTATGTTGTTTAATGCGTTAACAATTCCAGAGAATGTATTGCCACCATCCACTTGAAAAAACGAAAAATCACCTTCCGGATCAGAATCATAACCAAAGAAGTGTGGAATTTGTTTGAGAATAATGATTATTCCAATTCCTGTTAACATTCCTTTGATCACCGATGAAGGAAAGTAATAACCTATAACACCTGCTCTTAATAACCCAAATATTAGTTGAATGACACCTCCTAAAACAACTGCTAATAAAAAGTTTTCAAAGCTTCCTAGAGTAGCTATTGCCGATAATACAATTGCCGCTAAACCGGCTGCTGGCCCACTTACACCAATATTTGACCCACTCAAAAAACCAACGATAATTCCACCTATAATTCCGGCAATTAAACCAGAAAAAAGTGGTGCACCACTTGCTAAAGCAATTCCTAAACATAAGGGTATAGCTACAAAAAAGACAACCAAACTTGCTGGAATATCATTCTTTAAATACTTTAACTGATTTTTCATCATTGATTATTTTCTGCAATAATACAAAATGTTAGTAATACTTGTATTGTTGGTAGTCGTTATTTTTTTAAAATAAGTATTTATTGCTTTTTAATTAGTAATTAATTCATATATTGCTAGTCTAATGTTCATCTTAGCTGACATCTCAATACCACAAGGGCTATCGCTAAAAGATCCATTACAAAGTAAATTGGGTAGGCGTATAATCTCCAATAGCATTATCTTATTAGAAGAAATAGGTTTTGAGGCCTTTACATTTAGGAAACTAGCTTTAAAGATGGATTCGAATGAAACCTCCATCTATCGTTACTTTGAAAATAAGCATTTTTTATTGCTTTATTTGGTAGTTTGGTACTGGAATTGGGTGAGTTATTTAATTGATTACAACACTATGAATATTCTTGACCCAAATCGAAAATTGGACATAATTATCGATAATTTTGTGGATGCTACTAAAGAAAACCCTTCAGTAGATTTTGTGAATGAGAAAATTTTGCATCGAATCATTATTGCAGAATCTGCTAAAGCATATCATACAAAAAATGTAGATGATGAAAACAAACAGGGTTTTTATCTTAGTTATAAATCACTAACGCAAAAGGTTGCAGATGTTATTCTTGAGGTAAACCCTAAATTTCCATATCCACATTCTTTTGCCAGTACACTTTTTGAGATGGCGAATAATCAGATTTACTTTGCAGAACATTTACCAAGATTAACAGACATTAGAGTGAAAAAGCAAAATTATGATGAAGTAACTAAGCTTTTGAAATATTATGTCAATAAAATGCTTAGGGAATAAACCAGAATTAGACTTCAATTTACATTAATCATCTTAGATAGGTCGAGCAGTAAAGTTCTCAAAAATTGAATTGTAGAATTCCTTTTATAAAAAACGGTGTTCCAGGAGTAAAGTGAATTTCTTCTACTGGCTCAGTTTCATCTTTTAACTTTGATTCAGTTGCAAATTGTGTTTCATTCCAGTCTGAATTAAACAGGTTTTGAATTTGAAAGCCAAAGCTTACGTTTTCCCATTTATAGCCAGCATTGACATCCGCTATTGCATATCCTTGTGCTACAATGGAATTGTCCTCATTGGCAGGTCTGTCATCAATAAATCTTACCTGAACACCACCATAAAACCCTGATTGATGTAATATATTCACAGCACCCACTAAAGTAAAATCTGGTGCAAGTGGAATAAAATCTTCTCCATTGGTTTCTTCAGTGGCTCTTGCATGCGTATAGTTGGCATCTAGATTTAAAAACAACCAATCAATGGGCTGGTAGCGAACACTCAAATCTACTCCTTGACGTTGTGATTTTCCACTTGGCTCAACAATCCCAGCATCACCAACGTAAACAAATTCTTGTTCTAAAAATAAATGCCAGTAAGCTGTATTAAATAGCCATTTGGGAGTCGGTTTCCAAATAAACCCAATGTCAAAACCATAGGCAGCAGGTAAAGTCTGCTCTCCATTTTGTTCAATAACAACTCGAGTATCATTAGAATGAAACCCTTTGCCACTTTTTAGGTATAGTTGTAAATTATTGGAGTGATTATAAAGCAGATTTATTTTTGGACTTACAATAAAATTTGTTGATGATTTTGTTTCATAATCGGTTTGCAAAGCATCGTTATATTGAAAATCAAAATAGTCCAATCGAACGGCAGGATTGATGGTCCATTTTTTAATATTAATAGTCGGATTAAAATAAATTCCAAGGTTGGTTTCTGTAATATCTCCTAACTGAATTCGATTTAATGTTTCCGATCTATTTGCAGTAGAAGATAATTCATTTTTATTGCTGCGATCACTTCTTAAGCTTATTCCCGCTTGTATGTTCCCATTTATCTTCGCAGATTGATAAGTGTGATTGTATTCACTGTTCAATCCAAAGATGTTTCGACTTTCCTTCTGTTTGATTTGATCACCGTTTATAGAGTCTTCAAGAAAGAAGGTAAAATTAGAGTAGAGCTCAAAATCATATTTAGAATAATAAACACTATTTTTTACATAAGATTTTTCATCAATAACCCTGTCATAATTGATTAAAATGTTTAACCTATCTGTATTTCCTCCCTCCGTATCATCAATAGCCCCAAATCGGCCAATCATACCGCTATTTATCGCCCGTTCTGGTACTTGCCCCGAGGCATCCCATTTACTAGTGAAATACGAAGCAGTAATTCCAATGTTGTCTGATCTAGAAATGCTTCCAAAATATTTTCCAAATAAGTTTATTCTATGAAAGTTTTGGGGGCTATCAAAGGGTCCGTCTGAGGTCAAATATTCAGCAGCGACATAACTTTTGTGTTGGTCTTTTTTAATTAAATTGAACATGCCCAATAAGCGATAGGTACTAAATTGCCCAACTTCTAGTTTTACCTTACTATCCTCCAATGTTTGTCTTGTTTTAAAATTGACAAAGCCTGCAGTATTAAAATTTCCTTGGTCAGCGTAATAAGGTCCCTTTCCAAAATCTAATCGGTCTATCGTCTCAGGTATGACGAAATGTAAATCAGCATACCCTTGCCCATGTGCATGAGAAACCATGTTTACAGGTAGGCCATCTACAGAAAGTTGGATGTCTGTTCCATGATCTATATCAAATCCTCTCAGAAATATTTGTTCTGCTTTACCTCCTCCTGCATGTTGACCAATAAATAAGCCCGGTATCTTTCTCAAAATTTCTTGTGAAGAGTTCACCGGATTGGTCTGAATGTCAATGTCAGTTATCAGGTTTAACGCATCAAGTGCTTTGCTAATAGTGATTTCATCTAGTCTAATTGAAATCGATTCCAGAACAATATGGAGGGTCGTATCCATTTTATCGAGAACTATTCTTTTTTCTTTATACCCTAAGTGGGATAATTGCAATGTATCTCCAGTTTTTATTTCTTCAAACCTGAAAACACCTTTTTCATTGCTATGTGTATGTTTGCCATTCGATATATTCAAAATATTCACTTCTGAGAGAGCTGTATTCCACTCATTTGAAATTTTTCCTTGTAAAGTTTGACCATACAGAATGGAATTGGAAAATATAATGAATAAGAAAATTTGTACGTATCTGAATATATTCATTTTGCTTCTTACCTTTTTACTTGAGCAAAGCTAAATAATGGCTTTTTTTTAAAAAAAAGTAATTGTAATCTTTAAAATACTTGGTGAAGAAAACTCTTTACTTGAGTGAATTACGAAAAACTGGCAAATCGGAATTTTGGAGAGAAAGGTGATTTTAAAGAAAGGTCTAAAACTGCAAAAGACATGTGTCAGCTGAAGAATGCCTTTTGCTAATATGGTGGCAAGATGCCAAAGATCTTGTAGATGGGTGGTCTAAATTAAAAAGCCTGATGTTTCACATTTGGACTTTCTTTTTCTCATCGGCTTTCAAGCAAGCTTGAGCCTTAAAAAAAAAGCCTACTCAAAAATCTGAGCAGGCTTTTCAATTTGTCGGGGTGGCAAGATTCGAACTTGCGACCCCCTGGTCCCAAACCAGGTGCGCTAACCGGACTGCGCTACACCCCGAAAATGTGTGTTTCTAATATTTAGTGCGGTGACGGAGGGATTCGAACCCTCGGTACCCTCACGAGTACGGCAGTTTAGCAAACTACTGGTTTCAGCCACTCACCCACGTCACCGAAAATATATTCAACACAATTTTATTAAGAACTTCGCTCCCTTAAAGCGAACGCAAAAATAGAATTAAAGTAGAGAAGGACAAAATAAATTATCCTTAAATAATAAAAAAGAGGCTGGCAATTCTAACTCACCAACCTCTTTTTATCAAGTTTTTAATTTTATTACATTGATAATTGAATACGCCTCCTTATTTCATCAACAGCTCCACTGAATTCTTCATCGGTGTCAATTAAATTTCTTACTGCCTGACAAGAATGTATTACAGTACTATGATCTCTTCCCCCAAAATGCGAACCAATGGCTTTTAAGGAATGGTTTGTATATTCTTTAGAGAAAAACATAGCTAATTGTCTTGCTTGTACAATTTCTCTTTTTCGAGTTTTGTCCTTTAACTTATCAACGATAACATCAAAATAATCACAAACAGTTTTTTGGATCATATCGATGGATATTTCTTTTGAAACGCTTTTTACGAAACTTGAAACGGTCTTTTTAGCTAATTCAAGATTAATTTCCATTTTGTTCAAAGAAGACTCTGCTAATAATTTAATTAGTACGCCTTCGAGTTCTCTAATATTCGTTTTGATATTGTAAGCGACAAATTCTACTACATCTTTAGGAAGGTTAATGCCATCAGCATGCATTTTATTTTCTAAAATGGCTATTCTAGTCTCAAAGTCTGGAACTTGAAGATCTGCAGATAGGCCCCATTTAAATCTTGATAGTAATCTTTCTTCCATTCCTTCTAAATCTTTAGGAGCCCTATCTGAAGTTAAGATTAATTGTTTTCCAGACTGGTGCAAATGATTAAAGATGTGGAAGAAAATATCCTGTGTTTTGGCCTTATTGGCAAAAAACTGAATGTCATCAATAACTAAAACATCTATTAATTGATAAAAGTGTATAAAGTCATTGACACTATTGTTTTTTAATGCATCAATAAATTGGTTTGTAAACTTTTCAGAAGAAACGTACAAGACGGTTTTCTTAGGGTGGTTAAGTTTTATATTATTTCCTATAGCTTGTGCCAAATGTGTTTTGCCTAAGCCAACACCTCCATATAAAACCAAGGGATTAAAAGCAGTTCCTCCAGGAGATTTTGATACCGCTAATCCAGCAGATCTTGCAAGTCTATTGCAATCTCCTTCAATATAAGATTCGAAATTATAATTAGGATTTAATTGTGAATCAACATTGATCTTTTTTAACCCTGGAATAACAAAAGGATTTTTGATCATAGGACTTTCAAATAGTCCAGGTGCGTTGATTTCATTATTTTGTTTGCTTCCTGCTCTACTATTTGGAATGTTAATGGTCATTTTTTTGTCTGTTGACTGACCATTGTCCATAATGATTTGGTATTCTAACTTTGCATTGCTTCCAAGCACTCGTTTAATAGTTTTTCTTAAAAGCGTTACATAGTGTTCTTCTAACCATTCATAAAAGAATTGACTTGGAACTTGGATTGTTAGTACATTTTCATCTTCGTCTATAGCTATTGGGGTAATTGGTTCAAACCATGTTTTGTAACTTTGATTGTTTATATTATCTCTGATGATTTCTAAACATTTTTCCCATACAAGTTCGCACTTGCTCTTCATAAATCACTTAGTTTTCAAGGTTAAAAATCTCGCTTGGACAATTCAAATTTCAGCAAAAAATTTTTCTAAAAAAAATCATTTTTCGCTTGACTTTTTATCCATAATAACAGTTTGCGCAGAAGCCCATTTTTTTCGTGAATTTTTTGAATTTTTTTTGAAAAAAAAATCAATCCTCCCCAAATTGATACCTGCCCAACCAACCTGATTGATCAGTACCTGGTTATTTGCCTTGTTCATTTTGATATCAGGTTGATTCAAAAAAGTATGCGTATGTCCTCCAATGATTAAATCAATATCATAGGTGCTTTCAGCAAGGGTGCAATCCGAAATTTTTTTGTTCTTGTAAGTATATCCTAAATGCGATAGGCAGATTACCAGATTGCATTTATGATCGTTTTTCAACAAAGATGCTGTGGCATTGGCCTTGCTTATAGGGTCAGCGTATTGGGTAGCACCATATAAATGTTTTGGCACCAATCCATCTAATTCTATACCTACACCAAGAATTCCAATTTTAAGAGGTCCTTTTTTTATAATGGTATATGGAGTTACTTTTTGGTTTAAAGGGGTGTCTATAAGGCTATAGTTACAATTGACCATTTTAAAGGAAGCAGCTTTTAATTGGTTGGATAAATTTTCGATTCCTCCATCAAAATCATGATTGCCAATAGTCGCTGCATCATAACCCATTTTACTCATGAGTTTCATTTCGACTTCACCAAGAAAGTAGTTGAAATATGGAGTGCCCTGAAAAATATCTCCTGCATCTAAAAGTAGAACATGTTCAGATTCTTTTCTGATCTCTTCAATTAAAGTGGCTCTAGCAGAAACACCTCCTAAGCCGGGGTATCTTTTATGATTTACTGGAAAAGGTTCGATGTGACTATGTACATCATTAGTATGGAGTATAGTAAGTTGAACATAATCCTCTTTTGCCAAAGCATTAAAAGGGAAAGCACCACTTATAAATAAAGTAGTGCTCAGCGTACTTTTCGATATAAACGACCTTCTATTCATCTTTATTAATTACTCTGCCATCAATTCTAGCAGTAACCGATCGGTTTTGTTTCTCTTGAGCTTTCCAAAAAGCGATGATTGCATCTCTAAAAAAAACCGCTGTATTAGTGTAAGGCATTTCTCTTAAGAAACTACAATTGTCTCCTCCATTTGCTAAATAATCACTTAGAGCGACTTTGTAAGTGTTATTTAAATTAAGGGGTTTATTGTTTATCCTTATGCTTTCAGCATGGCCATCCTTTATGACATATGAAGCATTGTGAATGGGCCAACCGCCTTGTTGAGCCATATGATTAAACAATAATGTAGTGGTTGCTCCGTCAAGCTCCATTAATACTAGATAATTATCAAAAGGCATTAACTCAAAAGCATCTTCTACCATTAGTGCTCCTTGGTCTATTAACGGAACTCTTAGACCTCCGTAATTTACAATGGCGAAATCAATTCGCTGATTTAAATATTGCTCCGTTTGAGTGAAAGTAATTTCTGCAGCATGATTTCCTAAACTAGATTCTGGTTTTTGTTTGGTTAAAGTGTTCGCAAGACTAGCCACTTTAACTTTCATTTCTTTATCCAACTTATCTTTATAAGATAAATAAACTTCTTCTAAACTATTGTTGTCAAGCTTGTTTTCTTTTAATTTAATAGAAGTGGTTTTGTAATGATCTGGAGACCAAGTTTTACAGGAGGGAAAAACAATTAAAAAGAATAATAATAGTGGGCAATACTTCACTAGAAAAACTTTTTTACATCTTCTTTTAAAAAATTAATAGCTGTTTGCGTAGGAACTTCCTTGTTTGAATTCATCAAATAATCAAAAACAGCCTTTGAATACTCTAAACTGGATGCTTCTTGTGAGAAATTGCTCCCAATAATATTGTAAAGTTTTATTAGTTCTTCTTTCGCAGTAGTGGTTATAATCCATGCTTCTTTCGAAACATATAATTGTTGAGACATATTATGTTCGAATTCTGATCTGATATTTTGAAGAAGTGATCGCTGCATTTCTGTCGCAGACATATTTAGTTGACGGGTTCGATGGATACTATTGTTAGGATTAATTCGCTCTAAGAATAAGATTAATCGTTCATAAGCTTGTAAACGAATTGGTAAAACAATTTTACTGTTTTCAGCTATTCGCTCTTTTCTAAGCTCATATCCTCTCCTTTCTTTATCTGCTTCGTGGAAATTTTTTGTTATAAAAAAGAAGCCGATTAAAACGATTAAGGCAGGAAGCACATATTTCAAAATGTCCAATATATCGGTAAGATTCATTATTTAAATTTTAGATGCTCAATTTATGGAATAGGAGTCAATGCAACAAGTTAATTTGTACATGAAATCTCTTTTATTTCAACACCCCTTATTGTATTTTCTTACATAATCATAAGATCTTTTTATGAGTTTTTTTAAAACTTCTAGATCTATGTCTTCCAACTTATTTATATATAAACAAGATTTTCCCGTTTTATATTTTCCTAAGAGAGTCATAAGATCTTCATTTTTATCAAATCCTGACATGATATAAAGCGTTAGATTCTGTTTTCTTGGGCTGAAACCAGTGGCCATCCACTCTCCTTCAAATCCAGATTTATTAGTGTATTGGTAGGTGCCAAAACCAACAATAGTTTGACCCCACATTTTAGGAGTTTCTTTAGTCACCTCTTGCATAATATCTAGTATTCTAAAGCAGTCCTCTTTTCTTTTGTCATTTTCGATGCTATTTATAAAGGCATTTACATCTCCATCATTCACTTTTGTTTTTAATTCGTATTTAGCCATATGTGTAATCTTATCTCTTTTTTTGGATATTTTCTTAAGATACAAAGTGATTCCTAAAGAAAACTATCTCTTAAATCATGCAATGCATTTGAAGCATAGTTAGATTACAAGCCATTATCCCTCAATTATCTCAATAATGGCAGAAAATATGTTTAAGAAGAATACTAATTTTAAATCTTTTGTATCGCTATGATTATACTGATGGCCCATAATAGGCTTATGCTGTCAAATCATAATTCAGAATTTACATTTCTACAAATTTGACTTTTGATCTGAAGAGTATGACTATTGAACAAATATATAATACGCAAAAATTCATTCAACAGAATTACAATTCACAAATTTTAATTGATGACCTTGAAAAAGTTTCATGTTATTCATATAGGAATTTGCAAAGGGTTTTTAAATCCGTTTATGGAGAAACTATTGGTGCTTATCAGACGAGATTAAAGATTGAAAATGCCTATAAAAAAATTATTTATACCCAAACGCCAATATCTGAAATTGCACTTGATGTTGGTTTTGCAGATGTACAAGCACTTAGAAAAGCATTTAAGAAAAGATTCAAATATCCACCGAGTGATGCTAGAAATAAGAAGTTAGAGTTGTTTAAAGAAAATGATTTACTGATCTCAAAGCAAGAGTTAATGCACCCTCAAATTGTCAAGCTAGAAGAAATACTCGTTTTTTATCAAAGTGTACGTACTAATTATATCAATATGGAAATTGATGAATTGTGGGATAAGATGGATAGCTATCAATATAGTAGTGAATCAACAGAATATTTTGGGTTGATTATTGATGATCCGATAATTACAGAAAGCATCCATTGTCGATATGATGCCTGTATAACTAGAAAGCCAATAGATGAGGAGCTCCCCGAAAAAAGGATTTCAGGAGGGGAATATGCTAAGTTTATACATAAGGGCAGTTATCATAAGATAGATGAAACCTATCAAAAAATATATGGAGGGTGGGTGTTAAATACAGATATAGAACTTTCTACATTGCCTATTGTTGAACATTATATAAAGCACAATAATAACGTAAGGGATGAGAGCGAATTTGAAACAGCTATTTTGGTTCCAATTTTGTAAGAAGGGAAGTAGTAGTTCGCAATGAATTGTTTGTGCTGGGTAAACTTGTCAATTTTGGACTACCGGCTGCTAACAAACTGAATATACTTTTGAGGTATCGTAAACTAAAAAAGTATAATTATGAAAGTTAAAAATTTTAAAATGAGTTTGATAGGAATTATTGTTTCGCTGGCTTGTATAGCATGTGGTGATTTTGAAGAAGTGCTGGAGGAGCTTGATAATGGAAATAACGACGGAATAAGTAAAGATGGTGAGATGTATACTTTTCCAAGCGAAGAAGATAAGCATGAAGGAACATGGTTGCAATGGCCGCACAATTATGGATGGGATAAACATCATGTAAAGAGATATGAGCGCATTTGGGTAGAAATGACTGCTGCTTTGCACAATGGTGAAAAAGTACACATCATTGCTTATAATAATAATGAAAAACAAAGAATTGAAAAGCTCCTTATTAATAAAGGGCTTAACATGGGTCAAATTGATTTTTTTGTTTGGAGAACGGATGATGTTTGGGTAAGAGATAATGGCCCAATTTTTACTTATGATGCCAAGGATAACTTAGTTGTTCAAGATTGGAAATTTAATGGATGGGGGAATAAATCTGAGTATCAGAATGATAATGCTATTCCTAAAAAGGTAGGAGAGGCCCTTAATTTGAAAGTAGTTAATGTGGACATGGTTAACGAAGGTGGTTCTGTAGAATTAGATGGTAATGGTACTTTAATGGCAAAGAGAAGCTCTATTCTCAATAATAATAGGAATAGAGGATGGACACAAAAGGATGCGGAGGATTACTTTAGGAAATATTTAGGAGTAACTAATTTTATTTGGTTAGATGGAGTAAAAGGTCAAGATATTACAGATGACCATATTGATGGAACTGCGAGGTTTGCAAATGGTAATACTATTGTTACTTATTCTAAAGAGGATTCTCAACCTGGAGAATATGACATTTTAAAGAGTGCTAAAAATGTAGATGGAAAGCGCTATAAAATTGTAGAACTTCCTTATTCGTATAGGAGAATCAAAGGGTATGAAGGATCATATATTAATTATTATGTAGGGAATGACGTTGTTTTGGTTCCAAACTACAATGATCCTATGGATGAAGTTGCCAATGCAAAAATTCAGACGTTATACCCTAATCGAAAAGTTGTTGGAATAGTAGTAAATGAGTTGTATAAAGATGGTGGAATGATTCATTGTGTTACACAGCAGCAGCCTGCTGTTAAGTAAAGAAGTTAATTTTGGACCTGTTAGGTTGAACCTAACAGGTCCAAAATAATTACACTTTAACTTCTGTTAAAGAAGATTTATTTGAATTTGAAGCTGTTGAATCTTCATCTACTCTTATAATAGATTGTAGCATTTCAATATATTCATCTGTCCATTCAGGAGCGGATTGATCAATATGCATCGATTTAAACAATTTGGCAGCATTTAACTTCGTTGAATCTCCACTTTTAACCTGCATGTGTAATCCTTCCTTCACCAACGATAAGTAATAATAAATACATCCCATTAAGCGAATGGTATCCTGAATTTTAAGCGTTTGAAGTTGTTGATTAGCAGCTTTTAAAGCTGCAATTTGGTCTTGAAGTTGAATCAAAAAGCGATTAATTTCAGTTTTATGTTCATTGTCTTTAATGGCTTCTGATTCTTTTGAAACCACATTCATATACAATTCGTCTAACTGGAATTTGTGAATGTCACGAAGCACTTGCATGCGTAAAGTATTGTGTGATCCTTCCCAGTTTTCTTCCACAATAGTATCCCTAAGTAATCTAGGTATAGCGGAGAAGGTCTCAATGGCACCGTTTCCTCCTAAACCATCGATGGCATGATGACACAAATCAACCATCCATTTAGAAATTAGGTGCTTGGAGATATTAGACATCAATCTAATAAACAACTTCATTTGCTCATCTTCATAATATCCTAAGTCAATCTTGTCTTGAATATCTATTAGGGCATAGCTCCCAGCTAAACTGGCCAAAATTTCGCAACGCATATTGGCCAAGTTTTCTTGGACCAAAGGGTAATTGATAATCTTATTTCCAAAAGCTCCTCGATGATCTGCATAATGGCGAGCAATTCTATAGGCACTATTTCCAAATCCTAGTACCCCAATACACAAAGCAATTCTTGAATGATGAATGACTTCGCTCATTAATGTATTAAACCCTACTTCTACTGGCCCTAAGGGATAGGCAAGTGCATCATGATAATCGATTTCAGCAGAAGCCAGTGCTTTAGTCCCAAATTTTTCTTTCATTCGTCTAAATACGTAGGTGTTTCTTGAACCATTTTCTAAGTGTGATGGAACCATAAAAACAGCCAACCCTTTAGTGCCTTTTTTGTCAATATCGTAACGTGCAGTAATGATATTTACTTCTGCATTTGCATTGGAAGTAAACCATTTTTCTCCTTTAATCCTCCAATTACCTTCTTCATCCTGATAAGCCAAAGTTGCATTTTTGCCAACATCCGATCCTCCTTGAACTTCAGTCAAAAATTGAGAAGCAGTATAAGCAGTTCTATAATTTTCATCTAATAAACGTTCAATTATAAAATCTTGATTTGGAATACTATTTGGAAGTTTTCTTAGTAGTCGAACTACTTCATAACTGCAAATTAATGGACAATGATGACCCGCTTCTCCAACATGATTACTTAAAAAATAAAAGGCATAACCTTCTTTCATTCCACCAAGCCTCGCTAGCTTTTCAATTAAACCTGTTTTAAAAATTATGGAACCTGATTCTATTAAACTGGGGTGATGAACAATTTTATTATCAACCTCTCCAATGCCATTATAATTCTCTATACGTGGGTAATTTAAACGATGGTCGTTTTCCATAACTGCATCTTCTAGTTCATTGGGTACTTTTTTGCCAAAAACGCTTAGGCCTTTTTCTATTTTAGAAAAATCAGTACTGTTAAAATACAAGCCTAGAGTATGTTGAAAGTCTACGTTTTCGTCATAAATGTTTTGTTGTACTTTTTTTCTCCAAATTCGCATATCCGATCGCGCAGATTGATGTTCTTTTTGTGATTGATTTCCTTTATACATAGCATTATATAATTTAGTATCTTTGTTTATCTCGGATACAAGATAATAAAAATATCTTGAATACGAGATATTTATAAAAAGGGTAATGGTTACAAAACAATTTGGAGGAAAACTTAGCAATGAGCTAAAATTAGAATATGCGCGTTCAGTACAATGGAATGGAAGTCGGTTTCGGAATTTAAAGTCGACTAAAATGGATATGAACTTTTTGAGTATTCCTAAATTACTGAAAGAACAATACGATAATCGAAAGGAAAAAGCGCCTAAAAATTTGCTGCCAATTGTTCCTTTTGATAAAAATAAATTGAATAATGATGTTCAATTTGCTTGGTTTGGTCATTCTACGGTATTTGTAAGGATGGATTCTAAGAATATATTGATTGACCCTATGTTTGGCGAAAATGCATCACCAATCGCTCCATTTAGTACAAAGAGGTTTAGTGAGAATACCTTAACTATTATTGATCAACTACCGCAAATCGATGTGGTTTTAATTACACATGACCATTATGATCATTTAGATTATGCAAGCATTTTAAAACTAATACCAAAAACAAAATATTTTTGTGTTGCGTTAGGTGTTGGGCGGCATTTAGAACATTGGGGTGTTCCTAAATCTATTATTAAAGAATTTGATTGGTGGGAAGAACTTAGATTGGTTGACCTAACAATTGTTTTTACTCCGACGCAACATTTTTCTGGTAGAGGAATTAAGGATAGAGCGAAATCGTTATGGGGTGGTTGGGCTTTGTTAAACAAATTCTCTCGTATTTACTTTAGTGGTGATGGAGGATACAATAGTCATTTTAAGAATATTGGTGAAAAATATGGTCCTTTTGATATTGGATTTATGGAATGTGGTCAATATAATAAGCGCTGGCATGCCATACACATGTATCCTGAAGAAAGCCTCCAAGCATCTATAGATGCAAAAGTGAATAATGCTATTCCTGTGCATTGGGCGGGATTTTCTTTATCGCTTCATCCTTGGAAAGAACCCATTGATAGATTTGTTATGGAAGCAGACAAGCTTCGACAGCAAATTTTTGTTCCCAAATTGGGAGAATTAAGAAGCATTAAGAAGGACGATATTTTTTCAGACTGGTGGAACGAAGTAAAGTAAAATTGATGGAAGTAAGTGTTTTAAAAGAAGCCTTGAAAATGCCTTTAAAGCAGGCAGGTGTTTTATTAATTTATAATGCTTTATTAAAAGAAGATGTTTCAGGGCATTCAATTTCAGATGCGCGGAAAATTTCTAAGGGTAATGCTGCCAAGGCAAATTTTGTATTTGATAAAAAAATTAAAGTAAAAAAGGTTTTTGATCATGTTATAGAAGGAAGGCATGGAAACATTCCAATCAGAATTTACAAACCAAATAATAAAGAGAATTTGCCTGTTGTAATATACTTCCATGGAGGAGGCTTTGTTGTATTGGATATAGAAACACATGATAATGTTTGTCGTCGAATATCCAAAGTGGCTAATGCTGTAGTTGTTTCTGTTAATTATAGATTAGCTCCGGAAAATAAGTTCCCTGTTCCATTAGAAGATTGTTATGACGCCTGTGTTTGGGGATACAATAACACAGAGTATTTAGGAGGAGATAAGACAAAAATATTTGTATGCGGTGATAGTGCAGGAGGAAATCTTGCTAATGGTGTAAGCATGTTATTAACAGGGCAAAATAAGATTCGTCTTGCCGGACAAATTTTGATTTATCCATGCACCGATGCTAGAATGTGCCATCCTTCTTTAGATTATAACAATAAATACTTTTTTCTCAGAAAAGAGAGGTTAAGGTGGTACAGAGATAATTATATTCGTGATGAAAGAGATATTTTAAATCCACTGGTTTCTCCCTTACTATCTGAAAATTTAAACGACATGCCCCCAACTTTTCTATTGACTGCAGGATTAGATCCTTTATTGGATGAAGGAAAGTTGTATGTTGATAGATTAAATAAATCGGGAGTTAAAATAGAGTATAAAAACTATCAAGGATTGATTCATGGATTTATAAATATTCCGTTAATAGGAAAAGAAGCTATGAAAGCTTATTATGATATTGCAAATTTTATTAAAGAAACATTGAGCTATTAAATGGGGAAAGTTAGTCCTAAAACTTCACTAAGTAATGCTGTTGTGAAACTTTTTAGGAAAGTGAATCGAGCACACAATCGGGCACTTTCAAAGTTTGATTTAACTGCTGAGCAAGTTCATATTCTATCTATACTATGGAGTAACGGAAAGCTAACAATTGGCGAATTGCAAAAGGAAGTTTCATTAAGTAGTGGTACCATTGCAGGGGCCATAGATCGCATGGAAAAGCGAAAATTGATCATGAGGATTAAAAATCCTAATGACAAACGTGTTACTTTTATTCAAGTTGCAGAATTGGGAAAGAAAAATCAATTAGCAATTGAAAAAAGTTTATTGGAAACAGAAGAAAAACTGTTCGGTAAACTAACCAATTCAGAAAGAGAGATGCTAATAAAATTGACAAACAATGTCATTGATTAACCCTCCATCTTTTTGATCTTTTCGTGAACTGCTTCAGTCAATTGGTTTTTATAATCGAGAATGGTATTTCTAATTTCCTTATTTCCAACAGAGAGTATTTGAGCTGCCAAAATTCCTGCATTTTTAGCCCCATTTAGCGCAACCGTAGCAACGGGAACCCCGCCAGGCATTTGTAATATAGATAAAACAGAATCCCATCCATCAATTGAATTCGAAGATTTAATGGGAACTCCAATCACAGGTAGTGGCGAAATGGCCGCTACCATTCCAGGCAAATGAGCTGCACCTCCCGCACCGGCAATAATCACTTCAATGTCATCTTTATGTGCGTTTTTCGAAAATTCAAACAACCGATCAGGAGTTCTATGGGCAGAAACTATTGTCATTTCATATTGGATCTTAAACTGATCTAATACTTCTGCAGCTTGTTTCATTATAGGTAAATCTGAATCTGAACCCATAATTATTTTGACTTTTGGTTTGCTCATGATATTACTTTTAGAAGCGATTTTACCTTTTTTGCCTTTGCTTTCGCTCGTTCAATTGAAGTATCTAAGATAGTAACATGGCCCATCTTACGGAAAGGGCGGGTACTTTTTTTGCCATATAAATGAACTTTTACGCCTTCAATGGCTAGGCTTTCTTTTAGACCTTCATATTTCACAGGGCCAGAGAAGCCCTCTGCTCCAAGTAAATTAATCATTACAGAGGGAAGTTTTAATTGTGTGCTTCCAAGGGGCAGGTTGAACAAGGCTCTAAGTTGCTGCTCATATTGCGATGTAATGGTTGACTCTATTGTATGGTGTCCACTATTATGTGTGCGTGGGGCTATTTCATTTACAATCACATTTCCATCATGATCTAAGAAAAGTTCAACTGCGAGCAAACCTACATAATCAAACGCTTCTACAATTTTACAAGAGATATTTATTGCCCTTTGCTCTACTTTATCAGAAATGTCTGCTGGACAAATCAACTGTTCAACCAAATTAGCTGTATCGTTAAACTCCATTTCTACTGCAGGGAAACACTTTATTTCACCTGATTGATTGCGTGCTACAATAATGGCAATTTCTTTATTTATAGATACCTTTTTTTCAATAAGAGATGGCGCCGAAAAGAGTTTTTGTGTTTGATGTGAGTCATTTATAATTTGCACTCCTTTACCATCATATCCGGCCTGTCTTGTTTTCTGAACAAAAGGGAATTTAACCGTGCCTTTGTCAATAGCCTTTTTTATTTCCTCATCATTTTTAAATAACCGAAATGGAGAAGTGGGAATACTGTGTTTCTCATAAAACTGCTTTTGTAACCCTTTATCTTTAATAACCGCTAAAATATCTGGATCGGGGATAATGCGTTTACCTTCCTTCTTCAATTGCTGTAGCGCTTCAACATTAACATTTTCGAGTTCAAGAGTAATGACATCTACAGTACGTCCAAAATTTAAAACATCTCCATAGTTTAAAAAATCACCTTTAAAAAAAGTATTGCAAACTGTAGAGGCAGCAGAATGTTCGTCAGGATCTAAAATAGAAGATCTAATGGCCCAATTGCTTGCTGCAAGTGCGAGCATTTTTCCTAATTGCCCTCCGGCAATGATTCCTAGATCTAAATTTGAAGATAGTAGTTTGTCCATAGCTTTAGAACAACAAAATTATAACAATTTCAATTGTAAGCCTGTATCAAAGTTTAAATATCGAAAAAATTATTTTATTATGTTTTGATATTATTTTTGTAATTTTGGTATGATTTCATAGTAAATGAGTGTAGCAAGTTTGTTTAAAGACATAGCGGAGTATGTAGAAATATATACGAGTGAAGAGAAGAGGAAATCTTTTAAGATTGAAGATTTTGCCATATGGCTTAATAATCGATTATCCTATCCCGATAACACTTCTGCAACGAATGGTGATAAAAGCAAGGGAGTCGAAAGAGCATTTGATAAAACGAATGAACAGTTATTAAGTTTGTTGCATTTGGTGAATAAGGAATTTAGAAAAAGGTCTAAGCCCGTTTTAGAAAAATCAGGATTGCACAGTATTGATGATTATGTATTCTTATCCATTTTAAAAAGAGAGAAGTCCCTAAAAAAGACGGTACTCATTACAAAGGCCCATATGGAGACACCAACTGGAATGGACATCATAAGAAGGTTGTTGTGGAAACGGCTAATTAAACAATTTAAAGATCCGGATGATAAGCGTGCTAAAAGAGTACAATTAACAGAAAAAGGGGAAAGTGAATTAAAGGCTGTCGTCAGCAATTTGGCCTTAATCTCTGAAATTATCTTTTCGAAAATTGATAAAAAAGAGAAAAACAACTTGTTGGGCTCTATGAAAAAGATTTATGATGATTTATCCATTGAAAATAAAGCTTAAATGAAAAAGGAAAATAAAGTATCAACAAATCATATTGGCATTTTAGGAAACATGGATGCCACGGAAATTGCTGAAAAGATTAGGTCCAAAGAAATCACAGCTCAAGAAGTTATAGATTGTGTTCAAGAAAGAGCCGAAATAGCTGAACCAAAAATTAATGCAATTGTTGCCAGTAATTATGATATTGCTTCAAATAACATAAAAACAAAAGGTGTTTTTGCTGGAGTGCCTATGTTTATAAAGGACCTAGCTGATGTAAAAGGTTTTCCTACCAGACATGGTTCAATAGGGATTCCTGATAACCCTGCAAAAAAAACGGAGAAATTTGTTAAGCAGATAGAATCAACCGGTTGTATAGTTGTAGGAAAGAGTGCTACTTCAGAATTTGGATTACTTCCTTGCACAGAAACAACTGTAAATGGAGATACTAGAAACCCAATTAATATTGAATATTCAACTGGAGGTTCGTCGGGAGGAGCTGCAGCTTTAGTGGCAGCAGGGGTGGTTCCAATTGCACATGCTGCTGATGGAGGCGGTTCCATTAGAATTCCAGCATCGTGCTGCGGATTAATTGGCTTAAAACCATCACGTGGCAGACATGTTGGTTCCCCCACCGCTAAGATGCCAGTAGATATAGTTACTCAGGGAATAGTAAGTGAAAGTGTTCGCGATACGGCTAATTATTTTTCTGCAATCGAGCAATTTCATGCAACAAAAAAAATGCCCAAAATTGGAAGTGTACAGGCCGCTTCTAAGAAAAGATTAAAAATTGCCATGTTTACACAAACGCCGGCCGGTATAGAAAGTCATCCAGAGGTTGTAAGATCGGTTTTAGCTACAGGGAAAAAATGCGAAACACTGGGTCATCATGTAGATTACATTAACAATCCATATGATGATATGGTTCTATTGGACTTTTTAGTTTATTATTCTTTTTTGGCAAACATGATTAAGACTTTTGGGAGGTTAACTTACAATAAAAGGTTCCAAGCGAATCAAGTAGAAAAATTTACTGATGAACTGGGTGGACATTTTACTAAAATTATGTTAATGGCGCCCATTAGCTTTAGACGGTTAAGAAATGATGTTGTTCATACCTACATTGCTTTATTTGAAAAGTATGATGTTTTGCTTACTCCAACACTGTCTGCCCCGGTTCCAAAACTTGGGCACTTTGGTCCAAACGAACCTTTCTTATCTGTTGTAATGAGGTTAAATAATTATGTGAATTTTACCATTGTGCAAAACGCTACGGGGGCTCCGGCAATTTCCTTACCAATGGGTAAATGTGATAATGGGCTACCAATCGGAAGTATGTTTGCAACCAAAATAGGAGATGAACGCGTTCTTTTGGAGTTGGCATTTGAATTGGAAGAGACAAAGAGTTTTATGTCTATATAAAATGAAAATTAAAAGGGATAATTATGTTGAACAATTTTAACTTCATCACAAGTTCTGCAAATTGCGGAAGGTAAGCCAGAGTTTCTACGAGTTCTACCAGCATATGCTTTAAAAATTGGCCCGCTTTTTATTTCGTCACATTCAATACATGCTCCTAAGCTTCCATCTGTATTGTTAAATTTTGGAGTTTCATTAAATAAAATCTCTCTAACGATTTCTTCTAAACATATATCTAAACATTTTTTTTGAGTGTTCTTAGCATTAAAAGCCCAAATTTGGGCACACGGAGAAGAAAATCCGATGTCCTCGATACATGTTATAAGGTCATTGAAAGGAGTCAATAAATTTTCAAGGGCACATCTACGCACAACTTCTCCTAAAGTTGGTGTTTCGATATAAACAGCAAGATCTTCCAAAGAAGAACATTGCTTGCATGGGCCATAATGTGTAACTATAGCACTGGCTTCGTTTGCTTGCTGCTCATTTTCAAAATTTTGCAACCTATATGTTTTTTCAATACTATTTTCAATGATAACGGCGCAAACACCTCCCTCTTGAGAAGGTAATGGGCTCCCATAAGGATTTGAAGGTAGCAACTCAATCGGCTGGCTAAGTTTCCAAGATTTTAGGTTTTCAATATCTTGTTCTGTAAAGGTGTTTGCAACAAAGTTTTTACAATTACATATGGGTTTGCATTCGCTTGTACTTAAACCTGTTTCTTTTATTGGTGAACCAAAAAAAACATCTTGGCAGTTATTCTCATTTTTTTTACACCCTAAAACCAAAAAAAAAATGGTTAAAATGTAAACTTTCAAAGTTTTAATTTTCATGGACCAAAGATATGTTAAAGCAAAAATTAAAAGGCTAAAGGATGACTTTATAAGTGCGGGTGGAGGGACTCGAACCCCCAAGCCGTGAAGCACTAGATCCTAAGTCTAGCGTGTCTACCAATTTCACCACACCCGCATTATTTTAAAAGAACATCCCTAATAGGGCGCACAAAGATAATGGTTTTTTTAAAAGAATTTAGTATTTACTAGGTATGTTTTTTAATTTCTGATAACAGTTCTTCCATATGTTTTCTATCGTTGCTTAGTCTGGGCACTTTGTATTGTCCGCCTAATTTATTTTTGCTTTTCAACCATCTATAAAACAATCCCTTTGGGGCGGCAATTATTTCTGGTTTTTTTAAAGCCATATTGTTTTGTCTTTTAGCCTCATAATCGGAGTTAATACTTTGTAAAGTAAGATCTAATGTATCTAAGAAGTGCTCTATATCATTTGGCGGTGTTGTAAATTCTATTAACCATTGATGATAAGCTTTTTCATTTCCAGAAAAATATTTTGGGGCAGCGGTATATTCTTTAAGCACGGCATGGTGTTTATTGCAAGCTATTTCTATCGCTTTGTCTGCATTTTCAATAATGATCTCTTCTCCAAATGCGTTAATGAAATGTTTTGTTCTTCCGGTTACCTTTATTTTAAAAGGGAACTTTGAGGTAAATTGAACTGTATCTCCAACCTTATATCTCCAAAGCCCGCTATTGGTGGTTATCACTATAGCATAGTTCTTATAGAGTTCAACATCTTCTAAGTTTGTATTTTTGGGATGTAGTTCATCTAATTGATCCATGTCAATAAACTCATAATAAACTCCATTGTCGAGAGCTAACAGCATATCATCAGCATTATTCTCATCTTGGAAAGCAAAAAAACCTTCAGAAGCATTATACGTTTGATAATATAAAATTTCTCCCCCAATCAATTTTTGAAAAGATGCTCGGTAGGGCTCAAAGTTGACACCTCCATGCATATAAAGTTCTAGATTTGGCCAAATGTCTTTTATACAACTTTTTTTTGTTAGATCTAATATATGATTCATTAATACGATAGTCCATGTTGGAACACCTCCAATATTAGTAATGTTTTTATCAATGGTAGCTTTTGCTATTTTATCAATCTTTTCTTCCCAATTATCCATAAAAGCAATTGCCGAGTTTGGAGCTCTAAGAATATTGGCCAAAAAGGGTTGATTTTTCATCATGACAGCAGAGACATCTCCAAGTTTGGTCGAAGGATGTTGTTCATGAGTTTTATGGCTTCCACCCATAATCAGACTTTTACCGTTAAATACCGTTGTGTTTGGGTTGTTATATACATAAATAGACATCAAATCTTTAGGCCCTTTTATATGGCATTTGCTCAAAGATTCGCTACTTATTGGTATAAATTTACTTTTATCATTGGTCGTGCCACTCGATTTAGCAAACCAAGAGATATCTGTTGACCAAAGAATATTTTGTTCTCCTTCAATATTTCTTTGAATGTATGGTTTTAGAGATTCATAATCATTGATGGGTATTTGTTGTTTAAATTCACTAATAGATGAGATGTTATGAAAACCTAGGTCTTTTCCATATGTCGTATTTTTTGACTTTTGTATTAAATCAAACAGTAACCTTTCTTGAGTTAAGACGGGATGCTTTTTGAAATGTTCAATCTTCTTGATTCTAGTTTTAAGATAACTTCTTACAAGTGAATTAAACAAATTCATGAACGTCTAATTAAAGGTTGAAAACATTTACCGTATTTTGATACAAGAATTGGTCTTTGGTATTTTTATCTAATTCTAAAAGGTCTAGATCTTGAAGACATTTTTTTGGTAAAATCATGGGATAATTGCTTCCGAATAAGACTTTTTTGTTCCCGTGGGTCTTTATATACTGAACTAATTCCTTTGGATACCTTTTTGCTGTATAAGCAGAGGTGTCTATATAGACATTTTGATGCTTAGTTGCTACAGCAATCATTTCAGTTGTCCATGGATACCCCACATGACCGCATACAATTTTTAACTCAGGAAAATCAATAGCAACTTGGTCAATATAAGGAATAGGTCTGCCGACTTCGGAGGGCATTAGTGGACCTGTATGTCCAACTTGAAAGCAAATGGGAATATTTAAATTGATGCATTCAACATATAAAGGATAATAATAGGCATGCGTGGCGGGCAGATTCCATAGCCATTGTAAAACTCTTATTCCCTTAAAACCGTATTCATTGATACATTTCTTTAGTTCTTCGACTGCTTTCATTGGTCTGTTTAGAGGTACGGAACCAATTCCAATAAATTTATCAGGGTATTGTTTTACCCATCCAGCTACTTCTTCATTGGAGATAAGTGAACCATGAGGTGATGTCCAACTACAAATCAAACCTTTTTCAATATTGGCCATTTCCAATGCTCCAACAGTAAATTCTATAGGTATTTCTTTTATTGTATTGCTAGCTTTTGTCCATCTTTTGAGTGAATCAAAGATTGGATTCTCTATCATTCTCTTGGTTGGATGTTGCAACCAAGCATCTATGATTTTTTGTGAGCTCATATTTAAAAATAATTTGAAGTGTCTTAAAATTTAATCTCTTTTCTTTTCAATTCAAAGTTTTGACCAAGATAGACTTTCCTTACAGTTTCATCATTGGCGAGTTCTTGAGCTGTACCTTGTTTTAGTATTTTACCTTCAAATAGTAAGTAAGCTCGATCGGTAATAGAAAGGGTTTCTTGTACATTGTGATCGGTAATTAAGATTCCAATGTTTTTGTATTTTAGTTTTGCAACAATGTGTTGAATATCTTCAACGGCAATAGGATCAATTCCTGCAAAAGGTTCATCCAGAAGAATAAATTTAGGATCTGAAGCTAGGGCTCTTGCTATTTCTGTTCTTCTACGTTCACCTCCTGATAAAAGTTTGCCCTTGTTTTTGCGGACATGTTGCAAGCCAAACTCTTCTAAAAGTTCTTCTAATTTTTCCTTTTGTTCTTTTTTATTTCTACTAGAAAATTCTAGAATAGCCCTTATATTATCTTCAACACTCAGAGATCTAAAAACAGAATTTTCCTGTGGTAAATACCCTATACCATGTTTAGCGCGTTTGTACATGGCCATCTTTGAGATATCCTTATTTTCAAGGAAGATTTTACCTCTATTTGGTGTAACTAATCCGACGATCATATAAAAAGAAGTTGTTTTACCTGCACCATTAGGCCCCAGTAAACCAACTATTTCTCCCTGATTTACTTCAATGGAAACCTCATTGACAACTTTTCTTCCGCCATAGCTTTTGACTAAATTTTCTGATTTTAGTTGCATAGTTTATTGATTCGCAAAGTTAATAGATTACTTTAAATCGATCCTTCTGAATACTTAATATCTTTAACGCGCATTTCTATATTTTTATATCCGTTCCATTCATTTAAATTCATTTGAAATGCGATATCAAAAGGTCTATCTGATTTGACAATATCTATTTTATTTGCCATATTAAAACCAATTCCACTTAATACCTTTTCTTTCGATTTGACGGACAGCTTTAAATGCGATTTCTTAACAATCTTTGTATGACCCGTGTCTCTTAAGTTTTTAATTATGAGAATTGGCTTCATATTAGAAGGACCGAAAGGAGCCATTTGCTCTAAAATAGATAGGAATTGAAGATTAAAGTGTTCTTCATTGACTACGGCATCAATGAAAAGTTTAGGAGTGAGCTCATCATCCGTTATTGTAGAGGACACATAATTTTCAAAGGCATTACGAAAAGCTTCAATTTGGGTTGTCTTCATTGTTAACCCAGCAGCATATTTATGTCCTCCAAATTGTATTAGATGATTGGAACACGCTTCAATAGCTTTATAAATATTGTATCCCTTGACAGAACGGGCAGAGCCCACTATTTTATCTTGGGAGCTTGTTAAAACGATGGTTGGACGGTAGTATTTTTCTATTAGTCTAGATGCTACAATTCCAATCACGCCTTTGTGCCAGTCTTTTTTATAGACGACAGATGTTTTTTTTGAGATAAGGCTTTTATTGATATCGATCATATTTAATGCTTCTTCCGTTATATCTCGATCTATATTTTTTCTTAAAATATTTTGATCTTCTAGGTGTTGGGCCTTTTTGATTGCTAACGTTTTATTTTGCTCAATTAAAAGTGAAACAACTGCTTTTGCATGTGCTAATCTACCAGCTGCATTAATTCTTGGAGCAAGAACGAAAACAACATCAGTTATATTAAAAGTGTCTTTTTGAATTTGACTAGTGGATATTAAAGCTTCTACTCCTGGAATAGGCGACTCATTTAATTTTTTTAAGCCATAAAAGGAAAGAATTCTATTTTCTCCAGTCATGGGTACAATATCTGCGCCTATGCTTATAACCAATAGATCTAAAAATTGGAACACTTTTTTTTCATCAATACCATTTTGTATAGTAAACGCTTGCATGAATTTGAATCCAATTCCACAACCACTCAATTCTTTATAAGGGTAGTTACAATCTAGTCTTTTAGGATTTAAAATAGCAAAAGCACTAGGCAACTTTTTATCTGGTTCATGATGATCGCAAATAATAAAGTCAATGCAATTTTTATTGGCATAATCCACTTTTTCATGCGCCTTGATTCCACAATCAAGAGCTATTATCAATGTTGCATTGATAGTCTTCGCATAGTCTATACCTTGAAAAGAAATACCATATCCTTCTATGTTTCTGTCTGGCAGGTAAAAATCCAGATTGTCATAATACTTTTTTAAGAAGGAAAAAACCAATGAAACGGCAGTGGTGCCATCTACATCGTAATCTCCATAAATAAGTATTTTTTCTTTTTTAGTAATCGCCTCAGAGAGTCTATTTACTGCTTTGGGCATGTCTTTCATTAAAAAGGGATCATGAAGTCCGCTTAGTTGAGGCCTGAAAAAAGTCTTAGCTTTTGAAAAGGAATCGATTCCTCTTTGAACTAAGATGTTACAAAGTGGTATACTGATGTTTAGATCATTTTTTAATTGCTCAACTTTCTCCTTTTCCTCTGTGCGATATTTCCAGATATAGTTTTGGTACATGTATTAAATAATTACTATATAGATACAAAAACAAGTACAATTCCATAAATTAGAAGAATAAATTTTAAAATGAACGATACGCTTAAAAAGCTTTTATTTTTTACGGTTGGTTTTGCATCGATTTCTCAAGATAAGATAAAGGATTTAATAGAAGATTTAGTAATGAATAGCGATTATACGCACGATGAAGGTGAGCGTATTGTAAAAGAGATCCTCTTTCAAATAGAAAAAAGAACAGGTAAGATCAGCAGTGACTTTTGGACATTAGTTGATGATTTTCTAAAAACGATGCATTTGCCTGAAAGAGAAAATATTAATGAAACTTTTGAAGATGTGAGGCAATTTGTTAGTGAATTTTTAAGAAAGAATAAAGAAAACCTTCCGGCTAAAAGAGAGTTGTAATATCTAATATCGGGACTTTATATTTAATAATTAGAGTTGGCACAAGAACTACCACCCATATCGGAAGAGGAAATTGAGTTTATAAATGTTTATGGAGCGAGAGTTCACAATCTTAAAAACATAGATGTTCATCTCCCTAGGAATCAGCTAGTTGTAATTACTGGCTTGAGTGGTAGCGGAAAATCGTCATTAGCGTTTGATACTATTTATGCAGAAGGTCAGAGGAGATATTTAGAAAGTTTTTCTGGTTATGCGCGCCAATTTATGGGAAATATGGAACGGCCTGACGTTGATAAGATTACTGGTTTAAGTCCGGTTATTTCTATAGAACAAAAAACAACAAATAAAAACCCAAGGTCAACTGTTGGAACGGTTACGGAACTATATGATTTCTTAAGGCTGCTGTTCGCTAGGGCTTCAGATGCATTTTCTTATAATACCGGAGAGAAAATGGTGAAATTTTCTGAAGATGAAATAATTCAACACATAAGTAAACATTATAAGGAGCAGAAAATTATTGTTTTAGCACCAATGGTTAGAGGACGTAAAGGCCATTATCGAGAATTATTTGTACAAATAAGAAAACAAGGGTTTTTAAAAGTAAGAATAGATGGAGACATTCAAGAGATTGTTCCAAAGATGCAAGTTGACCGTTATAAAATTCATGATATTGAAGTGGTGGTTGATAGATTAAAAGTAGGGAAGGATATTCAACGTTTACGCGAAGCCATAAAAGCTGCTTTGAGAATTGGAGAGGGATTGTTGTTTATTCAAAATTTTGAAACTTCGGAAATTGTTACCTATAGCAAACATCTTATGTGCCCCTCAACAGGAATTTCATACGAAGAGCCTTCGCCTAATACTTTTTCTTTTAATTCACCTTATGGAGCTTGTCCAACTTGTAATGGCTTAGGTGTTGTAAGAGAGGTAGATATTCAAAAGGTGATACCCGATAGTTGTAAATCGATAGCTGCAGGGGGAATTGAGGCGTTAGGTAAAAAGAAAGAGAATTATACGTTTAAGATGATTAAATCTATTGCGAAAGCTTATGGATTTAAACTAACAGATGAGATAAATGCTATTCCAGAAGAAGCGCTAAAGTTATTGCTTTTTGGTTCAAAGGGTGATACGATAGATATCTCTATGGAATTTGGAAATACAGCTACGAATTATAAGGTAGATTTTGAAGGGATTGTTTCTCAAATTAAGAGAAGTTATCAGGATGCGACTTCTGAACCACTTAAACGTTGGGCAGAAAAATTTATGTCGTCAAAAAAATGCGCGAGCTGTGGGGGCTTGCGATTAAAAAAAGAATCTTTACATTTTAAAATAAGAGAGCGAAATATTGGTGAAATTGTTCAGCTAGATTTAGTTGAATTCAGCAATTGGATAGGAGAGTTAAAAAATGGTCTAAGTGAGGATAAAAGAGTTATTGCAAAGGATATTGTTAAGGAGCTTGAAGCGAGGACAGGGTTCTTATTGGAGGTGGGCTTGACTTATTTATCGCTAGATCGTCCTACTAGAACATTGTCAGGAGGGGAGTCTCAACGTATTCGCTTGGCTACACAAATTGGATCCCAATTAACTGGGATTACTTACATCTTAGACGAACCTAGTATAGGGTTGCATCAGAGAGATAATAGTAGATTAATTAGTGCTCTCAAGGAGTTGGTAGATGTTGGAAATACAGTCTTAGTTGTTGAACACGACGAAGAAATTATGTTAGCAGCTGATTATCTAATTGATTTAGGCCCAGGTGCAGGGGAACATGGGGGGCAAGTTGTAGGAAGTGATCTACCGGTAAATTTTTTGAAGAATAATTCCGTTACATCTGCTTATCTATCTAAAAGAAAAACCATAGAAATACCTACAAAAAGAAGAAAGGGTGAAGGGAAAAATATTACTTTAAAAGGAGCTAAAGGAAACAATTTAAATGATGTAGATATTAAGTTGCCCTTAGGTTGCTTTATTGGAGTGACAGGTGTTTCAGGAAGTGGCAAATCTACACTCATTAATGAGACTTTTTATAGAATTTTAAATAAACACTTTTACAAGGCTGTTAAAGAGCCTTTACCTTATAAGACGATAAAGGGACTTGAGTATATCGATAAAGTAATTGAAATAGACCAATCTCCAATAGGTCGAACACCCAGATCTAATCCAGCTACTTATACTGGAGTTTTTGATGATATACGAAAGTTATATTCGGAGATTCCAGAAGCAAAAATACGTGGCTATAAGCCTGGTAGGTTCTCTTTTAATGTTGAAG
Organism: Chitinophagales bacterium; assembly: GCA_965216955.1. Lineage (GTDB taxonomy): Bacteria > Bacteroidota > Bacteroidia > Chitinophagales > JADIYW01 > CBDCGV01. Next base: position 142,153 of record CBDCGV010000011.1, on the reverse strand, counting down.
GAGGAAGGTGTGAGGAGTGTAAAGGAGGTGGAGCGAAACTAATTGAGATGAATTTTTTGCCTGATGTATATGTAGAATGCCCTAAGTGCATGGGAAAACGTTATAATAAGGAAACATTAGAAATAAAGTATAAGGGAAAGAGCATCAATGATATTTTGGATATGACAATAGAGGAGGCGAATACCTTTTTCGAAGCTATACCCAAGATTTCAAGAAGAGTAAGAACACTAGAAAGTGTCGGACTCGGATATGTTAGGCTAGGTCAATCAGCCACCACACTTTCGGGTGGAGAAGCGCAGCGTGTTAAATTATCCTCTGAGTTGTCCAAAAGAGATACAGGAAATACCTTTTATATATTAGATGAACCCACAACCGGCCTGCATTTTCAAGATATAAAGGTTCTATTAGAAGTCTTACAAGAATTAGTAAACAAAGGCAATACTGTTTTGGTTGTTGAACATAATTTAGATGTCATAAAAGTCGCTGATTACTTAATTGATATGGGGCCTGAAGGGGGAAAGGAGGCGGGAGTGTTGTTGCTGCCGGCACGCCTGAGGAAGTGGCTTCCGCACCTAATAGTATAACAGGTGAGTTTTTGAAGGGTGTTTTGAAAAATTAAAAAAGGGCTTTGATATCAAAATCAAAGCCCTTTTTTTTAGAAAAACTAAAAGAGAAAATTATTAATTACTGAATCCAATTGCTGCTACAAAAAATACGTTTCTAGCATCTGGGTTTACAATTAAAGAAGCTGATAAAGGAATGTTTACTTTACCTAGCTCAATTTCTTTTGATGCGGTAAGACCAACATTTACGACATTAAATCTTCGGTCCTCTTGTAAATGCCATCCACTTCCTCTGTCAGAAGCCGCTCCTATAAAAACGTTAATACCATCTCTAATCGCATAGTCTAATTCCATGTAGGTTGCAAAACCTTGTTTCATTTCACCATCTTTAACAATTAAATCTCCCCCACCGCCAACATTTGCTGAAAAGAAACCACTTAGTGGAAAGTCATCGCTACCTAAGCTAACGCTTAACTCGTGTGTATGTCCAGAGATCTCTGCAAAGTCATTTTTATTTCTCCATTGCCAAAAATTATCAGATCCAGAGTTTATTGTTGGTTCAGTTGGATAAAAGAAGTCAGTATAAGCTAATGTAAATATTCCTGCACTCAATGAAGCATATAAATCAATTTCATTGGCTCCACCCTCATTAACATCTGGAGTTGACTTGTCGTCGTTATTGGCAAATGCCCAACTAGACCATGTTCCCAAAGTGAGGGTCACTTTATCATTTCCAACGGAATATTCCATAAATGGTTGAATAGATGGAGAAGTATTATAGGTTTGTCCTCTCCATACATATCTGCTTACTAAATCTGCTCCGATAGTTAATGGAAAAGGTTTTTCTACCTCTTCGTCTTCATCTGTTGCAAGTTCTCCATTCCATACCTTTTTTAGACCATCAACAAATTTCCCTTTTTCTTTTGTTGTACCATCGTTGTCTCCTGCATAGGTTGTAGTTAACACTAGTAAACTCATCAACCAAAATAAACTAATTCTTTTCATATTACTATTTGTTTTGTGATTCAAATATGAAACAATTAATTTAAAATTATGCATTTTAGAATGTTAAATTAGTTTTAATGGTTTAAATAATTAAGATATATTTTATATTAATCATGTTTATAAATAAATATTGCAAATATAAGTCATATATTTTTTTATATAAATTATAAAGTATTTTACTTTTTTAATTATTTCTTAAACGCTTAGAATGCTTGCCTTTTTAGCTTATTTCGTAATATTATGTCGCGCTTTTAAGGCGCATTTTTTATCTGAGCCAATTTTGTTTGTATTGAGTTTGGCTCATCATGATTTAAATCAGTAGTTATAATATGACATTACAATCTCAGCATAAAGGTTTATATCGAGAAGAATTTGAGAAAGATGCTTGTGGAATTGGTTTCGTAGCAAATCTAAAAGGAGACAAGTCTCATGACACCATACGAGATGCCATTACAATGTTGGAAAACATGGAGCATAGAGGAGCTTGTGGTTGTGAAACTAACACAGGTGATGGTGCTGGAATATTAATTCAGATTCCCCATCTTTTTTTTAAAAAGCAGTGTGGAATATTAAAAATTAATTTGCCGGAGCAAAATAAGTATGGTGTTGCGCAGACTTTTTTTCCTAATGACGAAACTAAAAGGAACGCTTGTAAGGAAATTATAGCAAACGCAGCAGAAAAGCTCAATTTCAATATTTTAGGATACAGAGATGTTCCGACAAGTAGTAAAAAGGCAGATGTAGGACCTTCTGCTTTAGCGGTCGAGCCAGTCATTCAGCAACTGTTCATAGAGCCAAATTATGAAGTCAAAGACGTTGATGAGTTAGAGAGAAAATTATTTGTTTTTAGAAACTATACTGCAAACAGGATTCACAATGAAGTGAATGATTCAGTGGATGAATTTTATTTTGCTTCGCTATCTGCAAAGGTTATTATTTACAAGGGACAGCTCACTACTTGGCAGTTGCGACCTTATTATAAAGACTTAAGAAGTGAAGAGGTTGTTTCCGCATTGGCTTTAGTGCATTCTAGATTTTCTACCAATACTTTTCCAAAATGGAAACTAGCGCAACCTTTTAGGTATCTAGCGCACAATGGTGAAATTAATACGATAAAGGGAAATGTAAATTGGATAAGAACGAAAGAATCGTTATTTAAAAACTCACTTTTTTCAAAAGAAGAGTTGGAGTTAATTTTACCTATTTGCGACCCTGACAGATCTGACTCAGCCAATTTAGATAATGTTGTTGAGTTATTGGTATTGGCAGGGCGATCATTACCTCATGCAATGATGATGTTAGTTCCTGAAGCATGGCAAGATAATGATCAGATGCCAGATCATAAAAAAGCCTTTTATGAATACCATGACTGCCTGATTGAACCTTGGGATGGTCCAGCTTCTATTTGTTTTACAGATGGAAGAATTGTAGGAGCTACATTAGATAGAAATGGACTAAGGCCTTCTAGATATTGCGTGACTTCTGATCATCGTCTTATAATGGCATCAGAAGCGGGAGCACTTCCTGTTGACCAGTCTAAAGTGGTAAAAAAAGGTAGATTGCAACCAGGTAGGATGTTTGTTGCAGATCTTGGTCAAGGTAGAATTATCAGTGATGAAGAAGTAAAAAATGATATATGCACAGAACATCCTTACAGAGAATGGCTGACGAAAAATAAAATTACTTTCAGCGATTTACCACTATCTGACAAAACGGAAAGAAAGCTGTCTAAAGAGGAGTTAATTAAAGCTCAACAAGCATTTGGTTACACTACAGAGGATGTGAAAATGCTTATTCAACCAATGGCAGAGGGGGCTAAAGAACCACTCGGATCTATGGGAACTGATATTCCTTTAGCTGTCTTGTCAGACCAAAGTCAACATTTATCTAATTATTTTAAACAATTATTTGCTCAAGTAACGAATCCTCCTATTGATCCCATTCGTGAACGTCTGGTGATGTCAACATTTACAACTTTAGGTGGTGCTTCTAGCTTGCTAGAATCTGGTCCAGAACATTGTAAGCAGATTTCAATTAAGCAACCCATTTTAACCAATTCAGACATTGCTAAATTGCGTTACATAAATCATCCTGATTTTAAAGTTATAACCATCAAAACTTTATTTCCTGTTAATGGAAAGCCGGGAAGTTTGGAGCGGGCAATTGATAGAATTTGCAATGAAGCTCAAGAAGCAATTGAAAATGGCAATAATATTTTGATACTGTCTGATAAAAAGGCAGATAAGGATCATGCACCTATACCCTCTTTATTAATTGCTGGTGCAGTTCATCACTATTTAATTAGACTTAAAAGTAGAATACGAGCTTCTTTAGTGATAGAAAGTGGGGATATACGAGAAACACATCATATAGCAACATTAGTTGGGTTTGGTGCCAGTGCAGTTAATCCATATTTAGCATATCAAACCATTTATGATCTCAACAAAGATAAAGTCAAAGATCTTGGATATACGAATGAAGAACTTGTAGATAGATATATTACTGCTGCGAGTAAGGGGTTGTTGAAGATCTTCTCCAAGATGGGGATTTCAACATTTCAGTCATATCAAGGAGCTCAAATTTTTGAAGCGGTAGGCTTAAGCAAAGAAGTTGTTGATAAGTGTTTTACAAGAACACCTTCTAGAATTGGCGGAATTGGTTTTGATGAAATAGCTAAAGAAGTCTTAGTAAGACATGATTTAGCTTATCCAGATAAGGAATCTGCGATTAAGCGATTAGAAGTCGGCGGCGTATATCAGTGGAAGAGACGTGGAGAAGCACATTTATTTAATCCTGATACTATTCATCTACTTCAAAAAAGCACAAAAACAAATAATTACGAAGTATACAAAAAGTATGCTGAGAAGATTAACAATCAGCAAAAGAAGGCTATTACACTTAGAAGCCTATTGGATTTTGATTTTTCGGGAGCTCAATCGATACCTTTGGAAGAAGTTGAGCCTATAGAAAACATATTAAAACGTTTTGCAACTGGGGCAATGTCTTTTGGATCTATAAGCCACGAAGCACATTCTACATTGGCAATTGCAATGAATAGAATTGGAGGGAAGAGTAATAGTGGTGAAGGGGGAGAAGATGAAATTCGCTTCGAAGTTAAACCTAATGGAGATTCGGAGCGCTCAGCCATCAAGCAAGTGGCTTCAGGAAGATTTGGGGTAACTAGTTATTATTTGACAAATGCCGATGAATTGCAAATTAAAATGGCGCAAGGTGCTAAACCTGGAGAAGGAGGTCAACTTCCCGGCCACAAAGTAGATGACTGGATAGGTCGCGTAAGGCATTCTACTCCAGGAGTGGGGTTAATTTCTCCACCACCTCATCATGATATTTATAGTATTGAAGATTTAGCACAGCTAATTTTTGATTTAAAAAATAGTAATCGGAGAGCACGGATTAATGTCAAGTTAGTTTCTGAGGCGGGAGTAGGAACGGTCGCTGCAGGGGTTACAAAAGCGAAAGCGGATGTTGTGTTGATTTCAGGATATGATGGGGGGACAGGAGCTTCACCGTTAAGTTCGATTCGACATGCAGGTTTGCCATGGGAGCTAGGAGTGGCAGAAACGCATCAAACATTGGTAAAGAACAAATTAAGAAGTAGGATAGTTGTCCAAACAGACGGTCAGATGCGAACAGGTCGCGATATTGCCATGGCAACACTGCTTGGCGCAGAAGAATGGGGAGTGGCTACGGCCGCTTTAGTAGTAGAAGGATGTATTATGATGAGGAAATGCCATCTCAATACGTGTCCTGTGGGAATAGCAACTCAGAATCCTGAATTGAGAAAAAGGTTTGACGGAAAACCAGAGCACGTTATCAATTTCTTTACTTTCTTAGCTCAGGATCTTCGAGAGATTATGGCTGAATTAGGTTTTAGAACGGTTGATGAAATGGTAGGTCAATCTCAAATGCTTAAAAAAAGAGACGGTATTGATCATTGGAAGTATAGACACCTAAATTTGGCTCCGATTTTATATAAGGAAACAGACGGAGAAGAAGCAGGACTTTATAACGCTGAAAAGCAAGATCATGCAATAAAACATGTTTTAGATAGAAAATTAATAGAGGTAGCTCAACCAGCGCTAAAATCAGGGGAAAACGTAACCGCAAAATTTGATGTGGTTAATACAAACAGATCTATTGGAACGATGCTTTCCAACGAGATTTCTAAGGTCTACAAAGGGAAAGGGCTTCCAGAAGACACGATAAAAGTGGATTTCAGAGGTTCTGCAGGACAAAGTTTTGGAGCTTTTGTTGCACCAGGTGTCACTTTCGAATTAGAGGGAGAAGCAAATGATTATTTTGGCAAAGGTCTTTCAGGAGGAAAATTGGTAGTTTATCCAGATAAAAAGGTCTCTTTTAAGGCTAATGAAAATATAATTATTGGGAATGTGGCCTTTTATGGCGCTACTTCTGGTGAAGCATATATAAAAGGCTTGGCCGGAGAACGCTTTTGTGTAAGAAACTCTGGAGTTCATGCAGTAGTTGAAGGAATTGGAGATCATGGATGTGAATATATGACAGGAGGAATTGCAATTATTTTAGGTTCAACAGGTAGAAATTTTGCAGCTGGAATGAGTGGAGGAATGGCCTATGTATATAACCCCGATGGAAATTTTGAGAAAAATTTGAACCCAGAAATGGTTGATTTAGATCCGCTGGAAGTTTCGGATATTGAATTGCTGTTTGATAAGATAAGCAAACATGCTGAGTATACAGAAAGCAATGTCGCTAAAGAAATGATTGCCAATTGGGAAGAAACATCAAAGTATTTTACGAAAGTAATGCCGAGAGATTATAAGCGGGTTTTGAATGAAAGGAAGAGAAAGCAAGAAGAGTCAACAGTAAAAGTTTAGTAAGATAAGTTTGAAGTAATAATATGGGTAAGCCAACAGGATTTTTAGAATACACTAGAGAATTGCCAAAAACAACTGACCCTAAGGAGAGGGTAAAAGATTATAATGAATTTTATAAAGAATGGCCAATCGAAGAATCTCAAAAGCAAGCAGCTAGATGCATGGATTGTGGAGTTCCTTTTTGTCACAATGGGTGTCCATTAGGAAATATTATTCCCGAATTTAATGATGCCGCTTATAATGGTGATTGGGAATTGGCAATTGAAATTTTGACTTCAACAAACAATTTCCCTGAGTTTACAGGACGAATTTGTCCTGCACCTTGTGAAGCATCTTGTGTTTTAGGAATTAACCAGCCCCCTGTAGCAATTGAACACATAGAGAAAACGATTGTAGAAAAGGCCTACGAATTGAATCTCATAAAACCTAATATTCCAGAAACTAGAACAGGGAAAAAGGTTGCAGTTGTAGGTTCAGGGCCTGCAGGGTTGGCTACTGCAGCGCAACTAAATAAGGCTGGGCACTTAGTTACAGTATTCGAAAGAGCTGATAGAATTGGAGGGTTATTGAGATATGGGATACCAGACTTTAAATTAGAAAAATGGGTGGTTGAGCGGAGAGTGCAAGTTATGAAGGACGAAGGCATTGTATTTATTACGAATGCAAATATAGGAGTCGATATTAATGCGACTGAATTAAAAGAAGAATTTGATGCGGTTGTGTTGACAGGAGGTTCTACTATCCCAAATGACTTTTTGAAAAATGTTCCCGGAAGAGATTTAGAAGGCGTTCACTTTGCAATGGATTTTCTTACCCAAAATAATAAGAGAGTAGCTGGGGATGAAATAGGTGAGAAAGAAGAAATTTTAGCCACAGGTAAAAATGTAATTGTTTTAGGTGGAGGGGATACTGGTTCAGATTGTGTTGGAACTTCAAATAGACATGGGGCTAAATCGGTTACACAATTTGAAATTATGTGGAAACCTGATAGTCCTGCCGATGGATTAAATCCTACTTGGCCAGAATGGCCGAGAATATTGAGAACTTCTAGTTCTCATGATGAGGGTTGCGAAAGACTTTGGGCTATTAACACTAAAGAGTTTATTGGAGAAAATGGCAAATTAACAGGGGTTAAAGTAGTAGATCTTGAGTGGACCATTCCAGAAGATGGAAGTAGACCTACATTTGTTGAGAGACAGGAAACAGAGAGAGTTTTGCCAGCAGAACTTGTTTTATTTGCTATGGGTTTTAGCTTTCCTAAACCAGATGGTGTGCTTGCACAATTAGGGGTTGAATTAGATCAACGAGGGAATGTAAAAACAGACAACTACAAAACATCTGTCGATAAAGTATTTGCTGCGGGAGACATGAGAAGAGGTCAATCATTGGTGGTTTGGGCAATCTCTGAAGGTAGAGAAGCTGCAATAGCGGTTGATGAGTTTCTTACAGGAACTTCTACTTTAGAGGCGAAAGACAAATCTACTTTAGTTGTTGAGTAATTAGCATTTCTTCTTTTTCCGTTATTTATTTTAGAGGTGTTATGAATTCACCTTCTTAAAAGAGAAAAACAATTATTTTTGCTTTTGACCCTAACGAATAGATTTTACACCTATGCTAAAGCCATTCAGTCGATTAGTTTTTAAAGTAAAGGGGTGGACGTATGAAAACCAGATCGGTAACTGGGGGAAGAAGTGTGTAATGTTAGCGGCCCCTCATACCAGTAATTGGGACACCATTATTGGACTAGCTTGCTTTGAAAAGATGGGTATCCCAGTTAAAGTTGCAATAAAAGATTTTTGGTTTAAGTTTCCGTTTAACAAGTTTGTAGAACCCGCAGGAGGAATTCCTATTAAAAGGAGTAAAGAAGGCGTTAAAATAAGTACTGTGGAAGCAATGGTTAATCTTTTCAAAGAGAGAGAGCAATTAATATTAATGATTACACCTGAGGGAACAAGATCCAAGACGACCAAATGGAGAACAGGTTTTTATCATGTTGCTATTCAAGCAGAAGTACCTATTGTATTAACATATTTGGATTATAAGAATAAGCGTGGTGTTGTGGGTAAAATAATTAACCCCTCGGGAAATATGGAAAGTGACTTAAAAGAAATAATGGCATTTTATAAAACTTATGGTTTCGGAAAATATCCTGAAAAGTTTAGTGTTGACAAGCAATATGCTTAGAGTTTTTGCATTGCCTAATTAAATCTTAAACATTTACTAATTTTGTGCATTCTAAAATTATATGGTATGTACAAGAATATAGATCCGAAGGCATTCAAAGAAGGTTTTGAAAGTAGTGAAAATGCAGTTTTAATTGATGTAAGGACTCCTGCTGAAATTGAAGAAATCTCAATTGATGGACATGTAGCTATTAATATATCATCTCCTAGCTTTGTTGAAGAAATAGAAAAGTTGAATAAGGACAAAACTTATTATATCTATTGTCGAAGTGGAAACAGAAGTGGAAAGGCATGTCAATATATGTCTTCTATAGGATTTAAAGAACTGTATAATCTTGAAGGGGGAATCATTGCTTGGGCGCAAAAAATGAATGTTTAATGAAAACACTTTATGTCACATTAATTTCTTGGATAGTTTTTAGTAGTTGTGTTTCTAACCATGAACAATCTTATAAAGTTATATCTCCTGCTGAATTTGAGGATTTACTTGTTGAAGAGGTTCAGTTAGTAGATGTTAGAACTGCGGAGGAGTATGTGCATGGTCATATAAATGATGCGATAAACATAGACTTTTACGATAAAGACTTTTCTAAAAATCTGTCCTCTAAGCTTACTAAAAAGAAGAAGGTTTTAGTTTATTGCAGAAGTGGAGGAAGAAGTAAAAAAGCAAGTCATCATCTGTTGGATTTGGGTTTTACAGAAATTTATGATTTGGAGGGAGGTTTTAATAATTGGCAAGAGCATGGACTTGATGTTTCAGTAGAAAAAAAGAGAAAGTGACATATGTTGAAACTTTTTTTGGCTCCTTTGGAGATTATGCGAATTATCTTTGGCGAGAAATCACGCACCCTGGATACAAAAATTATTTTTATTATTTAATTGCTGTTTCTCTATTCGTTTGGCTGTTAGAAATAGGGCTTCCTTGGCGAAAAAAACAGTCCATCTTCAGGAAAGACTTTTGGCTGGACGGGTTTTATATGTTTTTTAATTTTTTCATTTTCAATTTGATCATTTTTATCGCATTATCAAATACTGCAACAAAAGCGTTTAATGATTTCTTGAATGTCTTTGGGTTAAGTGTATCATCATTTCAATTAATAAGTTTAGAGATGCTTCCTAAGGCAGCTTCCTTGCTGATATTTTTCATTGTTACAGACTTTGTACAGTGGGCAACCCATATAATGTTACACAGATTTAAATGGTTATGGAGCTTTCATCAAATACATCATTCCGTAAAGGAAATGGGCTTTGCAGCACATCTTCGTTACCATTGGATGGAAACGATAGTTTATAAAACAATGTTGTATCTCCCAATTGCAATTATTGGTGGTTTTAATATAGAAGATGTTTTTATCGTCCATTTTATGGCCATTTTAATTGGTCATTTAAATCATTCGAATTTAAATTTTACTTACGGTCCATTGAAATATTTATTTAATAATCCAGCCATGCATATTTGGCATCATGCAAAATATTTGCCAGAAGACAGGAGATATGGTGTGAATTTTGGTATCTCGCTTAGTATATGGGACTATATTTTTGGAACAGATTATATCCCCAATAGTGGAAGGGATATTGAATTAGGATTTTCAAAGGATGAAAATTATCCTAAAAGGTTTATTAATCAGATTATTGAACCGTTCAAAAAGACATCCATTTAAGCAATCTCTCAAACTATTAAGAATTTTACAATCTACATATTGCTTAATATCAGCTAAAAATAAAATATCTTTGTTCGTTGTTTGACTAAAGAAAAGAGTCTAAGATGAGCAAAATTATGACATTAGAGGTGCTCTCAAGTATAAAAGGAGCAGAACCTTCATCGGATATTAATGCATTATTTGATATAATTAAAAATGCAGCATCTGACGTTAAAGGAAACAGTTCGACGATGCTTAATAATAAAGAAGCAGTTTCTTTAGAAGACCTAAGAGAAGATAAGATTATAGAGAGCTCAGATATTGAGAAGAATATCATTAAAGAGAATTTTCCTTCAGATAAAAACGGTTATCTAGTAGTTCCTAAAGTTATAGAAGATTAAATAGTGAGTGTGTCAGAAATCCGAGAAGTACATCAGGCATTGGTGAGTAAGGAATATACATGTAGAGATCTCATCAATGATAGATTAAAGCAGCTTAGGGAAAGTGTAAATAATACGAGTAATTTTTTACTTGAAGAATACGCTTTAGAGAAAGCTGATCATATTGACGCCAAAATTCAAAGGGGAGAAGAAATTGGCTTATTAGAAGGTGTCCCATTTGGATTAAAAGATGTTTACCTACTTCAAGGGACTTATGCATCAGCAAGTTCTGATATGCTTAGAAATTATAAAGCGCCATATACCGCCACTTCAATCCAGAAATTATTAAATGCAGGAGCCATTCCAATAGTAAGGGAAAATTGTGATAGTTTTGGTCATGGTAGTAGTAGTGAAAATACAGTTTTTGGAGCGGTGAAAAATGCTCATGACGAAACACTAGTTGCGGGAGGATCAAGTGGAGGGAGTGCAGTGAATGTAGCTAAGGGTTTTACAACGTTTTCTATTGGTGGAGACACAGGTGGGTCTATTAGACAGCCTGCAGGTTATAATAAAATATATGGATTAAAGCCTACTTATGGACGAATTTCTAGATATGGCCTCATGGCATATGCATCTTCTACAGATTGTGTTGGTCCATTTTCAAAAAGCCTAGAGGACATATTGATCTTATTAAATGTGCTAAGTGGTAAGGATTATAGAGATCAGACAACCATTAGTTCAAAAATTATTGATCCCGAAATTCTTAATAAAACGTATAATGCTGATTTTTTTAAAGTTGGATATTATAAGAATTTCGTTGAAAACAAGAATCTAGATCCAAAAATCAAAAAAGATTTTCTTGAAGCGATAAATATATTACGAGCAAAAGGTGTGGATGTAGTTGAAATGGATTTTTTTGACGCAAAAACTCTAGTAGCAACTTATTATACGTTAGCGATGGCAGAAACCGCATCTAATCTTGCACGATTAGACGGCATTAATTATGGGAAAAGGGTTGGTAAAGGAAACTTAAAAGATGGATACGCTGTTACGAGGTCAAAAAATTTTACTGAAGAAACGAAGAGGAGAATAGTCGGGGGTAATCAAGTTTTGTCTCATGGTCATGCGGAAGAAATTTATTTGAAATCAAGAGTTCAAAGGACAAAAATTATGGAAACCTTTGATAGAGAATTTCAGCAAGTGAATGTTATCCTTTCGCCATTAGCACCAAATTATCCTCCAAAAATTGGAGAGACTTTAAAAAGCCCATTAGACATGTACCTCTCAGATGCGTATACGGTAGGGTTTAGCCTTGGAGGACTCCCTACATTAACGGCACCAATTGGTACGGATATCGGTATTCAGATTACAGGAGCTAAAAAAGAGGAAGCAACTATTTTAGCCTTTGCTCATTTCTTAAATCAGGTTTTGTGATGCAAAAGAATCGATTAATACAAGAGTTGGAAGAGCATGGCTTAGAAGTAGTTATCGGTTTAGAAACTCATGTTCGATTAAATACGAAAACGAAGCTGTTTTGTACGTGTCCAAATACAGAGGATGACAAGCCAAATAGCAATATTTGCTCTGTTTGTACAGGGCAGATGGGGGTATTGCCTTCTATTAATAAAGAAGTAATTAAAAAAGCAATCTATTTTGGAAAAGCGGTTAGTGGCAATCTAAGTGAATTCATAACATGGGATAGAAAGCACTATGAATATCCTGATTTACCTAAAAATTTTCAATTAACCCAATTCCAATATCCTATCATTAAAAATGGCAGAGTGGCGTGCTTTAGAGATGATGGTTCTACATTCGAAGTTTTTTTAGAACAAGTACATATTGAAGAAGATGCAGCTAAATTGATGCACGAAAGAGAGCAAACATTGGTTGATTTTAATAAAGCTAGTGTGCCTTTAATTGAGATAGTAACAAAGCCTTGTCTTAAAAATTTGCAGGATGCAGCAACGTACGCACAATATTTGCAGCGGATTGTACAAAATTTAGGAATTTCTGAAGCTAACCTTGAAAAAGGACAATTCAAATCTGATGTAAGTGTTTCTCTCAGAAAGAAAAATAGTAAAAAACTTAATCCTCGAACAGAAATAAAAAACCTTAACTCTTTTCGCTTTATGGTAAAGGCTTTAGAAGAAGAGGTAGAAAAGCAATTGGCCTATTTTAAAGAACATAAAAAACCTAGACCAGATCAAACTACCGTTTTGTGGGATGAAAATTTAAAGCAGACAAAAACAATGCGGCAGAAAGAATTTGCTGCAGATTACCGATATGCATTAGAACCTGATATTCCAATGGTGAATATTAAGAGTGCAATAGATGAAATTAAGGTAGATCAAAATATACTTCCGTTTGCAATAGAGAAAAAATTAATTGATGGTGGAATAAGACCACAAGATGCAAAGTTTTTTACCTCAAATATTGAGCATACTAGGGTTTTGCTGGAGATTAATAATTCAATTGATGATATACTCTTTGTTGCAAAAACATTGTTGAATAGTTTAAAGCCAGAGGAGTATGGGAAAGCACATAACATAGAGGCCTTTTCTAATCTGTTTTCTTTGTTTCAGAATGGTACAATAACGATTGCGTTACTTAAGAATGCTATAAAAAACTTAATTCAAGATTCTAGTTTTGATTATCAAGCATATATTAAGGAGAATAATATTTCTGAAGAAAAGATTAAAAATGCAGTACTTGAAATTATAGCGTCGAATGAGGCTATCGCTGATGAAATAAAGTCTGGTAATGAGGGGAAAGCAGGTGTACTTGTAGGAAAGGTAATAGCTAAGATAGGGAAAGGGGCCTCTGGAAAGGTTATAAGAAAAATGATTATAAGTGCATTGTCAGAGAAGGAAAAGGAGAGGGTAAATGCGCAGAAAAGTAATAGAAAAGATAAGGGTTTTACTAAAAAAGAAGTGGAAGGAGAAAGTGGAGCAGAAAATGTTCTTGGGAAAGAGATAATTATAAAAGATCAATATAGAACCCATGTAATTTCTGAGTTATCCGAAGAAAATTTAGATAGTCGTGTAATTGTTTCAGGTTGGGTTTCAAGCGTTAGAGATCATGGAGAATTGGTGTTTATTGATTTTAGAGATTCTAGCAATGAAGTTTTGCAAGTTCGATTAAGCAGAGAGGCCTTTTCAAATTTAGATGATTTAGCAAAATTAAAACCAGAGTCGGTTCTAATGGTTGAGGGACAGATAATTAAAAGAGATGTTGAAGATTATAACTTGAGTTTAAGAACTGGGAAGTTGGAGTTAAATGCTTTTGATATAAATGTTCTTAATTTTTCAAAAACACTACCATTTGAAATAAAAAGAGCTTCTAAAGTAAATGAGAATATTAGGTTTAAATATAAATATTTAGATCATAGAAATAATGAAAATCGTAGAGCAATAATAAATAGGCATAAGGTTATAAAACTTATCCGGGACCTTTTGGATGAAGAAAACTTTATAGAAATTGAAACTCCAATTTTAACGGCTGGAACTGATGAAGGAGCTAGGGAGTTTATAGTTCCAAGTAGAAAGTTTCCGGGATCGTTTTATACACTTCCACAAGCTCCTCAACAATTTAAGCAGATGCTAATGGTTGGAGGTTTTGAAAAGTATTTTCAGGTTGCACGTTGTTTTAGAGATGAAGATTCTCGTGGTGATAGACAGCCAGAATTTACTCAACTGGATATGGAGATGGCCTTTGTGGGAATGCAAGACATAATTGATTTGAACACCAAATTATTTAATGAAGTTATTAGGCAAGTTTATGGTAAAAAGTGGAAGCTTTTACCATTTAAGATAATTTCTTTTTATGAGGCGATGGAAAAGTATGGAACCGATAGGCCTGATATGCGTTTTGGATTAGAAATGCAAGATATTACTGAGATTGTAAAAGAAACTTCTTTTCAGGTGTTTACTAAACCAATAGATGCTGGTGGAATTGTTAAGTGTATTAAAGTTGATGGAAAGTATCAGGAAAAACGATTGTCAAAAGGACAAATTGAAAAATTGACTAAACTAGCCCAAGAGAACGGGCTTGGGGGGTTGGCCTATATTATCGTGAATACAGATGATTTGCAATCTCCAATAATTAAGTATTTAGGGGAGGATGTCGCACGGAAAATAGTAATAGAAACAAATGCCATTCCTGGCGACATAGTTTTCTTCTCTGCTGCAGACTTTAAAACGGCAAATAAAGCATTGGACGTTGTTAGGCAAGCTTTAGGTGATATGTTAGGATTAATAGACCCCAAAGAATTATGCCCAGCTTGGGTTGTTGATTTTCCGATGTTTGAAAGAACAGATGATGAAAGTTGGACCTTTTCTCATAACCCATTTTCAATGCCCAAGGAGGAATTTTTAAGTAGTCATATGAATGGCACTCGGATAGGAGAAATAATATCTCAACAATACGATATGATTTTAAACGGATTTGAGATAGGTGGTGGATCTGTTAGAGCACATAGAGCGGAAATACTAGAAGCAACATTTAAGAATATGGGTTATAGTAAGGCAGAAATGGAAGATAGTGTGGGACATATGTATCAAGCTTTTCAATATGGAGCTCCACCACATGGGGGTATTGCATGGGGCGTAGATCGTTTAATTATGATTTTAGAGAAAAAAACCTCAATTAGAGAGGTTATTGCATTTCCAAAAACAGGATCAGGAGAAGATTTATTATTTGAAAGTCCATCAAAGCTTTCTGAAAAGAAAATTAAAGAAGCTAATATTAAAGTTATCTAGTTTGTTGTTATTTGTGTAGGTTAAGGATATTTTGTTAAATATCTGATTATAGTTTTATTCCTTCTTTTTTGTTTAGAACAAAAATTGCAATTAAATTTTTTAACATTCCCCATCCATATCCCGTAAACTGTGTTAATGTTGTTATAGAACTTAAGACTCCAATTTTTATACTTTTGTTTTTGGTAGTAGCATGTAAGAATATACTTGCCAGATATATGGTGTAGAATAGTAATATAATTGCACCTAAAGGTTTTAAAATAACAAAAAATGCCAAACCTGTTATCCAGCCCAAAGTAAATAAAAGAGGGAATAAATGTGTTATTTTTAGCTCCTTTTTGTGACGCATAAAAATATTTATACGAGCAGCACCGAATCTATAAACTTGTTTGAAGAATTGTTTTAAAGAAGTTCTTCGCTTATGATAGACATAAGCATCCTTAATTAAGCCAATTTTGTAACCAGCTTTTTGAATCCTAATACTAAGTTCTACATCTTCACCACATTTTAAATCTGAAAACCCTCCTACAGCATCAAACACTTTTTTTCTTATGCCCATATTAAAACTCCTTGGATGATAATTCCCAACATGGTTTTCTTTTCCCCTAATTCCTCCTGTTGTTAAAATAGAAGTCATAGAATAGCTTATAGCCTTTTGCAATGCAGTAAATGATTTGTCAGCTGCATCTGGGCCTCCAAAGCAATCTAGTTCGTTGTTTAAGAGATAATTGTGTACACTTTGCATATAGTTTTCAGGAATGATGCAGTCAGAATCCAAAAAAATGATATACTCTGCTTTTGCTGCCTTAAAGCCTAAGTTTCTTGCTTCGCTTACACCAATGTACTCTTCATATAAAAAGGTAAGATTTAATTGTTCTTTAAAGGGAATAGTTGACTCTTTTAAGCTTTTGCCAGGAGTCCCGTCTGCAATAATTACTTCAAACTCTTTATAAGTTTGAAGCGTTAGACTTTGTAGGCATTCTTCGACTTCGTCCTTTCTTTTGAACGTTGGAATTATAAGAGAATATTTCACGATAATATAAATTCAGCTATTTTATCTCCCACCTCAGTAGTAGAATATTTACCATTATCAATATCTTCAGTAACAACACCTTCATTTAGAGCTTTTTCGACTGCCTGAACTATTGTTTTACTTTCTTCAATCATTTCAAAAGAATATTCTAAGAGCATTGCAGCAGATAGAATAGTAGCTATCGGATTGGCTCTATTTTGTCCTGCCGCTTGCGGATAAGAGCCATGTATCGGTTCAAACATTGAGGTTTTTGTCCCAAGTGAAGCAGAAGGGAGTATCCCAAGAGACCCTGTTATAACTGAGGCTTCATCTGAAATAATATCTCCGAATAAATTTCCGGTAAGAATTATATCAAAACGTTTGGGGTTTTGAATTACATGCATAGCTCCACTATCAATGTAATTGCTTTCAAATGTGATTTCCGGATATTCTTTTGCGTATTCAGTAACAACTTCTCTCCATAGTCTAGAAGTTGCAAGAACATTTGCTTTGTCAAGGAGAGTAACCTTTCTTTTTCTATTCTTTGCAAATTGAAATGCTTTCTTCGCTATACGAAGTATTTCATTTTTTTTATAGACGCAAGTGTCAAATGCAATTTTTCCATCTTCAGATCTACCTCTAGGTTCTCCAAAATAAATCCCACTTATTAATTCTCTTACAACAACAAAGTCTACATCTTTGATAATTTCTTCTTTTAAAGGAGAAGATTTAATTAGCGCCTTATAGCTTTTTATAGGACGAATATTTGCATAAAGTTCTAGGCCTGATCTCATTTTAAGGAGTCCATGCTCTGGCCTTACTTTTGCAGAGGGGTTGTTGTCATATTTAGGGTCTCCTATTGCTCCAAAGAGGATGGCATCAGAAGTTTCACATAGTTGATGTGTTGTTTTAGGGTATGGCTCTCCACAGTCGTCAATAGCTACGGCACCAATGTGTGCTGTTTCAAAATTAAACTTATGGCCAAATTTTTTTTCTACTGATTTTAATGCTTTTAAAGCTTGTTGTACTATTTCTGGCCCTATTCCATCACCAGGAAGTATTGCGATATTTTTGTTTATCATAATTGGTATATCTGTGATTTGCAAAATTACAAATATTAGTCAATGGAAGTTATTATTTTTAAATATGATTAGATCAGCCTTTGGTTTTATTTGTTTCTTTTGTTTTTTCACATTTGCTCATGGGGATGATTTGAATAATTCCTTGCAAGGCAAGAATATTGTTTCTTTAAAGAATGAAGCGTTACAGCATTTTCAGCAAGGAAAGATAAAAGAGGCAGAGAGGAAATACAATATTCTATTTAAAAAATGCAAGGGAAGTTGTAATCGAAATTGCTTAGAAATTTATCTCGGGAAATTGTCAACGGATATAACATTAAATAAATTTGCTAATATTGCGATCTACTTGGAATTCATTGAACAGTGTTGCTTTTATCTTAAAGACAGAGAAGGGTTGAGTGAATTCTTGAGATTGAAAGGTCTTTATTTAAGATTAATTGGGAAAAATAAAGAAGCAATCAAAATATACCAATCTGCACTTAATAATTGTGATAATTGGGAACTAAGATCAATAATTCAAAATTCATTGGGGAATATATATGTTGATATTAATTCTTTCAATGACGCATATTTATTATATAAATCCTCGATCTCTACTTTGCTTAGAGAAGTAAAAGAATCTTCTGATTATATGGAATACATTGGAAATACATATAGCAATATTGGAGTTGTAAAAGATTATTTAGGGCAGCTTGATAGTTCTATTTATTATTACAACCTTTCTTTGGATATTTTTCTCAGGCATTATGGCGAAGAACATTATGAAGTGGCAAGGGTGATTTATAATATTGGTCATGTTGAACAGAATAAGGGTAATTATCGATCAGCATTGCAAAAGTACAATAGGGCATTGAATATATACATGAAAGTTCATGGTAAAAACCATAATGAGGTGTCTAGAATTTATGGTGCAATTGGACAAATTTATCTTAAGTTAAATGATCATGATAAAGCCCTTTTGTTTTTTAGGAGAGAGCAAGAGATCCTTACAAAATTATTTGGTAAAGAGCACTCTGCTATTGGATATAGTTTAAATGACATTGGGACAGTATTTGAATCGAGAGGAAATTATGATCGAGCAAAGGGATATTATAAAAAAGCATATAATATAAGATCAAGAAGTTTTGGAAATAAGCATTTAGAAGTTGGTCAGTCTTTGTATAGTTTGGCAAAGCTTAATTTAAAGCTAGGAAATATTGATTCAGCATATTTGTATTCTTTAGAAAACCTTTCAATTCTTGCAACTCTTTTAGGAAAGAACCTCGAAGGTAGTTTAATGGATAATTATTTGCTGCACTCCAAAATTCTTATTGAACAAGGTCTTGAACAAGAAGCTTTGAATAACATATTAACTGCATATAAGAATATTAAAGGGGACAATAGGCTTAATAAATTAAAACACTCCCAATTGTTGGTGCTATTAAGTAGTTTAAAATCAGAGGAAAATGAAGAAGAAGCAATTTCTTTAGCAAATAAGTCAATCCAAATTTTAAAGGGAAAAAAATCAGGAGAAGTATTTGAAAATACCAATAATGCTGTTGTTAATGGACAATTAATAAATGCCTATTTTAATAGAGGTCTTATTTTTAAGCAGAAGGGACTTTTAAAATACAACTTGAATTTTTTAGAACAGGCAGTATCTGATTTTGAAGATGTTATAAAAAGAATTTCTTTTCAAAGAAAACTTCTTATCTCAGAGGACTCAAAACTCTTTTTTTCAGAGCAAGTTTCAACAACTTGTAAAAAGGCTCTAGATGTTTTGTTCTTTTTAATGGAAAATTGTGATGATAGTCAAAAAAGAGAAAATTATTTAAATCAGGTTTTCAATTTCTTTGAAGCAAGTAAATATAATGTTCTTTATGAATTTGCGGGAAATTTGAATGATCAGTTTATTCAAGGAATTCCATTAGAGATACAAAAAGAGGAAAAGGAGCTTAATAGAGAGATCATTTTTCTTCAAAAAGAAATATTAGCAAAGGAAAATAATGAAGATGTTACTTTTTTGAATCAGATAGCATTCAACACAAATAATAGATATGATAGTTTAAACAAAAAAATAAAAAAAGAATATCCAGAATATTATTATCTGAAATATAAAAGAAAGACTGTTTTAATTGACTCATTAAAGAAAGCAATATCTTACAATGATTGTGTAATCGAATATGCTTATGGTGATACAAGTGTTTATGGACTTTTGATAAATAAGGATTCGGTAATTTTTGAACGATTATCGAATATTAGTTATTTGGAAAGAGAAATAGATAACTGTAAAAACAACTCTAAAGGAGAAAACAAAGAATTATTATCAAAAAGCCTGTTTAAAATTTACAAAATCCTTCTTGGGTCATTTAAAAAGGAACTTCGACCAACTAATATTATCATACCAAATGCAGAGATCTCCACAATTCCATTTGAAATTTTAATTGATAGCGTAGTCAGCATAAGCAACTTAAAACAGCACTATTTGATAAATAAACATACATTTTTATACGCTCCATCAAAGTCACTCTACCTTTTCAACAATAATAGCAAAAAGGCTAAATCTAAAATGTTGACAATAGCTCCCGATTTTAGCCGTTCAAAAAATTTTTCTAACTTAACTTGGTCTCAAGAAGAAGCTAAGGCAATTACTAAGTTATTTAATGGAGTTTTATTTAACAAAAATTCAATTAGTAAGGAAAAATTGATAAAAGCAGTTTCTACTTCCAATATCTTACATTTTGCGACTCATGGTGTAGAAGATTTTGAAACACCAATTAATTCTCATCTAATATTAGGAAGCGATTCTGTTTCAAATATTGAGGAGCGATTGTTCATTTATGACCTTTATATTTTGAATTTAAATCTAGACTTGATAGCTCTAAGTTCATGCAGTTCCGGAAAAGGAGAAATTATGAAGGGTGAAGGGCAAATGAGCTTGGCCAGAGGATTTGCTTTGGCAGGAGTTCGAAATATACTGATGTCTTTATGGGATGTTCCAGATAAACAAACATCTCAAATAATGATAAATTTTTATAAGAACCTAAGAAAAGGAATAAAAAAAGCGGAAGCATTAAGGCAAGCGAAATTAGACTATCTAAATCAGACAGATGTTTATGGGGCACTCCCCTTTTATTGGGGGGCTTTTATTTTGCAATCAAATATAGATGAGATAAATATTAGTAAAGGGAATTTTAATAAGCTTTTCTCAAGAGGTCTTTTTGGACTCTTTTTGATTTTTTGTATTTCCTCTTTTTGTTTTTTATCTAGAAAGATGGAATAAAAAAGTATCCTTTATTTTGGATTAGAAGTATATTTTTGGAAAAGATCTTTTTGTTTGTCTTTTAAACTAACCTTTACACCCTTGATGTAAGCACTTTCTATAATACTTGATTTCATATCTAGAATATCTCCTTTAGAAATGATAAGTGTTGCTTCTTTTCCAATTTCAAGACTTCCAACGTTGTTTTCAATTCCCAAGATTTTAGCCGTGTTATAGGTAATTGTTTTTAAAGCTTCTTCTTTGGATAGCCCATAACTTACTGTTTGTCCAGCAACAAAAGGTAAGTTTCGCTGTTTCCAAGACCCACTTAAACTTAAACAAAATAGGACACCTGCATTTTGTAATAAAGAAGGGAGTTCATAACTAATGTCTATGTTATAGTGATCCTGTCTAGGAAGGGTGTGAGTACTCGTTAATATCAAAGGAATTTTACGATTAGAAATAAATGATATTATGGATTGTACTTCTCTTCCACCAACAAGAATAATATTGTCTATTCCTATTTTTTCTAAATGTAGAATTGCATCTACAATTTGGTTGGGACCATTGGCTTTCAGGTAAAGCTTACGATTAGCATCAAAAACATCACATATAGCGCTAAATTTTGCATTAAAAACCTTATGTTCTGCATTGCAATAGCTTTTGGCCTCGGTAAAAAAGAGTTTTATTTTTTGGACATGCTCATCATATCGGTCTTGTTTTTTATTGTTTTGACCTGATGCCCACCAGCCTGTTTGGCTGTAGCGATTTGGCCAATTAATAAATAGTCCCTCATCTTCTTTTATTAGAGTTTTTTCCTGTGTAGAGCCTTCAGTATATAAGATGCTCGAAAGTCCAGAAATATAACCTGATAATGGGGTTGTTTGTGCAATTAAAATCCCATTAGAACGTATGGTCGGAATTATTTCTGAATCGAAGTTATGTGCTGCTAAAGAGCGGACATTAGGATTAAAA
The DNA here is from genome assembly GCA_965216955.1 of Chitinophagales bacterium. GTDB lineage: Bacteria > Bacteroidota > Bacteroidia > Chitinophagales > JADIYW01 > CBDCGV01. Next base: position 120,447 of record CBDCGV010000011.1, on the reverse strand, counting down.
CCCCCTGTCTCGGAATGATCTCTGGTTTGTCTAAGAGCATCAATTTCAGATAATCCTAAAGTAGTTACTGGGGCAATTAGACCAGGATAAATATGTTTCCCATTTGCATATATTGTTTTTTCATCTGATTGTAAAGATTCCTGACTTACATTTTGACCAACATAAACAATAATTCCATCTTTTATTTTTATAACTCCATCGTTAATCAGTTCTCCATTGCCAATATGTATAGCGCCACCTTTAATAGTAAAAGTTTGCGCCAAAGAAGTATGACTTAATATCATCAACCATAGTACACAAATAAACATGGATATTGCTTTAATGCAGTTCTTCATAGTTGTTGTTTAGCCAATAGTCTTCTCTATCGTCGCAATGGTAAAATTTTTCTTTAGGAGGAAGTGGCTTTCTTGTATCGGCATCATTATTTTTTTGTGAAAGCATCTTTTGTATTAGCCTGTTTCTTTCTGTTTTAATCCACGCCTCCATTTTTCTATTTTCGTTAATATCAAAGTATTTAATCCCATCAATATAGGTTTGCTCTACCTTTGAATATATAGATAAAGGATTTGACGACCATAAAACAATGTCTGCATCTTTGCCCACTTTTAAGCTGCCCATTCTGTCATCAAGATGCAAAATCTTTGCTGGATTTAAAGTGATCATTTTCCATGCATCTTCTTCCGAAACTCCACCATACTTAATACTCTTTGCAGCTTCCTGATTTAATCGCCTTCCCATCTCAGCATTGTCTGAATTAATAGCTGTAACAATCCCTGCCTCATTTAAAATTGCAGCATTATAAGGTATAGCATTGATAACCTCGTACTTATATGCCCACCAGTCTGAAAATGTAGAAGCACCTGCTTTATGGGCTTTGAGTTGGTCTACAGCTTTATACCCTTCCAGAACATGTGTAAATGTATTTACTTTAAAGTTGTGTCGTTCTGCAAGTTTGATTAACATATTAATCTCCGATTGAACATAGGAGTGACATGTTATAAATCTTTTATTATCTAAGATTTCAGAAAGAACTTCTAATTCGAGATCAATGCGTTTCTTCTTTTCTTCTTTATAAGCTTTTGCTCTAATAAAATAATCATGAAAGATTTGTTCTATACCCATCCTTGTCTGGGGATACCTTATTTTGTGTTTGTCGCCCCAATTTGATTGTTTTACATTTTCTCCTAATGCAAACTTTACAAATTTTGGTGCGTTCTTAATTTTCATATCATCAGGTAATGCTCCCCATCTCAACTTTATTAAAGCAGATTGGCCCCCAATAGGATTCGCAGAGCCATGTAACAATTGAACTGCAGTGACTCCACCAGCGAGCTGTCGGTAGATATTTATATCTGTGGGTCTTATAACGTTTCCAATACTTACTTCGGCTGAGCTAGATTGTCCGTATTCATTTACACCGCCTCGAATGGCAATATGGGAATGCTCATCGATAATGCCAGACGTAAGGTGTTTGTTCTTAGCGTCGATTATAATCGCATTTATATCGTTAAGATCTTTTCCTATTCTCACTATTTTCCCATGATCAATAAGCAAATCGCAATTTGAAATAACGCCTTCTTTTTCGTTGGTCCAAATAGTGGCATTTTTAAAAATAACTCTCTGTTGAATGGGTGTCTCAGTCCAACCATAGCTCGTAAATGGATAAATAACACTGCCTTTTTTAGCAATCATAGAAATAGAGTCTTCAACAACTTTTCTAGGAGCCATTTTGAGACTATCCAGTTGAAGTCTCCAATTGATTTCTTTGCCTGAGGGGCCTAACCCCACTCCTGAAAACTCTAGGCCGTCTTTCCATCCTTGCAGAGAATAATACCCATTAAGACTATCATTATTTGTATTAAAGCTCAATGATATAAGATGGTCTGAAAGAGAAATATTAGTTTTAATCTCCAAAGAATCATTTATGGTGATTTTAGCTTTGGCTCCACGCTTATAGATACTTAACTGATAACTGTTGTCTTCAATTGATAGTTGGTATCGTCCATCTAGATTTGGCGCTTTTAATTCTCTGATGTCGTATTTTATTCCATTGGCCCAGTTTTGGTAAAGTTTACTTTCATCATTAAAAAGCGGTTGATCTGTAACAATAAAATTCGCAAATTTCCCTATATCTATGCTTCCAATTTTATCATAGACGTTAAGTGTTTTTGCAGGCTGATAAGTTAGTGCCTTTAATGCTTTTTCTTTTGATAGGCCATGTTTAATGGCACTTCTTAAATTTTTCAAAAAGTCATCCTTCTTTTCAAGACCGATAGCGGTAATTATAAATGGGATGTTTTGATTTTCAAGATAAAAGGGGTTAAAAGGAGCAAGCTCCCAATGTTTTAGATCTTCTAGTTTAATGTTATTTGCATCAAGAGGGTTTTTAAGATTGTATGCTTTTGGGAAATTGATTGGAACGATAATAGTTGAAGAAGTCTCTTTTATTGCTTTTATCCTTTGATATTCTTTTCCATCACCTAAAATTATATATGTTTTATTAAACTCTCTTCCAATTTTAGTCGCTCTTAAAATATTAAATAGACTTCTAGCTTCAAAAATAGTAGGAAGATGTTGCAATTCATCCCATGCTTTTAACGACAAATTGGTGGGTTCCTTATAATCGTTTTGGATATACCATTGGGCATTGTAATAAGTTTGCCTTAACAGGGCAATTGACCCCATTAATGAAGAAGGGTAGTCTTGTGTCGAACTGCCTTTACTAAAAGATAAATGATTACTTGCTTTCTCTTTTATAATGGCTTGATGGGCTCGTTCAATGCCCAAAGAAACCAATACGCCACTTCCTCTGGCAATCCCATCTCTCCGATGGGACAGTACAGTTGTAAATCCGTTTTTTTGAAGTGCGTGGCTTTTTTCGATATCAGGGATAAAGTTTTCATTAGCATTAAATTCTGGCATTATTGCCTGATTCCATGAATAAGCGCCCTTTGTTTTAGTATCTATTTGAGGACCATCTTTTTTTCCTTTTGTCAATTTTTGTATACCGTAGTCAGAGATTACTTCTATAAATCCTGGATATACAAAGTACCCATCCAGATTATGTATGATTGCTCCTTTATCTTCAATTTTCTCTGCTAGTTGTTTGATTTTATTACGCTCTATTAAGATGTCAAGTTTTTGGGGAGAAGCATTATAATGTGTAATCACAAAAGCATTTTTTATCAAATGCCTAGGTTGATAATGATCTGCCATTCCATTATATGGGAAGTAATCTTGAGCCTTAATATTGAAAAGGCAAAGCAATAAAAAAAAATGTATGGCGACATTTTTCATAAAACATTCGATATTCGTATTACAAAGGTGATATAATTTTGGAAAGCTTCAAAGTTCTTGGGTTAATGTCGGGCAGTTCTATAGATGGAATTGATATGGCATATTGTAATTTTACATTAGACAAGAACGAGTGGAACTATGAAATAGATGCTTCAGAATGTATAGCCTATGACAAAAAATGGGATAAGATACTTAGAAATGTAAGAGTTTTAAGTGCGGAAGAGTTTGTAGCTATAGATGTTGAACTTGGAAAGTATTTTGGCAGCCAAATAAATTCTTTTTTGATCAGAAAAAGACTTCCTCTACCTGATTTAGTAGCGATTCATGGCCATACCGCATTTCATAATCCAAATAAGGGGTATACTAGTCAAATTGGTGCTGGTGCAGCAGTTTCAGCAACATGTGGCACCCCTGTAGTTTCAGATCTAAGATTATTAGATATGAGTCTAGGCGGGCAAGGAGCACCTATTGTCCCCATAGGAGAAAAGTATTTATTTAAGCATTATAGTGCTTTTTTAAACATTGGAGGAATTGCTAATATCTCAATTCATAAGAAACAGGGTGTTCATGCTTTCGATGTCTGTCCCGCTAATACGTTGTTAAATTATTTGTCGAGAAAAAAAGGGAGATCTTTTGATAAGAATGGAGAAATGTCTAGAAAAGGTTTTTTGAATAAAACGCTTTTAAAAAGATTAAATACGATTCCATATTATAAAATAGCAATACCCAAGAGTTTAAGCACAGAATATATATATGAAAACTTTATTCCTGAAATTGACGATTATCTTCATAATATTGAAGACTGTTTAAAGACTGTAACTTATCATATTGCAGAGAAAGTAGCACAAACACTAGAATCCCAAAATATAGAAAAACTTCTTGTATCTGGGGGGGGCGCTTTAAATGGTTTTCTTGTTGAGACAATTCAGAAATTTTTATTGACCGTCAATGTGGATGTTGCGGATAATGAATTAATAGATTTTAAAGAGGCTCTAGTGATTGCTTTTTTTGGACTGCTTAGATTTTTAGAAAAAGAAAATGTTCTTAAATCGGTAACAGGAGCCTCTAGTAATTCAATCGGAGGAGCACTATATTTGCATAAATAGACTGTTTATCATATAGTTGAAAATAACTATGCTTTATAATACAAGGTCAAATAAACAAATTAGTAAGTGGCTCGCAATTGGAGTTGTTGTTATTCTTTTTCAAATAGTTTTAGGAGGAATTACAAGATTAACGGGCTCAGGACTTTCTATTACGGAGTGGGATTTGATATTAGGAACCATACCTCCATTGAATAAGAATCAATGGTTGGATGTTTATGAAAAGTATAAACAGTTTCCACAGTATGAATTAATCAATCAAGGGATGACCTTGTCCGAATTTAAGGGAATTTATTTTTGGGAGTACTTTCACAGACTTTGGGGTAGGTTACTGGGACTCTATTTTTTTATTCCAATAGTAGTTTTTTGGTATCAGAAAAAAATTGTGAATGATGAACTGTACAAGTACATTTTATTATTAATCTTAATTGGAATACAGGGGGTCATTGGATGGATAATGGTGAAAAGTGGCTTGGTAGATATGCCTTGGGTGAGTCCACTGAAACTAACTTTACATTTAATCTTTGCTACACTTCTGTATATGCTAGTTATTCGTCTTGCTTTAGAAAGAATGATACCTCAAAAGGTGAAATTATATGAAAAAACGCTTAGAAAGTATTTTACACTTCTTATTTTTTTAGTGATACTTCAAATATCCTTAGGAGGTATGGTTGCCGGTTGGAAAGCATCAATCGCATATCCGACATGGCCTAAAATGAATGGAGAATGGATCCCAGAAAACCTTTTTGTGCTAAAACCTCTTTGGAATAATTTTCTAGAAAATAAAGCCACTTTACAATTTATACATAGAACATTAGCATACATTATCCTATTTTTTATTGCATTTATTGTTTTTGGAAATAAAAAATTATTTAAAAACATCGCCTTAAGGGATAGAAGGTGGATTTTACTTATAGTTGTTTTATTACAAGCTTTATGGGGAGTGTTAACACTAGTAGGATCAGAAGGTGCAATTCCTATAGCTTGGGGATTGATACATCAATTTACTGCATTTGTATTACTGGTGGTGGTGGTCTACTTTCATTATATGATTAAATACCGATAAGTATATATAGTATGCTTAATAAGGATATTTATGCAAAACTTCAAAACTTTTGCGCTTATCAGGAGAGATGTATTTATGATATAAAGCAAAAACTATTAAAACTAGATGAATCTTTGGAGAATATAGATAGTTATGTCGAAAAATTAAAAGATCAAAACTATTTATGTGAAGAGCGATATGCCATTGCATTTTCAAGAGGACATTTTTTTAGAAATAAATGGGGGAAGGTTAAAATCAGAAACGGACTCATAGGAAAAAATATTTCGGAAGAGCTCATAGAAAAGGGATTAGAGCAGATCTCAAATAGCGAATATTTAGTTGTTTTAGAAGATTTAATAAATAATAAGTGGAATTCTTTAATGGAGGATAATCTTTATATTAGGAAGGACAAGGTTTTTAAAACACTTAAACTCAAAGGTTTTGAGTCAGATCTTATTTGGTCCTTTTTAAATCAAAAAGAGTAATAATGTTTTGATCATTTCGAATATTCATGCGCTTAAAAGGTGAGTCGTTTTAATTAATGGACTTGATGTAAAAATAAAGGACCTTTTATCTTCTAAACAATGTATCTAACAAACGATATAAGTTGGCGATAAATTTAAAATATTGGTTTAGGAATCCTAAAATTCAGATATCTAATTAACTTTAACTATGTTTTTAGATTTTTTCTTAAAATTAAAAGAAGAGGGATTGCCAGTTTCTACAAAGGAATACCTCTCTCTATTGGAAGCTTTAGAAAAAGGTTTGGCCAACTACAACCTTGATGATTTTTACTACTTGTGTAGAACCATTATGATTAAAAACGAACAATATTTGGATCGTTTTGATATACTATTTGGGAAATATTTTAATGGAGCCAAAATTTTTGATGAGCTTTCTGTAAAGGAAATCCCTAAAGATTGGTTGGAAAAAGAAATGGATCGTTTGTTTTCTGAGGAGGAGAAAGCAATGATAGAAGCGATGGGTGGATTAGATAAGTTGATGGAGCGCTTGGAAAAACTAATGGAAGAGCAGAAGGAAAAGCATCAGGGAGGGAATAAGTGGATAGGAACAGGAGGGACTTCCCCTTTTGGTCATGGAGGGTTCAATCCTGAAGGGGTTAGAATTGGCGGTAGTGGAGGTCAACGAAGTGCTGTAAAGGTTTGGGAAAAAAGAAACTTTAAGGATTATGCGTCTGATAAAGAGTTAAATACTCGAAATATAAAGATGGCATTAAGGCGATTAAGGGTTTTTGCGAGAGAGGGTAGGTTGGAAGAGTTAGATCTTGATACAACGATACAAAAAACTTGTAAAAATGCGGGATGGCTTGATATTGAAATGGTTCCATCTAGAAAAAACAGAGTGAAAGTTTTGATGTTTTTTGATGTTGGTGGTTCAATGGATCCTCACATTGAAGTCTGTGAGCAGCTTTTTTCTTCTGCTAAATCTGAGTTTAAGCATCTTGAATATTTTTATTTCCATAATTGTATCTATGAATCTGTTTGGAGAGACAATTCATTAAGATGGAGCGATAGAATTCCAACATTTGACATCTTACATAAGTATAATTCAGATTATCGTGTGGTTATTGTTGGCGATGCGACAATGTCTCCGTATGAAATTACTGCAAAAGGAGGTAGCGTTGAACATTATAATGATGAGGCAGGAATAACATGGTTACAGCGTATAAAGGACAAGTATCCTTATACCGTTTGGATTAATCCTACATTAGAGCAGTATTGGGATGGTGTTTATTCATTAGAAATGGTAAAAGAATTCTTTAATGATAGAATGTTCCCCATGACACTTGATGGTTTGAATAATGCAATGAAAACTTTAAAAGGAAAAAAAACACCTAAAAGAGCAAGACAAGCTTTTAATAATTAAGACTTCCTATCTTTAACAATTTGAAATCAATAATTAGAATGGAATTTAAAGGAACAAAAGACTATATAGCTACTAGAGAGTTGAGTGTTGCGGTAAACGCAGCAATTGCTTTGGAAAAACCACTGCTTATAAAAGGGGAGCCCGGTACTGGAAAAACGATGTTGGCATTTGAAGTGTCTAAAGCTTTAAATAAGAAAATTATTACTTGGCATGTGAAATCTACTACTACGGCGCAACAAGGATTGTACGAATATGATGCTGTAGCTCGTTTAAGAGATTCGCAATTAGGAGATGATAAAGTAAAAGACATTGCCAATTATATCAATAAGGGGAAACTATGGGAAGCTTTTGAAGCAGAAGAACAGTTAGTTTTGTTGATAGATGAAATTGATAAAGCAGATATAGAATTTCCTAATGACCTTTTGCTTGAATTGGATAAGATGGAATTTTTCTGTTATGAATTAAACAAGACAGTAAAAGCAAAAAAACGTCCAATTGTAATTATAACCTCTAATAATGAAAAAGAATTGCCGGATGCATTTTTAAGAAGATGCTTCTTCCATTATATTGCATTTCCAGATAAAGAAACAATGCAACAAATTGTTGAAGTACACTTTCCAGGAATAGCTGATAAAATGATGAAAGAGGCAATGAAAATCTTTTATTCAATCAGAGAAGTTCATGGATTAAAAAAACGACCATCTACAAGCGAATTAGTAGACTGGATAAAGTTGTTGAAAATAGGAAAAATGGGCGTTGAAGAATTGGCGGAAGTAGATTTAATAAATAATTTGCCACCAAATATTGGGGCACTTCTAAAAAACGAACAAGATTTGGAACTTTTGTTACGGATGAAAAAAGCGTATCAACGTAAGTTCTAATGATAATTTATTAAATTCATTCTATATGAAATGGATGTTTTTAAACCTTGCAGCATTAATTTTTTTATCTAATAATCTTTTTGCACAGAATAATAATTGGTTGGCAAATGCTTATGCCGCTAATTATAGTGACCAATCATCGATCCTTTTATCAAAAGATATTAATGAAAACTTTACTGATTTTTCTTTCAATAAACAGAGCTTTCTTTTGGAGGAGGAAAAAGCCAATGATAAAAAAAGAAAGTACATGAAAATTGCAGGATACTCTTTACTTTCTGTAGTTGCTTTAGGTGGTGGAATGACTTCTTTTGGGCTTATTAAAATGAAACGTAGAAATGAAAATTTTAGTACTCAAGTAGATGATCAAGTTTCAGGGTCAGATATTACATTAATGGGGACGATTATTGGTACATTGGGATTATCCACTTCTTTACCATTAATTCTTAAAAGTAGAAAAAAGAAAAATGACCTTTCTATAACTCCTATGGAATAAGTGCATGTCCATAACTTTATTTTATGACATAAAACCTTAATGTCTTAGAATAAACTCCCACTGAAATTCTGAAAAAGTAAGCTCCATTAGCTAAGTGTGAAATATCATAAGTTGTATTTCGATTTAGGACTCCTGTTTTGCTCTCTTTTATATTTCCTGCAACATCAAAAATTTCAAATATTGTCTTGTCAGTTCTTAGAGGCATATTTTTTATATGGATAATTCCATTTGAATTTAAGGAAGGAAATATGCTAATTTTGGATAGAAACCCTTCACTTATAGGAGAAATTATACAAGTATCATTGGTGTTAAATGAAATAGATATAGAATCATTATTCTGATTTTGGTCAGGGTGCCCATTTATCGTTTGAACAGAAAAAGAAATATTGTGAGCATCTGTGCCTTCTTCTAAGGTAAGGCCTTTAAGTTTTAACGTGTCTTTTTCAAAGGATTTTAAATTTAAGGAGAATCTTTCCGAAACCCAACGCTCATTTTTATATTTATAAGCAAGGTTAATAGACTTAGCAGTTTTTAGGCCCTTATTTGAAACAATAATTTCAATATCAATATGATTACTGCACGTATTATTAACTTGAATGCTAGTAGGATAAAGAATAGAGTCTAAACTAATATCAAAATTGTCGAAGGATCTACAAACATTAGATTGAGCTAAAAGATTTCTTGGATAAGATAACGCTGCTTCCCGCATTCTTTCTTTTTGTCCCTCAGTAAATCTATTTCTTAGTATGCAATAACTCATATAATTAAACATGGAATTAGCATAAGGGAGATCATAATAACCACAATTGTTTTGACCAAAACAATCTTGTCTTTTGTGGGGAGGAGTGTCACAAACCCGGTCTCCATCAAGAGAGCAATTGGTGTTATCTGGACAAAAAGTCCCATCACTGTCACCTTCAAAAGTATGTCTTAGATTAAATGCATGTCCTAATTCATGACTTAAAGTACTTGATATGCTAGACATAGAGGAGGCCCTTATAGTGGTTCCATCATTGATGTAAGTGGTTGGATAATAGGCATACCCAGCAGCACCTTCAATTTTATGTACTACCCAAATATTATAATATGTAGTGTTTGGCCAACGGCTTAAATCCTTTACAGCCGTTTCATCGGCTCCCATTCCTATTGGAGATTCAATACCTTTGTATGGATACAAAGGTATTGACCTTCCATCGACTCGTACCACGCCATTGGTAGGAAACCCATTGGGGTCTCTTTTAGCTAAACAAAATTGTATGCCAATATCGTTTCCATGTGCATATTGGAAATTTTTATTCATAGTTTCAATGGCATTATATATTTGGTTGTAATTAATATTGGATCCAAAACCTTCGGCTTCACCTAGATGAATTACATGTACGACAACAGGAATGGTTATTACTTGTCCGCTATCAACCGAGCTTTGAAGAGTTTTTCTAAAAAAAGAACTTTTATAAGAACTATTTTCTTTGATAAGTTTTTTGTGAAGATGTTCAGTGGCACACTCTTCTTGCGAAAAAATACTAATGCAAAATAGTACTAGCAGGGTATATAGACTGAGAATCCGTAAAGCCATCGCTTAAATAGTATTTTCAAAATCTTGCATCGCATGGATTAGATGTTTTACACTTTCAATGGGCATTGCATTGTAAATAGAAGCTCTAAAACCGCCAGCAACTCTATGGCCTTTTATTCCAGAAATTCCTCTTTCACTCATCATCTTTAGAAAATGATCGTTTTT
>CBDCGV010000011.1:0-105000 GCA_965216955.1 Chitinophagales bacterium | reverse complement strand
GCAAGGTTAAGTTTTTAACGAAGCCGTAGCGAAAGCGAGTCTGAATAGGGCGACTAGTCAGTGGGGGTAGACGCGAAACCCGCGTGATCTATCCATGGGCAGGTTGAAGCTCCGTTAATCCGGAGTGGAGGACCGAACCAGTGTACGTTGAAAAGTGCTTGGATGACCTGTGGATAGGGGTGAAAGGCCAATCAAACCGGGAGATAGCTCGTACTCCCCGAAATGCTTTTAGGAGCAGCGTTGGAATTGAGTGTCATAGAGGTAGAGCTACCGATTGGGCTAGGGGGCTTCACCGCCTACCAAACCCTGACGAACTCCGAATGCTATGACATATATCCAGCAGTGAGGGCATGGGTGCTAAGGTCCATGTCCAAGAGGGAAACAACCCAGACTATCAGTTAAGGTCTCTAAATCTATGCTAAGTTGAACTAACGTGGTCCGGTTGCTAAGACAGCTAGGATGTTGGCTTGGAAGCAGCCATTCATTTAAAGAGTGCGTAACAGCTCACTAGTCGAGTGACCGGGCGCGGAAAATAATCGGGCATCAAGCATAGTACCGAAACTATAGATTGTATTTATACAGTGGTAGGGGAGCATTCCAGTTGCATTGAAGTCGTATTGTAAGATATGGTGGAGCGGCTGGAAAAGAAAATGTAGGCATAAGTAACGATAAAACAAGTGAGAAACTTGTTCGCCGCAAGACTAAGGGTTCCTGATCAACGCTAATCGGATCAGGGTTAGTCGGATCCTAAGGTGTACCCGAAGGGGGAAGCCGATGGAAAACGGGTTAATATTCCCGTACCTGCTTTTATTGCGATGGGATGACGGAGAAGTGAAAGTCCTCCGGACAGACGGAATTGTTCGGTGAAGTACGTAGGTTTTGAGACTGGTAGGCAAATCCGCCGGTTGAGCTGAAATACGACAGTACCATGACCTATTCAGGAAGTGGATTGGACCTAATCATGCTCCCAAGAAAATTCTCTAAGCTTCAGATATCAGCAGTCCGTACCGTAAACCGACACAGGTAGTCGAGGAGAGTATCCTAAGGCGCTCGAGTGATTCATGGCTAAGGAACTCGGCAAAATAGACCCGTAACTTCGGGAGAAGGGTCCCCCGTTTCGGCGGGGCGCAGTGAAGAGGCCCAGGCGACTGTTTAGCAAAAACACAGGACTCTGCAAACTCGTAAGATGATGTATAGGGTCTGACACCTGCCCGGTGCCGGAAGGTTAAGGAAGTGTGTAATCTTCGGAGAAGCTCACGACTGAAGCCCCGGTAAACGGCGGCCGTAACTATAACGGTCCTAAGGTAGCGAAATTCCTTGTCGGGTAAGTTCCGACCTGCACGAATGGTGTAACGATCTGGGCACTGTCTCGGCCATGAGCTCGGTGAAATTGTAGTCTCGGTGAAGATGCCGGGTACCCGCAATGGGACGGAAAGACCCCGTGAACCTTCACTACAGCTTCGCATTGACATAGGGTAAATAATGTGTAGGATAGGTGGGAGACTTTGAAGCGGCTGCGCTAGTGGTTGTGGAGTCGTCCTTGAAATACCACCCTTTATTTACTTTGTGCCTAATCCCGACTATTCGGGAGACATTGCGTGGTGGGTAGTTTGACTGGGGTGGTCGCCTCCAAAAGAGTAACGGAGGCTTCCAAAGGTTCCCTCAGCACGCTTGGTAACCGTGCGTAGAGTGCAATAGCATAAGGGAGCTTGACTGCAAGACCGACAGGTCAAGCAGGTACGAAAGTAGGGTATAGTGATCCGGTGGTTCCGCATGGAAGGGCCATCGCTCAAAGGATAAAAGGTACTCCGGGGATAACAGGCTGATCTCCCCCAAGAGCTCATATCGACGGGGAGGTTTGGCACCTCGATGTCGGCTCGTCACATCCTGGGGCTGGAGAAGGTCCCAAGGGTTGGGCTGTTCGCCCATTAAAGTGGCACGCGAGCTGGGTTCAGAACGTCGCAAGACAGTTCGGTCCCTATCTATTGTGGGCGTTTGAGATTTGAGAAGATCTGTCGTTAGTACGAGAGGACCGCGATGGACTGACCTCTAGTGTACCAGTTGTCTCGCCAGGGGCACCGCTGGGTAGCTATGTCGGGAAGGGATAAGCGCTGAAAGCATCTAAGCACGAAGCCCACTTCAAGATGAGATCTCATAGGGTCGTGGAAGATTACCACGTTGATAGGCTACAGGTGTAAAGGCAGTGATGTCAAAGCCGAGTAGTACTAATTACCCATACTCTTTTTTAATTTACAATGATTGAATTAGCTTTTGTGTTCAATATGCAATTATAATCCATTCCATCCCAAAATTTTGGGATTGGAATAGGAGCAAATTTATGGTGGTTATTGCGGAAGGGATCACCTCTTACCATTCCGAACAGAGTAGTTAAGCCTTCCAGCGCCGATGGTACTGCGGTAAAACGTGGGAGAGTAGGTCGCCGCCATTCAATATATAAGCCTTGCTGAAATTTTCAGTAAGGCTTTTTTGTTTTAATGCAATACATCTTCTATTCCTTTTTTTCTGTCTTATATTTCAAATAAATAATTGTTTATGAATAATAGGATCGTTTTAGCTATAAGCATTTTGCTATTAATCTCTTGCTCAGAAGAAGAAGGTATGGTTGCGGAGGAAAACGTAAAAACGGAGGTAGATAAAATAACGTTAGCGCTTTTTGCTAAAAATTTCTTTAGACCAGTAGATATTTCCAATGACAAGTTTTCAAGTAATCTATATATAGTTCAGCAAAATGGAATTATTAAGATCGTTGATAAGCATGGGGTTGTTTTCTCAAATAACTTTTTGGATATAAGTGGTAGGGTAAATGACGGCCATAATGAACAAGGACTTCTGGGGTTAGCATTTCCACCTGATTTTCAAAGTTCAAAAAAATTTTATGTCTATTATACTGCTGGGACAGGTGAGGGGAGCTCTAGAATTTCTAGGTTTTCTGTTTCAAATAATAATTTACAGATAGGTCTGCCAGATAGTGAGGAAATTTTAATTGAGTTTGAGCAACCTTTTTTAAACCATAATGCTGGAGATTTAAGTTTTGGATCAGATGGGTACTTATACATTGCCACTGGCGATGGTGGAAGTGGGAATGACCCTAATAGGAATTCACAGAATAAAACCAACTTACTTGGAAAGATCTTAAGAATTGATGTGAGTCCAACAACTGGTTATGTCATTCCGACAGATAATCCTTTTGTTGATAGCGCAGGACTTGCAAAAGAGATTTGGGCTTATGGTTTGAGAAATCCATGGAGGTTTAGTTTTGATAGAACTACAGGGGATATGTGGATAGGTGATGTTGGACAAGGTAATGTTGAAGAAGTAAATTATGAAGTTGCATCTAGTAGTGGTGGGTTAAATTATGGTTGGAGTTGTTTTGAGGGTTTTTCAAAAAAGAATAATGATCAATGCAAAGAGAATGAAACGTATATAGATCCTGTTTTTAAATACAACCACAATTTAATTAATGGCGGACTTTCTATAACAGGAGGTTATGTTTATAGAGGGGATAAGTATGCATCCAATGCTAGCGGTAGGTATATCTGTGCCGACTACTTATCAGGGCATTTTTGGTTAGTAACTGCATCAGGTGGAAGCTTCAAAAATACAATTTATCGAAGTGTTCAAACTGATATAACAACTTTTGGAGAGAATAATGCAGGAGAGCTTTTTACAGCGACATTAGGAGGAAATATTTATTCAATTTCATTTGAATAATAGTTTCACAATATCTTATAAATAGGGTATCGCAAAATTCCATATTTTTGCAGCTCAATGCTAGATAAATTAGAACAAATAAAAATTCGTTGGAAGAATTTGGAAGGCCAGCTTGGAGATCCTGAGTTAGTAGCTGACATGAAACGATTTAAGCTGGTGAATAAGGAGTATAAGGACCTTGAACCACTGGTTAAAGCTTATGAGGAGTATAAAAATGTTATTAGTAATCTGGAGTTCAATAAAGAATTACTTCGTACAGAAAAAGATGAGGAGCTGAAAGAGCTTGCTAAGTTTGAAATAGAAGAAGGCGAACAGCGCAAATTAGAAATGGACGAAGAGATTAAAGTTTTGCTGATTCCTAAAGATCCTGAAGATGATAAAGACTGTATTTTGGAAATTCGTTCTGGAACAGGAGGAGACGAGGCAAGTATTTTTGCAGGAGATCTACTTAGAATGTATTTGAAATTTTGTGAGAATAAGCGTTGGAGAACAACTATTTTAAATGCCAATGAAGGCACAGTAGGGGGCTATAATTTAGTCCAAGTCGAGGTAAGTGGTGAAGGAGTATACGGTATCTTAAAATATGAATCGGGTGTTCATCGTGTTCAACGTGTTCCAAAAACCGAATCACAAGGGAGGGTGCATACTTCTGCCGCATCTGTGGCTGTTCTTCCAGAAGCAGATGAGGTAGATGTGGAAATAAATCCTGCAGATTTACGAATTGATACATTTAGAGCTTCTGGCGCTGGTGGGCAACATGTAAATAAAACAGAATCTGCGGTTAGGATAACACATATCCCAACTGGAGTAGTGGCAGAATGTCAAGATGGTCGTTCGCAACATAAAAACAAGGAAATGGCAATGAAAATGTTGCGTACTAGAATTTATGAGGCGGCTTTAAAGGAACACAATGATGCTATTGCTAGTAAACGAAAAACGATGGTTTCGACTGGTGACCGATCTGCAAAGATTAGAACATATAACTGGTCACAAGGGCGGGTTACAGATCATCGAATTGGATTAACCTTGTATCAATTGGACGCAATTATTGGTGGTGATTTGCAAGGAATCATTGACCAACTTATTATTGCTGAGAATGCAGAAAAGATGAAAAGCGGGGAGACGATTTGATTAAGTATAACAATAAGCCCAGTAAATCAAAACGCCTTGTAATGGCAGCCTCAGCCAAAGCGCCCATATAGGCAACTTCATTCCAGCTCCTTTACTTTGCAAATGATATATATTGGCAGGAAATACAGCAATCAACAAAGCTATAACTCCCCAAGCAGCCCAACTTCTGAAAGATGGAATCAGCAGACTAATTCCCAAAATAATTTCTGCGGCACCTGAAATATAGTTTAATGCTTTATGATAAGGTAAATAAGGAGGAATGATTCTTAAGAAGAATTTCGGATTTACAAAATGCATAATTCCTGCGTAGGTGTAAAAACCAGCCATTATATAGAGTAATACGCTGCTCAATCTATTTCTTTTTAGGTACCCAGGCCCAGTCCATTTCGCAAGTAATGGGTTCTCCACCACTTTCGTCAGTTACCTTTACTTCTATCATAATACTTCCTTTAGGCTCGGAATTGATGGTCGCAATCTGCTCAGGAGTAATTCTCGCAATTGCTCGCATGTCACCTTGCGTTCTTTTTAAATAGTTTACCTTCATTGATTTAATCAAATTCAACTTATCTGCCGGGAGATTCATGGTAAATACAAATCCGGAAGCGGTTTCTGCAATTAGTGCCATAGCCGCTGCATGCAATTGACCAATATGGTTTCTAGCTTTTCGCTTGTTTTTAATACTTACGATAACCTCTTCTTTGGTCACTTTTTCAAAAGTACATCCTGCAGTTCCAACAAAAGGTACGGCTTGAGAAAATGCAAATGAAGCCAAACGCTGCTTTACTGGCTTAGGTAAAAAATCTAAAGTGTCTAATACCTGATGCAATGGATTCTTCTTACTCATTTTTCTACGTTTATCTTTTATGAAAATAATACAAAAACCAAAGTGCAATGCATGCATTGAAGTTTATAACATTAAGGTAAACTTCAATTTATAGGTTTTTCAATTAACTTAGGTTAGCCAAAACGAATATTTTTATCCAGTATATTACCCATTCTAAGTGCAACGTAATCCATAAAGTAATTTTGATAAAGTCTCCATGGAGTTTTTTCTCCTTGTTTGGGAAATAGGTGCGCGGCACGCATTACATAACCTGATTTTAAATCAAGTATAGGAACTTCTCCAATATCGTCATTCAACTCTGCAACAAAGTAGCTGAATTTACGCTTTCGCATATAATTAAGGAGTCTACTTGCATATTCACTTGTTAAGTCACTTTTTAGTGTCCATGAAGCGTTAGTGTACCCGACAAAAAAGATAAAATTGGGCACTTCACTGAGCATAAGCCCTTTATAAGCATATTTTTCGTTAAGTTGCACAGGCTTATCATTAACATTTAGCTCAATACCTCCAATGGGAAGGAGCTCTAAACCTGTGGCTGTAATGATAATATCAGCCTCTAACTTTTTGCCTGATTTCAACAAGATTCCATTTTCAGTAAATCGCTCAATATGATCGGTAACAACTGTTGCTTTCCCTTCCCGAATGGCTTTAAAAAAATCGCCGTCAGGAGCTAAACAAAAACGCTGATCCCAAGGGTTGTAATTAGGTACAAAATGGGGTTCTACAGGAAATTCCCCCAATTCTTTTTTAGCGTTATTTACAATGAATTTCTTTAATGCATTAGGGAAGAGTTGACAGAGGTTGTAAAATAAAACACTGTACGCACTGTTTTTTAAACGAATGGCATCATAAGCTATTTTGTCTGGAAGCTTTGATTTTATGAATTCGGCAATTTTATCCTCATTGGGCAAGGCGGAAATATAGGTGGGACTTCTCTGTAGCATGGTAATTTTTTTTGTCTGATCAGCCATACTTGGGACAATAGTTATAGCCGTTGCCCCACTTCCTATAACAACGACATTTTTCCCTTTGTAATTTAAATTTTCAGGCCAATGTTGTGGATGTATGATGGTTCCTTTAAAATCTTCTTTTCCTTCAAATTTAGGAGTGTGGCCTTCATCATATCTATAATAACCTGTACAACTAAATAAAACTTTGCATTTATAAATGTTGGTCTCCTGGGTCTTTGTATCTAGAACCTCTAAAGTCCACCAGCCATCAGACTTTTTAAAATTTGCTTTTACTACTTTTTTGTTAAAATGAATTCTTTCTTTCACTCTATTTTCTTCAGCTGCTTCATGAAGATATTTTAAGATGTCATCTTTAGCGGCAAAAGATTTATCGTCGTTCCAAGGCTTGAAAGAATAGCCAAAGGTATACATGTCTGAATCGGAACGTATACCTGGATAGTTAAAAAGATCCCATGTTCCGCCCAAATTTTTACGAGCCTCAAGGACGATATAAGATGTATTTGGATTTTTAATTGATAAATGACACGCAGCTCCAATTCCTGAGAGACCAGCACCTATAATTATGACATCTTTTTTCATCTGTAAAATTGCTTTTACAAGATAAACAATCTGTCTGACCTTACACTTAACAATTGATAAATAGTATCAGTATAATATTAATTGCGTACAATTGAAACTAGCTATAGTTTTTTTTGTTTCTTTTTGCTTCACTATAACATTCCACACCTGGGTAGTTCTTCCATAATGTATGCATTCGCTTGTAGCAATTAAAGTGCCCTCATTAGCTGCTTTAGTAAAATTACATTTGAACTCAAGTGTTGTAAACCCTTTTGCTCCATTTGGCAGATGAGCTATTACGGAGTCACCAGCACATGTATCCGCAAAGCTAGCTATACAACCACCATGAACAATTCCCATTGGATTAAGTAATTGCTGCTTTAAGTCCATTTCTAAGGTTAGTTGGCCTTCATTAATTTTTACCACCCTCATGCCTAGTAACTCTTGAAAATGATTTTTATAGAATTGATGAAAATAATTTGGTGTTATGTCTTTTCTCAGTTTCATAATTTGAGTATGGGTATAGTCTTAACCTTTTATCTTTTAAAAACCTCTCTTTGGTCCTAATCCAAAAGGTAAATTAGGTAGTAGTTTCTGCATTGTTACACCTACATTTCTAAGCATGGGTTCTAAAGCACCCATGTTAGGGTTAGGTTCTTTACCTGCTCCCATTTTATTAATTTGTACTTCATACCACATTAAATTCAAGAAGCCCATCTTGTCAATGGCCTTAATACCTGTTTTTGGGTCTGGAATATGAACATCTGTCCTAGTACCATTTAGAATTTCATTAGGCAAATTTGGAAACAATGCAAACGGTCTTGCAATACCGACAATGTCTAATTGCCCATCCGCAATAGCTTGTTCCATTACTTCAGTCGTTCTAAACCCACCAGTAAGCATAAGAGGTGTATTGGTAATTTTACGAACCTTCTCTATATAATCCATAAAATAGGCCTCTCGTTGTTTAGTGCTTTCCTTTTGCTGAGTCCCCATCATGGCAGATTTTTCATAAGTACCGCCAGAAATTTCAATTAAATCCATTCCTAAAGAAGATAGAATTTTTACCACTTCCATTGATTCCTCTTCTGTAAAGCCACCGCGTTGAAAATCGGCACTATTAATTTTAATTCCTACGGGGAAATTTTTTCCAACTTTTGTTCGAATACTATTATATACTTCAACAACAAATCTTGCTCTATTTTCTAAACTGCCACCCCATTCATCATTTCTTTTGTTAGTAATTGGAGATAAGAACTGACTTGCCAAATATCCATGTGCTCCATGAATTTGAACTCCGGTAAATCCTGCATCCTTCATAATCAAAGCAGTATTGCCAAAGCGTTCAATTAAGTCTAAAATTTCCTCATGTGTTAAAGCACGTGGCTCTTTGAACATAAAACCTGCGCCTTTCATATTTAAGGGTACAGCAGAAGGCGCAACAATTTCTTTATTGATGGCTCCCATTGCCTGTCTTCCAGGATGATTCAACTGTGGCCATAAATGAATACCCGTTCCTTTTACAGTTGTGGCCCATTGTTGTAATTGACTAAAATGCTTGCGGTCTTCTACTACTACATTTTTAGGTTCTCCTAAAGCACGCGAGTCTATCATGACATTTCCAGTAACAATGAGTCCGGCACCACCATCAGCCCATTTTTTATAAACTGTGATTATTTCTTTTCCCGGAGAGTGATCCCAGTTAGCCATATTTTCACTCATAGCTGATTTAGCAATTCTGTTCTTAATGACTGCTCCATTGGGCAGTTCTAATGTTTGATTTAAATTCTTCATTTTGAAATATTTTTTGGACAGTCGTATACAAGGTGAGAGAATTATATTAAACTATCCAATGTTTTTAAAAATTCTGTTAATGGTTGATTACTCTGTTCTATTTTTCTTCTTAAAAGGGCACCTTCATAAGCATCAAAAATAAAGGGTGCCATTTTTTCAGCTCTAAACACCGTTTTGATAGATTCATCTTGTTGACCCAATTGAATCAAAGTTTGTATTCCGTAGATAAATCCAGCATATAACTGGCGTACTTTTTTTATAATTGTAGAATTATCATTGGCCAATTCTTGCCCTAAATTACCCAACATACAATTGCTGTAAACTCCATATTCATTAGATTTTTCAATGTAGTAATCAATCATTACTTGAAAATATTGGAGTAGCTTTTGCTTGGCATTTAAAGTCTGGTTAAAAAGAATCTCATTACCGATGGGTTTGAACTCTTTATTGAACCATTCATCTAAAATGGCAATGGTAAATTCTTCTTTATTCTTAAAGTGATAATGGAATGAACCAGTTGGGATTCCAATCGATTGGGTGATTTGACGTATCCCCGTTGCATTGTATGCTTGAGTTGCAAATAGCTCAGCACCTTTTTCCAACAATAGTTCTTTGTGATTCATAAAATGAATATATAGACGACTGTCCAAATTGACAAAATAATTTGATGCTCGTAATGATTTATTAATTTAGATATGGGGCAATTTATTATCTCAAGATAATTTTTTTATGTGTTAGAACGATTATATTGCAAAATACAATGCATGCATTGTATTTAAAAAAGAATATGTATAGATACACTTTTGGATTCTGCATTATAATAATTTCGTTTTCCTTCGGAAAGGATATTAGTGCTCAGGAAGAATGCCCATTATTAGTGGCATATACTCCCTTTTCACATTTGGACAGATATGATCAAATTGATTGGCAATTGATTACTCATATGAATACATCCGCTTTGCGAATGGACTATAATGGAAATTTAAAGTTTCCGGGATTTGATAGCACACTGTTTCAGCAATTTGTTGATTATGGGCGTGAGCAAAACCCAGATGTTAAAATCTCGTTTTCGGTGAGTTCTTTTTTGCCTGACTTTGAGAGTGTTGAAATTTTTAGTGCAGTTGCCGCAGATTCTATAGCGTCTCAAAACCTTATCGAACAAATGGTGGCATTGACGGCCTATTACGATTTAGATGGTTGCGATGTCGATTGGGAGTTTCCTCTGAATAATGTTGACAAATGGAATTTAATAAAGCTTATAAAAGGATTAAGAAAAGGGTTGTCTGAATTAAGTCAAACAACAGGAAAACACTATGAAGTTTCCATGGCAGTAGGAGGTGCCTGGTTTCATGCTGCGCTATTTTATTTGCCTCAATTAATCGATGTTTTAGACTTTGCGTTTATTATGAATTATGATGATGTTCTTCGGTCGCACCATTCAACTTATGAATCTATGATTGAAGGATTAAATGTTTATAATGTAATATATAAATGGCCTTTTGAGAAAATGGTTATGGGGGTTCCTTTTTATGGGTTAAATCAGGATGAGGTATTTTCACCTAAGTCAAAAACCTATATCGAAATAGCAGCTTCTGATCCGGAATATTACTATTACAATGAAAGTGACAATGCAGGAGATAGGTTCTATTATAATAGTATGACTACTATTACAAAGAAAATGAAGTACTTTATGAATAAAGGTGGTTTGGGTATGGGTATGTGGGCCGTAACTTTTGATAGAATGAAGGAAGAGTATTCTTTGCTACAAGGTATGCATGATTCTTTACAAGCGTATTGTGAAGAGCTCGCAACTCCAATCTTAAATAACAATCTTGTTGAGGAAAATTTTATTGTGGGGAATCCAGTGAGAGAAAACTTGCTTTTACAAGAAGATTTGATTCAGAAGTATGCTATCAAAGAACTTAAACTTGTTGACCTTTTTGGCAGAGAGGTTTTTTCTACAAATAGTATTGATCAAAACATTGATATAAGTTTCATGGCTATAGGAAGCTATGTTGCCTTGTTCTTCGATGAGAAGAAATTAATTACTTCAAATAAAATTGTTAAACTATAAAAACGCGTTTCAACATGAGAAGTCTATTTAGGTATTCATTTTGCATTATACTAATTGTGTTTTGTTTTTCATGCAAAGAAGATTCTGTTGATGAAGTAACTCCAATCGAACCGGAAATTGAAATGCCTGCTAATACGTCAATTATTCCAATTCCAAGTGAAATGATCTTTGATGAAGATATTGTAAAAATTGATAAGAACATTTTAATAGGTGTTAGTGCTCTTACAAGTAATGCATCAGTTGAAATATTTAATAACCTGCTTCAAAAATTAGCAGGGTTTTCTTTTTCAATTGGTGATTATGAAACTTCATGGATTAAAGTTTCAATAGTCAATCAATCTAATTTAGGAGAAGAGGGGTATTCTATTGACATAGATAGTAGTCGAATTTTAATTCAAGCAAACACGAATAAGGGAATTCATTTTGGGTTGCAGACCCTTTTACAAATGATCGTTTTAAACTTTAACGCTGAAACAGATGAGATATCCTTTAATATTGGAACAATAAAAGATATACCACGTTTTGAATATCGGGGATTTATGTTAGATGTTGTTCGACATTTTTTAACAGTTGATGAAGTGAAAAAATTCATAGACATGATGGCATTATATAAAATGAATTTCTTTCATATTCATCTTACAGATGATCAAGGTTGGAGAATAGAAATTGATTCTTGGCCTAATTTGACTTTGATTGGCGGACAGACGGAAGTTGGAGGAGGAGCTGGGGGTTATTATACGAAAGAAGACTATCGTGAGATAATTGATTATTGTAAAGATCGACACATAACTGTTATTCCCGAAATAGATATGCCAGGACATATTGGTGCAGCTCTTTCTTCTTATCCGGAACTAAATTGTAATGGAGTTGCACCACCAATTTATACAGAAACAGGGGTTGGTATATCGGCAATTTGTACAGATAAACCAATAGCTTATCAATTTATGAATGACGTTATCCGAGAGGTGTCTGAGATGACTCCTGGGCCATATATCCATATTGGTGGAGACGAAGTTTTTTTATTGCCTACTTGGAAATTCAGAAGATTTTTAGATAGCGCACAAGTTGTTATTGAGAGCTATGGTAAAAAAATGATTGGTTGGAATGAAAGCTCGCATGCAACATTAGACAATAATGACATTATCCAGTTTTGGAAAAATGATTTATGGGTGGAAGCTCAGCAAGCCGTTAAAAAAGGAGCGCCGATAATAATGTCCCCTTGGTATAATGCTTATTTGGGTGGATATGAAACTGAATGGAATAGTGTTACTGATTTTTTATATTCCGGGAGGTTGGCAACCAATGTCAAACAAGCCTATAATTGGAATCCGGCAACATATTTTGGGTTCTTAAAAGAAGATGTAATTTGGGGTGTCGAAACTTGTCTTTGGGCGGAATTTACAGATTTGCTATCAGAATATGAGTATTATGTTTATCCGAGATTTCTTGGTCACGCAGAAATTGGATGGTCTTTACAAGAGAATCGCAATTGGAATAAGTATAAAAAGAGATTGAAAGAGCATCAAATTATTTTGGAGAATATGGATATTAACTTCTATAGAAGTCCTCTAATCGATTGGGAATAGACTTAAGATAGCGCAATTATTATAACTCATGAATAACTCAGATAAGATATATAAAAGACAAGTTTTGCCAGCGCCAAGAAGTGCAGTGTCTAAAGGTTGTTATAATTTGGGAACCTTTAATTCTGCAATCGAAAACATTAATCTTCTGGAAGCGAAGCAGCCATTAGGATTTCCTGTCCCTAGTTTCTTAAACACAATTAGATTAAGGGAATGGCAGGCATTTCAATTAGGAAATGAAGATCACTTCTTTATGATAGCAGTATATAATACAAAGTTGGTAGGGTTGGTTCATTTTTCCCATTACGATATTAAAAGAAATAAGAAAACAAGATATGAGCTACAAGTCCCATCCATCTTTACTAAAATAGCTAATGGATTATACAATTCCACTTCTTATTATAAGGATAAAAAGTTTAGTGTTAATGTGCGAAATAAAATTGATCAGTATAAGATAGCTTTAAATATAAATGCTAAAAACTTTAAAAAAAATCCAGACATTCAAGCGCAGTTTATTGCTCATCACCATCCAAACGAAATGACACCTATAGTAGTTTGTCAGCCTTTCAGTGAAAATAGAGTAATGTATTCGCATAAGGGGTTGATGCCTATGGAAGGGATTTTTACCATTGGAGAAGAGACTATTGTCTTCAGGAAAGAGGAGAGTTGGATGATTATGGATGACCATAAAGGCTATTATCCAAGGCATACTTTGTACGATTGGGTTACCGGCGCTACTTATAAGGACGGAAATCGAATTGGATTCAACTTAACAGATAATCAAGTAATCAATAAAGAAGAGTATAATGAAAATTGCTTATGGTTTAATAATGAAATGCATCCATTACCCCCTGTAAGGTTTGAGCGACCAAATGGCTTTAAGGATAATTGGTATATTAAAGATGAATATGGTAAGGTTGATGTAGTTTTTAAACCTTCTATCAATACTTCTATTCATAGAAATTTCATTATTGCTAATTCCAAGTACGAGTCTCCTTATGGCTATTTTGAAGGGTTTTTAGAAAAAGAATCTGGAGAAAAAGTGGATTTATCAGGTGTTTTTGGAGCCGGAGAGCAGTTTGATATTTTGATTTAGGTGTAGAACTACTATGAAATGGTTTAATAAGGTATGGAATTTTGAATTTGAAAAATTCAACCCTATTTATTTAACAATAGTTTTAGCTATTGTTGTATTTGCTGGGTTGGGATATGTCATTGTTGAAGTACTCTTGCTGGGTCATCCTGGAGGAATATCTATAGGTATTAAAGAACGTTTAACTGACTTGTCAGGAAGAGATTGGCTTAAACCTTATTTTTCAAAGTGGTGGCTTGCATTGGCTGTTTTTTGTGCAACGTTTAGATTTTCAGTAATTGTATCTGCTTATTTGATGTCAAAGAAAAAGTATGACAAGAATTTCTTCAATCTCAACTTTTTGACCAATTTCACGACCTTTATAACAGCTTTCCTTTTCAACATAATTTTTCTCTTTATTCTGGGAAAAGTATTAATAATAGTGGGAGTCCAATTGGAGAAAGGCGTTAATATTTTTGAACGAGGTGTTATTTGGTACGAAAATTTTATAACCACAAATATTCCAACTATTGTTGATGTTAAGTCTTACCCTCTAGCTATTGTTCTAACCGTATTTGTTGCAGGGCTGCCTGGGTATTTTTCACATTGGTTGTCTCACACTTCTAGATTTTTTTGGTTAGTTTTTCATCGATCGCATCATTATCCAGTGTATTTAAATCCCATTGCTGCACCGCCGGCTTACGCTTTCGAATTTATAATGGTTTTAACCCATGCAATGATTGCGGTTTTGGTATCTAAATTAATCTACACTGAACCATTAATTATGGAAATGAGTCTGTGGTATTTAATAGGCTACTGCATGGAAATTTTTAACCATTCTATTGTGCACTATGAGTTTGCTTACAACAACATTATTGTAAGGAACCTTTGTCGTTTATTCGGTGATAGAGGAGTCTATCATTTGGTGCATCACTCTGCATTTAAGCAAGATCAGAATATCAACTTTTCAGGGAGCCCTTTTAACTTTTGGGATCGAGTTTTCGGAACGTATCGCAAACCTTATAAGGAACCGCCACCAATTGGGTTAACAGATAATCCACCAATCTATATGAATCCATTTAGAATTATTTTCGGGGGGTGTGTACAATTAATCTATGAATTGAAGAATAATTCAAATATTAAAACAAGGTTTAAAATTTTGTTCGGTAATGTTTATTACATGCCTCCGATTACTAAAGATTATTTAAAGAAATAGGGTTAAAGGTAACATCAAACAAAAACTATTGCTTCAAAATTACCTCGAATAAAACCCTGTTGCCGCATAAACAGCTGCCGGGCCGCCACTCATTCCTACAGGTGGAACGATGACAGATAATGGAGCGCCATCAATTAAAAGTTGAACATTTCCAGCTTCAGACTCTAACGAATCATCAAAAAAAGGCAAATTGGGTGACTTTCGATTTACCCTTTGCAATAGGCCGAAATCAGATAGCTTTAAATGAATATCATGACCACCTACTTTTATTTTAACTTCGGCAGTACTGGGCATATTAATAGTGAAATCCATTGTTGCAACCATCGCCGGAGCATTTTCAAAAGGTGTTCCAGCAAAAACATTGGAAGCAAAATAGTTACCTACAGTTTCATTTGTTGATACAAAAGCCATCAGTTTGGGTGAGCCATCATCATTAGGTAATAAAATCATGCCTGATGGTGCTGAACCAACTGGTGTATGTACCATTCGCGCAACATGCACAATTACATTAGGCATTTCAACTTGTTCGCTGGTGAGGGCAACCAAATCGACACCTCCTTCCCAACTCATCCATTTATTTATTGACATATAGTATATTATTTTAATGTAATTTAGTGAGAATATGCTAAATAGGTGGTAGCCACAAATGACTATTTGCAATTAATAGCTGTTTTTTTTGGGAACAATGGCTTAACTTAAACAAATGATGATTAAAAATTAAAAACTATGGATATGATTGTAATGGCCATTGCTTTTTTACTTTTTGGAGCAACGGCATTGGGTTTAATAAGCCCTTCTATTTTAAAACAAACTTCTCGGAAAAATATATTGAAATTCTTTTTGCTTCCGGCATTGAGTTGTTTTTTATTGGCAGGGGTTTTATATAAGGATGATCCCAATGAAGTAGATGATTCGGGAATAAATACAACTCAAGGACAACCAACGACTGAGGTGGCTAATGAAAGTGAAGAAAATAATGACAAGAAAGAGGTTACATCAATAGATGAAAAAGTAGAAGTGGGAGAAGGAGAAAGTCTGGCCGAATATGCTTGGAGGAAAGAAGTTCTGGGCAAAGACTATGGAGCACTTTTAAAATTTGGAAAAGGAGAGCTCTATTATTTAGATCCTATAACGAAGGATGAGGCAAATAGTGTTGGATCAACATTGGAGTTGCTAGGGATATTTAGTGATAGTAAGGCAATTTCTGCGCAATTGAGCTTTGATAAAAAAAGCGGTAGGTACATTTTTAAGATGCCAATTGATAATTCGAATAACATTGACATAGAAACAATCAATGCTTTTAAAGAGGTAGGGGCATTACTTCAGGCTGCCTTAGGTGATGGAAAAGAATTGGAAGTACATATCACAAACAAAAAACTAAAAACGAAAAAAATAATTGATCCCAACCAGTAATAAGCAACGGCACAATTGTTGCTTTATGAAAATTAATAATATGAGTGCTTTAAAAATTGGAGATAAAATGAGGTTAAATATTTGGGCAACAAGTATTTTATTAATTTTCTCATTGCAAGTAATAGCTCAAAAACCTAATTTGATAATTCCTTCCTTCCACTCTGCTTCAATTAATGAAATAGATATAACCTCTGATGGTAAATTAATGCTAACTGGAGGGATGGATAACGTTATCAAAATTTGGGATTATAATAAGGGTAAAGAAATTAAATCCATTCCGGTATCTGATGATGTTAAGGATATTAATATATCTGGAAATGATAAATATGCTGTTGTGTCCGACAAAAAATTTATCTATTTAATTGACTTGGTTGATATTCGTTTGATCCGAAAGATAAAATTTCCTAAAACCACAAATACGGTTGACATTAGTAATGATGGTCAAAGAATTTATTATGGATACATATACGATAAAGTAGCTAAAATATTTAAATGTGATGTCTATGGCAATAACTGTCAAACTTTGTCTGAAAGAACAATAAGTGGGTTTAATTATATTACTAAAATAGATGTTTCTCCTAACGAAAAATACATGCTAATTGAAGAAAGAGATGACAATTTTATCATGGATTTGAACAACCCAGCCAGTTTAAACCCTGTAGAAAATGCACAATTCTTTTTACCTAATAATTGGTATATCAAACTAACGTCTTCTAGCTTTTCAGCAATTGATCCAATAACAAATACTACTAAATGGACAAAATCATATACGGGGGTGAGTGGAGATGGTTACACTAAAAAAAGGTTTTTTGTTGATAAGGCTGGAGAGCACATCAGCTTATCAGTAACAAATGGAAGTAATGAGGTAGTTTATTATGGAAACTATATATCTGGTTCGTTTCAGGAAAAGAGAAATTTTCTAACGCCTAATGCTAAATCCATAACACAAATAGCAAAAAAAGAGAATGACTTTTTAATGTTAACCTATGAACCTATTGCTTTCAAAGTTTTAAATGCTAATTCTTTAAAAACAAAAAAATCATTTGGAGAATCCTTAATGATGTCCCGGCAACTAGATGGAAGAAGGGATGCTTTTTCATTTTCTTTTGGGGGGCTTTTCAATGACAGGGTTAAAAAGGTTGATTTTAAGGACAATCAGCTAATGATAGAGCCTTTAAAAACTAATGGAGGAATGAATCACATACGCGTTTCTGCGAATGGAGATATAACCGCTGTTACCAATGAGCTAGCCATAACAAAAAATGTTAAAGTATTTAAAGGTGATCAATTAATTTACACTTCTCCAACTTACAAACTTGAAGACAAATTTTTAGATTTTGGACTAAGTAAAGATGGACGTTATTTAGCGATTTTGTTCAAAGAAAAATTGATAGTTACTAATCTTCAAACAAAAAATAACGCCTTTACTAAAACATTTTCGGGGATGTTTAAGCAATATGCTAGAGGAAAACTGATAATGTCTAATGATAAGTTGGTTATGGCATACGAACCTAAAGACGCGTCTTCATATACTTGGGCATACAAATGTTTTGATATTAATAGCCGAACCGAAATGTGGACACAAACAAATAAATATACAGCACTCAATTTTTTATCGGATGACAACTTGATAGCCTTAAAAGATTATCGCCAGATAGTTCGGTTAAATGCGGCAAGTGGTAGTGAAACAGTTATAAGCAGTTTAAGTGAAAAGCTTCCATATAGTACCGATTTTTCTTATAGCCAAGATTTTTCAAAATTAGCAATACACGATGATTTAGACATTTTAGTTTACGATGTAAAAACTGGGCGTAAGTTAACTATCCTTAAAGGTGCAACGTCGAATATTTGGAGACTAGAGTTTTATAATAATGAGTTTTTGATTTCTTCCGGAGATGACGTACCTATAAGATTGTGGGATGTTAAGAATAGTCAAGAGTTAGCTCAACTTATTTTTTATGAACGTTCTAATGATTGGGTTATCGTAACTCCTGATGGTTTATTTGACGGAACTGACCACGCCATTCAACAAATGTATTTTACGCAAGGCAAAACCATTATTCCATTGGATCAATTGTACGAACAATTTTATACGCCTAATTTGCTATCTCAACTCATTAGTAGAGAAATTGAGCCAACTCCATTAGAAATTGATGAAATCAATCCGCCACCCAGTATTACAATTGAATACAACAGTGGCCAGCGCAATTTAATTGTAGTGGATGATGAACCCACAGAAGAAATTATTTCAACAGATAAGGAAGAAGCCATTATCAAATTGACAGCCAATGCGCCTAATGATGTAGTAGATGAAATTCGTTTGTATCACAACGGTAAATCAGTTGGGGGAACGAGTAGAGGGTTGTTTGTAGAAGATGATAACCCTTCAGAAAAAGAACAAACTTTTACAGTTAAATTACTACCTGGTGAAAACACGTTTAAAGCCATTGCATTAAACAATCAACGAACCGAGTCTGCTCCTGCACTTATTAAAGTTAAATACACTCCAAAAGCAACTATCGAACAGCCCGTTACTGTATCAACAGGCATGACTTTGCATTTAATAGTAGTTGGAATTAATAAATATAAAAATCCAAGATATAACCTTAATTATGCTCAAGCAGATGCCAATGCATTTAAAGAAACCATAGCCAATGGTATGAAAAACATTACCTCAAAAGAAAATATTCACTTTGTTAGTGATGCGGATGCGGATAAATCAGGAATATTGGCTGCCATTCAAACCGTTCAAAAAACGGCAAACTCACAAGATGTTTTTGTCTTTTATTATGCAGGGCATGGTGTAATGAGCGAAGGGTATGGCGACAAGAAAAAAGATTTTTACATCGTTCCACACGATGTTACGCAGTTATATGGCAACGATGATGGGTTGGCTCAAAAAGGAATTTCAGCAACGGAAATGAAAGAATTGGCTTCGTCCATTAAAGCGCAAAAACAATTGTTTGTATTGGATGCTTGCCAGAGTGCTGGTGCAGTAGAGTCGATTGCTATGAGGGGTGCTGCAGAAGAAAAAGCCATTGCGCAATTGGCAAGAAGTACTGGCACGCATTGGTTAACGGCTTCAGGTTCTGAACAGTTCGCCACCGAATTTGCAGAATTGGGACATGGTGTATTTACATACGCTTTGTTGCAAGGTTTGCAAGGTAAAGCTGATAGTGGCGATAAAAAAGTAACGATTAATGAGTTAAAAGCATTTATTGAAAGTCAGGTGCCTGAATTAACACAACAATATAAGGGTACACCACAGTACCCTGCGAGTTACGGGTATGGCCAAGATTTTCCCGTAAGCATTGTTAAATAAAAGACGAATTATGAAAACATTATTTTCTTTTCTTATAGCCCTGCTGCTAGTTTCTTTTGCTACTCAAGCACAAAGGGGAACAGGATTAAATTTCGATTTACAATCCTATAGAGGAACACCGTACAAAATGCAGCTAACAGCAGGTTCGTATGAGAGTATGCCAGTAAGTGCCTCGTTGGAAAAATACTGCCCTACACCCGGTGATCAAGGTGCTTATGGTACTTGTGTGGCTTTTGCAGCAGCCTATCATTTGCGAACCATTTTGCATGCCAAGTATTTAGGTTATACCGATAAATCGAAAATTAATAAGTTGGTTTTTTCTCCAAGCTTTGTATATGAAAGCATCAAAAATGAGGGCGATGACGATTGCCAAGGAGGTTCCAATCCCATAAATGCATTAGAGTTGTTTAAAACCTTAGGTGTGGCTACCAACTCTACCTTACCCTATGCGTGCGGTAGTTCTGTTACTACACAGGCTATGTTGGAAGCCATGAATTTTACCATCAAGGATTATCAAATTTTGTTTTTACCAAACGAGTCTGACAATAGTTTTAGAATTAACTCTATAAAGAAATCTTTAGCAGAAGGATACCCTGTATTACTTTGTATGGTGGTTCCCGAAAGTTTTTACAATCCGGGAAGGGTTTGGTATCCAACATCGTCAGATTCAGGTCCAAGCGGTGATCATGGTCGGCATGCGATGTGCATTGTTGGGTATGACAATAACAAAGCGGGGGGTGCTTTTCGAGTATTGAATAGTTGGGGTCCAAATTGGGCAGACAATGGTTATGTTTGGGTCAAGTACAACGATTTAGCAAAATGGGCATTAGGCGCTTTACAGGCTTATCCGAAAAACGAACCTCAAAAAGAAGAAGTTGTAGAAGTAGATCCTAAGCCAATGCCTAAGCCCGATCCCAAGCCAACTCCAAAACCAAAACCGATGCCCGATTTGTTAAAAGGGTCGGTTTACTTTCAAACCAATACCGGACAAATTATGCCGGCGTATCAATCATCCACTCGAAATTTAGTGGTAGAAAGTGAAATGGAAATAAATGAAGATTTAGTGGCGTATAAAATGCAAAGTGCCTATCCATCCGGAACAAAATTTAGGTTTTTTATCACCACCAATACGGAAAGTTATATTTATGCTTTTGCAACAGACTTAACGGGAAAGGTGAACAAAATTTTACCTTATGATGATTTGATGTCACCACTCATTGGCTCAAATAGTACAGTAGCGTTTCCTTCTGAATCTAAAGTAGTAAAGATGGACGATCAAAAAGGAACAGACTATCTGCTAATCCTATACAGTAATGAACGATTAGACATTCCATCCATACTCCAAAAAATGTCAAATGAACGTGGTGGACTCACACAAAAAATAAGAATTGCTTTAGGAAATTCACTTATTGAAAAACACAACATTCAGTACAGTACAGATAAAATTGGCTTTAAGGTAGAAGGAAATCCTTCAGGTAATGTAGTGCCGCTAATGGTGGAAATTCAGCACAATTAATTAGCTATAATACGTATCTTACTTCAACTTTGGAATTATTAATCGATATAAAAGATTTCTTTAATCAATATGGTAAGCTTACAAATGAAGAATGGAATAAAGTAATTTCTATTGTTAGGCATGTTAGTTTAAATAAAGGAGATTTTTTTATCAAAGCAAATGAGGTAAAAGATCAATTAGGCTTTATTGTAAAAGGATGTATGCGTTATTATTACATCAAAGATGGCGAAGAAATTACTGGTGAATTTTGGCAAGAAAATGAACTAGTAGCTTCTTATGAAGGATGTATTTTAAATAAACCCTCAACATTATATATAGAAGCAATTGAGGATACCAGTTTAGTTATTCTTTCATACAATCAACTTAAAAAACTTTCAGCAGAAATATTGGAATTGGACAAGATAATTATTACACTGCTTGAGAAATTCATCGTTGAATCTCAACTTAGGATTGCATCCTATATTACAGAAAAAGCAGAAGAGAGGTATTTAAGATTAAGAGAAGAAATGCCTGGAATTGAAGATCGTGTACATCAAAAATATATCGCTTCTTTTGTTGGTGTGACGCCTGTAACATTGAGTAGAATTAGAGCTCGGTTGGCAAAGAAATAAACTCATATGGATTATAGTAATAAAGTGATATTAATAACAGGTGCCTCTTCTGGAATAGGTGCAGCTACAGCAATTAAATTAGCTCCTTTCAATAATAAGATAATTATAACGGCTAGGAGAGAATGTCTTTTAATAGAAGTAGCTGACAAGATAAGAAACCTTGGTAGTGATTGTCTTTATTTTTGTGGAGATGCGACAGATGAAGGTCACGCTAAATACGTTGTTAAAAATATAGTAGAAAAATTTGGGAAGATAGATATTGCGCTTTTAAATGTTGGTATTGGTCCTCCCTCAAATACTTTAACTGCTTCAGTATCAAAAATAAGGTATTGTATGGAGACGAATTATAATAGTTTTGTAAATTTTTATGTTCCTATTATAAATCAGATGAAACATCAAAATAGCAGATGTTTGTTAGCTCATATGAATTCACAAGCTACATGGTTTGGAATTCCTATGCAGGGAGATTATACAGCTGCAAAAGCTGCAGCACGGATTTTTATAGAAACGGCAAGGATGGAGTTGAAACATTTTGAGATGAATCATATAAAATTACAAACAATTCATCCTGGTTTTGTAGATACAGAAGCGGTTAGAAATGATGGGATACCTGCACCAAATGAAATAAGTGAAGAAAAAGCGGCTGATTATGTTTTGAAGGGATTTAAGAAAGAGATGAATGAAAACATATTCCCCCCAGCAACTAAGTGGGCGGTAAAGTTAGGTAAAATTGTTCCTGATTGGTTGCTTACAAAAATCCTCCTTTCTGAAACACCGAAGCAATATTGAAATAATATGAGAGTAATTTTAATAGTTATAATAACTGGGATAATCTTTTTTTCCTGTAAAGAGAAAAGTATTAATTCTTTAAAGGTTACTGCGAGTGATAAAATGACATTACATGATCATAGTAGTGAATTTCATAAGCAAATTGTTAAAGTTGGCAATAAAACCCATGTAGCAATAGGCTATGGTTTAGCCAATAGTATAATGATTGAAGGGAATGATGGCATTATTATTATTGATGCCATGGAATCTTTGCAAGAGGGAGAGGAAGTGATTCAAGCATTTAAAAAAATAGCTGACAAACCAGTTAAAGCAATTATTTACACGCATAATCATACTGATCATATATTTGGTGCGAAAGCAATTGCGGGAGATGATAATCCTAAAATCTACGCGCATAAGTTGTTACCATATTATTTGGACCGTGTTTCAAGTGTAATTCGCCCAATCATTGAAAAACGTTCTTATAGAATGTTTGGTAATCTTTTGAATCAGGAAGAGTTGGTGAATTGTGGAATTGGCCCTCACTTAAGTATTAATGAAAACACGTTGTTAGGAGTTCTGAGGCCGACTGTCACTTTTAAAGATTCTATAGGAATTAATATAAGCGGCGTTCGATTAAAATTGTATCATGCTCCCGGTGAAACTCCAGATCAACTTTTTGTTTGGATGCCTGACGAGAAAATGCTTTTTTGTGGCGATAACTTTTATAAGTCATTTCCGAATTTATATACGATTAGGGGTACAGCTTATCGAGATGTCAATAATTGGAGAAATAGTTTGGATGCCATGAGAAAACTAAAACCGGAAAAACTAATTCCAAGTCATACATTGCCCGTTGAAGGAAAAGAAGAAGTGTACGAAGCGCTTACCGTTTATCGAGATGCCATTCAATATGTTCATGATCAAACGGTTCGTTATATTAATCACGGATTAACGGCAGATGAGATAGTAGAGAAAGTGCAACTTCCCAAACATTTAGCTACTTCGCCATACTTACAAGAATTTTATGGCAAGGTTGAATGGAGCGTTAGAGCCATTTTTAATGGTTATTTAGGATGGTTTGATGGAAACCCAACAACACTGCACAAACTTACTTTGGAAGAAGAGGCCAAAAGAATTGCAAGTTTAGCGGGTGGGATTAATCAATTAAAACATGCTTTTGATGAGGCTCTTAAAAATGAAGATTATCAATGGGCTCTAATTTTATCCGATTACCTTTTGGCTTTGTCTGTTGATAAAAACACGGTTCAAGGTCAAAAAGCGGATATTTTATACAATCTTGGAATAATGGAAAATAATCCAAATGCTCGACATTATTATATTACCTATGCTAAAGAGTTAAAGGGTCTAGAAAATAAAGGTTTAGTTATACCGGAGAAAGATATGGTTCATGCCATTCCGTTAGACATAATCTTTAATGCCATGGCCGTTAATCTTAAAGCGGAAAAGGTAATGGATGTAGAAAAGTCAATTACATGGTATTTCCCTGATGTAGATGAGTACTATTCCATAGTTGTTAGAAAAGGTATTGCAGAGGTTGTTCCTGCTGAAATAAAAGATGCCGATTATAATGTAGAAGTGAATTCTACTGTTTGGAAAGAGTTGTTGGCAGAACTAATTAAGCCCTTGCCAACTTTTATAAAGGGAGACATTAAAGTGACAGGAGGTAAGGCTTCTTTTATAAAATTGATTGGGTATTTTGAAAGAACATCTGAAATAAAAGATGAGTCTATTTATTTGAATTAAGGCGTAACTATTATTTGTCTAATACCTGTTTGTCCTTCTGATTCTAATTCAATCAAGTAATTTCCTTCAGGTATATTTTCAATTTTTTCTAAAGAATTAATGTTTGATTTAGATAGAATTTTTATTCCCGAAACACTGTATAGGTTTAGATTTGTAATTTGCTTAAAGGAGTGCGAAACATTAATCATTCCGTTGCTGGGATTAGGGTAAGCTTTAAAAACAAGATTGTTTTTATTATTTGTCAAGGAATTAATAATACCCCTATTTTGACTAGTGTCTATGGTAATAAAATGAGTGTTCTGTGGTCGCAAATTTAGGGCCAATTCTAGTTCATCATCATCATTTACAAGAGTGTTAAAAATGGTGTCTATAGTTGGATCTCCGGTAAATACATTGCTGTCTATTGTGTTCAAGGAAATGGTAAACTCATCAGAATCAATAAATGATTTTATATTTTGTAATTTGATTTTTATCGTTGTATTTCTCTTATCAGGACTTCCAAAAAACCGCGTTATTAGTAGCGTGATTTTGTCTTCATCATAAGATGCAATAGCGCTCACATCATTACTTTTATCTCCATCAGATAAGCCTTCAATCTCTAACTCATTAGCACCCAGTCTATGAAAAAATTGCATGGCATATCCCGTTGGGTTTAATTGATCTAAACGGTTTAAGAAGCTATCATCTGATTTTAACAAAAAATGGTTCGCATCTTTCATACCTGCATGGTGCATTTCAATTAGCGCTCCTGCAACGTAGGCAGCAGCCTCGTAATCATAATCCTTACTTCCGCCTCCGGCTCCCCAGTTCCATTCTGATAACATCATGTCTTTATCCGGAAATTTTGATTGCATTACTTTAGTCTGTCGATATAATTCTTTTGGAGTAGCCCAAGGATTGTTACGCTCCATTGGTTCAAGTAAAAATTCGATTCCGGGAGGAGAAAAGTAGTGGAAAGGAAAGGTGCCATACCAGTGCCAATTAATCCAATCTACATCATAACCCCTTCTTTCAATTAAATTCTGAACCCTTACATTTACTTGAGGTGTAAAGCCTTCAGCGCCATTAGCAACACTATGTGACGCAAATTTTAATTCATAACCCACTTCTTGTTCTACCTTTTCAACTGCTTTTATAAGTGGAATCATAATATTATCAACCAACAATTGATTAGTCCCAAAGAAATATCCTGGCGATTCAACTTCATTCCACCCTTCGAATAATGTAACAGGGGAGGAGCCAATGGCTGTTCGTTTTATTGTAAAAGTTCTAATTATATCTTCAACAATCGATTGAAATTTATCAGGGTTGGCCGATGGCAATACATGGGGACGCAGTAAACCGGTTATGTCGGGTAATAAATCTTCAACGAATGCTGGTATTTTTTGTCCTAAACATTCTGGCATCTCAGTAAACCAGATTCTTACATTGTAACCCGCTTCCTGAATTTTATCAATATTAAATTGTGCGGCTTCAATTACACTATCTCTTAATGCTTCTTTTTCGCAATCATAAAGATTGAAAATATCCATCTCCAAACGTACGGTCATTTGGCCATCTCCAGGAAACTTTTGGGTAAATACATCAAAGTAATTGAATGCGCTTTCTTCTGTTATAGTTTCATAATCATGATGGCAAAATCCAGCAACTCTTTTGTTAATAGATTTTTTGCTAGTTATTCCTTTGGCTATATCAATTGCCACGTTTAGCTCAGGAACATATACTGGCTTTAGTTCACCTGAATCGTATCGATCGGCTCTTTGAAGATTGACAAAATTTGAGAACAATATACCTGAGATAAGTGTTAGTAAAACGGAAACTGTACCAAAGAAGTTGGGTAAAGACATCATAGCTAGATAAAGTTAAATGATATATTGTAATAATAAAATGAAACGACATGAGCTACAGCATTAATATGCGTGAACAATTTATGGTGAAAAGAACTGTTGAAGACTGTTTTAATTATGTAGCAGATTTTTCAACTTTAGAAGAATGGGATCATACAGTCACAGCATCTAAAAAGGTGTCAAATGGTAGTATTGGGCTTGGGACAAATTTTGAGGTTTGGCTTAAGATGGGACTTTCCAAGGTCTACATGAAGTATGAAATCATGGAGTTCGAATATCCTTTTAAAATTGTACTTAAAGGTAAGGCAAAGACCTTTACAGCGATAGATACAGTTACCTTTAAAGAGGAAAGAAAATTCAGCAAGATTGATTGGAATGCTACAGTTACATTTGAAGGTACTTTGTCTAAATTGGTCTCAAACTTTGAAACACGTATAATTCAAAATGGTAAAAAAACAATCGAAGGGCTCAGACTTGCTCTTGAGAATGATTTCGAAGCCCCTGCTGAAAAATTTAAAAGAAGAGATGCTTTTGTTTTACCTGGAGTCGCATTGTTTGCAAAGGGGGGATTTCAAAAGGCAAAAAAGCATTGGAATCCTGTCTCTGAAAATATAAGGGACAGACATATTGTAATAACGGGTGCTACCTCTGGAATTGGTTTAGCTGTTGCTTTTAGATTGGCACATAAGCATGCATCGTTAACAATCGTTGCGCGAAATAAAACTAAAGCGAATCAGGTTAGAAAGCAAATAATTGAAGCTACTGGAAATGAAAACATCAATATAGAGATTGCAGACATGTCTTTAATTAGAGAGGTGAAAAACCTCGCTCAAAGGATGATTGATAATGGGACTAAAATAGATGTACTGATAAATAATGCAGGGGCATTGTTTAATCCAAGGCAGGAAACAGAGGAAGGCATAGAAAAGAGCTTTGCACTACTTTTATTGGGGCCATATGCTTTTACTAAAATGCTAATTCCGCTATTGGAAAAATCGAATAATGGCAGGGTGATTAATGTTTCATCCGGGGGAATGTACACACAACCATTGCAACTTTCAGATATTGAAAGTAAAAAGGGTAAGTACAGCGGAAGTATAGCCTATGCAAGAGCAAAACGCGGTTTGGTATCGATTACCAATTACTGGGCAACAGAATATCCAAACATAGCCTTTAACTCTATGCATCCTGGATGGGTGGATACACAAGGAGTCGTTGATGCGCTTCCAACTTTTTATAAGTTAATGAAAAATGTACTTAGAACACCTGAACAAGGAGCCGATACTATTGTTTGGTTAGCTGCTGCTAAAGAAGCAGGAAAGGTAAGTGGTAAGTTTTGGCTCGATAGAATTCCACACACGATGAATTTATTTAGTAAAACAAAGATAAAAGATGGTCAACAAATGGCATTGATACAAATCTTGGAGAACTATACAAGCGTTATTCAAAAAGACAATTTATAGCGTCTAAGGGGTTAACCTTCTAAGTTATGGTATGAAAATTGTTAACTTTAGAGTTAAACATTGAATCATGAAAATTATTTTAAGTTTAGTATTTGCCTTAACTATTTTTCAATCTCAATCTCAAGAAACCATTAATGGTGTAATACTGCCTGCGCAGTTAAAAGTTGAATCGGCAGATTTAATACTAAATGGGGGTGGCATTCGAAAAAAAATGATTTTTAAATTATATACTGCAGGATTATACTTGCAGTCAAAAAATAAAGATGCTGCACAAATTATAAGTGCAGATGAATCAATGGCAATGCGTTTGGTAATTACTTCTGGCATGATCAATAGTGATAATATGAGTGAAGCTATTGAAGAGGGATTTGGGAAAAGTACAAAAGGTAATACAGCTCCTATACGAAGTAAAATAGATGATTTGTTAAATACCTTTACAAAGGAGGCCATTGAAGTTGGAAATGTATTTGATATTGTTTACGTTCCTGGTCAAGGCGTTAAGACGTATAAAAATAATAAGCTCAAAAGCACCATAACGGGGTTGGATTTTAAAAGGGCCTTGTTTGGAATATGGCTTTCGAATGATCCTGTAGACAGTAAGTTAAAAGAAAAGCTGCTGTAGAGCGTAAGTGCAATTATAAATAACAAACGGCCAATCTTTCTTAAAAGATTGGCCGTTTTAATTAGGTTTGTTCTAGTTATATTTAAATAATTGGATGATCTATGAACATTCTTAGAATCCCGTGCTCATCAATAGCTTGTTCTTTGTAGGCTTTTAAGGTTTTTTCATTTCGACAAATGGTAAAAAATATGTATTTGTCATCGATAATACTTTTTGAAACTTTAAAGTAGGGATCTCCATCATAGGAAGCTAAAAAAGTAACACCAACATTATGCTCCTTGTGAAATTTATAACTAAGTCCCTTGATTAACTTCTTATAATCTTGAGCTTCTCCAACAGACATTAAAAACCGTAAGAATTTTTTCATGACACCACTTGCTCTAATGGCTTTAAACAAGCCTTTAGGATTTTGGATTTGAAACATAAAAAAGTCTCCCCAATTTACGGCTACGGTAGCTGTTAATATTTCACCTTTCGAATCAGGAATCATAAAGACACCACTTGATTTTGAATAAGAAGTTAGTTTTTTAATAAATGAGATAAATTGATCTTCACTCAATTGATTGTAGAACAAATAATTAGACATCTTTTTGTCGATCTTGCGGTACATTTTTTTAAGCATTTCAACGTCATGAGTGATTTCTACAATTTGTTTGTTATATTTTTTACTACCATAGAAGCGATTTACTTTTGAAAAAGCCATAAATGGTATACGTTCATAATATTGTCCAAATCTTTGTGCATTGCTGTGTAAGGCCCGTTTAATACTCTCGTTTTCTTTGCCCATGCATGCAAAAGCTATATCTACATTGTTCTGTTTACCGATACTATTGAGTATAGAAAACATTAGTGAAAATACTTTCATGCGCCGATATATTTTAACCCCATTCTCTTCTCTCTCACTTATTCTAAGCATATTATAATAATATCCTTTTTCCGTTTTGTTGCTGTCTTTATAGGGTTGAAATTCAAATAGGTTGGCATGTATATAACCTGCTATATGGTAGTTAACTGGGCTGCTAGAGTGAATAGGATCTTGGGTTGGATTAATTGCTAAGACTACAACTGCAGTATCATTAACCGAGCAGATAGATTCTGGGATATTATGAAAGAGACTTTGAAAGCTCATTTTTCCTCCGGATTCATTTTGATGGTTTTCTGCTACAGCAATCACATCTTTGCATTGTTTAATAAAATTATCGTAATTGTCATTTAGATTGAAGTGCTGTAGAATGAATTTGACATGTGGAAAATACTCGATAGGAAATGATAAAAGAAGTAAATCATCTTGAAACTTGTCTTCCGATTCTATGGTGGTCATGTTTACATTAAAAGTAAAAGGACGCTCATTATTCTCTTCACTAATATTTCCATTATAGATATGATAGTGTTTTCGTTTTTGTAATAACACTTCTGTAGAATTTGTTGCTTGCATCTTTTTGATATTTTAGGAGTGATCGTTCACTCCGTATATGATTGTAATAGTTAATTTGGTTTTATTGCTTCTTATTTTTTAATGATGGCATCCCAACATGATTTTGCTATATCCGAGATCAGCTGGTCGTCTAATTCTATTTTGTTGAGGTGTACTAAGTTGACAATTGATATAAGTGGCCCATAGATCATTGCAAAGATTACTTCTAGAGGTAGGGGTTTTAGCTGTAAACTTTTGTCCAAACTGCTAAAAAGATTTGCAATTGGTTCAAGCGATAACGAAGTATCATCTAGTCTTTCTTTAATGGTATAGGGAGAGTCAGAATAAATTTCTAAATATCTAAACTCTTCTATATGATCAATATAGTAGTTAAAAAGATTGTAAATAATCAATTCAAAATTTTCATAGGCAGTTTTATTAGTGGAGAAACTAGATAAAATTACTAGCTTGAATTTATCCTTTAACTCATTAAATAAGTCACTAAACAAATGTTCCTTGCTCTCGAAATATCTATATATTGTACCCACGCCCACTTTAGCTTCTTCTGCAATAAGTGCAGTCGAAGTTCCAACAAACCCCATTTGAGTAGTTAGCTTTAACGTAGCATTTAATATATCTGCCTTTTTGTCCATGAGTGAGCGTTCACTCCGCAAATTTAGCCAAATTCTTCTTAGCTCAATATGAATTTATCAACAACTTATGATTGTGGCCTGCTTTTTCTTAACATCTCCTTAATGTTTAGAACTAAAATTTACAATGCATGCATTGTAAATTGGTGTTGCTTTTAAAATTTAAAGAATGAGTGATACTCCAATAGGTAACCTTTTTTCAGCTTTGAACAATGCGCTTGATTCAAAAATTGCAACTAGAATTGGGTTAAGAAAATTTTTAAACAAGGCTAGTTATAAATCAGCATACAATGGTGTGCAATTGGTATCAAAAGCTTCAACAGTTTTCAAGGCTTCTGGAAAACAAAAGAAAGCTGAAAGGTTAAAGAAAACAGATAGAAAAGATTTGTTCGATTTAAGTCTTACAGATGATCAACAGATGATTCAAGATACAATTAAGGATTTTGCCAATCAGTATATCCGTGTAAATGCTGAAAAATGTAGCGAGGAGGGACAAATTCCTAAAGAGATATATGAGGCATATAATAATCTTGGATTGAATTATTATGCTGTTCCTGAGGCTTTAGGGGGAGTAATGAATGATAAGAGCACTGTTACGCAGATGATAATGGCTGAAACTTTAGCATACGGAGATTTAGGTATGGCACTTGCGCTTTTATCTCCTCTTGGTGTTTTAAATGCACTGGTCGCATGGGGTTCGGCGCAACAGCAAGAGAAATATATCCCTCCTTTTTTAAGTGAAGAAAAAATAATTGGTGCTTCAATTGCGGTTAATGAA
This sequence comes from Chitinophagales bacterium, assembly GCA_965216955.1. Taxonomy (GTDB): domain Bacteria; phylum Bacteroidota; class Bacteroidia; order Chitinophagales; family JADIYW01; genus CBDCGV01. Next base: position 73,854 of record CBDCGV010000011.1, on the reverse strand, counting down.
CCGAGCGTTTTATTCGATCCTTTTGATTTAAATACAAAAGCAAAAAAATCAGGAAATACTTATACGTTAAATGGCGTCAAATCAGCCGTACCTGTTGGGCAAAATGCAGCATTATTTTTAGTTGCAGCGAATACGGAGGAGGGGCCTCAAGTATTTATTGTTGAAGGAGGTGCTAAAGGTGTAACTATTGAGCGTGATAAAGGAATGGGGTTGCGTTCAGCTGAGTTAACGAATATTGTACTTAAAAATGTTAAAGTTGAGGAGGATAACATTTTGGTAAAACACGGACAATACGGTGATTTTATTAACCACATAAGGCTAGCTTGGTGTTCAATGGCAGTGGGAACTAGTCAGGCAGTATTGGACTATACGATTGAATACTGTAATAATAGAGAGGCATTTGGAGAACCGATTAGTCATCGTCAGGCGGTAGCTTTTATGATTGCCGATATTAAAATAGAAGTGGAAGGTATGCGTGTACTAACCCAGAGGGCTGTGAGCAGAGCCGAACAAGGATTAAATTTTAAAGAGCAAGCCTATTTGGCGAGTACATTTTGTAGTGAACATTCAATGACTATTGGCACCAACGGAGTTCAACTACTAGGTGGGTACGGCTTTTGTCGAGATTATCCCGTAGAAAGATGGTATAGGGATTTAAGGGCGGTAGCAATTAATTACAATGGTGTACACTTATAAATAAAACAAGAATCGTGAATCTTATATCTTGATTCTTAAAATCTACAATAATGAATTTAGAAATACCAAAAAAATTACAAAACTTTTCAGGAGGCGTTTATGAGGTAGCCAAGTCTGTTTTTCGACCAATTTCTAGAAAATATGATGAAAAGGAGCATACCTATCCTAAGGAGTTAGATTTATTTGCCTCTCTAATGAATGGTGCTAATGATGGAAGTGGCGGCGCAATTGGCGGAGCAAAAGGCGATGGCAAATCAAAAGAAAAAACAACAGGTATTCGCAATGGCGGGAATATGGCCAATATTTTAAATATTCAAGCACTGTGTTATGGTGATGTCGGTTTGTTATTAGCGATTCCTGGACAGGGTTTAGGTAATGCTGCTATTGCAGCTGTTGCTAATGAAGAACAATTAAAGCGTTTTGATAAGGTTTGGGCAGCGATGGCTATTACTGAACCGGGTTGTGGTTCAGATTCTGCTGCAATTAGAACAACAGCCGTAAAAGATGGCGATGAGTATATTTTAAACGGAGAAAAAATATTTATTACGTCAGGTGAAAGAGCTAATGCAGTAGTTGTTTGGGCAACTATTAATAAAGAAATGGGACGTGCTGCTATCAAATCATTCGTAGTGGAGAAAGGGACCCCAGGAATGGAGTTAATTAGAACAGAGCGAAAATTAGGGATTAGGGCTTCTGACACTGCTGCAATAACTTTTACAGATTGTAGAGTTCCTGCTGCAAACCTACTTGGTAATCCTGAGATAAATGTAAAAAAAGGGTTTGCTGGTGTTATGGAAACATTTGATAACACTAGACCTTTTGTTGCAGCAATGGCTTTAGGGTGCGCTGAAGCAGCCTTGGAGCGAACTAAAGAATTGCTTAAAAAACATGTTAAGCAGGATTATAAAACACCAATCAATAACGTAAAAGCTGTAGAGGCAGAGTTATATAAATTAGAAGCGGATTATGAAGCTGCTCGTTTATTAACTGTTAAGGCGGCATGGATGGCCGACAATAGAATCCCCAATACTTTAGATGCATCTATTTGTAAAGCAAAAGCTGCTAGAGTCGGAAACACGATTACATTAAAGTGCGTAGAACTCTGTAGTAGTTTGGGCTATTCGGAAGGAGAACTTTTAGAGAAATGGTCGCGTGACTCTAAAATACTAGATATCTTTGAGGGGACTCAGCAAATTCAACAATTAATTATTGCACGTAGAATTTTAGGAAAGAGTTCACGGGAATTGAAGTAGTTAATTTTTTACTTTTTTCTACTGTAGCAAGATCAAAGCAAAAGATCTTGATACCTTTACCAGAGATCTAATTATAATGGCGAATCAATCTGATAAAAAAGAGCAAGTCAATTTCTCAGACCTAATTCCTGGAATTATCTCTTCCATTCCAAGACTGCCGCAAATTGCAAAAAGTGGTATTTCAACACTTACCTTATTTAATGATGCACCTCTATCCATTGGAAGAATCATTGAGATCAATGCAAGAAAATACCGAAATAAAAAGGCTTTAGTTTGTGATGATGTAAGTTACACGTATAACGAATTCAATCAAATTACCAATCAGTATGCTAGGTTTTTTAAATCCTTTGGAGTTAAAAAGAAAGAGGTTGTTATTATCTTTTTAGAAAACAGAGTAGAAACTATTATCCTAACTGCAGCACTAGCAAAAATTGGCGCTATTGCCTCCTTAATAAACCCAAACCAACGCGATAAAGTTTTAGAGCATAGTATTAATATAAAACACGGAAGTTGTTTTGTTATAGGAGAAGAATTACTTGATGCGTTTGAAGCTGTTCGACCTAATTTGGATATAAGTGGTGTTCATTTGTTAGGAATGAAGGATAAAGGAGGTATTCCATTCCCTCATGATTACATTAATTTGAGCACAGTTGTAAAATCGTACTCTAAAAGAAATATGTTGTCAACACAACTAATTACAACGAAAGATCATTTTGCATATATTTTTACCTCTGGAACCACGGGTATGCCAAAAGCAGCTGTTCAGACACATAAAAAGTGGTTGAGGGCATATAATTGGTTTGGTAAAATAAACATGGGCTTAAACAGTAAAGATGTCTTATATGTTAGTATTCCTTTTTATCATGCTAGCGCACTGATTATTGGTTGGGCAACGGCTTTTTCAAATGGATCTACAATAGCCATGCGACGGAAGTTTTCTACTTCTGAGTTTTGGAAAGATGTAAAAAAATATGATGCAACTGCATTTATTTATATAGGAGAAATATGTCGCTATTTAATGAATGCGCCAGTATGTAAGGAAGAGAAAAACAATAAAATAAGTAAGGTTGTCGGCAATGGATTAAGACCTGAAATATGGAAAGAATTTAAAGAGAGATTTGAGGTGTCTAAGATTTATGAATTGTACGCGGCATCGGACAGTAATGTAATTTTTACCAATACTTTTAATATTGATGGTTGTGTTGGATGGAGTCCTACAGGATATGAAATTGTAAAATATGATGTTGAAAATGATGAGCCCTTAAGAGATGAGCATGGTTTTATGCAAAAAGTTAAGCAGGGAGAGTCTGGACTTATGATTTCAAAGATTACAAAACTTTTCCCTTTTGCTGGTTATGCTAATTCAAAGAAGAATGATGCTAAAATATTTAAGGATGTATTTAAGCCAGGGGATCAATGGTATAATACAGGTGATTTGATGAGAGATATTGGATTTAAACATGCACAGTTTGTTGATAGAGTAGGAGATACATTTAGATGGAAGGGAGAAAATGTTTCAACTGCTGAAGTTGAAGATGTTCTGAATAGCTTAGAAGATGTCGATTTGTCCGCAGTTTATGGCGTTCAAATTCCTAAGTGTGATGGAAGAGCGGGTATGGCAACAATCGTTCTAAAAAAGGATATTGATTTTGAATATTTGTCTAATCAATTAAATAAAGTTTTGCCTAATTACGCCGTTCCGATATTTATGAGAATAGGGAAAAATTTGGAAGTCACACATACTCAAAAAATAAAAAAAGGTACACTTAAGAAAGAAGGGTTTGATATCAGAGAAATGAATGATGCTGTTTTCGTGTTACTTCCAAAGTCAAATAAATATGTTCCTTTAACAGAAATGTTGTTTGACGAAATAAAAGAAGGAAAGTATAATTTTTAATTTGAATTGAGTAGCTTAGACGATCCATTTGTAAGTCGCTTTCCATAAATCTGTTCGTAGCTAACCAAGTAAACACCTAAAAATATCATAATTCCGGCTAATATTTTATAATTAGTAAGGTGATCTCTTCTCATTGAAATAGCAATAAGCGTTGCTAAAAATGGTTGTAAGTATACATATGTACTTACCAAAGTAGGGCTACTATACTTTAATGCTATTCCACCTAGTAAGTAAGTTAAAACGCTTACCGCAATCAATACATATGCTATTGAAAACCATACATGTTTTGGAAAACTTCTGTAATCTGCGCCTATAACATCTCTTATTCCAAAGGGAAGAACCAATAGAAAACCAAAAAAGAAGACCCATTTTAAAACAGTAATTGGATGATATTTCACCATGAATTTTTTAACCAAAACAAGGTAAATTCCATAGGAAGTGGCGTTGCCCAAAATCATTAAATCTCCAATTGATACTCGACGCTGACTGCTTTCATTTCCTAATACAATTATAATTGAAGCACCAACTAATCCAATTAATATTCCTAAAATTTTACGTAGGCCAATTTTTTCTCCTTGGAATAAAAAAGAGATTAGTAATACAATTGATGGCGTTAAAACCATAATTAGAGCAGCATTAATAGGCTGTGTAATTGCTAATCCTTTAAAAAAAAGTAACTGATTGGTGGCTACACCGAAAATCGCACAAATAAAAAGTTGAACGAGATCCTTTAGGATAACCTTTTCTTTTTTTATAAAAAGAAAATGAAATGATAGAAAGAATAATCCTGCTGCTGTTGCTCTTAATACGATAAATCCGAATGGGGAAATATATTGTGGCATAGCCTCTTTGGCAATAGTATAATTACCCGCATAAATCAGGTTTACACAAAGTAAAAGTATATGCGGTCTTAATTTCTCGAACACACCCGTAAGGTAGTAAGTTCCATAGTTAAATAAGTTCGCTTAAGGATAAATTTATATCAATGATGATGTTGCATATGAACTCTTTTAGAGGCATTAGAAAGCGGACCCGTAGGTAAAATAACATTTTGATTTCTAATGTGATTTCTCAATTGAACTAATTCTGGGAAGTTGTAGAAAAATTTAATTTTCTCATCCATTATTCGGTTTCCTACAGGCTTGTCTTGAATAACAAAAAAGGTAAACGACTCGGCAATATCTTCTCCAGGATTAGATGCTGCGTAGTCTGTAACAAATCTGTCTGGAAATCTTTTATATAATTTCCATCCCCAGCGTTTATGTTCTATATCTGACCAAAAGCGATCGAAGTATATTTTCATATAAGAACTATCCATACTACAGCCTTCCGTTGTGTGAAAATTTTTGCATTCAAAGAAGTCTTTTCTAGGGTCTAATTGACCATTGTTTAGTGTTAGCAGATGGGCAAATTCATGGATGGCCGTATAAGCTATATCTCCATTGGCATTAAAATCACCTTCTTCATATGCCGAATAAATATCTAAACCAAACACCCATTCTGTAAGATCGGCATTTAAATGCTGTACATAGCCAAGCATATCCCCATTTCCTTTAAATACAACAAATTCACTTATATGCTTTCGGAAACTATATGGAATTAATTTGGTCACTAAGTTCCATAACTCAGTATGCTTATCTTTGTCCATTTGATCTTTTAAGTACTTTGGTTTTACATCAAATTCTCTTTTCAGAGTTATTTGATCCTTTTTAACTTCATACAATGAAAGACTCCCCTTATCTTTACAATACTCGCATTCAATTTTTTCATTTTCATAGATATCAGAAAAAACTCTTTGACAAGAAGTGAATATCAAGATTGTCAAAATGATGAAATACTTTACTACATATAACTTTAGATTGTTCATATTGCGTACTTTGAAATGAAGGTTCACTTTGACATTCAAGGTGAACCTTACCATGGATTACTTTACTTTTTCTTGGGCATCATCTTTTTAGCGTGTGCTTTTCTAGAAACACGTGCTAGATCACCAATTGGAAATTGTACACCTTGATTTCTCATATGGTTTCTTAATTGCACCAATTCGGGGAAATTATAAAAGTACCTTACCTTTTCATCCGCAATCTTATTTCCAGTTGGTTTATCTTTTATCACAAAGAATGTAAATGACTCGGCAATATCTTCACCCGGATTTGTGGCGCCATATTCAGTAACAAACCTGTCGGGGTATTTATTGTATAGCGCCTGTCCTTTTCTTTCATGATTAATATCTTTCCAGTATTTTTCGAAATACCCCTTCATGTAAGAGTTGTTTCTTGAGCAACCTTCACCCGTATGGTAGTTGTTGCAGGAACGTGGCGATGTATTAGGGTCTAATTGATCATAATTTAGGGAGAGTATATGACCGTATTCATGAATAGTTGTATATGCAATATCTCCATTATAGTTAAAAATATCATCGCTCGAATACGCAGAATAAATATCTAATCCAAATACCCATGTTTTGAGGTCCTCTGTCAAGTTACTTACATAACCTAATAAGTCGCCTTCCCCATGAAATACTTCAAATTTTGTGATGTTTTTTCTATAATTTGAAGGAATTAGAGTGGTTACTAATTGCCACAATTCTTGATGCTTGCTCTTATCTTGCTGGAATTTTAGGTATTGCTGACTTACATCAAAATCTTTGGTAAGTGAAATCTGATTTCCATTGACTTTGTAACTCGATAAGGTTCCTTCATTTCCACAATCTAAACAACTATGACCATCATTATCCCAAGGGTCAACTTGTTCGGTATTGTCGTTAAAATTGTCTACTTCTATATCTTCAAGCAGATCCTCATTGCATGAAGTAATTAGAAGCATTAAAAGGGTTATCCATCCAAATGTTAAAACTTTAGTCTTTTTCATAATTTACTTTTTTAAGCTTTGTTCTAAGACAATTCCATTTGGCGATCCCCCTATGTGATCAATTTTATTTGATGAAGCTATTTAGAATTGAAAAGTATGTCTGAAAGCAGTTGCAGGAAGTCTTTCTTAGATCAGATTTTAATCGAATAGGACAATTAATTCTGTAAAAGGATTCTTATCCATAATCCAAAAAAGTGCGGCGCTAGACATAATAGCATGGGATAAAACTACTGCCCACAATCGCCCTGTTTTTAGATAATAATAGGCAAAGGCAGCACCTCCAATTGCTGATGGTAACATTAAATAGGGATATACAATATGCAGTAGTCCAAAGATAATTCCCGTTATTACAGCAGCCATAAATTTAGGATGACAAAACGACTTTCTGTTTTTACAAAGCTTGAAAACTCTTAATGCAAGATATCGTTGAGCCATGAAATGTTGTATGAAGGCATAATAAATATAAACGATTGTGATGGCTATAGAAGCAAGGATGGTTTTTATATTAACTTTCCCTGATAGAAAAGCGTAGACAAAAATACATATGAAAGTGACAGATGTAAAAAAAATTAAAATGATATCTTCTTTTGAAAAAGCACTTGTTTTAATACGTTGTAATTTTAAGTTAGGGCTCAGAAAGAAAACAATAATGCATAATATGCTTAATACAATAAAATCAGAAAGTGTATCTCTTGGATAAAATAAAAAATAGGGAAAAACAATTAGAGCAAGCCCTAACTCTATTAAACGCCAAATAGCAGGAATTTCATTTGAAGACTTGTTCATTTTTAAAAAATCAATATTGTATATATTTCAATTATGGTTCCATTCATAAAAGTTAGAAAGCTCATTTAGCTCAAATCCAGCTTTAACATATAAATTATTAGCTATAAAATTGGACTTTTCAGTTTCTAAAAACATTGCGCAGGCTGAAGAATCCTTTATTAGTTGCTTAGCTCTTCCAATAAGTTTCATAGAAATTCCTCTGCCCCTATATTCAGTTTTTACAAACAAATCATTAAGTAACCACAGTTTTTTTATTCTTGTTGATGAGAATAGTGGATATAATTGGATAAAACCAACTAGCTCATTTTTATTGTTTTCGCAAATGTAAATCTTTGAATCTCCTTCTTTAATTCTATCAGCTAGAAATTTTTTTGCTGAGTTTAGGTCGGAATCTTTTCGATAGAATACTCTATAGTCGTCAAATAACTTACTTAATTGATCCAAGTCGTTAATTTTAGGTGTTCTTATTTTCATATTCTGTTATGCTAGATAGATTAATAAATTGGATTTTAGATATTTCACTTTTTACAACTTCGCTTAATGATCATATACTAATCTGCTATAATAGTTAATACAAAGTGAAATACAGAATTATCATTTGTTAATGCATATTCATTTTTTGAGGTTTAATTTTGAAAAATCATTATGAGTAAAAATTATTTTAATAACAAAGTTGTTTGGGTTACAGGGGCTTCTTCGGGAATAGGAGAAGCATTAGTAGGTGAGTTAATGAGCCAAGGGGCTAAAATTGTATTGTCCGCAAGAAGTGAGGAAAAACTGAATGCTTTAAAATCAGCAGCTAACTTAACAGATGAAAATGGTTTAGTTGTTCCGTTAGATTTAGCGGATATAGAGGCCTTAAAAGGAAAAACAAAAAAGGTAATTGATCACTTTGGGAAGATAGATGTGCTTATTAATAATGCAGGACTTTCATATAGAGGATTGGTTGAGGAAACGGATATTGAAGTCTATCGTAAACTAATGGAAGTAAATTATTTTGGCACAATTGCGCTAACAAAAGAGGTTTTACCATATATGTTAAAGCAAAATGGAGGGGATATTGCTGTTACGAGTAGTATTGCCGGTAAAGTGGGCACACAAATACGTTCTGCTTATTGTGGAGCAAAACATGCTTTGCATGGTTTCTTTGATTGTTTGCGTATGGAAGTGTACAAGAATAATGTTAGTGTGGCAATTATTTGTCCGGGATTTGTAAAAACGAATATTAGTAAAAATGCGCTTACCGCCGACGGTTCTGGTTACAACAAAATGGACGATGCAATTGCTAAAGGTATGCCTCCCGAAAAATGTGCAAAAAAGTACTTAAATGCTATAGCAAATAAAAAACAAGAGGTAATCATTGCTGAGGGTAAGGAAATAATAGCACCTTTATTAAAGCGAATTTCACCCACTTTATTGACATCTGTTTTGAAGAGATTAAAGGATGTTAAATGACATTGTAACAAGAAAATTAATGAGTAAATATAAAATTATGAATACAAGAACATTAACAAAATGGGAAAAGATGATGGCAGATTATGGATACTTTCATCAGGATAAAACCAATTTAATTACGCATTTTATTGGAGTGCCTATTATTGTTGCTTCTTTTTTTGTGCCGTTTACCTGGATTAAATTTTTTGATATTACTATTGGTGGATTTGAAACGTCATTTAACCTTGCATACATTTTAGGCATGGCAAGCTTGGTGTTCTATTTCTCATTGGATCGTAAGCTGGCAAGTGTGGCTGTTCCATTCACTTTTTTTTTGTTATTGGTTGCAACTTATGTGGGAACTTTAGGATATAAAACAGCTGGTATTATGGCAGCAATCGGCTTTTTTGGTGGATTTGCCCTGCAATTTATTGGGCATGCTATTGAAGGCAAAAAACCTGCGTTGATAGCCTATAATCCCATCATTGCAATGATTACTTCTCCTTTATTTGTGGTGGCAGAACTTTGTGAAAAAGTCGGAATTCGAAAGGAGTTATTCAATACTGTCCAAGAAGAGGTTGAGAAAAGAAACTTGGTTGGGGCCTAAGGAATTGGTTGTCGCTTTGTATAAAGGATAACTAAAAAATGTATTAAATCAATGCCTTAATAGTGCAATTTATTTTATAACAACAGGAATGGACAAGTATTTAGCTTTTGTCTTGATTTTTAAAAAATACATTCCTTTTTTTACATTGTCTAGCTTGATATAGTTACCATTGAGGTTTAGCAGGGCAAGTACTTTTTTACCTGTTAAATCAAGTAACTCGACTTGTGTAATAGTTTCATTGTTATTTAATATTTGAATATAACCGGTTGTAGGGTTTGGATAGATTTTAATTTTATTGATAAGGTTTTCTATATTGGAAGTTAGAATTGACGAGTCTTGCTTGGGGAATTGTTTAAAAAATTGCCAGGTGACTTCACTATTGTCAACATCATTTAAGGGGCCACTTCTTGGACTATACCAGTCGTGAAGCCCACCAAAAACTTTGATAAATACAACCATATTGTTTTTGTTTATACAATTCGTGTATTCATACCTTTTGGCAAAAGTGCCATCTGTGTAAGTGTTAGGAATGCTCAATTCGGTAGATTCATTTGAACAGTGGTTTTTTTCAAGCCAGAAAGAAACAGTTTCTTCTGCTGATCTTAATATATTTCGCAACCCATTATAAAATACTACCTCATCACGATCACCATGAATATGCATAACAGGAATTGGATCAACATTAGCACAATCAATAATTACTCGTTCAGTTAATGATCCAGATCCCGAAGCAATTGCCGCTAGGATGCCTGGATATTTACATGCAAAATGATAAGTAAGCATTCCCCCTTGAGAAAATCCAGACATATAAATTTTTTCCTCATTGATTACATAGTTCTCTTTGCAAAAGTCTATAAGTGCTTTAATAAAACCAACATCATTCACCCCTCTTGCAGGGCCATATCCCACATTCCATGAATTTCCAAAAGCAGAGCCCATTAAACCTTCTGGGTAAACAACAATAAAACTATCCCTATCGGCAATTTTGTTATAAGTAGATCTTTCTGCAATCCAATTAGTCGCGTTCCAACTAAAGCCATGGGCATTAACTACAAGTGGGTAGGCATTTGAACCATCATAATGGTTAGGAATGTATAAAATAGCTTTACGCTTAACATCGTTTATTTCAATGAATGATGTGATAAGATTCCCTCCTAAACAATTGACAGAGATAGATCCAAAAATTAAAGCGAAAAGTACATTTCTCATGTTTCTCTTTGCTCAAAACTACTGAAATATGAGAAAAAAGAATAGTGAAAGAAGTAGTTTCGCTTATTAGATTACTTATGATTTTCTAAAAGAGCGTTATGCTTCGTTTGGAAAAAACTTTCTTTGAAAAATTAAAATAATAAAAACTCCAGTTGTAATTGCTGAATCAGCAACATTAAAAATGGGTCTGAAAAATTCAAAATATTTGCCTCCAACAAAAGGCACCCAATCTGGCCAATAGCTTTTAATCATTGGAAAATAAAACATATCAACCACACGTCCTTGAAAAATTTTACCATAACCACCGCCTTCCGGAAATAATGTAGCCACTTGGCCGTAACTGTGGTCAAAAATAAGTCCATAGAAAAGACTGTCAATAATATTGCCGATAGCTCCTGCCAGAATTAGTGCCATTGCAAAAATAAAAGCCTTATGCGCTTGTTCTTTAATTAGTTTATTAATAAACCAAACAATGCCTCCAACCGCAAAAATTCTGAAAAATGTAAGTAATAATTTTCCGAAACTTCCTTTGCCTATTTCAATTCCATAGGCCATGCCTTTGTTTTCGATGAAATGAAACATTCCCCAATTCCCAAATAGCTTCATTTCATCACCCAACTCAAAATTGAGTTTAATCCAAAACTTAAGACATTGGTCAATAACTAAAACGACCAATACTGTAATCGCAACCAAAGTAGACCTCTTCAATTATTTTTTTCTTTGAGCTTTTTTTGCACCAATACTTAAAGTAGCATGTGGAACGGCATTTAATCTTTCCTTAGAAATTAATTCTCCTGTTTCTCTACAAATGCCATAAGTCTTATTTTCTATTCTTATCAATGCATTTTCTAAATGTTGAATAAATTTAATTTGTCGAGAGGCCATTTGATTTAAACTTTCTCGTTCTAGGGTAAGCGCCCCATCTTCTAAACCTCCAAACTTGCTGTCGTTAGATTCATGCTTAATCTGTTCTTGATAATATTCTAGTTCTTTTTTTGCTTCATCCATTTTTTTATGGATAAGTATCTTGAACTCTTCCAGTTCTTTGTCACTGTATCTTGTTTTGTCTGTCTTTCCCATAATTTTAGATTTTAGTAATTTCTACCATTACTGCTTCCCCATTTATTTCAAATTGAGTGCCATTCATGTTTGAGTTATTAAATGAAATTTCAGTAGCTAAGGTTTCTGTATTAATGTACTCTGAGTGAATTTCTACAGCCTTTTTGAGCATTTCATTGGGCTCAATACTTATTTTTATTTTATCAGTTACATTAAAATCTTTTTCCTTTCGTTCTTTTTGTATTCTATTAACTAGTTCGCGAGCATTGCCTTCATTTCTTAGTGTTTCATTTATATTTATATCTAATGCCACTGTAATAGCACCATGATTGGCGACTAGCCACCCTTCAATATCTTCAGACATAATTTCTACTTCCGATAGTTGCAAAGGATAACATTCATCTTCTAAGGTGAGTTCCAATTCACCAATTCGCATTAATTGGTTTATATCGCTTTGCGAGAGGTTTTGAATTGCATTTGCTGCAATTTTCATCTTTTTACCCAGCTTTCTTCCTAGAAGTTTAAAATTTGGCTTTGCTTTTCTTTTAATAATGCCTGATGTATCTGTTACGTAGTCAATATCTTTAACATTCACCTCTGATTTTATTAGGCCAGCAACCTTTTCGACTTGCTTTTTGTAGCCTTCATCTAATATTGGAATTAAAACTTTTTGCAAAGGTTGTCTAACCTTTATATTTTCTCCTTTTCTAAGAGATAAAATGAGGGAGGAAATTTTTTGGGCAATATCCATACGCTCTTCTAGATCTTTATCAATTGCTTGTTGATCAACATCTGGAAAATTGGCCAAGTGAACCGAAGTTTTTTTATCATTGGTTAAACAACGGAATAAATAGTCTGCATAAAAAGGAGCTAAAGGAGACATCAAGATGCTAATGGTTTTTAAACAGGTATAAAGCGTTTGATAAGCAGCAAGTTTGTCTTTTTCTCCTGCTCTGTTTTTTGCAGATTTCCAATATCTCCTTCTACACAACCGAACATACCAATTGCTGAGATGGTCTAAAACAAAAGATTGAATAAGTCTTGCAGCTTTAGTCGGTTCATAATCTGCATAACTACTGTCAACATCTTGAATGAGGCTATTTAATAGAGACAATATCCATCTATCAATTTCTTGTCTTTCATTAAGTGGAATGGATATTTCAGAATTATCGAATCCGTCTATATTAGCATATAACGCAAAAAAAGAATAGGTGTTGAATAATGTTCCAAAAAGTTTACGTCTAACTTCCTGTATTCCCGCAAGGTCAAACTTCAAATTGTCCCACGGTTGGGCATTGGATAACATATACCATCGCGTTGCATCAGCGCCATATTCTTCTAGTGTAGTAAATGGGTCTATGGCATTGCCTAATCGTTTAGACATTTTATTCCCATTTTTATCTAAAACCAACCCATTGGAGACTACATTTTTATAAGCAATAGAATTGAAGCACATTGTTCCTATGGCATGCAATGTATAAAACCATCCTCTGGTTTGATCCACACCTTCGGCAATAAAGTCTGCAGGGAAGGCCTCATTATTATCTATTAATGCTTTATTTTCAAAGGGATAATGCCACTGCGCATAAGGCATTGAGCCAGAATCAAACCAAACATCAATTAGATCTGCTTCACGTTTCATAGGTTGGCCTGTACTTGAAACCAAGATAATTTCATCAACATAATTTTTATGTAAATCGAAAGTATTATAGTTATCTTCAGACATATTAGCAGGGTCGAAATCTGCTAAAGGACTTGAAGTCATAAATCCTGCGGCGATTGATTTTTCGCAAGCTTCTTTTAATTCTCTTACTGAGCCAATGCAGATTTCTTCTTTCCCATCTTCAGTACGCCAAATAGGAATTGGTATGCCCCAGTATCTAGATCTAGATAAATTCCAGTCATTTGCATTTTCTAGCCAATTTCCAAACCTTCCTTCACCGGTACTTTTAGGTTTCCAATTTATAGTTTTGTTTAGTTGAACCATTTGATCTTTACGATCAGTCACTTTTACAAACCACGAATCCAAAGGATAATATAAAACAGGTTTGTCAGTGCGCCAGCAATGAGGATAATTGTGCACGTATTTTTCTACTTTAAATGCTTTATTCTCTTCCTTTAATTTGATGGCAATTTCAACATCAACAGAACGGTCAGGACTATCTTTAATATAGTACTCATTTTTAACATACTTTCCTGCAAGTTCTTTCATTTCAGGCCTAAATCTCCCTTGAAGATCTACTAATGGAACAGGATTGTCATGTTCATCCATTACTAAAAGAGGAGGCACCCCAGCATCTTTAGCCACTTTTGCATCATCTGCACCAAAGGTAGGGGCTGTATGAACAATTCCAGTACCATCTTCGGTGGTAACAAAATCTCCAGTAATTACTTTAAAAGCTTTGTCGGCATCATAATATGGTAGCGCATATGGAAGGAGTTGTTCATATTCAATACCTTCTAAATCAACACCAGAAAAATCTTTTTCAATAAGAAAAGGGATTTTTTTATCACCTTTTGAAAAAGCATTGAGCTTTTGCTCATCTTCCACTTGAAAATATTTTCCGGTAAATTGTTTTTGAATTAGTGGTTTTCCGATAATCAATTGAACTGGTTCAAAAGTGTATTGATTGAAAGTTTTAACTAGGGAGTACATGATTTTAGGCCCGACGGTTAACGCTGTATTTGATGGTAAAGTCCATGGGGTGGTGGTCCATGCAAGAAAATAAGTGTTTTCTGGTAATAGGTCATTTGATTTGGCTTTGAATTGAGCAACTACGGTAGTGTCAGTCACATCTTTATAGGTGCCTGGCATATTTAGCTCATGGGAGGATAAGCCGGTACCTGCTTTAGGAGAGTAGGGTTGTATGGTATATCCTTTGTACAGCAAACCTTGATTATATAGGTTTTGCAATAGCCACCATACAGATTCGATATATTTATTTTCGTAAGTAATATACGGGTCATCCATGTCTACCCAATACCCTACTTTTTGGGTGAGATCATTCCATACATCCGTATATTTCATCACTGCAGATCTACAGGCTTTGTTATAGTCTTCAACCGAGATTTTTTTGCCTATATCCTCTTTGGTGATACCTAGCTCTTTTTCAACACCAAGTTCTACAGGGAGCCCGTGTGTATCCCAACCTGCCTTTCTTTTTACTTTAAACCCTTTTAAAGTTTTGTATCTGCAAAACAAATCTTTAATGGTTCTAGCCATCACATGATGAATGCCCGGAAGGCCATTTGCAGAAGGAGGCCCTTCAAAGAAAACAAATTCTTTTCCTTCTTCACGAGAAGTAATACTTTTCTCAAAGATATTTTCAGCTTCCCAAAAAGCGAGTATTTCGGCTTCAATAGTTTGATGATCAAATTGTTTTATGGCGTTGGTATATTTCACCTTTTAATCTTATTCGTGTAGAATTTTCTAAATAAAATGCAAAAGTAATAATTGTTTGTGTTATGCTGTCTAAAACATAAAGTTTTATCCTTAATAGGTTTTCTTAGTAGTAATATGCAACTAAACAACCTAATAGACGTTCATATTTCATAGTTTTGCAAAATGCTTCAGCAATTAGCCATATTTGTTTTTATACTATCGTCATTGGTCGTCAAAGCGCAATCTGGAGCTATAGGCGACTGGAGGGTTCATCAGCCCTTTAGAGCAATTACCGATATCGTAAATGCAGGGGATAAAATATATGGATCAAGTGAGTATAATCTATTCTCTGTAGATGTTGAAGAGCAGTTTATTAGTAGATATACGAAGGCAACGGGGTTGTCTTCTTCTGATATAACAGGAATTGACTTTGATAAAGTAAATGGGATTCTTGTTATTACCTATCAAAGTGGGAATATTGATATCATTAAAAATAATAGAATAATCAATATTCCTGATATAAAAGATAAAGTGCTTTTCACGGATAAAACCATCTATAATGTATCAGCAAATAATGGTGTGGCATGGCTTTCTACAGGATTCGGAGTTGTTAAAGTGGATCTGCTTAATAATGAGATAGATGAAACATATTTAATAGGGGATGGGAATTCAAATCTTAAGGTCAATGATGTATATGTTAATGATACAGCAATATTTGCGGCTACTGACAAAGGAGTTCGTTGGGGTGTTTTTGAAGGGAATAATCTTTCAAGTATTAATAATTGGCAACATTTTAATGACAATATGAGTTTTATTGATCCCAACACTCCATATACCCACATTGCCTCGTTTGGAAATAAAATTTACATATCCTCAAAAGAAACTCTTCATAGTTTTATTGGAATTAATTGGGAATTCTCCTTTACACAATCTGGTTGGGAAATTGTTGATGCCAATGGAGTTGGAACTGAACTTTTATTGGTTTTACAACGATTCGAGAATAACGTTTTTGAAGAGTTTTCAATAGTTGCATTGAACAATAATGGCATTTTAATTAGAACTGTGAACAATAGCTCAAATATTTCACAACCCTTTGGAATAGAATATGATGATTTTGGAAATATTTGGGTGGCTGACTTTGTGAATGGATTGGTGAAATTGGATGCAAATTTTAATTTTATAACTAGTTATAAACCTAATGCACCCACAACGGCTTCGATAAATGAAATGACTTTTTTCAACGAACATGTTTATGCTGCGGGATCTTCGATTGATTTTGATTGGAATATTAACCATGAAGAAGCAGCAGTTTTTAAAGTTAAAGATTATAACTGGTCGGTTTTAGATGCATCTACTATACCAGCGTTAGAAGGTTTAACGGATATAGCAGTTTTAGAGCCTATTCCTAATGGAAATAAATTGCTTTTAGGCTCACACGGGAATGCACTTCTTGAGTTAGATGTAATCTCTAATACCATTACAAATAGAATAGAAGCTAATACCAACTTTTCTGGAAACCTTAGAGTTACAGGCATGTCAACAGATGTAAATGGGAATATTTGGATATCAAATGCTTATTCTAATGTACCCATCATTTGTCGTAAACCTGATGGGAGCTACTTCAATTTATCAAGCCATAGAAATAGCATTATAAATAGTTTGAAAGGGAGTCTGGTTAATGGAGTCTTAGCAGATAATTTTGGGCAGATATGGTTTTCTACTTCAACTAATGGCGTGGTTGTTTTAAATACTAATAATACCTTAGAAGACTTTTCTGATGATGCCGTAAAAAGAGTAACCAGTTTCAACAGTAATGCTATATTATGCATGACCAATGATCAAGATGGAGAAATTTGGATAGGTACAAGAGACGGTGTAGAAGTAATTTTTTGTCCTTTAAGTGTTATTAATAATGCTTGTAACCCTGAGCAAGTTTGTATACCTCGGAATGAGGGGTCTAATTTTTGTGATAATTTGTTAGAAGGAGAGTTGGTTACATCTATTCATGTAGATCCTGGGAATAGAAAATGGATTGGAACCAACAATGGAATATTCTTGCAATCAGAGGATGGGCTAGAAACAATTCATTCGTTTACAGAAGAAAATAGTCCGCTACTTTCAAATCAAATCAAGTCTGTCGCAACAGATGAAAATACTGGTGATGTATTCATTGGTACCTCTAAGGGAATTATAAGTTTTAAAGGTGAGGCTACAACTACAACAGAAAACTCGGGAGAGCCTTTTGTTTATCCTAACCCTATTCGACCGGGATACAGTGGTCCCATTGCGATAAGGAATCTTCCCAACAATGGGAATGTCAAAATTCTAGATGCTGCAGGTTATTTAGTTTGGGAGGGAGCTTCACTTGGCGGACAGGCCATCTGGTACGGTGTGAATGGAAATGGCGAGCGTGTAAAATCGGGAGTTTATTATGTTTTAGCAGCAAATGAAGATGGGACGGAGAAGGCAAAAACAAAGTTGGTCTTGGTAAATTAAGAATGTTAGACAAGACAGAAGGGATTGTTTTAAAAAATATTAAATACTCAGATTCGAGTATCATTTCAAAGATTTTTACTAAAAAACATGGCTTGTTGAGCTTTATGATTAAAGGGGTTCGGAAGCAAAAAAAAGGTGGTGGAAATATAATTCAACCAATTCATTTTTTAGATTTAGACATATACTTCAAAGAACAAGGAAATCTTCAAAGAATAAAAGAATATAAGCTTCAATTTCAATTTCAGAATCTTTTTTTCGATTTAAAGAAAAGAAGTGTTGCCATATTTTTTTTAGAGGTTGTTTCCAAGATTGTTATTGAGAAACAAGAGATGCCTTATTTATACGATTTTGTAAAGTATGAATTACAACAATTGGATGAACAAGAACACGTTAATCCTGATTTGCCTTTGATTTGGATGTACAAAATTTCAGATTTAATGGGATTTGCTCCTGCTATTGGACAAGGATCTTATTTTAGTTTATTAGAAGGTGCTTTTAAGGAAAATAATATAGGCGCAAATTTGTTAAATGGTGAAACGTCTAGTCTAGTGAAAAAATATTTACAACAAATGAGATTAAAGGGGACTTTGGAGTCTTGGAATGGAACATCTAGAAAACTTGTTTTATCAAGTATGTTAAAATACTTTAGATGTCACGTTGAAAATTTTGGAGAATTAAAAAGCATAGGAGTGCTAGAAATGCTAAAAGTCAAATAACTTTTCTATCTCATCATTTTTAAGGCCATTTTTAAATGCTATTTGAAAGTATTTTTTAGCTGTTAAAGTATCACCCTCAAGGAGGTTTAGGTAGCCCAGGTTTTCATACGGGGCCGGGAAATTTGGATGTAAAGAAATTAAGCTGTCGTTGAATTGAATTAGCGCATTAATGTCTTTTTCATCGTAATAAGTTGTCGATATTTTGTTAATCATTTCTTGATGATACGGTATGTCTTTTAATATAGCCTGATAGTGTTTTCTAGCTTCTTTAAAGTCATTTCGCAAATAGTAGGCATCGCCAATTATTTCTATCGTTTTATAATTTGCTGTATTTTCTAATTCTAAAGCTTTTTTAAGAGATTGAATAGCGCTATCAAGTTCATTAGATTTGAAATGAATAATTCCCTCCATCTGATGCGTGACAGCATTCTTGTCATAAATTTCATTAGCTCTCCGAATGTGCTTTGTTGCTTTGTTTAAATATGTTTCTTTTTTTGATAGCTCCTTACTTTTGTCTGCAATTTCTAAATAGGTGCTTGCCGCTATTCGTTGGGCTTCATGGGAGTGGTTAAGAAATGGAATGTCATGTGTCACAAGCGTTTCCAAGTCTTTCCATACACGAACTCTTTCAAAGGATTTGTATGCAAACAAACTTATGATTAAAAAGAATAACCCATATTTTAATCTGCTATTTTTTATCCACTCGTTTATAAGTACAACAATGAATATCGAGAATCCAAAACTTGCTATGAAAGCATATCTTGCCGCAACTATGCCAGCAACAGGAATTATAAGATTAGAGCAGTAAAATATTGTTGAATAATAAAAGAGAACTCCATAAAGTATTAGCTTGTTTTTTTTTCGATAGTAAAATCCAATCGTAAGTGTTCCTATAAACAGTATTAGCGAAAGAATTGTTTTTAATGATAAAACTTCAGGAAAAACTATTTGATTGTATCCAAAATAAAAGTAGTAACCTTTGGGTATTGCAAGTTGTGTTAAATATAGTAGATTGGTATATAGTGCTGTTATAATGTTTTTGAATAGGGAATTTCCTATTTCAGGGTTTTCTGTAAATCTTAAAATTCCATTAGGAGCGTCTTTGTCAATAGGAGCAAGCGCATTAATAATCGCATTTTCATTAGCAAAAATGATAAATGTTATTAAAGCAAAAAGCAATGCATATTTCCTTTTGTTTGGGAAAAAATAGAAAATGGTTATTGGAGCAATTAGTACATACCCAAGTGCATCCTTTTTTGCCAAAGTACCAATAAGTGTCAAGGCAATAGAAATTAAAATAAAAGCAAAGGATTTGTAGTTCTGTTTAGAGAATGCTTTTGTCAAAAAAATAAGCGATGTTGTCAAAAAAATCATACTGAGTATGTTGTCTCTACTTTTTAGGCTTGAAACAACATTTGCATGAATAGGATGTGCCGCAAATAGAAATATAATTACGATAAATAAATAGTACTTGTCGTTCTTGTTTTTAAGGGGTATAGACTTAAGAAAATAAAAAAGTAAACAGCATAGTAAAAGATATAGGAAGACATTGATACTGTGAGCTATGTTTAGTGTAGAACCTTTAAATGCTAAGTCCTCAATATAAAAACTTAGTATAGTGATAGGTCTGTAGTCAAGTTTATTATATCTATTTTGAAAAATTGTTTTAACTCCTTCAGCAATTGATTTTGTTTCCGGAATGGCATCATAAACAAAATTGTCATCTAGGTTGTGCCCGAAGTTATACGTTTGCCCATAAATTAAAAATATCAAGGCTGTTAAAGCCAGAAGAAATAGAAAATTTGCTTGATATTTATTTGTTGAAACAATCAATTTGCTTAAAAGTTGTCAATTGATATTTGTTAAAAATTTTGTAAAGTTAAAATTTTGTTAATTGTTATTTGCTTAAATAGCATCAAAGCTATACTTTTAATATAGGATTAGTTTATTTTTTAGTACTTAAAGCGATTTGTTTGGTTAGACTTTACACTATCTTATTTACATGTTTCTTTTGTTCATATCTTAAAGCGGAGTTAGGCTCTATCGTTTTAACAAAAGAACAGTTTTCAAAGATTGATTCTTTAAAATTACCTTTTTGTGAAGGAATAATTCCAGTTGATTCTATTGAAATACAGGGATTATCGACCGATGTTACTAAGGAGATCATGTTTTTGATGAAGGAACTTACGAATATTCATCAAGGGGATGAATATATATCCAATTTAAGTGGCAAATTAGCAAGTAAAATTCTTTTAGAATACGATCAAGAAATCCCTAGTTATATAGAGCAGTTTAAATTGAAACCCAATAATTATTTAAAGGACAATTTTAAACTTTTTTTTCAAGAACAACTATATAATTTTTATAAAAGCAATGAGACTCAAATTGCATCTCCTGCGGAGATTGAAAGCATGAAACCTAATCAAATTGCGAGTTTATTAATTCAAAAAAAATCTCCTCAGAAATTTACCAATCAAATGTATTTCGTGTTGCGTAATTCCAACTACCCCCTTTTGATTAAAAAGGATAATAAAGAACAAACATTAAAAGGTCAATAGGATGAAAAATATTTACAAAATAGCGGTTTTTGCAATTGTAAGCCTTTACTGTTTTAGTGAAGCCATTGCACAAAAAACTTTGAGACTAGATGTTACTAATGTTAAGACCAATAAAAGTACAGATTGTGATGGTGGATTAGGAGGAGATTCCGATTTTGAATGGCGGTGGTTTCATCCTAATGGCAATGATTGTGCTTATTTTGGTGGGAATAATGGCCCGATTAATAGCAATCCATCGGTTGATTTATACAACAGGACTTTTTCTAGTGCTGATTGTTGGCCTTCAGGAGCTTTTAATGTAACAACGAGAGTGGCAGAGAATGATGAGTTAACTGGTAACTGTAATGCTGGGAGTTATTGTTCTACAACAAATAACGGCTCTTTCCCTGCATCTACTATTTCTTCTAACATTACCCATACTAACAATCAGGCTATAACTTGTAATGCTGGTTGTGATCCGCCTTATGGAGGTGCTTCAAACTTAGTATATAGGCATACCGTTGTTTGGAAAAGAACTGGTGATTTTTCTGCCAATAACTTAAATGCTAGTAATCTAATTACTAATAAAACGTGTGGCACTGCTATAAATATTAACGGGGGAAACAGAACAAATGATGCAAACTGTAAAGATGTTTGGTATCGTTATGATTTAGGATCAAATGTGGGGTCTTTAACATTCAATGGGGCAAATGGAACAGTTACCGTTTATAAAAGTGAAACCAGTTCTTGTTCTGATTTATGTAATGTTGGATCAGCTGGCGGAGGAGTTACAGTTAATCAAGCTACGTCAGGACGTTATTATATACGTGTAAGTGCAAACGGAGATGGTAGTGAGACCAATATAAGTAGGTCAACTGGTGGGTCATTGAATAATGACTTCATCTGGAATGCAGACAATATGGGGCAAATTAATGCGGGTGGTGTGCTTACCAGAAACGCTACCAATAATATTGGATCTTCTGCTGAATCGGGAGAGCCTAATCAAAATACTGCAGATAGTGATAATGAAACGGACTGGTTTATTTTTACAACCGGCGCCAATGTTCCTTCTCGAGTTAGGGTTTTTGTAGAGGATAATAATTCCAATGGAGATGATTTAGATGCTGATTATCACCTATACAAAAAAAATGATAATGGTTATACCTTTCCAAGATGTGGAGTAAATTGGAGTAAATTAACTTCCATTGGTGATGGTGATGGGGGAAATGATGTAGATAATTTTTGTGTTGATGTTGGGACTTATGATTCAGATGGATGGTGGTGTGTAGACCCTAATTCTACTTATTACATTCAAGTGAGAGGTTACAGAAACGATAATCTATCGGGTTGTGATCAGGATGAAGGGGTCTTTAATGTAAGAGTGGAAGGTTCTAGTGTTGCAGCAGGCCCAGATGCAATATGCGATGCTAAATTATTAGGTGGGGCAGAACTTACGCAAGGAGAATCTGTGAATAACACACAAGAAAGTAATTTTTGTGCTACTCGTCAGTCTGGCGAACCTAATAGTGCCATCAAAAACACAGTTTGGTACAAGTTTGTTACACCATCAGATGGATTAGTTAAAGTAGATGTTCATTTAGGAGAGCAAGGTGATGGTTTTGATAATCCTGCTGTCGCGGCTTACCGCTCTAGTGGGGGATGTACATTTGGTTCATTAACACAGGTAGGAAGTGATATTCCAGGTCTTGGAACAGATGCTAACTCAGATTTTTCAATTAACTGCTTGGATGGATCAACCACCTATTATATTCAGGTTGGGTACAATGATCGAACTTTGGATGACGGTGCTCCTGGAACATTTGATCTAGATATTTCAGCATATGGATACGAGGCAGGTCCGGACGATATTTGCGATGCTGTTTCTATTGGAACTATTAATGGTACTTCAGGAAGTCTTTCTATAAATAATCAATCGAATGAATGCGCTGGTACAGAATCTGGTGAACCAGGTGGAGGGCAAAATACTGTCTGGTACACTTTTACTACGGGAGCCACTGTTGGTAGAATTATAGATGTTACCATGGATGCTAAAACGAATGG
Source organism: Chitinophagales bacterium (assembly GCA_965216955.1). Lineage (GTDB taxonomy): Bacteria > Bacteroidota > Bacteroidia > Chitinophagales > JADIYW01 > CBDCGV01. The sequence continues at coordinate 50,850 of CBDCGV010000011.1, read as the reverse complement.
TTTAAATGCAGACATCTACCTATATGAAGCTTGCGGAAGTGCTTGTTCAGGCGGGTCTCCTAATTTTGGAGTGTTAAATCAGCTCGATAATTCCTTTAGTGTAGACCCTATTGGGGAAGGAGATGCTACCGCCTCCGTAGAGGGAGTTATAAGGCCAAATACAACATATTATGTAAGAGCTGATGGAGTTCCGACTTTTGGAACTACAGGTGGTTTTGATATTGATATTTCTTTCAGTGGAGGGGGATATACAGCTAATGATGATTGGTGTAATGCTGCCAATTTAGGAACCATTGCAGCAGGTGGCACTATCAATGCTAATAGTAATAGCAATCAAAATGCTGGTCAGGAAGAGTATTGCTCTATAAATGAGCCAGAAGCCGAAGCAGGAGATGACAATGATCGTACCATTTGGCATAAAATTACCACAGATGCCAATCCAAGTACTACCATTGATATTTCGGGAGACGTAAATGGAAATAGTGGCGGCGGCGGATTGCTTTGCGTAGGGGCTAATACGAGTGTATTTGTTAGAGCCTATAAAATAGCAAGTGGTCAATCTATTGCATGTCCATCTGATTTTGATGGAAATAGTAACCCATTCTCGAAATTGCAAGAAATTACCTTAAATAATATTCCTTTACTTCCAGGGTTTAATTATGATAGACGAATTGAATGTCCAGAACCTAACACGGATTATTACATACAGACAAAAGCCAATTACTTCTTAGGAGCAAACGAATGTGAATACATAACAAATTATGACATTGATATTGTTCAAGATAATTATTATAAAAACAATGATGACTTATGTGATGCCTACAATTTAGGTACATTAACAAATGGAGCTACTATAAATGCAGCTACGGTAGCGGGGAAAAATTTTACAACATTTTGCTCTTCCAAACAAACCAATGAACCGAATGTAGATCATAGCGAACCGGTTGCTGATGAGGAAGGGTCTGTTTGGTTTAAATTTACAGTAGACCCTGCTGGGATTGGCGCAAAAGTAGATATTGAAGCTTTAGATGTTGATGAAGAAGCCATCACTGAATTTACGTCTGTATACTTATATGAAGATCCTGCTAATTGTGCAACGCTTAACGATTTAATTGAGCTGGACAACAAAGAGGATGAATCATACTATACGGATGATGATTTGGTAGATGACTGTGTAGGACAAGTTGCTGGTGATTTGAATCCTAAAACACGCACGTATGGATGTTTAGAGCCAGGAAAAACATACTATATTCAAATAGTAGTAAAGGAATTACCTCTTGATGCTGGTTTTACGGACGAAAGAGCGCATTTTAATCTTACAGTTAAGAACTCTAGACCGGTACCAAATACCAATGATAATTTTGTGGATGCCAAAGCTATAGGCACAATTGCCAATTCTACGGCACCTCAAAATATGAGTTATCCCGCAATTACTACCCTTACGGAAGAAAACAATCTGTGTGCAGATGTAGAAGCGTTTGAAACACCAACAGCTCAGGTTCCGGAACTGGATCATACGGTTTGGTATTCATTTGTTGCACCGGCATCGGGGTCTGTTCAGTTTAAAGTAGTAAATTCTGTAACTAGTAGCGATCCAGAATTAGATATCGAAGAACAAATTACTGTTTTTGATTATACAGGTGGGGCGATACCTACGTCTTCAGATTTTACCAATTTGATGGAATATAATGCGGATGATGATGGGCCTTTTGGTGAAGATGGAGAAATTACTTGGGATGACTACGTCTTTGTAACATGTCTTACTCCTGGAAACACCTATTATGCAAGAGTAGATGGAGCTTATGATAATTTGACAGGTTATTGTCCTGGTGATGCGATGAGAGGAGTGTTTGATTTACATGCACGTGATTATGATATTTGGGAATCAAGCGATTTAGTTTGTAATGCAAAAGATATTACAAGTACTTCTAATATTACAAGTGGTGAATTATCTACTTGGCAAGGGTGCGGAACGGAGATTACCATAGACCTTGATTACTTGAGTAACTATTGTGCCGACAACTTAAATGAAATTATTAATCCATGGGATGATGCTCCAGAGCATACGGTATGGTATTCATTTGAAGCTCCTGGAACAGGAATGGTCACCATTGAAGGAATTAATAAATACAATTGTTCTAATCCAACACAAGCAGGTAAAAGGCCTTATATCGATATCCGCTTGGCAGTGTATGATATTTTAGATGGCTTTACTTGTAGTAATATGAGTTCTAATCCTGCATCTTTTGAGTTGAAAGGAGAATCTGAATCGGATGGAATCTTAGATATTAATTGTATTGGATTAGATGAGGATTTAGAAATTGATTGCCTCATACCCGGAAGAACATATTACATCGTTGTTGATGGGAAATCTAGAACCGGTAATCCGGATGGTAGTTTTGGAGAATTTAAATTAGAACTCACCAATACTATTAAAAATTTATTAGGGTTTAATGTTAGAGATTTAGAATCTCCCGCTCCAAACGATACCATTTGCGGAGCCATTGATTTGGGAGATCCCGGAAATGCTTCTGGAGGTGTAGATACAGATGTTGATGATACTACTTATCCTTCTCCGGCAAGGACTTGTAGAAGAGCAGAAAATACATATTGTGCAGGTACATTTGATGACCCGTCAATTAACGGATTCTCATTATGGACTACTGATAATACAGTTTGGTATACATTTACTGCGCCTCCAAGCGGAGCGGTGGAGATTGAAATTGAAGGAAACGTAGGAGGTGGATTAAGTGATCAATTATCTCCTCAAATGGCAGTTTTTGAAACTTCTAATCAAGCAAATCCTTGTAAAGGACAGTTGTATGATATTTTTGTTGGTCCAGCTGTTTCTTCTGGATTTGGCACTAATTATAATACGGGAGTAATTAATTGTTTAGAACCCGGATTTACTTACTTTATAATGGTTGATGGAGGGCCTTATGCTGGAGATTTATTTGATTTAGATGGAACCTTTGAGGTTACCGTTACAGAGGAGACTCCTACAGAGAACCCACCTTCTCATGATGATATTTGTGATGCCAAAGTAATTAATCCATTTACTAGTTTTGGAGGAGGGGCGCCAGTTCATTTGTATCCTGGATTAACATCTGGAGATACTAATAGGTGTGCTTCTAGAGAGTTTAACATTCCAGAGCCATCTACTTTTACTAGAGATAGAACGGTATGGTATAAATTTACAACACCGTCAAATACTGCCGGATCAAATGGAAATGGCACTTACGCTATTGATATTAGTGTAACCACTGGTTTACCTTGGCCATTTGGAGATGCCATGGATCCGCAAATTGCTATTTATAGATCTCGCGATAATGCGTTGGGCAGCTGTACAGACTCTATTATAGAATTTTATAGTGACTATGATGTATTGAATATTCCATTTACTGAGTCATTAAATGTGCAGTGTTTAGAGCCAGCGCATACTTACTGGATAATGGTAGATGGATCAACATTAAATCCGCAAGGATATTTTGATATAGAAGTTGAAGAAGATTTGAATCCGTTACCAATTGCAGCAAATGACTCTATTTGTGATAACATTAATATGGGTACTTTGGGTGCAACCGCAGGTAATTCACTGGGTGGGTCTTCTCCTCTTTATAATAATTTCTGCTCTGGAATTGAACCGGGAGAGCCAGATGCAAATTGGTTATTCGTGAACCCAATCGATCAAACCGTTTGGTTCTCATTTACCACACCAAATGTTGCCAATAATGTGAATATTGATATTGAATTAGAAAGTCATAGTAGTGACAATGTTGATTTACAGATGGCATTGTATCAATCTTCAGATGGTACTTGCTCAGGAACATTAGGGGAAGTTGAAACAGAATATGATCCTACATTGTTATTCTGTTTAGATGGTTTATGTGACGAAACTTTAGATGATCTTTGCCTGGCTCCCAACACCACGTACTTCTTACAAGTGGATGGTAGCTTCCTAAATAGACAAGGGTATTTTACTATTGAGGTTATAAATGATGGCTTAGTTGCCGGGCCTTCGAATGATAACTTCTGTAATGCAAAACAGATTGTAATTAATCCCGCAACAGGTATTGGCCGTTTAGATGGTGAAGATAATCTTTGTGCAACTTCTGAATCAGGAGAACCTTTTACAAGTAATATTGTAGTTGCTGGACAGCCTAAGCGTACGGTTTGGTATTGGTTTATTGCGCCCCCATCTGGAAGAGTAATTATTACCACAGAAGATGCTGATGATTGTGGAACGGTACCTATTATTGGTACGCCATGGCCATCCGGTATTTGTGGAATTGATCCTCATTGGGCATTATATGATTTTGACGGTAATTGCATGGGAGGAAACTTTACGGGAACATTTGATGAGTTGGAAAATGCTTATATCCCTACATTGACTATTAATCCAGATGATGAAGATGATTACTTGTGCTTATTCCCTGGAGATACTTTCTATATTCAGGTGGATGGTACATTCCTTGGTGTTGAAGGAGAGTTCAACATCGTTGTTAGAGATAGTATTCCTAATTACTCAGCAACTAAAGAGCCGGCTAGTAATGATTGTATTGATGCTATTGATATTACTTCTACAATTGGCAACCAGTCTTGTAGATGGGATGATGGTACTTATCAAGGAGGATATAATTATGGTGAGGCAACAAGAACATACAGAGATATTGTTGCAGGTTGTGGAACGGATTGTGGTGATACTTGGTATAAATTTACCATGCCGCCTTTAGATCCTAATTGCCCGGGAGACTTATCTTTTGTAAAGGTTGAAGGAAATGATGAATTAGGACTCCTTGGTGTAAATAATTCAGATCTAACAGTTATAGCATATAAAGATGATGGTGGGTGCAATAACCTTACTTACATAACATGTAGTGTGAACTCTCAAGAGTCTATCGCAAATGATGTGGATTTCTCTATTGCTGCAAAACCTGGAGACGTGATTTATTTGCAGGTATTTAGCAATGATCCAGATAAAGATAATGGAGATGATAGTGATGACTTTGAACTTTGCTTAAGTCAGCGGTTCAGTCCTGATGAGTGTGATGATGCAACACAAGATACTATGGATTATGGTGCTGAATATTGTTGGGATCTAAGAGATGCTACAGGAGAGGATATTGCCGGTGGTGATGAAGGATATAATTTAGGTGGAGTTCCTGGAGATAATACGGATAATTCAGTTTATTACCAATTTACTACAGATGGTTTCTGTTGGGGATATGAGGTCATCATCAGAATTGACGATCCAAAAGGATTAAGCGAGGATGGTGATTGTAATAACCCTGGTACTGCCTTTGAAAGTCCTTCAGGAGTAATGCAATATACTTTGTTTAAAGATGGAACACCATGTAACGCTACCTTTGATACGAGGGTAGATTTTGAAGAGATTGATGATTGTATGTCGCAATATCAAACCACGGTTGAATGGCGTAATACATATTATATGAAGATGGATACTTCAGTAGCATTGCAGGGAGATACGATACATCCTAATTCAACATATATGATACAGTTGGAGTCTGATAATAGAGATATTATGGACGGGACTATTGAGGTACGAAAGCTTTGTGATGGTCGAGAATGGGCATATGCAACAGGTGACACTACTGTTTCTGATGGCTATTGCTGGGATGGAGAATGGAGACATTATTACAATGAAAATGAAACGCCTGCAGATCCAACAGATGATATTCTATTATTCTCTGTAAGACCAAATGGCAATGCTTTTGATGGCGTAGCCACTGTATATCTTGCAAATGCACCTTACACTGCTGGTGGCGGAGGAGGAGAAAAGAGCTGGGTAACAAGAAGACTTTGGGATTTTGATGTGACGGGAGGAAGCGTTTCAGGAGGGGTGGATATTCGTTTTTACTATCTAGATAGTGAGAAAAATGAAGTTATCAGTGCAGCGACGGCATATTCAGCTACACATGGTTTAAGTTATGAGCCGTTTGAATGGTTCAAATCCGCTAATGGAGTTGATTTTGACCCTGCAATTCACATAACGCCTAGGTATATACTGGCTCAATATGCGAGTAATATTGGTGGTCCGTCAAGCTCATTCGATGCCTTAAATGCGGTAGATCATGATGCGAATCCTGAAAATGAATGGTGTAATGGCGTGCAATATTTAGAAATTAGTGGATTAACAGGTTTCTCCGGTGGTGGAGGCGGCGGAGGTGCAGGACCTCCTCCTTGTCCTACATGTCCTCCTAATAGCCCACTCCCGGTTGAGCTGATCGAATTTACAGGCTATCATGATGATAATAGATTTGTAAATGTCCTTAATTGGGCAACAGCATCAGAGTTGAATAATGATTACTTTATCATTGAACGAAGTGTGGATGGAATCAATTTTGTTCCTATTGGATCGGTAGATGGTGCAGGTACCACAAATGAATTATCAACCTACTCTTTTGATGATGAAGGTCCGGCACTTGGAATTAATTATTATAGGTTGAAACAAGTAGATTTTGATGGAACATCAGAATACTCTGATATTATAAGCATTGAAGTAAATGCAGAATTGTCACAAACTAGAATAATTAATTACTATCCGAACCCTGCAACAGATAAATTAACTATTGAAATGGAGGTTGCGAAGGACGGTATATTTGATCTTTTAATCGTTGATATAACAGGTAAAGTAATTAAGGAGGGTGAGTTAGAATTAATTCAACACAAAGGTCATCTGATCGATTTAGATGTTAGCAATTATGCTAGTGGAGCATATATTGTTAATTTAATAGATAAAGATGCTGGTACCAGACATCAAATTAAATTTGTGAAGGACTAACTTAATCTAAATAAAACAAAATGGCAGCGATACTTATCGTTGCCATTTTTTATTTTGTATTCATGAGGATTTTAATACTTTTTTTTCCTGTTTTATTGATGTTTTGTACTTCTTGTTCAAAGTATCACACAACACTTCGACGACCTACAATTCAAGATGGGGAAATTTACGGAAGAGTCGAATTAAACAAAGTTTCAAATGAAAAAAAGATCATTGCACAAGGGGAAACGATAGAATTGCCCCATTACAAAAGTTGGATAAATCCCAAGGAAGTTAAAAAGCATAATTCTTTAGAAGATGTATTTATAGGAAGCCATACGAGAAGTTTCTTAGTTGTTAAAGATGGGAAGATTATTTACGAGCAATATATGAATGGATCTAATAGAGGTACTGTGAAACAAGTATTTTCGGTCTCAAAGGCATATGTTGTTAGCCTTCTAGGTATTGCAATAGAAGAGGGATTTATTCAATCTTTGGATCAACCGATAAGTGACTTTTTAGGCGCAGAAAAATCTTTCTATGAAAGAATAACATTAAGGCATCTTGCTAATATGGTTTCGGGTATCAATTTCAATGAGTTTAGACGCTTAGTAAGAACACTGCATTTTTATTATAGTAAAGATGCACTTCGTGCAATAGCAAAAGCAAGGCTTCGTAATAAACCGGGCAAAAAATTTGCATATAAATCTATTGATACACAGCTATTGGGAATGTGTCTTGAAAAGGCAACTAAACGACCACCGTTAGAATATTTAGAAGAAAAAATATGGACAAAGTTAGGCCCTGAGTATAATGCATTTTGGAGTATAGATAGTGATGAAAGTAAAATACCCAAATATTATGGTGGTTTAAATGCAGCCCCTATTGATTTGGCAAAATATGGCTTATTATACTTAAATCAGGGACAATGGGAAAACCAGCAGTTGATTCCTAAAGAATGGGTTAATTTATGTGTTGATACGACCAATCAATATGGTAAGTTTAATTATTGTAATGGTTTTTGGGGTGATGTTAAAGCACCTCATAAGAAAGCTTACTATGCAGCAGGCTTTAATGGGCAATATGTTTATGTTGATAAAACAAAAGGCATAGTTATTGTAAGAACAGGAGAGAAGAAAGGAGGAATCGAATGGTACGAAGCATTTGAAAATTTATGTGAGCAACTTTAACTTTTAACTATTACATTTGCAATTTAAAATCTTAAAAATGAAAAATTTACTATTATATTGCCTGGTTTTACTAAGTACAACATGGGCGTGTGCACAACAAGAAAAAGAAATGAAATTAGAAACGGAAATACAAAAAGTAAGCTATGGTATTGGTTTAGACATAGCAGAGAATTTAAAGAGAGGTGGACTTGAGGATATAGATCCTTTAATACTTAGCAAAGCAATTCAGGATGTCTTTGGAGATAAAGAACCTTTAATTCCAGTTGCTGAAGCACAGAATGCAGTTAAGCAATATATTACGCTTAAGCAGAATAAAGCTGGTTCTGCAGCATTAGAGATGGGGCGGCAATTCTTAGCTGAAAATAAAAAGAGAGAGGGAGTCGTTGAGCTTCCGAGTGGCTTGCAATATGAAATATTAAAAGAAGGAAACGGCCCTAAACCAACAATTAATAGTAAAGTGACAACGCATTACCATGGAACATTGATTGATGGGACCGTGTTTGATAGTAGTGTTAAAAGAGGACAACCCGCTTCTTTTCCCGTAAGTGGGGTTATAAAAGGATGGACAGAAGCACTTCAATTAATGCCTACGGGATCTAAGTGGAGATTGTTTGTGCCTTCTAACCTAGCATATGGATCAAGAGGTGCTGGTGGGGCAATAGGACCTAATGAAACTTTAATATTTGATGTAGAACTTTTGAGTATAAACTGATAAAAGAATTCTTTACTGGGTATTGAATAGCCTTGGCAGTTTTGCTAAGGCTATTTTTTTTCTAATAAAACTATATTTTCTACATGGAAAGTGTGAGGAAACATATCAACAGGTTGAATTTGTTTTATGGTGTAAAGATCCATTAAAATCTGTAAGTCTCTTGCTTGAGTAGCAGGGTTGCAACTTACATAAACAATTCTATTAGGAGATAATTCTAGTATTTTTAAAGTTACATTTTTGTGCATACCGGCCCTTGGTGGATCTGTAATGATAACATCAGGAATCCCATTTTCTGAAATAAACTCGTCATCGAATAAGTGCTCTACCTCCCCAGAATAAAATGAAGTATTGTTTAATTGATTCAATTCAGCGTTAATTTTTGCATCTTCAATGGCTGCATCTATTTGTTCAATTCCAACTATCTTTTTACAGGCTGCAGCTAAGTAGCAAGCAATACTTCCGATTCCGGTATAGAGATCATAAACAATGTCGGTAGGTTTAATTTGGGCATATTTTTTAATTAAATCATATAAAACAATAGCTTGTTGGCTGTTGGTTTGGAAGAATGATTTTGGACCAATTTTATAGGTAATGTCTCCTAGTTGTTCAATGATATGATCTTTGCCAGCATAGTTTTGTATTTCTAAATCAAAAATAGAGTCATTCTTTTTCTGATTAATAACAAAGTTTATGGAAGTTAAGAAGGGAAATGAAACCTTGAAAAATTCCATACAAGCTTCTATTGCACTTTTGTCCGCTTCTCCCACAATTAGAATCAACATCCATTCATTTAACGAGGAGTTTCTAATGATAAGGTTCCGTAGAAAACCTTTATGTGTGTTCACATCATAAAATGAATAGTTTTTTGATCGTGCAAAGTTTTTAAAATTATTCCTGATAGCGTTAGAATTTTCATGTTGTAAGTAACACTTATCAATATCAACGATTTTTTGGAATGCACCAGGTACGTGAAATCCTAAAGCACGACGATCAAATGTTGCCTCACTTTTAATCTGATCTATGGTTAACCAGCTTCTATTGCTGAATGTATATTCAATCTTATTCCTATAAAATTCAGTGCTTTTATTAGGTATAATAGTGTTGATCTTTTCAAATGGAAGTTTGCCAATTCTTAAGAAGGCCTCTTCAACAATAGTTTCTTTAAAATTTAGTTGGTTTAAATAATCAGTATGTTGCCATCTACATCCACCACATAATTGAAAATGATCGCAAAAAGGTGCTTTCCTGAGTTTGGAAGGTTGCTTAATGGTTTGGATTTTTCCTAAACAAAAGTCTTTCTTGTTTTTTGTCACAACGACATCAACAATGTCTCCTGGTAAAGCATAATCTACAAAAATCACTTTCCCGTCCTTTCTTCCAAGACCTTTTCCTTCGTTGGCCATTGAAATTATTTCAACATCCAATATGTTTTTTTTTCTTCTTCCCATAAATAATTACATAACAAATAACTCGTTACATTAAAATGTAAGATTTTGCGGTGCTAAATTCCTATTTTAGCACTACCAAAAAAAGAAATTATGCTAAAAATTTACATTCTTATTGTAATTAGTCTTATTCATAGTAGCTTTTTGGAGAGCAGTGCTCAAAATCAGGTGTTATTTACAATTGATGATAATGAAGTAACCACCTCAGAGTTTAAATATATTTATGAGAAGAATAACTTTGATGGAAGGGCAGATTATTCTGAAAAGTCTCTTAGAGAATACTTAGACTTGTATATAAAGTTTAAGCTTAAAATAAAAGAAGCTGAAGCTTTGGGACTTCATAATGACCCTAAACTTAAAGATGAGTACGATACTTATGTTAACCAACTTTACAATTCTTATTTTGATAAAGAAATTACCAATGAAATTATAGATGAGGCTTTTGCTAGAATGAAACATGATGTTTCAATAAGTCATATATATATTGAAGAGAAATCAAGTGATAAAGCAGCAAAGGTTGAAATTGATAAGGTATATGATCTACTTAGTAAAGGGGAGACTTTTTCAAGTGTTGCACAAAAGTATTCAGATGATAAGTTCTCCGCTTCAAATGGAGGATACTTAGGCTATTTCAATACATTGCAAATTATATATCCTGAGATTGAAGACATGGCCTATAATATAGAGGAAGGAACCTTTTCCAAGCCATTTAAAACAAAAGTGGGATATCATATAATAAAACTCCACGATAAAAGACCAGCCGTGGGTAAAATAAAGGTAGCTATTATAAAGAAAAAGAATTCAGATACCGCAGAAGAAGAGATCGTTTCAATTTACAAAGAAATTAAAGACGGGCTAGATTTTAAGGAAGCGGTAAAAAAATATAGTGAAGACGATATGTCAAAAAGAAAAAATGGAGAACTGGAGTGGTTTGGAATAAGAGAACATAACGAAGTTTTTGAATCCGCAGCATTTTCTCTTGTTAAGAATGGTGATATTTCAGATCCTATAAAGGCTTCAAATGCTTGGTATATCATCAAAAAACTTGATCAATTTCGTGTTCCACCTGAAGAGGATAAGCATAGAGTATATCAAGAATTAAGAAATGTTGTAATGAGGGGCGAAAAATTTAAAAAAGCGAAAAAAGAGTTTGTTGACAACATTTTACAGCAGTATGGGTATCAGAGAATAGAGCCAAAATTTGCTGCATTCAGGAGTGATATGCTTAAGGAGTTAAAAAAGCAAGAAATAAATTTGATAGATAATCAGAAGTCAGATATGCCGATTCTTAAAATTGCTGATAAGACATTCTCTGAAGAAGAATTAAGAACATTTATGCTAAGGAATGCAACAAAAATTCCCGTTTCAAAACATGAAAGTAGGTTTGACAAACTGCTCGATTTATATGTTGAGCAAAAGTGTTTTTTGTTACATAGAGATAAACTGGCAGAGCAAAATATGGAATATGCTGCCTTAGTGAAGGAATACAGAGATGGCATTTTGCTTTTTGAGCTAATGAGTAGAAGGGTTTGGAAAAAATCGGAAGAAGACTCTTTAGGTTTAATACAGTTCTATGAAGTAAATAAAGAAAAATTTATTGATCCAGCTAACATAAAAGTTAATGTCACTAAAGTAAATAATTCGCAGGTAGTAGCTGTAGAAAAAGTACTGGGAAAGAAAAAACAGCCATCATCTAAAAAATGGAAAGCTTTTTTGAAGAAAAAAGGAATTGATAGCGAAAAAACAGAGTCAGTTGTTATCGAAGAAGGTGAAGATCAAGCGAACCTAATTAAATGGAACGTAGGGAGTCGATCAATAGTAAAGAAGGAAGATGTTAGATATTTGTATGAAGTGGTTGATGTAAAAGAGGCACGAATTAAAAAATTGGAAGAGGCTAGGGGGTTTGTGATATCAGAATATCAAGATTATTTGGAGAAAAAGTGGTTGGAAGATTTGAGAAGTAAATACAATGTTGTAATAAACGAATCTGTTCTAAAAAGTTTAATTAAAAACTAGTTGATACAATTTAGACTCTTAATATCAATTTTAATTATTGGAAGTATCGCTGCATGCGAAATTTTCAATAAGAAATCAAATAAAGACATAGAAGGCCTTGCTGTTGCACGTGTTTATGATGCTTACCTATTAAAAGAAGATATTCCAAGTATTAATGATTTTAACTCTAAAGAGGATAGCATACAAATAACAAATAGGTTTATTAATGGGTGGATAAAAGATGAAGTAGTATTGTCTTATGCTCAAAAATATGTGTCAGATGTTACAGTAACAGAAATTGATAGAGAAATTAATGAGTATAAGAAAGAGCTTCTGATAAATAAATATGAGACAGAGTTAATCAATCAAAAATTTGAAAGAATCATTGATGATGAAGAATTGATCAGCTATTATAATAAATACATGCAATCTTACAAGGTTGATGAGGCTGCTGTACGTTTTAAATATGTTAAAATAAGTGTTGATGATAAGCACGATTCTCTTAAAGTATGGGTTAAAGAAGAGGAACACTTGAATAAATTAAAAGACTACTGTTCTGAATATTTAAAGGAGTGTCATTTAGATACTAGTTCTTGGGTGCCTTTTGATTATTTGTTAGAAAAACTTAAAGAAGATGAAGTTAAGGTACCCCTTTACCTAGGAAAAGGTACCTTTGCCAAAACTAAAGGGAATAAAAATGTCGTTTATCTAAAAGTCATTGATAAAGTAGAGGCTGAAGATTATGCTCCTTTCGGGTTTGTGAAAGATGAAATAGAAGAAGTTTTAATAAATAAAAAAAGAAAAGACTTTTTAAAAGAAAAGAGAGATGCCTTATATAAAAAGGCGCTGAATAATAGCGAAGTAGAAATATATTGATTATGAGGAATTGGACAATGGTCATATTGGGATTTTTAGTTTTAACATTAAATGCTCAAGAAAAAGTTGTTGATAGAATTGAAGGCATTGTAGATAATGAAATTATTTTATTATCAGATATACAAAACCAGTTAGAATTATTAAGAGCACAAGGACCTGTTGAAGAGGAAACAACTTGTAGAATCTTGGATAATATGCTAACCTCTAAGCTATTGGTCGCTCAGGCTTACAAGGATAGTATTATTGTAAGTCCTGAAGAAGTGGAAGATGAATTGAATAGGAAAATCAATTATTACATTGGGCTGATTGGCTCTAAAGAAAAATTTGAATCGTATTATGAAAAGAGTGTAGATCAGATAAAGGATGATTTTAGAGCAGATATTAAAGATCAATTGCTCTCTGCACGAATGAGGGATCAAATTATAAGTGATGTAGAGGTGACGCCATCAGAAGTTCGGTCCTTTTTTAATCAAATACCTAAAGACAGCTTGCCTTATTTCAATAAAGAAATGGAAATGTCCGAAGTCATTGTTTATGCTAAGGTTAGCGAAGAACAAGAGAAGGCTGCGCTAGAAAAAATCACTGGGTTTAAAGAGAGGTTGGAAAACGGAGAATCTTTTGAATTGCTCGCAAGTCTATATTCAGAAGATCCAGGGTCAGCTAGTCAAGGAGGAGAATTAGGAGAAATGGGACGAGGAGCGCTAGTGCCTGAATTTGAAACGGCTGCTTTTAGTTTAAAACCTGGAGAAATTTCTGATATCGTTAAAACTCAATTTGGGTATCATATTATACAAATGATTGAAAGAAGAGGAGAGGTTATTAACGTAAGACATATATTGGTCACCGCTAAATCAACAAATAACGATTTATTAAGCGCCAAAAATAAAATCGATTCTATTCGATTTAAAATCCAGCAAGACTCCTTGACCTTTTTTGATGCAGTAAAGGATTTTTCTGAGGATGAGTTTTCAAAAAATAATGGAGGAATTATTCTCAATCCACAAACTGGAGGAACCATTCTTGAAGCTGGAGAAATTGAACCCGCTTTGTTTTTTGTAGTTGATACAATGGATGTAGGGGGTATTTCTTCTCCCGTCACTTATAGGAGCCAAGATGGAAAAACCGGCTATAGAATCGTACGGTTAGATAGTAAATCAGAACCGCATGTTGCAAACTTGGAAGATGACTATGATAAAATCTATAATGTGGCTAGAAATGATAAGCAAGCAAAAGTATTGCAAAATTGGATTAAAAAGAAAGCAAGAAAAACATATATAAGGGTGGAAGATGATTACCTATCTTGTAAGTACATAAAAGCTTGGTTAAATTAAATAAATAAAAATGCCATCAGAAATCATGACCAACGACGTTGAATTAATAGACAAACTGAAGCAAACTTATAGAAACCTTAGAACTGAGATTAGCAAAGCCATAATTGGTCAGGAAGAAGCTGTAAAGTTTACATTGCTTTCCATTTTTTGTGATAGCCATAGTCTTTTAGTAGGAGTCCCAGGTTTGGCTAAAACATTACTTGTTAAAACAATTGCAGAAGTATTGGACCTGGAGTTTCGAAGAATTCAATTTACACCTGATTTAATGCCCTCAGATATAATTGGAGCGGAAATATTAGGGGAGGATAGACATTTTAAATTCAATAGAGGACCCATTTTTTCAAATATTGTTTTAGCGGATGAGATCAATAGAACGCCGCCTAAAACACAGGCAGCGCTATTAGAGGCAATGCAGGAGCGTTCTGTAACCAATGCAGGAGTTTCCCATAAATTAGATCTTCCTTTCTTTGTTTTGGCTACTCAGAACCCTATTGAGCAAGAAGGGACGTATCCTTTGCCGGAGGCTCAGTTAGATCGTTTTATGTTCAATATTAAATTAGATTACCCTGATTTTGAGGAAGAATTGGAGGTCGTAAGATCAACTACAGGGAAAAAACAAGCGGCCGTAAACAGCATCGTTTCTAAAGCGGAGATTTTAAACTTTCAACAACTGGTTAGGAGAGTACCTGTAGCAGATAATGTAATAGAATATGCTGTTAGATTGGTAGCATCTACTAGGCCTAACACTAAAAATGCTGCATCGATTGTAAAGGAATATATAAGCTGGGGGGCTGGTCCAAGAGCTTCTCAAGCATTGATTATTGCTGCGAAAGGTCATGCCGCTATTCACGGAAAGTACTCGCCTGACATCGAAGATGTTAAAGCCGTAGCGGAGCCAATTTTAAGGCATAGAATTATTAGAAATTTTAAGGCTGAAGCCGAGGGAATTGATGATGAAGTAATTATTAAAGAATTGCTTTAAATTTAGTTAAGGGAACTCTTGGTTATAAATGTGTATTAATTTCTTTGTGATTAAGAATTTTACCCAAACAATAGTTATAAATTAGCACGATGAGTGAGCTCATCAAACATGAATGTGGTATTGCTTTTATACGGTTGTTAAAACCGTTGTCTTATTATCATGATAAATATGGAGATGTTCTGTATGGTCTTAGAAAGATGAACATCTTGATGGAAAAGCAAAAGAATAGGGGCCAAGATGGTGCAGGAATTGCTACTATTAAATTGGATCACCCTCCTGGGAAGGCTTATATAGATAGAAAACGTAGTCTTCACAGTGATGCCATAACCTATATTTTTAAAAATATCTCACAACAATTTAGCGAATTAGATAGGAAAGAGTTCGTAAGAATGCGTGACCCAAAGTATGCTAAAGAGAACTATAGATTTCTTGGGGAATTAATACTCGGTCATTTGAGGTATGCAACGCATGGCGATAATGATTTTAGTAATCTGCATCCTAGAATACGAGCTAACAATTGGATTACAAGAAGCTTAGTAGTTGCCGGGAATTATAATTTAACTAATGTTAATGAGCTTTTTGATTTGCTCATTGAGTTGGGACAGGTTCCTAGGGAGATGTCAGATACGATGACAGTGGTAGAAAAAATAGGGCATTTCTTGGATGTTGAGAATCAAAGAATATTCAAAAAATATAAAGAGAGAGGATTCTCCAACAAAGATATCACTCAAGAGATTATCAATAATATTGATTTAGAAAATGTGTTAAAGCCATCTATAGAGCAATTTGATGGAGGATACGTAATGGCGGGAATGACAGGCCATGGAGATGCCTTTATTGTGCGAGATCCAGCAGGTATTAGACCCGCGTATTATTTTAAAGATGACGAAGTGGTGGTTGTGGCTTCGGAAAGGCCGGCCATTCAAACAGCTTTTAAAGTACACATTAGTAGTATCAAAGAAATTACACCCGGGGCAGCTTTAATTATTAAAAAAGATGGTAGTGTCGGTGAAATAAAATGTAGAGAGCCAGAGCCAAGAAAATCTTGTAGTTTTGAGCGTATTTATTTTTCTAGGGGAAATGATGCTAGTATCTATAAAGAAAGAAAAAAGCTAGGAGAACTGGTGATTCCTAAGATACTAGAGTCTATCAATCATGATATTAAGAATACAGTTTTTTCCTATATTCCAAACACTTCTGAAGTGGCATTTTTAGGAATGATCGAAGCGCTTCAAAAAGCTACTTTCAAAGAAAAAATTGAAAGAATTAAGGGGAATGGAACGGCGTCCTTGGAACATCTATTAGATGATGATTTTTTATGCCAACCACGAATAGAAAAGATTGCGGTTAAAGATGCAAAATTAAGAACCTTTATATCTCAAGATACAGGGAGAAATGATTTGGTAGCTCATGTTTACGATGTAACCTACGGATTAGTTAGAAATGGACAAGATAATTTAGTTGTAATTGATGATTCCATAGTTAGAGGAACAACATTAGAGGAAAGCATAATAAGTATGTTGGATCGTTTACAACCTAAGAAAATTATCATTGTATCTTCTGCTCCTCAAATTAGATATCCTGATTGTTATGGAATTGATATGTCGAAAATGGGGCAATTTATAGCATTTCGTGCAGCGATTAATTTATTGAAGCAGAATGGAAAAGAAGATTTTATTAAGCAATTGTATCACGATTGCAAAGAAGAATTGACCAAGCCAGTTCATGAAATGGAAAATATAGTTAAAAGGATTTATGAACCTTTTACTTATGAGCAAATCTCCGATGAAATTGCTGCCATTGTGAAACCCAAGCATATCTTTTCAGATGTTGAAGTCATTTATCAAACTATCGAAGGGCTTCATGAAGCTTGTCCTGAACATTTGGGAGATTGGTATTTTACTGGAGATTATCCTACACCAGGAGGTAATCGTGTCGTATTGAACTCTTTTGTAAATTATTACGAAGGAGGGTCAGGAAGAGCCTATTGATCTGTTGTGTTGCTGTTTGCGAGCATAAAGTTTTATCTAGGAGCATTTTATTTTATTATTCGATTCCTGTATGGAATTATTATGCCTAAAAAGTAGTTATTTAGCCTGTTGGGTTTTGAATCGACTGCGTGAAAGCGTCTCAAAATGCAGTTTTAATTATTAGGAAATAGCATATTACTTACAATTTCAATTATATATTTAAAATGGATCATTACTACAAACCTGAAGATCTCAAAAAATTTGGAGAGATAAGCGAGTGGTCGCCTGAATTAGGAAAGAAATTCTTCGATTATTATAATAGTGTTTTTCAGGACGGAGCATTGACAAAGCGTGAAAAAGCATTGATTGCACTTGCTGTTTCTCATGTTGTTCAATGTCCTTATTGTATAGATGCTTATACGGTAACAAGTTTAGAACAAGGAATTGACGAAACGGAAATGATGGAGGCAGTGCATGTAGGTGCTGCAATTAAGAGTGGTGCTACATTGGTACATGGTGTGCAAATGATGAAGAAAGCCAAAAAAATAAGTATGTGATGAACCTTGCAACTCTAAGGCGAAAGAAGCATTTTCTTTCTGAACCTAAAGAACAGCTCAAAGTATTAAATAACCAATCAATGATTGGTCATTCAACATTTCCAACCTTTAAAGAAAAAAATGAGAGCGCTGGTGTCAGTTTAAGGCCTACCTCTTTGGATGTTTTGCAGGTTAATATTGGCAAAATGTGCAATCAAGTATGTAAACATTGTCATGTAGATGCAGGACCTGATCGGAAGGAGAAAATGTCTCTTGAAATCATAAACCAATGTATTGAGATACTTAAAGAAGGTAATTTTACTACGTTAGATATTACAGGAGGAGCCCCTGAAATGCATGAACATTTTAGATATTTTGTTAAGAAAGCAAGGTCTTTTGTTAAAAAAATAATTGTTAGGAGCAATCTGACGATTATTCTTTCTAACAAGAAATTTTATGATATTCCAGCATTTTTTAAAGAGCATAGAGTAGAAGTAACTTCTTCACTGCCCCATTATGCTAAATTGAGAACGGATGCACAAAGAGGTAAGGGGGTTTTTGATACTAGTATAAAGGCACTACAACTATTAAATGAACAAGGATTTGGTAAAGAGGATAAGAGGCTTATACTAAATCTTGTTTACAATCCTACAGGAAGTTTTTTGCCTCCGGGGCAGGTTGAATTAGAAAAAGAATACAAGAAAAAATTATTAGATAATTTCAATGTTAGTTTTAATAATTTATTTGCTATAACAAATATGCCAATAAGCAGATTCTTAGAATATTTAATGGAAACGGGCAATTACGAAGCATATATGCATAAACTTTTAGAAGCTTATAATCCCTCCACAGTTGAAAATTTAATGTGTAGAAATACAATCTCTGTTGGATGGGACGGGAACTTATATGATTGTGACTTTAACCAAATGCTTGATTTAAAAATCAATGAAGCAAACCATATCTCTGCTTTTAATGCATACAAATTGCTGAAGAGGAAAATTATAACTTCAAGGCATTGCTTTGGATGTACTGCTGGTGCTGGTTCAAGCTGTGGAGGAAAGGTTACCTAGTTATTTCATTATTTATCAAAGATTGAAATGAATAAGAATGCGCTAATAGTTTTCTTGAAAAACCCTATAAAAGGAAAGGTTAAAACGAGGCTTGCAAAAGATATAGGAGAGGAAGCAGCATTAGAAATATACCTTCAATTAGTTGAAATTACGCGCAAAGCTTTAGTGGATGTTCCTTGTGATAAATTTATATATTATTCTGACTTTATTGATAATGCCGACAATTGGAGCAAGGCAGAAAAGCAAGTGCAACTGCAAAGCGATAATCTTGGTGAGAGAATAATAGAGGCAATAAATACTACGTTGAACAAGGGATACCAAAGTGTAGCAATTATTGGTACGGATTGTCCTAAAATAGACGCTGAAGACATCAATAGTGCTTTTGCTCTTTTATATAATAAAGACGTAGATATAGTTTTAGGTCCATCAAAAGATGGTGGGTTTTATTTATTAGCAGTTTCTTCAGTTTTAAACCCCAGTGTTTTTAAAAATGTAGTATGGAGCAGTAGTTCTGTCTTAAATACAATTGTAAATAATGGTAAAGAGTTCAATATGAATTGTTTATTAATTGAAGAAAAAATTGATATTGATTTTTTAGATGACTTATTGATAATGAATAATTTGTTTAAAATTGAATTAAAAAAGAAGGGAGTTTAAGAAATTTAACAAAATTTATGGATTACTGGTTTTTTTACGCTAATTTTGATCCAAATTTCTTAAAAATGAAAAGTATGTTTAGAGTTACCGTAACCCTTTTAATGGCTGCATTGTTTTTGCCACAATCGGGAAATGCGCAGGAATCTAATACCGTAGATAAAGGAGAGTGGTATCATGAAACGTTGCCATCATTCATGTACCCGGATTCATCCAAGATCAAAAGAAAAAGGATGGATCAATATAGTGATTATGTAAATAATAGGACGCCGTTTCCTCCAAAGCCACGCCATAAAGGGGCCTTAGAGGTGTATGGAGGGTCTTATACTATAAGTGGAGACGTTACCACAAGAGGTGGTTGGAATGTTGGTGCAGGATATAGATGGAACTTAGGCTATATAATGTCCATGCGTGCTGATGTACGTTATGGAAGAACATGGGGGCAAGAATTTGATTTTAAATCGCTAGTTGGTGATCTCGAAGATAGTGGATCTAATACTCCACATAACTTGGCTTATGCTGAATTAGGATACAATCAATCTGTAGAGGGATTTGGTTTAGATAATTACTTTAAATCAAAATTTGGATTTGGCGATATCTGCTATTTTTAACCTAAACAATATTAAATATCATAGAAAACAAAATTTTGCCAACTTTTATCTATACTTCGGTACAGGAGGACAGTTTTATAAAACAATGGTTGATCAATTAGATGATGACGGTAATCGTTATAATTATGCAGCAGTTAGAAGTTTAACGGATGAAAGCGATCCTCGTTATGCCCTAAGTGTAAATGCATCTAATTCTGACCCGGATAGAGAGGAGGATGGTAAAAGAGGATTCTTAAATTTTAGTGAAAGAAAAGAGCTTAAAGATGCTGTTGAAGCACTTTACGGTGGATATAGAAGAGACAGAGATTATGAAACGCCTGCAGAAGGTATGGATAGAGAAGATCAAAGCTTTTTCAAATGGTCTAAAAATGCCACTTTCCATGCTGGTTTTGGTATAGAGTTTTTGTTGACAGATTGGTTTGTATTAGGCATTGAGTCTAGAAATACTTGGACCATTGGTGATGATTTAGTAGATGGTCAAAGATGGTCAGAGCAAGGTGATTTAACACGTCGTTTTGATAATTACAATCAGACGGACCTTAAATTGGCATTTAATCTTGGTAAAAGCTCTAAAAGAGAGCTGCCAATGTGGTGGAGAAATCCGAATGAAAGAAACTATCAGATTTTAACACATCAACCTGATTTAAGAAAAGTCGAAGAAAAGGTGGATGAAGTAACCGAAGATGATGATAAGGATGGAGTCATCAATAAGTTTGATGCAGAACCTAATACACCTATTAACGCAATTGTTGATTCAAGAGGCAGGGTATTAGATAGTGATAAAGATGGTTGTCCAGATCACGAAGATCCGGAACCATACTCAACACCATTGTTGCCTATTAAAGATTGTAAAAATGTATATGATTTTGCTGAAAAAGCTTGTTGTGATGAAACAACAAAAGCAGCTCAGGTGATTGCAGCTCCAACGAATTGCAATGAAATCAAGTTGCCTAGCATTCACTTTGATGATGATCGATATAATCTTAAACCTGAGTTCTATGCACACTTACATGAGGTTGCAAGAAAAATGCAAGATTGCCCTGATTTAAGAGTAGTAGCTAATGGACATACAGATACAAGAAATGATGTCAAGTACAACGAACAATTGTCTTGGAATAGAGTAAATGCTTCTATTAACTATTTAGTAGAGAAGTATGGTATTTCAAGAGATCGTTTCCTAGTAACTTATAGTGGAGAAAGAGCTCCATTAAATGATGATGGCTCTGCGATTGAGAAGTATGAAAATAGAAGAGTTGAGTTTAGATTTGCAGAAGAGGGAGAAACAGGATCTAGCAATCCACCAGCTCCTCATCCTGGTATTAATGCCGGAAAGAATAAGTAAGTACAATCAAATCTTAACAGCCTGATGATAAAAAGGGAAGAAGTAATTCTTCCCTTTTTTTGTATCTAGTATGCTTTTGTTTTATTCGGATTTAAAGGACGCTCCTTAGTAAGTTAGAATATAGATACACAAGAAAGAGAGTTGTAAGGATTGACTTTAAAGGAACTTACAACACAAAACGCTCACATCATCATTAAACAAGGTGGTACCCTTGTATTTGGTAATATTGTCGTATAAGGTTTTGGTAAAAACCTCTGGGCCAAGACGGTAATTTTTTCTCGTAAATAGTCGTAAACGTTTGGAGGAATATTGTTGATTGTGTTCGTCGGCTAATTCTGTAATACCATCTGTATAGCAGACAATAGTGGTATTGGGGATAATATGCACTTTTCCAAAACTAATCTTAGGAATTTCTTCGAACATTCCCAATAAAGTACATCCTTCTTTAAGTAAAATTTCTCCCTCCTCATTATATAAAATTGGAGGGTTATGTCCAGCATTTACATAGTAAAGTTCTTTTGTTAAAATATTGTACTTCGCAATGAACAATGTAATAAAACGCTCTCCATTGGTTATACTGTAGATCTTATTATTAAGCTTTTGAATAAAGCGTTCATCTAGGGTAATATCATCAAAAGCATTTAAGTAAGCTTGAAGATTAGCCATAATTAATGCTGCTGCAATACCTTTTCCCGAAATGTCAGCAATGCAAAATACAATTTCATTATTATTTAGATTAATGACGTCATAATAGTCTCCGCCAATCCCATGATGTGGAATGTAAATACCAAAGAATTCATACAAGTTGTTTTGGGGGAGTTTATTGGGGACTAACATCTTTTGTACTTTAGCAGCGATATCCAACTCTTGTTTAATTAGCTTTTTAGCTTCATTTCTTCTAAAGAGTTTTTGATTTTCAACTGCTACGGCAATAATACTCGTGATAGTTTGAGCAAATTCCAAAGATTCTTGCTGATCCATCTCTCGAGAAGTATTTAGCTTTCCTAGCAAACAAAAAGCGATAGCCTTGTTCTCATGATATACTGGAATTACATATTTAAATCCAGAGTAATTCCTCTTATCCATAAAGCTTAATTCAGAGGGTGCTTTATATTTGTCCACTAACTTTTCTATATTGATGAGTTTACATACATCTTCTGCATCAACACAAATAGTGTTCTTCCATGTACGATCTCTTATATAAAAAGCTATTTGTTTAACTTCTAGGTGCTCAATTACTATTTGTTCAAAGAGGCTAAACAATGCTTTTTCAGGAAGGTTTTCGTTAATTGCTTTGGTAACATCAGAGAGCGCATGAAGCTGTGCTCTTTTGGCTTTAAGAAGTTGCTCGAGCTTCCATATATTGTATGAAGACCTTCTAAGTAAAGCCATTAATTTTATTTCTTTTGTAAGTACTAAAGTTAACAGAACTTATTAAAGAAATTTATGAATTGTTTGTTTTTTTTCCTTCAAAGGTGGAATGTCTATTTTATTGTATAGTCTTTTAAATAGCAAACTTTATTCCCCCTGCAAATTGTCTAAAACCACCAGGCATTATACCAGATGAGACTCTATGAAGTCTACTCGCTTTATAAATATTATTTGTAAGATTTTTACACGTGAAAAAGATTTCTAAGTAGTCCACCTTGTTTGATTTTAAAATATTAAACCGGTATTTAGAGCTGAAATCTAAGTTTAAGTAACTCTCTAACTCTCCTAAGGCTCCTTCAGCAGTTTCATTTTTAAAATTCAAGTATTCTGTGTACTGATTACTTACATAATTGAGTGTTAACCCAACTGAAAGAGATTTAAACTGGTATTGTACGTTGGCACTTGCTACAATATTGGGTACATAAGGAGCTTGATTGTTAGATATTTGATTATCCCCAAAGAAAATTTCTATACTTTCTATATTGTCAAAATCATCGATAGATAAAGTTGTGTTGTCATCATGCACTTCTCCTCCAATGTAAACATTGTACCCTTTAGGTTCACTATTAATCTTTGCAATTAACTCAGCTTTTGTTTCATCGGTATGCTTGGCTTTGAACAAATCACTATCATTTAATTGGCCATCTGTAATCTTTGATTTTATGTAGGTTAGATTAAATCCGACAGAAATTTTATGATTAGAATTATAGTTTTCAAGTTGAGAGGGGTTGAATTCTAAGCTGGTCTCTAAGCCCAAAAGATTAACTGCTCCTAGCGATTGAAAGGCTTCCTTTCTTCCTGCAGAATAGAAATTATTAATATGATTATTAAAGAAGGTAGATTGAAAATTAAGTATACCCTTTGCTAAACTACCTCGAAGCCCTAATTCGTAATTAATGCTCTCTTCGGATTTAATGTTTGGTGTTTCGTCTTCAGAGACACTACTTACCTCTTCGTCATCAACTTGTAAAAAACCAAAACTTGCAGTTGGGGGATTAAAACCTTTATAGATCCCTGCAAAAAAAACAAATTGATGCAAATCATTGTTTAATATTTCATAGTTAATGTTTAACCCAGGTATGATTTGTCCAAATTTATTGATGGTCAAATTATATTTGCGATCACCATTATAGTTAGGGTCTAATGCGTTCGACAAGATGTCTTGCTTAGATAGATGTACCCATTCATATCTTAAAATTGGGATCAATGAGAATTTTTGAATTTTAAATTCATTTTTTAAATGGAAGGCAAATGTGTGTAATCTAAATTGTTCATCTTTAACAATACTTCCACTTCTGGCAAACCTTGAAGAGTCATTAGTGATTTCTTGGTTATTAAATTCTTCAAAATGATAGGAAATACCACCAGACAATGTATTTTCTATTTTATCATTACTTTTTTTCCAACTTAAATTTTCTTTTAAGCCAACGACTTTAAATAACCGGTTTCTAGCTTTTACCGATTCGTTTCCGTCGGATACTTTCCCTACTCTTACATAATCACTTGCTTCAAAGTCTACATTGTTCAGGTAAGCATATCGTTCATCTTCCGTAAAATCACTCCCTAAATAAGCAGCGAGATTATTTCCTTGTACCACAGAAGAATTTTGTCGCCACCAATCTCTGCTAAATTGATATGCGAAAACCTTACTTTTTATATCAATATTTTTATTGAATGTTTTCTTATGTGCTAAATCAATAGCATATCTATTTGTTACCAAGTCGTCCGCATCAAAAGGGTTCTGAGTGGGGTCTAATTCAAATGTCAGAGGCGTAATACCACTATAAGTCGCTTTTGAGTTTTCATGATGGAAATTGAATTTTAGATAAATGGATTGAGTTTTATCCAATTCTCCAACAAGTTTTATAGTTGCATTGGTTATTCTACTTTGAGTGTTTTCCTGGAACCCTCCAAAATATTTATGTAAAAGTTGTGCCTCGGCACTCAAGTTTTTCCAAGTCCCACCATAAGTGATGTATTGACTGTTTAATTTATTGTTCCCTCCCGTTAGTTCTATTGTCAATTGAGGCTTTACCGGAGGTAATTTTGTAATGTAATTAATGGCGCCATACATCGTTTTTCCTCCATATTCTAAAATATCAGCACCCTTTATTACTTCAATCCCATCTAAACGATCAGCAGGAGGATTATAATAAGCAGAGGGGGCAAGGAAAGGGGCCGGAGCAATAGGCGTTCCATCTTCCATAATTAAAAGGTTGTCAGACCTTCTTGGATAAGATCCCCTTATGCCTACGTTAAGTCTGTTTGAGATCCCCATATCTCCACTTATATTAATTCCTGGAACTGACTTTAATACTTCTTCAGAGCTTAAAGGCTTAATTTCATCTAAGTCCTTTTTTGAAATAATTGCATTCGAGCCATTAAATTTATTGGAGAAGTGCTTATTAGGGTAAGTAATAACTACTTCGTCAATTAGAGAGGACTTTTTGGCCATTTTAATTTTACCTAAATCAATTATCTCATTTTCTAATATGGTGAATTGGGAATTGTAATCTTCATATCCAAGAAAAGAGATTTTAATTGTACAATTAGCTTCATTCTCAATAGAGATATTAAACTCCCCATCTTCATTGGTATAACCAAAAGGTTGCTCATTAATACTTATATGTGCATAGCTAAGAGGATAACTTTCTTCACTACTCAATATTTGACCTTTAATAATTGTTGAATGAGCGTATCCGCAAAAAGCAAATAGTAAAATGAAAAATAGATTAAGGCGCATATGCATTATTTAGATTAATTTTAAATAGCTGCACAAAATTAAATTAAGAGAAGAGGAGGTACAATACCTATTTCTGTGATTCTGACTACTAAACTTTAGGTATACAACTACCTAATATTAGGTAGTTGAAGAGATTTCTTCCTTAATGATGCCATTGTTAATGGCATAAACAATAAGTTCTGAAGAAGAATTAAGTTTCAACTTACGCATCATATTCTTCTTGTGCGTGTAAATGGTATGTGTGCTTAAAAATAATTGATCCGCTATTTGTTTGGCAGAAAGTCCTTGAGCGGTTAGTTTCAATATTTGAAGCTCTCTATTGGTAAGGTCTGTTGGCAGACAGTCCTCTTCGTCGGCCTCTTTTTCTAAAATTACATTCACAATTTTATTACATAAGAATCGCTCTTTTTTTGCAGATGCATAGATGGCGCCCATGATTTCTTCTTCATCACATTGTTTGGTTAAAAAACTAATGCCTTCATGCTCTAAAACCGCATAAATGTTGTCTTTTGTATTGTCATTAGAAATGATAACAAAGTTAATTGCTGGGTAATTTTGCCTAATACTTGAAATATCGCTTAAGCAGAAGTTTTTTTCATTGTCATAGTCAAAAATAATAATATCGGGAGTCATCTGATCTATCGCTTTTGATAGTTCAAAACTATCTTTAACATCCGCAATAACAGATACCCGCTCATGTTTATTTAATAAGCATTTTAATCCTAAACGAATTAAATATTGAGCATCTGCTATGATAATTTTTATAGACTCCAACTTAGACTTGTTCTAAATAATACATAAATATAGTATGTAAACAAGGGTTTTGAAGTCTAAAAATGGCTTATTAAAAGAAACTTTACATTGATTAGGTGGTATATATTGAAAAGTCACCGCACAATTTTCTCAAGAAGCCTATAAGAGCAACTAAATTTCTCAATCAAATGTCTATTTTAGAGCTATTAAAAGTACAATTTGATTTAATGGAAAATAACTTGACATTTCATAGAAGTATCCTTTCTACTACACAGAGCAAGGTAGATGCCACTGTTTGGGACACAGTTATGGATGAATATGACAAGAAAGAATATGTGAATGTAATTAGAGGCATTATTAACTATGTAGATCCAGGCTTAACAGCTCGAAGTGCCAATGAAGATAAAACAAAGTACTCTGCACCACATGGTTCAGTAGTTATAGATTTAGAAATTACAGATAGTCACCTAAAGGTTAGAGCTCCTTTTTTAAAAGTTGAAGGGGCTAAAAAAGTGCCTTTAATGAGGCAAGTAGCACAACTTAATTTTTCTCCACTTAACCTTGCCGATATTGTGTTGGAAAATAATCAGTTAGAGTTTAGGTACGATTGCCCTCTCGAATTATGTGAACCATATAAAACGTACAATGCATTAAGAGAGATATGTATTTATGCAGATTCATATGATGATGAGTTTATAAAGAAATTTGGTGCTCAATGGATTCAAGAACCTAAAGTTACACGTCATTCAAAAGAAATAGAAGAAGAAGTTTGGGCCAATGTTCAATTGTATATCAAAGAAGCATTGGATGGTATTAGTCATTTTGAGAGTAAAAGAATTCATGGCTTTGTTTGGGATCTTATTGTTATAACGCTCATGAAAATTGAATACTATGCTAGTCCGCAGGGAAATTTAAGAACAGAGATTGAAAAGAATATTGGGTATATGAATAATCAACAAAATACCATTCATGATAAAATAGATCATGGCAAAAGATTCTTAAAAAAACTTCAAGACTATAATAAAGAACATTTTTTGAGTGATTTATATATTGCAGAAACTTTTATTCCTTATAAGTGGAGAAGTACACATGATAATATAAAATCTAATTTTGAAAATGCATATGCACAAGCAGGTAAAGAATTTAAGGGAAATGATCATACAGGAGCATCTTTAACGCTGATGTATAATTTCTTTAACATGTTTTACAATAATAATGTCCCTGATAATGTTGCCGACATTGTTACTAATGGAATGCAAAAGGGGAGCAATAAACCTTGGCACGATGCTTCAACAGCAATGTTTGCGTCCATGGAACAAATTATGACGGGTAAAAAATTAGCGTCAAAACCTAAAAAGAAGAAAGGATTTTTTAGCAAATTATTTGGTAACGGATAGTATAAAATAAATGAGTCACGAAAATTTAAAAAATGCGGTTTTTAAAATAAATACTTCTTCAGGTACTGGAAGTGGTTTTTATTTAAAAGATAGAAATATTATTGTTACCAATTTTCATGTTATTGAGGGTAATAAGACAGTTTCCATTGAAGATCAAAAACAGGATAGATATTTAGCAAAAGTAGTCTTCGCCAATCCGGAAACAGACTTGGCTTTTCTTAAAGCAGATGGGGAATTAGAATTTGCATCTCACATACCGTTTAATGGTATTACAGAAGTAAGCAGTAGAGATAAAGTATATGTATTAGGTTTTCCCTTTGGAATGCCATATACAGAAACAGAAGGAATTGTTTCTAATAATAAGCAATTGATGGAAGGAAGGCACTATATTCAAACAGATGCTGCTGTAAATCCAGGAAATAGCGGAGGCCCCGTTGTGAACGAAAGCGGACAACTCGTAGGGGTTACCACGGCAAAATTTACAAATGCCGATAATGTTGGCTTTGCTATTCCAGCAGCGATTGTGGATGAAGAGTTGGCGTCTCTGGATTCGAATGAAGAACTAAACTACTCTGTAAAATGTAATTCCTGCAAGAATCTAATTTTTGAAAAAACAGATTATTGTCCTAACTGTGGAGCAAGTATTAATGATAAGCTCTTTGATGAGAAAACATTAGATGAATTTGCAACCTTTGTAGAGGATGCTTTAAGAAGTTTAAATATGGACCCTATCTTAGCAAGAGCGGGTTTTGATTATTGGCAATTTCACCAGGGAAGTTCTTTAATTAGAATTTTTGTTTTTGATAAAAACTATTTATATGCAACTTCGCCATTAAATAATTTGCCCACACAAAACTTAGAACCATTATATGAGTATTTGCTGAGCAATCCCGTTGGGCCATATAAATTAGGAGTATATAACAATCAAATCTTTATTTCATATAGAATACATATCTCAGATATGTTTTCAAGTAGAAAAGAAGAAATCCAGAAACATCTTACTAATCTGGCATTGAAGGCTGATGATATGGATGATTTTTTCGTGAATGAGTATGGTTGTGAAATGACCAATTACTCTAAAGCAGTATAGGTTTGCCGGTTTGCTTGCAGAATATTTTAAATGGCAAAAAGTCAACAAACCGATAAATTAAAAACCATCTCTTATAAAAAAGTATTTGTCTTTTTTTTTCGATTACTTCTTTTGGGAGGATTGTTGTTTGTTTTATACCAACAAATAATCAACCAAGATAATCTTCTTGAAATAAAGAATTATTATAATTCAGGTCTTAAGGAACGACAGTTTATTTTTCTAGTAATTACTTTGTTATTAGTTTTTGCTAATTGGGGTATTGAAGCTTTTAAATGGCAAAAAGTTATTGCAAAAGTGCAAAGCATTTCAATTTGGTTTTCTATAAAAGCTATTCTTATTGGTGTAGCATTGTCAATGCTTACACCAAATAGAATAGGAGAATATGGAGGGAGAGTTTTGCTTTTATCCGAAAAAAAAGCAGCTTCCTTTGTAGCTACGTTAGTTGGAAGCCTAAGCCAAATAGTAGCTAATATTTGCTTAGGGGGAATTGGAATGATTTTATATGCTTTGTTTTATTGGCAAGTAGAAATTGGATTTAAGGTACTCTCAATTGCAAGCATACTTATGATTTGCATAATTGTAGTAGTTGTCTTCTTTAATTCTAGGTGGTTGCTAAAACTCTTATCCACAGGAAAAAGATTTGAAAAAATAAAAAAGGAAATAAGAGTTGTTGAGTCTTTTGTTTTTAGCGATTTAGTTGAGCTATTGAAAGTATCTTCACTTAGGTATTTGGTGTATTGCATTCAATATTTGTGTTTGTTACTTTTTTTTGGTGGAGAATTGAATGTATTTGCTGCTTTAATAATTATCGCTTCTATCTTTTTTGCACAAACCATTATACCAACTATAGCTTTGGTAGAACTTGGTGTTAGAGGAAATGTAGCATTGTTTTTTTTCAAGCCTTTTTCTGTCCTAAGTATTGTTGTGTTAAGCACAACTTTTGGGTTATGGTTGATTAATTTGATAATTCCTGCAATTATCGGGGGATTGCTTACCTTAAAAACAAAGGGCCTTGCAAAATAATGCAAGACCCCTAGTACTTAATTTATTTTAATTCTATTTGCTGACTCCGGTATAGTAAAAAGTAGCATCTGCAGAGACAATTACAGGTTTGCAACCTGCAACAAAACCTACCTTAAATTCTCCATCTTCAATAGCAGATTTATCGGCATTTAATTTTCCTTTCACAATGCCTATTTCTAATGATCCGCAATCCTTATTGGCTCCTTGGCTGCCTTTAGAAGAACCAAATGCAAATTCATTCGTTTTTGAATTGTAAGCACCTTTAGTCTTTTTACCTGTTTTGGAGCTTGTTGCCCACATTTCATGTAAACCAAAAAAGTTTTTCTTTCTTATTTCAATTGAGAATGATTCATCTACATTTTCCTGAAGTTTTTGGAAGGTTTCAGGCTTGATGTTATGTTTTCCAACTTTGCTTCCTGAGGCCCATTCAGAGGTAGATTTCTTTTGAGCGGCACTTCCCGTTCTTATTTTAACTTCATCTGAAAATTCTAAGTTAAAACTTCCAGTAAAAAGGTTCTGTTGTGCATGCACATTTCCTAAAAATGCAATGCTAAAAATAGTAGCGACAATAAATAGCTTCTTCATAATTTTAAAATTTATATTAGTATGCTTTCCAAATTTTGTACCAAAGTAAATAAAACTTCAATTACTTTAGCTATAAGGAAAATTATGTGGGAATAAAATTATGAATACTAGCCTAAATAAAATGCCAAAAGGAATACCATATATTATTGGTAATGAGGCTGCAGAACGCTATAGTTTCTATGGAATGAAGGCCATTTTATTCATTTTTATAACGACCTATATTAAAAATGCGGCAGGTGAATTAGATGTCCTTGATAAAACAACAGCAAAAATGTGGTATCATATTTTTGTTTTTGGAGCATATGCTATTTCTATTTTAGGGGCCTTTTTATCAGATATTTTTTTAGGAAAATACCGTACAATCATCTATTTATCAATAGTTTATTGCATTGGACATTTCGTGTTGGCCCTTTTTGAAACCCAAATGGGGTTTTTAGTAGGATGTTCGCTAATTGCTTTAGGGGCTGGAGGAATAAAGCCATGTGTTTCAGCACATGTAGGGGATCAATTTGATGAGGCAAAACAACATTTAATGGAAAAAATATACAATTGGTTCTATTTTTCCATTAATGCAGGAGCGGTAATAGCTTTTTTAACGGCAGAACCAATTCTAAGAAATGCGTGGCTCACTGAGAGAGGTTTAAATACGAAAATTGCCTTTGGCTTGCCAGGAGTATTTATGGTTATTGCAACGATTGTTTTTTGGATGGGAAGAAAACACTTCATTGCTGTGAAACCAGCTGGATGGCAAGTTTATAAAGAGGAATTGTTTAGTGCAAAGGGATGGGAAATGATAAAAAAATTATTGCCCGTTTATGCTTTTATTGCCATTTTTTGGTCACTATTTGATCAAACAGGAGCTGCTTGGGTGGAACAGGCGGATTCAGAATTAATGAATAAAACAATAAATCTAGGTGTTATTAAATTTGACTTTCTCCCTTCGCAAATTGGATTTTTTAACCCACTCCTAATTGTAATATTTATTCCATTATTTACAATGGTTGTTTATCCGTTTTTGCGAAAATATATCAAGCTCACATATATCAATAAAATTACCATTGGAATGGTTTTAGCAGCCGGTTGTTTTGCAATGATTTCATGGGTGCAATCCAGAATGGATAATGGTATCACGATGAGTATTTCATGGCAAATTTTAGGATATGTGATTTTAACTGCTGCAGAGATCTTTGTTTCAATTTCATCACTTGAATTCTCTTATACACAAGCTCCAAAGGTGATGAAATCGTTTGTTTTAAGCCTTTGGTTATTATCCATAGCAATGGGAAATGCAATAACTGCTGCCATAAATGCAATTATTAAACGGCCTGATGGAAGCCTGATGCTTGAGGGGGCCTCATATTTTTGGTTTTTTACGGTTTTAATGGTAATTGCTTCAACTTGGTTTTACTTTTTAAATAGAAACTATGTTGAAGAATATCATTTTCAAGAGGAGGAAGATCGAGAATTTTAGGGGTTTTGTTTAATTAACAAAACGATTAAAAAGCCTGTAATATTTTTTATCTTATTTTCGTTTAAAAACCAATGGAATACAAAAGACTTTTCTTTTTATTAATGATTTTGTTTTTGAGTGAAAGTGCAAAGACACAGCATATCCTCAGTGATCAGTTAAGATATCCACGAGTAAGAGAGGCAAAGCAAGCTAGCGATGTTAACCTTAGAGCGATTTTTCGAGAAAAAGGAGTTTCATATCCACCTGAAGACATCTATCTAAGGGCGTTTAAATTTGATAAGGAAATAGAACTTTGGGCGAAGTCTAGAGGAAAAGCGACGTATACTTATATTAAGTCTTATGAGGTTTGTAATACTTCAGGAACTTTAGGTCCTAAACGAGAAGAAGGAGATGGCCAAATGCCAGAAGGCCTTTACAATATTGATCTTTTAAATCCAACGAGTAATTTTCATTTATCTTTAAGGGTTAATTATCCTAATAGATCTGATCGGATTTTAGGGAATAAGTCAAAACTTGGGGGTGACATATATATACATGGAGATTGTGTTACCATTGGATGTTTTCCTTTGCAAAATGGCCCCATTGAAGAGCTTTATTGGCTTACTGCTCAAGTGAAGAATGAGGGAGGGAAGGTTCCCATGCATATTTTTCCTTTTAAGATGGATGAAGGAAGCATGCAATATTTTACTGTACAAAAATTATTTGATCCCAAATTATGGTTGTTTTGGTTTCAATTGAAACCTGCATATGATTATTTTGGATATTATAAAAAAGTTCCCGAATATGATGTTCTAGGCAATGGCTATTACTATATTAAGAATATGAGGTATAGATAAAGCAATGACCTCAAAGAACAAAATATTACTGTCTCCAGCATTTATCTTAAATACTAAATAGGGAATTATACAACAGAAGAAGTGTTTAAAATTAAAAGCGTAAAGAAACTATTCATTATAAATTATGTTAATGGTTAATGTATCGTTATAATTAATTAAATTAGCTAGCTCAAAAAAGGTTACTATGAAATTAGTCGTTTCCTCAAGCATTTTATTGAGGCATTTGCAAAAAATAAGTGGAGTGATCAGTTCTAATACTGTATTGCCAATTCTTGAAGATTTTCTTTTTAATATTGAAGGAAAGCAGTTGAAAATATTTGCTACTGATTTGGAAACAAGTATGTCAACAGAATTGGAAATAGAGGCAAAGGAGAATTTTAAGGTAGCTATTCCAGCCAAGATCTTAACAGATATTTTGAAGACTTTACCAGAACAACCCATAACAATTTCAATTGATGAGGTTTCTTACGCAGTTGAAATAACTTCCGATAATGGGAAGTATAAATTGGCTGGAGAAAATGGAGAGGATTTTCCTAAAATGCCTCAGCAAGAAGACATTAGTAGTACAAGTATCTCCGCGGAGATTTTACAAGATGCTGTTTCTAAAACAATCTTTGCTGTTAGCAATGATGAGTTAAGACCAGCAATGAAAGGGGTTTATTTTATTTTAAATGAAAAGGATACCACTTTTGTTTCTACGGATGCCCATAAATTAGTAAAATTAAACAGATCTGATATTGGTGGAGGAAATGGGCAGTCTTTTATCGTTCCCAAAAAGGCGCTTACACTTTTAAAAAATGCACTGCCTAATGATAATACGGAAGTTAAAGTTTCTTACAATTCAACCAACGCTTTTTTCGATTTTGAAAATACGAATCTGATTTGCAGATTGATTGATGCTAGGTATCCAGATTATAATGCAGTTATTCCTGTAGATAATCCTAATACTTTGGTAATTAATAGAGATGATCTCTTAAGTTCATTAAGAAGGATTGCCATTTTTGCTAATAAAACAACACATCAAGTAGTTTTAAAAATATCTGGAAGTGAATTATCTGTTTCAGCCCAGGATCTAGATTTTTCAAATGAGGCCTCTGAGCGTTTAACATGTGAATACACAGGTGAAGATATTGAAATAGGGTTTAATGCACGATTCTTAGTTGAAATGCTAAATACACTTTCTTCAGATGAAGTCAAATTAGAGCTCTCAACACCAACCAGAGCGGGAATTTTAAGACCTGCTGATGAAGATGAAGCTCAAGATTTATTGATGCTTGTCATGCCTGTTATGCTTAATAATTAAGCATTTTGGAACTTGAAGGGCTTTCTCTAATTTTAGCAATTCTTGCCGGTTTTCTTGCCGGTGTAATTAATACTCTGGCGGGTAGTGGCTCTGTAATTACCATTTCACTACTAGTTTTTATGGGGTTTGAAACAAGTGTTGCCAATGGCACCAATAGAATTGGTGTAATGCTTCAAAGTTTAGTTGGCGCGAAAACATTTTTGCGTAATGGCTATAGGTTACCTAGAAATATTTTTTGGCAAATTGTTCCGGCCTTTTTTGGAGCGATTGTGGGGTCTCTAATTGCCGTTTCTATAAATGAACATCTTTTAAACATTATAGTTGGTTTATTAATGATTATGATTCTAGGACTCATAATTACAAAGCCAAAAGAATGGCTAAAATCTGCTTCCGAGGTTAAGAACAACGCAAGATCGCTTCTGTCCATTCTGATCTTTTTTGCAATAGGGGTATATGGGGGATTCATTCAAGCAGGTGTCGGTATTTTTTTATTGTCGGCATTGGTATTGTTTTCAGGTTACGATTTAGCAACTTCTAACCTGTTTAAACTAATTATCGTTATTTGCTTTACTATTCCTGCACTAATGATTTTTATTATTAATAAAGAAGTTGTTTGGTCGGTTGGATTATTATTGGCGTTTGGTCAGAGTATAGGTGCCTATGTTGCAGCTAAGTTTGCTTCAGTCAATCCAAAGGCCAATATTTATGTAAGGTATTTATTAATAGTAATGGTGCTGGTGGCTATTGGGAAGTTCTTGTTTTTTGCTTGATGAAACCCGTTATCTGCAGCCTTTTTCAATTTTAAATCGCTCAACGTTAATGGCCTTATAATTATAAGGTGTTTTGTTCATGCCATCCCACTCGATTGTCCCTAATCTTGCTTTTTGCTCTAGGCATCCGTTTTTAAATTGTAGCATCACAACAGAGCCTCCAAAGTAAATCCATCCATCTTTCTTTTTTGAAAATCTAGATTGCCCTTTAAAAGGAGATAGCCTTTTCATATCGCGTTTCCATTGTCTAAAGAGTAAGTCTAAAGAGTAAAATAATTTCCCTTTTCGTGCATCATAGCTTTGTGGGTGGAGAGAAGTATGCCAGTCAACTAACCAATGCTCACTATCCATTTCTAATGTGAAGCTTTTAAAGCCTAAAGTAGCAATTGGAAAATTTGCAAAACCCTGAGCTTGTTGGTCAATAAGCTTATAGGCAACGGGTTCCTTTTTATCCCACTCATATGTCTTGAAAAAAGTTTTTTCCTGCGCATGAAAAGACTGATTGTTCCCTGCAATAAGTAAATAATGAATCGATAAATCGTAATCAAATTTCTGCTTAAAACGATGGCATTCTAAAGAGGCACAATTTAAGATTACTGAAACCTGAATATCGAATTGTAATTTTTGAGATGTTGGGTCATATATAGGATCAGAAAAATCTACTTTAAACATTTTAAGTTTGTCCGCTCCATCTTCAGAAATAAAATCAAATCCATTAAAAAGAGCTGTTACATTGTCTTTATTTTGAAGGCCCTTTTCAGCTTTTATTTCAACAGTTATTTTATCGGTAACCAGTTTGTTTTCTTTGCCTGTTAATTTGAATTCTACGGCGCCTGATTGTACGCCAATACCTTTTGCTTTAACAACTGAATAATAGCTTTGGAAAGAAGCAATGTCTTTTCCTAATCCAGTAGCACCAGTATGAAAATGTTTCACTCTATGAGGATATCCATCAAATTCTGATTGATCTATATAGTCTCCTAATCTGTTAAGTCTATGATTATATGTCCAGGCATGTTCAAAGCCTTGCCAAATAACAGCGATGTCTTCTTGGGCCAACATGGGAACATTCAAAACGATTATTCCTAGGAAAAGAATGATGTCTTTAAATTTGAACATTTTTTGACTTTTAGCCTTCATATTTTGTATAAACCAAATATAGTTCCAAAATGTTGCATTTTAACAACTAATTTTATGCCATGTTTGCTATTGTTGATGTAGAAACCACAGGAGGAAGCTATGGTAATGACCGCATTACCGAAATTGCCATTCTTATCCATAATGGCAAAAAAGTTATAGAAGAATTTGTGTCCTTAATAAACCCTCAAAAACCCATACCTCCATTTATTACAGCCTTAACTGGAATCTCAGATGATATGGTTCAAAATGCGCCTCTTTTCGAAGATGTTGCACATAAAATTATGGAATTGATGGAAGGCAAAATACTGGTGGCACACAATGCAAGGTTTGACTATGGAATGTTAAGAGGAGAGTTTAGAAACTTGGGTTTAAAATTCAGGAAGAAACAGTTATGTACCGTAAAATTAAGCAGGAAAATATTTCCTGGATTTTCTTCTTATTCTTTGGGAAGACTTTGTAGCGAATTAGATATTGAAATAAGTTTCAGACATAGGGCTTTTGGTGATGCTGCTGCAACAGCTATTTTATTTGAACGCTTAGTATTTAATGATAAAGGCAAATTGATAGAACAATTGGTAAAGGATGAGTTATCTCAATATACATTGCCGGCAAATATTCAACGATCAGTAATTAATGAATTACCAGAGGAGCCAGGGGTTTATTATTTCTTAAATGCGAAGAAGCAAATTATTTATGTTGGAAAAAGTAATAGTATTCGTGGTCGAGTCCTATCTCATTTTTCTGGGGATATTACTCGAAAAACGGCCATTAAAATGAAAGAAGAAATTTGTGATATCAATTATGAAACGACAGGGAATGAACTGGCAGCGCTTCTTTTAGAATCTAATGAAATTAAAAGGTACATGCCGAAGTTTAATCGAGTTTCAAAGCGAAAAAAATACCGTTATGGCCTTACACTTGATACGGATAATGGAGGTTACTATAGAATGAGAATAGAACTTTTGAATCCTGAAAAAAGACAAGTAATGAAATTTACAAGTAAAGTTAGAGGACAACAATCGGTAGAAAGCTGGCAGTTGAAAAATGGGATTACACCTGTTTTTAAAAAGGTGCTAAGTGTAGAAGATTATAATCGTTTGGTTGATAAGGCACTTAAAAAATATCGTTATCCTCAGAATAGTTTTTTGATGTTGCATTCGGGGAGAAGTAAAGAAGAAATTTGCGTAGTTCAAGTTGAAAACAAAAGATATAAAGGATATGGCTTTACCTCAATCAAAGATAAGGAGGATGTCGAGACATTAATAAGTTGTGTAAAGCCGGCCTATGATAATGAAGATGCAAAGAAAATCATTGTTAGGTATCTTCTAAAAAACAAGAATTTGGTAGAGGTCGTTAATCTTTGATAAGTAAGGGTTATAAAAATGGCATTGATAAACTTTGTTTAATTCTCATCAATCACTTGACCAGTGCCGGTATTATTTATCGTTGTATCTGCAGCACCAAGGTAATGAACATTGCCACTTCCTGAAAGATCAATATTCAATTGACTTGAAGCTTTTACAAAACTGCTGCCCGCACCACTTGAGTTCACATTTGCATTACTTACAGGAAAATCAAAAAGTTGCACATCCCCAGAACCTGAATGATTAACTTTTAGATTGCTTCCACTACCATCTATATTAATATTTCCACTTCCTGATAAGGAAACGATTAAGCTATCTGCTCTTAAATTAGGGAAGTCAATAGATCCAGAACTATTTAGATCAAAATGCATACGCTCTACATCTAGTCGAACATCATCCGAATAAACACGTGCATTTTCGCTTACTGTAATATCTTGAATTCTATCAAGGTCATCAACTAGGATAAAGAGGTCAATATCCATACATCCATCGCGCATACAATCTTCAAAAAAGATATTCCAGTGACCATCTTCAACGCCTCTATTGATTATTTCTGCATGTCCCTCAGGACCTCTTGCCCAAATAGCTTGTGTCCCAATAGTATCTTCTCCAATAAAAACGTTACCAGAAATTTGTACATCAAAACTTGTAATTATACCATTGAGTATAATGATGTGATCATTGTATCCTTTACATTTTTTACACTTTCCACAGGAGGAAACAAGAAGAACAAAACTAGCAATTACTAATATCTTTAAAAATCTCATATACTTTTTGTGTCTGCGTTATTTATAAATGGAACTTCCTTGTATTTAAATACGGTAAAAGCAATTCTAAATTGCAGAACGCCTATCATAATTAAAGCAGCAATTCCACTCATTAAAATTAAACTGTTTAAATACCTAAATGTATCGTAGCCCATACCTTCTTTAAAAACCGAAGCTCCATGAGGTAGGCCACTATAGGTGTATAACTCTATTTCATTAGTGAGCCAATTATAGCTTTTCAAAATGAAAAAAAACAAAGGGATATTGAGCACTAAAAAAGTCATTTTTACCCAAAATGATTTCATATATGGTAACTGCCTCAAAAAAACAATCAGCTTAAAAAAAGAAACGCCAAGTGCAATAAACATTGCTATATATAGCTGAACAGAAATATCTGTAAAGGAATAAATAGGTATAATGGTGATTATAATTAGCCCAATTATTAAAACTGCCCAAAGTAATTCAGATTGAAATAATATAGCTCTATTTGTTTTTTTCATAATAGAATTGCACGAAATTATATAAATAAAGCGAAACAAAAGTTTTGTTGTTATTGTGATAATCTTATTACTTTGCGAAGAATGGATATACAAATACGCTTTAATAATGCTCGAAAGACCAATAAAACGCTTTTGGCGCTTTTAATTGATCCTGATAAAATTGATAATGTTAGGCTACTAGCTACTAAGATCGAGCACATAAACGCAGATGTTATTTTTGTTGGGGGGAGTTTGATTATGAATGGAAATTTTGATCAAACCATTCTAGAATTAAAGGAGACAACTGATATTCCTATAGTTATTTTTCCAGGTGAATCTTCGCAAGTAAGTGATCAAGCAAATGGAATATTGCTGTTAAGTTTATTATCTGGAAGGAACGCCGAGTTTTTAATTGGTCAACATGTCCGGGCTGCACAGGCGATTAAAAAAAGTGATATAGAAATTCTTCCAACGGGTTATTTGTTAATTGATGGGGGGAAAAGTACTTCAGTGGAGTATATGAGTAATACGAGCCCAATTCCAAGAGATAAATTTGGGATTGCTGCTACTACGGCTTTAGCAGGGGAGCAATTAGGTCTCAGAAATATTTATCTTGAAGCAGGAAGCGGTGCGCAAACTTATGTGCCGATGGAAATAATTAAGGCGGTTAAGAACATAACGACTGTTCCTGTTATTGTTGGAGGAGGGATTAAAACAAGTGAAGTGGCTTTAAAGGTTGCGAATGCAGGGGCGGATATTATTGTTGTTGGAACAGCTTTTGAGACCAACTATGAGGCGGTTAAAGAAATTTCAAAAGCAATACATAATACGTAGGAGATAGATGAAGGGACTTGTGTTACAAACTACGGGGAGTTGGTACACTATTCGTTTAGATAATGGTGATAGGATAAAAAGTAGATTGAGAGGGAAACTGAGATTGGGAGGAGAGAAGCTTACCAATCCGGTAGCAGTGGGAGATTTGGTTGAATTGATACGTGACAAAGAATCCAATGAATTAGTAATAAGCAGGGTAGATGACAGAAAGAATTATATCGTTCGTCAATCTCCGCGAAAAAAATTTCATAAGCATATTATTGCTGCAAATATAGATCTGGCAATTTTAGTGACATCTATTTTAAAACCCAGGACCCCTTTGGGGTTTATAGATCGATTTTTGGTCGCAACAGAAAGTTATCATATTCCATCAATTATTGTAGTCAATAAAAAGGATATTATTAAGGACAAAAAAGCTCAAAAAAAGTTAGAGCAACTCGTTGAAATTTATAGTTCTTTGGGTTATGATGTATTATTAACTTCTACTGTTACTGGAGAGGGGATTAATGCATTGAGAGAAATAATGAGGGATAAGGTTTCTTTGTTTTCAGGATATTCAGGAGTTGGTAAATCTTCTTTGACAAATGCTTTAAATCCAGAATTGAATCTTAAAACAACAACAATATCTCGGAAATCTGAGAAAGGGATGCATACTACTACTTTTGCGGAAATGCATGCCATTGCCGAAAGTTCTTTCATTATTGATACGCCTGGAATAAAAGAGTTGGGAATAGTTAATGTTGAGCCAGAAGAACTTTCAGGTTATTTTATTGAAATGCGTCCTTTGACGGGTAATTGTAAATTCAATAATTGTATGCATAGAGACGAGCCATCATGTGCCATATTAGAGGCAGTTGAACAAGGCGAAATTTCTATTTCGAGGTACAACAACTATTTGGCAATTTTAGAAAGTTTAGAGGAAATTAATTATTGGGAGCGGAATTAACCTGTTAGGTTCAACCTAACAGGTTAACGAAGAATATGGCCAATCTCTAATATCTTCTACTAATCCATGGTGTATCGGATTTTGATTGATGTACTTAATAACAGTGCGTAGATGATGTTCACTTGTGATTTGCTTTCGTTTATATGGAAGCATAAATAATTTGCCCTTTCTTTTATTCTTGTTGTTAAAAGTTTTGGTGTAACTATTAAAAAAATTACTAAACGATTGATTAATAACATAGTTGTAATCTCTTTTAAAATATAGTTTTAATATCGCAGGGTCAATTTCCTTGGTTCTAATAAGCAAATGAAAGTGATTGGGTATTAGGCAATAGCAACTTACATGAACAAAATCTCCCAAAT
Organism: Chitinophagales bacterium; assembly: GCA_965216955.1. Classification (GTDB taxonomy): domain Bacteria; phylum Bacteroidota; class Bacteroidia; order Chitinophagales; family JADIYW01; genus CBDCGV01. Next base: position 10,061 of record CBDCGV010000011.1, on the reverse strand, counting down.
AGCGATAAAATTTTTCGAAGAAAATATCATAATCCCTTTTTTGTTTAAACATTAATTCACTTCCAACAGCTCTATTATAGATATGGTAAAAACAATCTGGCTCTAACTTTTGAACGTCATTCATAGTATATAAGAGAGAAATTGTTATTAAATTCCATAAAATTGTACAATAATTTTTAACCTGTTAGGTTGTTTTATTTTTTAATCTTTATACTATGTTTAGGAAAGCCAAAGTACCGCCTGTAATCATTTTAGGTATGCATAGATCAGGCACTACGATGATTACAAAATTCTTGGAGGAACTAGGAATTTTTTTTGGTGATAAGAAAGATGATAATAATGAATCACTCTATTTTTATAAAATAAACTATTGGATCTTTCGCATTGGGATTTCAAAGCCAGATTATCCGCATAATTTACAATACATGTCTCCTGAATGTAGAACGGTTGTGTTAAATGGACTAGATTATTATATGTCGAGTATTAAAAGACACAATTATTTAGGAAAGGGTAATGCTTTAAAATATAAAGACATTAGAGATGTAGATTTTCGCTGGGGATGGAAGGAGCCTAAAAATACATTTACTGTTGATTTTTGGAAGGAACTGTTTCCGAACGCAAAAATCATTCATATTTATAGAAATCCCATTGATTGTGCTGCAAGCTATATGAAAAGGGATATTAAAAGACGAAATGCTTTTGATATTTCTTGGAAGAAAAAGCTAAAACGCTATTTTATGATTGCGCATAAGTACCATCAAAATTTTAGAATTAAAAATATTGCAGATGGATATGATTTATGGAGAGAATATGTTACAAAAGCATTTTCATTAGAAGAAGAATTTGGGGATAATATGTTTGCTTTTAAATATGAGGATTTTATTGATCGTCCCTTTGAAGGGTTAAAACAATTGGTTGCTTTTTTAGAATTAAAAGACATTGATGATGATCAGATTAGGTCAGTGATTCAGAATGTCGACGCATCTAGGAAATATTCTTTTGTCAATGATGATAAATTGTATGCCTATTACCAACAAATTAAATCTGATGAAATAATGAAGGGGTTGGACTATGATAGCCTATGACAAAGTGTGACCTTCTTAACCCTAATCAGAAACTAAGGCTTTAAAAAGTGCGTCAGCTTTTACCATGCATTCTTCATATTCTTTTTCAGGGTCGCAATAATGAGTAATGGCACTTCCTACGGGCATAGAAACATACTTGTTTTTAGCATTAAAAAGAATACTTCTAATAATCACATTAAAGTCAAAGTTTCCTTTTGGCGTAATGTAGCCTACTGCTCCTGAATAGAGCCCTCTTTTAAAATGCTCATATTTTTCTATGAGTTTCATTGCACTTACTTTTGGGGCTCCTGTCATACTTCCCATAGGAAAGGTCGCTTTTATTGCTTTAGAAAAGTGTAAGTTGTTATTTAATTGCGCTGTTACGGTAGAAATCATTTGGTGCACCTGCTTGAATGTGTATATACCAAACAATTCTTCAACATTTACACTTCCTTTTTTTGCAATTTTTGAAAGATCGTTTCTTACAAGATCAACAATCATTACATTTTCAGATTTCTCTTTTGGATTAATGCTTAACGCAGTTTTAAACAAAGCATCAGAAGCAATATTGGTGCCTCTTTTTATGGTGCCTTTTATTGGCTGAGAAATGAGCTTTTGTTTTTGTTTTTTTAGATAACGTTCAGGGCTACTGCAAATTAAATAATGATCTTGATTTTTGTAAAAAGCACAGAAAGGCGCTTCTGCTAATTTCATAAGTTGCTGATAGGTTTTTTGTGGATTTAAGTTTGAATTTTCTACATAAAATTCTTGACAATAGTTTACTTCATAAATGTCTCCTCTTTTTATATGCTCTTTCATTGAAATCACATCTTCTATATATTGTTCTTTTGAAACTCGCTTCCTAATATTTTTTTTTGTTAACTGTTCTTTTAGAGATGAAGTAGAAATATTTTCAGAAAGCAAAGCATTAAAATCATCTAAATGTTTCTTTGAAAGCACACCAAGGTGAAGTCGATTCTTATAGAATCGAACTAAAAACTTAGGTTGAAAAAAATGAATACTTGGAAATTGAATCCCATCAAAATTATTTGATGAAAGCGAAGGCTCAATATCATTTTTAATGTCATAGGTGAAGTATCCAAATAGCCAATCATTGAATTGATTATGAAAATCTTTTAAGTTGTTAAAATAGTCTTTGTTACATTGAAAGCTATTTATAGCATCAAAAGCTATAAAAGAACCAAAATTTGAATAAGGGTAATTGGGATAATTATTACTCTCTAAAATGCAACAATGCTTATATGCTTTGGAAAGCATTAGTAATTGTTGCTTTATAATTTGAAAATTCTCTGGGGGAATGTCTAAATCATAGAACCGCCTCATGATTTAGGCAATCATGTCATGACTAAATAAATCTATTAATTGATTCCGCTCTGGACCAACAGATACAATGCTTACAGTGATTTTTAGATAATCTTCAAGAAAATCAACATAATTTGATAGTTCTTTTGGAATACCACTCTGAAAATCTACATCTCCCCAACCATTTAGTGTAGTATAGTTAGGGGTAATATCTGTCCGATCCAATCTAAATGGGATCTCATTAGTTATTTTCCCATCATATTGATATGTTGTGCAAACTTTAAAATCTCCAAAACTATTCAATACATCTGCCTTTGTGACAACTAGTTTAGTAACGCCATTAATTAGACAAGTATATTTTAAAGCTGGGAGATCAATCCAACCACAACGTCTTGGTCTTCCTGTTGTTGCGCCAAATTCACCACCTTCTTTTCTTAGTCTTTCGCCAACTTCATTGTCCTCTTCGGTAGGGAAGGGGCCTGACCCGACTCTTGTGCAATATGCTTTTGTAATACCGATGATTTCTCCAATTTTTTTAGGGCTAACTCCAAGTCCTGTGCAAACCGCTGCAGTAATGGTATTGGATGATGTTACAAATGGATATGTTCCAAAATCAATGTCTAACATAGATCCTTGAGCTCCTTCTGCCAAAACTTTTTTTCCTTCTTTAAGGGCGTTGTCAATCAAATAAACTTCATTTACAAATGAATATTCTTTAAGCGCTTCAATAGCATTGAACCATTCATCCTCTTCAATGGAGTATTCAAAATCATATTGCTTAAGAATAGCGATGTGTTTTGATTTAAGTGTAAGGTATCTTTCTTTAAAGTTTGGCGTTATAATATCTCCAATTCTCAGACCATTTCTGCCCGTTTTATCCATGTAAGTGGGGCCAATTCCCTTTAATGTGGAGCCTATTTTCTGCTTTCCCTTTGCTGCTTCTGAAGCAGCATCCAAAATTTTATGCGTCGGTAGAATTAAGTTGGCACGTAAACTTATGAATAGCCTTTCTTTCACAGGTACATTATCGGCTTCCAATTTTCTTATTTCACCTAATAAAGTAATTGGGTCAATAACAACACCACCACCAATGATGTTAATACAATTTTGTTGAAATATTCCAGAAGGAATGGTGTGTAATACACTTTTTTTACCATCTATTACAAGCGTGTGACCTGCATTTGGGCCTCCTTGAAATCTGGCAATAATATCATATTTGTCTGCAAGATAATCGACAATTTTGCCTTTACCTTCGTCTCCCCATTGTAAACCTAAAAGAACATCTACCATAACGTAACTCCTTAAGGTGTAAATATAAAATTTGGTTTAGGTATTCCCTTTAAATGTGCGCAAAAAAAGGAGTTTGTGGAAAATTGCTATTCACTTTCTGTACAATTAAGGCATTTGCCGTACAAAGTAAGGGAGTGGTTTTGAATCTTGAATTCAAATAACTCTCCCATTGTATCTTTGATTTGTTGAATACGAGGGTCGCAAAACTCAATAACTTTGCCACATGCAGTACATATTATGTGGTCGTGTTGACGACTTCCATATGCTTTTTCGTATTGAGCATGGTTTTGTCCAAATTGATGCTTAGTGACCAATTCGCAATTGACTAACAAGTCTAATGTATTATATACAGTTGCGCGACTAACATTATACTCGTTTGCTTTCATTCTCAAATAAAGCTCTTCTGCATCGAAATGGTCAGCGCTATTGTAAACCTCCTCTAATATGGTAAACCTTTCTGGAGTTTTTCTTTGTTTGTTCTCCTCGAGGTAATTAATAAATATTTGCTTTACTTCGTTAGGCAATGGTTTTCTGAATTTCATTGTTACTCTTGTTTTTCAATTCTCTTTACATTAAGAATACCCTTAATTTTTTTCAATCTTTTAACTAAGGAATTTAGTTCTTCATTGTCTTTTACGAATACTTTGATAGCGCCTTCAAACACTCCATCATTAGATTCAATGGCCAATGATTTCATATTTATTTTGTGCTCTTTTGAAATAATATTGGTGATTTTATTGATTAAGCCAATATCATCAATTCCGTTCAAAGTAATTTCAGAAAGAAAGCTTAACGATTTTCTGTCATTCCATTTAGTTTTTATAACCCGATAACCATATTTAGACATCATATGGACCGCGTTTGGACAATTTTCTCTATGAATTTTTACAACTCCATTGACCGTTATGAAGCCAAGTACATCATCGCCAGGAATTGGGGCACAACATTTTGCAAATTCAAATGCAAATTTATCGGACGATTCGCCAAATAAAATTAGCTCGGCATCTTTATCAATTTTGGGTTGTAATATTTTAGCTTTTACTTCAAAATTGCTTTTCTTTTTTTGCTCTACCTTATGCTCTTCATAATACCCACCAACAAGGTTTAATGCTTTAAGTTTTGCGAGATCTATTTTTCCTAGGGCGATGTTATAATAAAACTCTAAAGTGCTTTGCATTTTAAAGTAATTGGTCAACATTTGTACATTGCGTTCATCAAATGTAGCCTTGGTTTGTTTCATTTTACGTTTAAGAATGACCTTCCCATCTTCCGCTTGCTTCTTTTTTTCCTCTTTTAAAGCGCTTTTAATTTTAGATATGGCGCGTGAGGTAACGACAAAACTTAGCCAATCCTCATTGGGTTTTTGTTTGCCTGATGTAATAATTTCTACTTGGTCTCCATTGGTGAGGATGTGGCTAATGGGCACCAACTTGCTATTTACTTTGGCTCCTATACAATGAGAACCAATATCTGTATGTATAGAAAAGGCAAAGTCTAATGCAGTACTGCCTTTGGGTAAGTTTTTAATATGTCCTTTTGGAGTAAAGACATACATTTCTTTGGAGTATAGTTGAAGTTTAAAATCATTAATAAACTCCAAAGGATTGGTTTCGGGGTTTTTCAATAAATCTCTTACTTGCGCTAGCCAACTTTCAAAAGCTTCGTCTATTTTTGAAGAAGTGGAGCCTTCTTTGTATTTCCAATGAGCTGCCAATCCTTTTTCTGCAACTTCATCCATTCTTTCTGTACGAATTTGAACTTCTACCCATTTACCATTGCTTCCCATTACAGTAGTGTGCAAAGACTCATACCCATTAGATTTTGGATTAGAAATCCAGTCTCTTAATCGATTAGGGTTTGGTTTATATCTTGCAGCAACTATAGAATATGCTCTCCAGCAATCTTCTTTTTCCATATGTAAGGGAGAGTCCAAAACAACGCGAATGGCAAATAAATCATAAACTTCTTCAAACTCAACTTGCTTTTGTTTCATTTTTCGCCAAATGGAAAAAATAGTTTTAGGTCTTCCAAATACTCGAGCTTTTAATCCTGCATCATCCATTTGCTTTTGAAGGGGTAAGCAAAAATCATTTATAAATTTTGTTCTTTCTTTCTTCTTTTGATTCAGTTTTCTTGCAATTTCTTTATACTTTTCAGTCTCCATGTATTTCATGGAAAGGTCTTCTAGTTCTGACTTAACGGCATATAAACCCAATCTATGCGCTAAAGGAGCATATAAGAAAGAGGTTTCTGAGGCTACCTTTAATTGTTTGTGCCTTTTCATACTTGACAAAGTGCGCATATTATGCAAGCGGTCTGCCAATTTGATTAGGGTGACTCTAATGTCATCGCCTAATGTAAAGATGATTTTTCTGTAATTCTCTGCCTGAATGGATTCAGAAGTAGTGGCAATTTTATCAATTTTTGTAAGTCCATCAATAATGCCACTAACAGTATTTCCAAATTCTTTTTGTATGTCTTCTAGGGTAACTTCTGTGTCTTCAACAGTATCATGAATTAAGGCGCAAATTATAGATGTTGCTCCAAGTCCGATTTCGCTCGCAACAATTTTTGCTACAGCAATTGGATGATGAATATATGGTTCTCCGGATTTTCGACGCATCTCTTTATGCGCCTCTAATGCCATTTCAAAAGCTTTTCGGACTTCTTTTTTTTGATCATCACTAATTCTCTTATCGACGATCTTCATTAATTGTCGATAGTCATTAATAATGTTCTTGCGTTCTATTTGTTCATCAATTTCAATCACGTTAGGATAGAATTATATAGAATGAATTATTCGTAAAATAAATAATTTACTGAATGAATAATATTTTTTGAATAAGTATCGTTAGTTATCCCTAATAAATGTAACATAAACATGAAAAAAATAGTCAATTCCTTATTAATTATCTTTTCTATTGTGATTGCTAACAATGCAAATGCTCAAAAGGTTGCTGTTGGAGGGGCATCTGGTTTGGGACTTAGATTAGGAAGTGGAACTGATGTAACCATTCCCATTGTCGGAAATGTTGAATGGGGATTTGCCGATAACATGTCTATTGCAGCACACCTTGGATATGAAATTGGACCAGGTGCCTCAAATATTGGACTTTTCTATTTTAGTCCTGAGTTTAGATATTTTATGGAGCAGATTTTTGAAGGGTTATATTTTGGTGGATATATTGGTATGGGTGGATTAGAAAAAGGAGGTGGATATTTTTCTTTTGGAGGAACAGGGGGATATCAAGTTACACTGAAGAATGGTCTTAATTTAGATTTAAATGCACAAGTAGGTTACGGCCATTCTAAAACGAAAACCTTAACAAATGGAGCAACCGTTGGAGGGGCTCAGTTTCATGTGAGACCTACCGTTGCAATTAGATATGTTTTTTAAAGTTGTTTTCGTTTTACTCCCAAACAATTAGATCTTCAGTATTGTACCATTTTTGATAATCTTCTTTGTATTTCTTTTCTACTTCATTCCGTTTAATTTTAAGCGTAGGTGTTGTCATGTTGTTTTCAACTGTCCACTCCTCTTTAACGACAACTAGTTTTTTAACTTTTTCATGTTTATCTAGAGTTGGGTTCACTTCTTTTAATGTTGATGATAAACTATCAGTAAGTTCATTTTTAGAAAGATTTCTCCCTTCTTCAGATACCACTAATAACCCTATGGGTTGTACCAAGTTGGTTCCAACTAAGCAAATTTGTTCAATGTAAGTGTTTTTAGAAAGCGCCATCTCAATGGGTGCAGGGGCAACATATTTCCCTTTGTCAGTTTTAAATATATCTTTTACTCTCCCTGTAATTTTTAGAAAACCATCTTTGTCTATCTCTCCTTTGTCTCCTGTTCTCAAAAAGCCATCATTTGTAATTGCTTCTTGTGTTTTTTCAGGTTCTTTGTAATATTCTACCATAATACAAGCATTTTTAACTTGTATTTCTCCTTCTTCAGATAACCGAACTTCTGTATTAGGCATGGGTTGTCCAACTGTACCAATCTTTCTGTTTTCCCTTCTGTTAAAATGAGAATAAGCGCAATTTTCAGTCATTCCATATGCTTCGATAATTGGCATACCTAATTGATCAAACCATTTCATGCTTGAGGCAGCTAATGGTGCTGCTCCAGACAACAGGTATTTTGCATCTTGTAGTCCTAAGCCTGTTTTGATTTTACTTTTAACAATACCTCCTACAATTGGAATACTAAGCAGCAAAGACAATTTCTTCTGGGGCATCTTTTCTAGAATTTTTTGCTGAAACTTAGTCCATATTCTTGGAACAGCTAAAAAGATGGTCGGTTTGGTATCTTGTAGGTTTTCTACAAAGTCGTCTAACGATTCTGCAAAAGATATCATGCCCCCTGTATATAATCCGCCCATTCCTACAAGTAACCTTTCGGCAACATGGGATAGTGGGAGATAAGAAAAGAAGCGTTCATTAGAAAGGTCTTTTAATTCACTAAGTGCATATGTTGCAGCATAGGAAAACCCATTAAAAGTATGTGCAACCCCTTTGGGGGTTCCTGTTGTCCCAGATGTGTAAATGATTGTTATCAAATCATTGGGATCTCGTTCAATGTTTTCTGTGATTGGTGCATGTTGTTCAATAATATCGTTCCATGTATCATAACCTGGCTCTGTCCAAAAAGGAAACGAAATACATTTAATTCCTTCAGGAACACCGGATTTTTGATCAGCCCAGTTATCTAATTTCCCCACGAATAGAGCTTTGCATTCACTGTGATTAAGAATATAATTTATTGTGTCCGGACCTACGGTAGGATAAATGGGAACGGATACATGGCCCGCCATCATAATAGCAAGATCTGCCATATTCCAATGAGCACAATTTTTTGATATTAAACCAATTTTACTATTAGAAGGAAGGTCGAGCGCTTTCAACGCTGCAGCCATTCGTCGAATTTCGTCGCCCGTTTTGGCCCATGTAAAATGATGCCACTGCTTGTTATAGGGTTGCCTCAAGAACGTTTCATTTGCTTTTTCTTTTTCCCACTTGTATAGTCTGTCTAAAGGTGTATTAATTTGCATTGTTGTAACATTAACTTAATAAAGAAGGGCGCAATATATATAAAAGAAGATAATTTATAAACAAACTTTAAAAGTTATACTTCATTGAGTAAATAGAATAATTTGTTTCTTTGATAAAATATTCTTTCACTGATGTCGAAGAAGGTAAATATTTTATTTCTTTTGGGTATTGCCATGGTTGTTTTTTCATCAATCTGGAAGCTATTGGTCACAGAGAGCTTTATGGTAGATGACAATCCTGTATACTCATGGCAAATGTACCCTATAGTAGGGCTATTCTTTATAGGAATAATCTTAAATACAATTATTTATTTTAAAATTGTTGTTAGGGATGTGAACTTTGATTTATCGCCGCATCAAACTAAAGTTTTGTCATTTGCTTCGATTATTATGGCAGGTTTTATGGTGCCCATGCTGTCGAATGATATGACTTTATATATGGCATATGGAGAATTAGCAACCAGAGGAATTTTAAAAGCTTATTCGGATGGAATGTTGGTTCAACAATCTTTGTTTGAACCCTTTGTAAGCCATCATTGGGATACTTGCCCCAATCATTATGGCCCTCCTTTATTATTCATTTTTTTTGTGTCCGTTTTCATTGGAAAGACAATGTGGGGTAGCTTGATTGTTTTTAAGATTATTACTGTTTTATGTTTGTGCCTTTTCGTATTGGTTGCTGATAAGATAGTTGAGAAATATTTTCATGCATCGAAATATAATTCTCTGGCGTTGGTATCTCTGGCGCCTATTTTATGGTTGCAAGGCGCTGGTCAAATGCATGTGGATGCAATTATTCTTCTATTTATTGCCTTGAGCATATATAACCTGTTGGAAAGAAAATGGATGATGGCATCGGTATGGATTGCTATGGTTATAGTAAGCAAGGCGCTTTATGTTGTTGTTTTTATTCCATTCTTACTGTTATTCCTTTTTTATAATAACGATCGAAAAATTGATTGGAATGGAATAAAAAAAGTTTCGCTTGCCATACTTATTGTTGCGACTATTTCTGTAGTCTCTTATGCTCCAGTTTGGGATGGTATTCGTACAATCACTACGCCAATGTCTTTTCATGATGATAAGGGCCCATCAAAAAGCCATGCAGAAATTCTCACTTATGCCATTCAATACGGTAAACCTCTTTTTACTAAAAATAACGAGGGAAAAGATATTGTTGATGGAAACGAGGAGAAGGATATAAAAGTGTTAGATGCAGAATTAGAAGAAGAGGCAAAGCTAATATGGAGTGTATGGATTCCAAGGTTAAAGATCTTTGGATTGCTTGTGGGGTTATGGGTGTTTTTTTCTTGCTTTTTCATCAAAAAGA
>CBDCGV010000010.1:0-155266 GCA_965216955.1 Chitinophagales bacterium | reverse complement strand
TATTGTTGATGGAAACGAGGAGAAGGATATAAAAGTGTTAGATGCAGAATTAGAAGAAGAGGCAAAGCTAATATGGAGTGTATGGATTCCAAGGTTAAAGATCTTTGGATTGCTTGTGGGGTTATGGGTGTTTTTTTCTTGCTTTTTCATCAAAAAGAGAGAGGATCTTCTTCATGTCTTTGGTAAATTATTGTTAGCCGCCATTTGTTTTTATTCACCTATTTTTCATCCCTGGTACTTTTTACTGGCACTGCCCTTTTTTGTAGGTGTAAAGGAAAAAACTTGGTTGCTATACATCGTTTTCGTTTTTACGTTTTGTAATTTTCATGAAATAATGTTTACAATTCCAAGAGCACATAGTTTTTATTGGATAGTTATCCCATTGGTGTTTTTAACTGTTCTTTCCTTCTTTTTATACTTTAATAAACATTTTATCCAAGAAACCTATTCACTATTGGTTAAAAACAAGAATAATAAAGTATGAAAAAACCTTTTGTATTATTCATACTAGGATGCTTATTTATCGTTTCAAGTTCTCTTTTGAGATACATTGTTACAAAGGATATTCGAGTAGATTATAACGAATTATGGGGAATATGGGAGGTGTTAGCATTTGTTTTATTTTATGCTGGTCTTGGGATATCCATATATACTTATTACAATATTATTGTAAATAATAATGGGTTTAAATTATCTCCACAAGAGGTAAAAAAGTTAGGCTTGGGGATTGGCTTTTTATCGAGTTTTATGATGCCAATGTTAGCCGCAGATATATTTACTTATATGACAGAGGGAAACTTGGCAACAAAATCAATTTTTACATATACCGATGGGAGTTTATTAAATAGGTCTGATTTTTTTGATTATTTAAGTCCACATTGGCAAGATTGTCCAAATCATTACGGCCCCCCACTTCTATTTCTTTTTTATTTATCTGCTTTGTTGGGTAAAACAATGTTGGGGAGTATTATCGTCTTTAAAGTCATAATTTTCATTTTTTGTATTGTATTTGTAAATGCAGTTTCAGCATATTATAAAAAGTATCCTTCAAAGAAATTCAATATGCAAGCTTTGTTAATATTAGCCCCTGTGTATTGGCTAGAAGGAATAGGGCAAATGCATGTAGATAGTATTTTGGCCACTTTTATTATGATTGCTTTATTTCAATTAAGACAAAGAAATTGGGTGTTAGCAGCATTGTGTTTAAGTATAGTGGTTACTAGTAAAACACTTTATGCTGTTTTGCTAGCCCCATTTATAGCACTATATATTTTCTTTGCTCATTTCAATGACAGGAAATTGGAGGGAGGCGCATTTCTAAAAGCATTTGTTTTATGTGTCGGTATTTTATTTCTTATTGCATTTTCCTCCTATAAACCTGTTTGGGATGGTATAGAAACGATAACCACTTCAATAAATTATCATGAAGGGAAAAACCCTTCTAGAAGCTTTACAGAGGTGTTTACAGATTTAATTATTCATCCTGTAATGTTTTTTAAATCTTCGTTGGGAGAAATACAGTCATCTGCTGCAGCGCATGAAAATGATCTAACTGAGGCTAAAAAAGCTTATTGGAGTGTGTTTATTCCTTTTTTTAAAATTTTAGCTTTTTTAATGGCGATCTCCACTTTTTTAACCATTCTAAAAATAAAGCATCCCAAACAGCTGTTTCACATATTTGCAAAGCTGTTTATTATAGTTATTTGCTTCTATTCTCCTATTTTTCACCCATGGTATTTCATAATCGTTCTACCTTTTTTAGTTGAAACGGAGATTAAAAGCTGGATTTATTATGCTGTTTTTGTTTTTTCTTTAAGTAGCTTACATGAAATAACATATTCGATACAACCCGATAGTTATTTGCATATATTAGTGTTTTTATCTCTTTTATTTATGGTTATCTCTTTTCTTTTTTATTTTAGGAAGCATTTTATAACGGAAGTATTGGAGGCGTTTAAAAATTAGTATTAGGCATATTTTTTAAATTATGGACTTATCTATTATAGTACCAGTATATAATGAAGAAAAGAATCTGCATCTGCTTCATAAAAGGATGTGTTCTGTTGTAGAACAACTTAAAAGTGAGCTTCAATTAGAGCGCTTTGATTATGAATTTGTTTTGGTGAACGATGGGAGTAGAGATCAGTCATTAGAAGTCATTAAATCATTAGCGAAAGAAGATCCTCATATTGTGTATATCAACTTTTCTAGAAACTTTGGACACCAAATTGCAGTTTCAGCAGGTTTGGATGCATGTATTGGTGATGCGGTTGCAATAATTGATGCAGATTTACAAGACCCTCCCGAGTTGATTATAGATATGTACAAAAAAATTCAAAATGGATATCAAGTTGCATATGCACAAAGGGAGAAAAGAGAAGGAGAAGGCTTTTTTAAGTTAATAACGGCAAAGGTCTTCTATAAGATTTTGAAGAAGATAACATCTATTGATATTCCTTTAGATACTGGAGATTTTAGAGTGATAGACAGGAAAGTTGTAGATGTATTAAAGGAAATGCCAGAGCAGAATAAATTTTTGAGAGGACAAATAGCTTGGGCAGGATTTAATCAAATTGCCATTAAATATAAGCGTGATCCGCGTCATGAGGGAGAAACTGGGTATACGGTTAAAAAGATGTTTAATTTTGCGATGGACGGTATCACAGCATTTTCGAATTGGCCACTCAAAGTTGCTACTATGGCGGGTTTTTTAGCATCCTTCTTATCTATTGCTTTGATTGGTTATGCTATTATATCTAGGTTTATCCTTAAGCAATTTGTTGAGGGGTGGACATCCATAATTATATGCGTTCTTTTTATTGGTGGTGTTCAGTTACTTTGTTTGGGAGTAATGGGAGAGTATTTTGTTAGGCTCATTAATAATACGCGAAATAGACCTTTATACATTATTGAATCTACAAACTTGGGAGGTAAAAGAGCCGTTAGAGCTGAAGAAAAGAAATAATAATTTTCTGATATAATGAGTTCAGAAATCGTTGGTGGTTTTAGTTTTTGAATGAAGTTATATTATCTCAATTCACTTGAAGAGGAGGTAGGTTCTTCTGAAGATCAATAATGAAGTTGATGCTTATATGTTAAATGAGTAGTTTATAAGTCACTCTTTTTTATTCTGCTAGTAAGTTTCGATATAGCTAAGAAAACTTATTTCTGATAGTTTATAGTATTGTTTTAGATACCTATATATCGTTTTCTTGAATATAATATAATGAATCGACATTTATGGTTTTAGTCCCTTCCAGTATGGTTGAATTAATTGTAATACTTGATCCATTCTCAATTAAATGAATTTGACTGCAATTGTCGAAAATTACATTATTTAAATTGCAGTTTGCAATACCATAGGTTATCTTTTTTTGAAAGGAGGCAGCACCTGTTGTTGAATTCTTAATAGTTATATTATTTCCTGTTATGAGTGTGGCATCTTTGGAGGCAATGCCAATGATGGCACCATCGATTGTTATATTGTTGAGTTTTAAGATTGATTTTTCTCCACCAGAAATGCCTTTGTCACCAGAATTAATAATATTAATATTTGTAATATTGACCTGAGATCCTGAAAAATCAATACAATCGTTTCCTGTATTCGAGAAGGAAGAGTTCGTAATTGTGCCAGTACAAAAGTCTGCATCAAACCCATCCGATTTAGTGTTTTTAATCTTTAATCTATCAATAATAAAAGGACTTCTTATGATGTTTAATGCATCTTCACTATGGTTGTTTACTATTATTAAATTTGAAATAGAAATTGGGGTTTCATAAATTGTTAGAGCACCTGTTAATATCCAATTGTGAAAATTTAGATTTGATAATCCATCAATTGTCACATAGTCAATTATTGCCTTTGATCCTTTTATGATTGTTATTCCTTGAGAATTGGATGATATTGACTTGATCTTAATCGAGTCTGTTAAAGAGCCTTTACAGATAAATTGGTTATTAACGATTATGCCACCGTTCTCTTTGAAAATAATATTTGACCCTGGTAGTATTTTAACTTTATATTGTTCAGGGATGTAAATTAACTGATCAATTTCACATTTTTTATTAAAAACAATCCAATTATCTTCTTCTAATGTGTAGCATTGATGAGTAGTTCTGAATTCATCATTTAAACTATTTCTAGTGGTTTCACCAGTTGGTTTTTTCCATGGTATTGGTTTGGATTTATGAACTTTTTCTCCTGTATTTTTGGTTGTGAAAAATAATTCATAAGGCATGGAATCTAATTCAATAATTTTTTTGTCAAGTCCCTTTGCAAATGAACTCAGTTTTATTGGCGTCTTAAAATTGTATTTAACTCCGCCCTTGGCATAGTTAACTGCAATAATTGATATTTGATTCAGATGATAGTTCTCTAATTCTAAATTATATTTCCCATTTTGATTAATAGAAGAAAAGGCATTTAAAGCAACATCTTCAAATAATAATTTTTTTCTTAATTTTTTATAGGATTCCTTTCTCATCCAAAAATCTATATTTTTAGCTTCATCTAGTTGCTCATCCCAAAATTCTTCCAACGGTGTCATGTTTTTTCGAATTTGCTTCGCTTTGTCATAAACAATTTTCTTGTCGAATATATACTCAGGTGTTTCTGCAGAAATTGCGGTGTAATAAGTATTAATGGAGGAATCTAAATAAGTTAATAGTGAGTCTAAATAAAGGGGAGAGGTTATATGCGTTAAATGATGGAAAAAACGATCTTTAAATTTTTTATTCATCACAATTGGAATGTCAAAAATAAGTGTTCCTTCTTTTTCACGATTATTTAAAATATCAAACATCACATTCGAACTATCACCTAATTGTGGCAGTGCGTCAAAGTATATATGTTCTAATTTTTGAGTAATTGGATTAAAGTATAGTCTTCTATTGTGCCAATATAAAGAGTGGTAACTTCCACTGAATTCAACTAAGGCATAGAATTTTGCGAGTTCATCAATGTCAAAAATATCTTCTATTTCTAAATGACCTTGCTTAAATAGTTCCATTAAATTTGTGCCTTCTATAAATTGAGCTCTAAGAATGTTGTTTTTTAATGTTCGATTATACTTGAAAGGCTTAGTAATGCTTGATTCAAAGTATGGTATATTATGTCTAAAGTTGTTATGATACTCTTCTTCTCTTACTTTCCAGTTTCCAGTTTCATCAAATTTTAGTATTGGTGCTTCACGTCTATTTCTATTTTCAAGAATGTGTTTCTCAAAATGTTCTTCAAGAGCGTAAACTCCATAATTATAATCATTAATTACAACATTTATAAAGCTATATTTTGTGCACAAAACATCTTCTTTTTCTGCCATTTTATGCATAAACCATTCACTAATAAAATTTCTTGTTTTAGGATGTTGGATCGAAAAATTGGTCATTCCTTTATATGTAGCACCAGATAATTTGAACCTAAAAGAAGCTTTTTTTGGTGTGATATGGTCGTTCCAATCACCTTTAATTTTCATTTTAATCTCAAATGTATCTTCCTCTGTAAGATAATAGGCGTCAATATATTTTTTACTCGATTCAGGTATTATTCTATATGGAAGAGCTTTACTTATATATGTGTTTAACTTGTTTTTTGATTTGTTTGGAATGTAAATCCTTAGGGTTTCGGAGATGTTGTTTTTTGGCTGTTTTGGATATATTTTAATATTCAGATCATCAAAAGAAGCAGACTGATTGATGGTGCGTAATACAATGTCTAAGTGATCAATTGGATATTGAATGGGGATTGAAATAAAATGTTGTTTCCACCCTTTTTCAGTTTTAACTGTTGAGTTATAATTTGATTCTATCTTTTTTGATTTTCCATTTTTAAAATGCAAAATGGCTGATACAATCGCATTCGTATCGTGTTTGGACTGCCATATTGTAAATTCAACCAACTGACCAGGTTCTAACTCTTTTAGAGAAATTAGAGGTTGTTCATTTTGTTTGGGAATAACTAATGAACTTGAGCCAGAGCGATAGACATCTTGATTGAGAGAGCCTGTGATAATAATTTGATTAGAATCTGTTTCGAATTCAAAAACATCATTCTTTTTAATATACGTTTCAAAGTCGCAGGAAACATTTTTAATCCAATATGGAATTGGGTCTTTTACATCTTTCTTTTTGCAAGAAAGTAAGACAGTCAAAAAGAATACTGATGTTAAAATGATTCTATTAATCATATTTTTTGAATCCTTTCTAATTAAAATTAGAAGGAAGGAGCTATAGTAAATTTAAAAGCAAATTTGTTCACTTCCGGTTTGTCTCTTTGAGTAAGTCTCCAGGTAAAATCTACTCTCAGGAGTTTCAATATATTCTCTATTCCAAAACCTGTTTCAAAATAAAAACTATTTAATTCAGAAGCGCCTCCTGGAATGGTTAAAATAGTTTCATTTGAATTATTTATGTTTCCATATAGACCTTTGAAAAGTAAGATTGTTCTTAATTGAAGTTTGTTAATTCCTGGAATCTTATTGAATAAGAAGCCATCGAAATGATGGGTAATCCATAATGAGATGTATTTGTCACTTATATATTCACTTTCTCTCATATTACTATAAGCCTGAGCGTTATAAAGGAATGAACCATTTCCTCTATGTGTATATAAGATGGGATAAGGGGCCTTTCCAAAAATCCATCCAGCATCTACCTGATAAACAGTAAATCCGACGGGGCCAAGTAATCTTTGTCTTACATTGAAATTGAATTTATGAAAGTTATAGTCTCCTCCAAAAAGACCTTTTATACCTGCAGTATAGTCAAAGCTGAAAAGTGGTTTATGAGAGCTTAATGGATTTCTTCCAAAAGGATGATTGTAGAATTTTAGTCCACGAGCCCATAAGAAGTTAAAAGTTATATCTGAAGTGGTAAATTTATCAATGGTATCTGCAACCGCACCCATATCGTCTGATGTTGTAAAAACTCTTCCTGTGGGCACAGTTATATGTTGTTTATGATTAAATGCTAGTCTTGTATTTAAACCCTTGACCCATTCTTTTGAATATGCTACGTTGGCTTCTCTAATTAAGAAAAGGTCTCGAATGGGGTCTTTCCTTAAAAGAGAATTGACAATGTTGTCGTATTCTGGTCTTCCTTTTAGAAGGGTGTTGACATCAAATGATTGGGACAAGTCAAATCTATATTCGGCCTGCAATGCATGCCATTTTTCATTTTCTCGCTTTAAGTGGGCAAATGCTTTAATTCCATATTTCCATTGCTTATCCTTAGTCCCATATGCGATATGAGGAACAAATTGAACACGCTTACTAAAATTAGTATTTGTTTTCATGGTTACTCGAAATCGGTTCCCTTCAACATCATTAAAACTGTAGAATTGGTAGATTTTTCCAAGTTCGACATATTTTAGGTCTAGCCACCCTGAAGAGACCAAGTATGTAAACCATCTTACCGTTTTATAAAATGCAGTACTTTTAACAGAATCAACTGTTGCATAAATGTTCTTTTCCCTTTTATTTAACTTTCTAGTAGATAAAGTGTCCCAAAACTCTTCACTTCTTTCTCTAGCACCTTCCAAGACAATATCAGGTTCTCCGTCGAAAACGGCGTCGTCAATTTCTGTGTTAACCGCTATATCAGAGCGATGGCTTGATTTTCTGACCAATAAACTTTGTTGTGGCTTTTTCTTCTTTTGGATGATATTATATTGTGTTTGTAAGAATTCATAATCTTTGAACCAGTGTTTGCCATCAAGAAATTCGAACTCTTGTTTAACAATAAAATCTGTAATGAAGTTTACATTAGCCCCTGGAAGCACCTTTAATTGGATTGATTTTATTGCATAGGTGCTATCGTGAATCCAAGCATAACCAGAAAAAACCGCGTCAGAATTACCACGACCTGTAAAATCCAATTTAAAGCAGGTTAACCCGTCAATCTCAGAGGTATCGGTTAAAAAGTACTTATAGGTAAATCTAGCATTATCTGCAAACGGACTCATTATAGGTTTTCCATTTACTCTTATTAGATTTCCATATACTTCGATAGATTCAAAATTATAATCTACTACCTCCGAAATACTAAAATTATCAACTCCAGAAAATTTGTCTGCAATCAATATTTCTTTCTCTTTTTTAGGATTTTTTCTATAATAGTATTTGTTAACTGTTTCCTTCAATAAAACAGGAAGTACTTCGATCCCGTTTTCTAAGGTGTCCATGTTTTCAAGTATGAAGTCAATTCTTTTTACGAGTTTACTTTCCTTAAAACCATCAGAAACATTATAAAACCCAAATTCTGTTTTATCGTATTGTTCATATTTATAGTTATCATATTGAGAAGGGTCATTTCGATATTTATTCTTGACCACTTTTCTAAAAAGTGCAATTGCCGCAGTATCCTTAGGGACTTTTCTTTTGGCTTTAACTTCTACAATGTCTAACTCTACCTTGACTTCTTTGAGCTTTATTTTTTTTATTTCATTTAGTTTTCCAGGATTGATCTTTATTTCTTTAGGTTCATACCCTAAATAAGAGGCAGTGATCTTTTTGAGTGTAAGATCATTTGTTTTTAGCTCAAAAATACCATTTAGATCTGTTGCCGTTCCTTGAGAAGTTCCACTAAAAACAACCGATGAAAAAGGCAAGATCTCTCCGCTCTCTGCATCAATGATTTGACCCTTAACTATAGTCTCCTGACCTACTAGATTTAGACCTAGTAAAATAAATAGGGCACTACTTAATATATAGTAAAATGTTGATTTGTTCATTAATTACGAAAAGTTAGAAACATTACAACTATCAAAAACTAAACCAAGTTAGATTGTTAGTGGCTACAAAAATTAATTCATTTAGTGACATTTACTAAGTTGACAGTTAAACATTTTGTTATTTATTAGTTTCTAGGTGTGAATGGTTTTTGTTCAAGAACGTTTTTAATATTAAAATTCTTATATAGATCTTTAAATAATAATAGTATACAAATGAAAAAAGCTGCGGCAATAAAATCAATACTTCGTATTGAAAATAAGCGATTTTGAAGATCTGCACTTACTATAAACATGTTCAAAAAATAGGCAAAACTCAATAATATATATACAAACTTTTTTTTATAAATAATTGCATAAGCTGCTGCAAAGATTAAAGCAGGGTGTGTATACCGCTCGTGCATCTGAGTATTGAAAAAGAAAAAGATCAATGGAATGAGCGCTGAAACTATAAGGATTTGTTTGAGTTGTATTTGTTGCTTTTGAAATAATAATTTCAAAGAACTTATCAATAGTGGAAGTAAAGCAAAGAAGCTTGCAGAAAAAAATAAGAGAAATCCCCAGTTTTTATACGAAAGTGAAAGGAACAAAGTTTTATCTGTTGTGATAGCTAAATTTCCAGGAATAAACCAATACCACATATTAAATGCATTAAGAGAAACATAAGGGTACCTGTCAACTGAACTAGTAATTGAATTTTCAATCATTAAACCGACAGTTGAATTAAGGATAAATGGCATTAATATTATTACTTGAACTAGTGTTGGAACAATTATCCATTTGGCTAAATTTTGAATACTGATTTTGTGAATCGCTTTGGGAATAATCAAAAGAGAAATTATCGGTAAAAAAATAATAGCTTGAAACTTAAAATTGATCGCCAATAAGTAAAAAATTAAAGCGCCTAAAACGTTATTCTTTGTGATCAAATATATGCTAGCAAATAAAAAACATGTTAGAATAGAGTCTACTTGCCCCCATAAGACGGAGTTATACAATGCTCCAAAATTTAGTAGATAGAAGAGAATGAGGAATAGTCTTTTTTTAGAATCTTGGAACTTAACCTTTAATAGATTAAGAAGAATAAAGCATGTAGCAAGATCAAATAGAAGATAAAAGATCTTTAAAAGGTGAATGTTTTTAAGAATAGCTTCTTCGCTACCCATAATTTTTCCAAAGGCATATAAGACATACTGGAATAACGGAGGATAGTCTGTATCCGAAAAATAAACGTTTCCAAGTCCATGGGTTGAGCTGTAAATTGACCATGTTGACCAATATTCATGATCGCCGCTATGTTTTACATTTGGTAGTAAAACAATTATACAGACATAAAATATAAAGGTTAAAATTATATAAACGACTGGGGAAATATTCTTATTTGACATTTTATAATTAGCTGATAAAATGATGTTAAGAAAGAATTGCTATAGCGTCCTTTTTATTTCTATTTGCTCAAATGCCTCGATAATGTCGCCAACTTTAATATCATTGTAATTCTTCACTTTTAGTCCGCATTCCATTGCTTTAGTCACTTCTTTAGCATCTTCTTTGTAACGTTTTAAGGAATCAAGTTCCCCTGTATATACAACTATACCATCTCTAATAACACGGATTGAATTATTTCTTTTGATAGTGCCATCCAAGACGAAACAACCCGCAATCGTTCCAACTTTAGAGATTTTGAAAGTTTCTCTTATTTCAACATTTGCAACAATTTTTTCCTCGAACTTAGGTTCTAGCATTCCTTCCATTGCCGATTTAATCTCGTCAATAGCGTCATAGATAATAGAATAAGTTCTTATATCAATACTTTCTTTTTCTGCCAATTGTCTTGCACTTGAAGATGGTCGCACCTGGAATGCAACAATAATTGCATCAGAGGCAGAGGCTAATAATACATCTGATTCAGAAATCTGACCAACACCCTTATGAACGATATTGATTTGAATTTCTTCAGTAGATAATTTTAATAATGAATCAGATAAAGCTTCTATTGATCCATCAACATCCCCTTTAACGATTAAATTTAATTCTTTGAAATTACCAAGTGCCAGTCTTCTTCCAATTTCATCAAGTGTTATGTGTTTGGTAGCTCTAATTCCTTGCTCTCTTAAAATCTGGCCACGTTTTGAAGCAATTGATTTAGCTTCTTGCTCAGATTCATATACTTTGAATTTCTCTCCTGCTTGTGGCGCACCACTTAATCCTAATATTTGAACAGGAGTTGAAGGTCCAGCAGTTTTAACACGTTGCTCGCGTTCGTTGAACATTGCTTTTACTTTTCCGTAATGTGCACCTGCCACTAACATATCTCCGACACTTAATGTGCCGTCTTGCACCATTATGGTAGAAACATATCCTCTTCCTTTATCTAAAGAAGCCTCTATTACTGAACCCGAAGCTAATTTATTAGGGTTGCCCTTTAATTCTAAAAGTTCAGCCTCTAGAAGTATTTTTTCAAGTAATTCGTCTATATTTTGTCCTGTCTTAGCAGAGATAGGCTGGCATTGGTACTTTCCTCCCCAATCTTCAACGATAACATTTAATTGCGAAAGCTCTTCTTTAATTTTATCAGGGTTAGCATTCTCCTTATCCATCTTGTTTAAGGCAAAAATCATTGGTACTTCAGCTGCTTGTGCATGACTAATTGCCTCTTTTGTTTGTGGCATAACATTATCGTCTGCGGCAATTACAATAACGACAATGTCTGTAATTTTTGCTCCTCTGGCACGCATGGCTGTAAAAGCTTCGTGACCAGGTGTATCTAAAAATGTAATGCTTCTGCCGTTTTCGGTTGTTACTTCGTATGCACCAATGTGTTGAGTAATACCACCCATTTCACCTGCTATAACATTCGCAGACCGAATATAATCGAGTAAAGAGGTTTTACCGTGGTCAACATGTCCCATTATGGTAACAATTGGAGGCCTTTCTTCTAAATCCTCCGGGTTGTCTATTTCCTCTTCTTCTTCTTCCTCTTGATCAGAAATACTTATAAATTCTACTTCATATCCATATTCATCGGAAATCAATTCAATGATTTCAGCATCTAGTCTTTGATTAATGGAAACGATAACACCTAAATTGAAGCATTTAGCGATAATATCGGTTGGAGAAACATCTAAAAGACCAGCTAGTTCACTAACAGAGATAAATTCTGTTACCTGTAACTTGTTGTCCTCTAAGTTGCTTTCTTCTTCAGCTGTTTTTGCAGCTTCCTCTCTCTTTATTCTTCTATACTTAGATTTAGCAGATTTTCCCTTATTTCCAGAGATCTTAGCCATTGTAGCTTTGATCTTTTCTTGGATCTCTTTGTCTGAAACAGCTTCTTTGGGTTCTTCTTTCTTTCCTCCTTTTCTAAAATTCCTATTTCTGTTTCCAACTGATCGTGGGTCAACCTTGCTTCCAGAACTAATTCTTCTGCGCCTTCTTTTTTTATCTTTTGAATCACTGTCTGATGAGGCAACAGGTTCTGGTTTTTCTTTTTTTGGTTTGTTAAACTTAGAGAGGTCTATAGTCTTACCTGTAGTTTTGGGTCCTTCAAGTGTTACCTTTTTTGTTTTAATGTGATTGTCCTCACTCTCTTTTTCTTTTTTTGTTGAAGCTTTGACTTCCTTTTTTTCTTCTTCTTTCGGTTTTTCTTTTTCCTTTTCTTCTTTTTTCTTAGTGACTTCAGGTTTTTTCTCAAATTTGGAAAGATCTACTTTTTCTCCTGTAGTCTTTGGCCCTTCAAGTTTTACTTTTTGTGTCGTAATAACTTCTTCCTTACTCTCTATTAATTCCTCTTCATCATGATCTTTACGAACTCCACCAATGTTAATCTGTTCTGCTCTTTCTTTGATAACAATTTCTTGCCTGAAATCCTTTAATAAAAGATGATACATCTCCTCCGTGAGTTTTGAAGTAGGCTTATTGTCTATTTCAAACCCATTTTCAATAAGGTGTTCTACAATGGTAGAAGTTCCTACATTGAGCTCTTTCGCTACGCCAACTAATCTTTTAAGTTTTGCAGACATAAATTTTATTCAAATTCGGATTTTAATATTTTTAATATCTCGTCAATAGTTTCTTCTTCTAAATCTGTTCTTCTAACAAGTTCTGATTTGTCAAGTTCTAAGACACTCTTTGCAGTATCACATCCAATCATTTTTAACTCATCAATCATCCAATCTTCAATCTCATCTGCAAATTCATCTAAATCAACGTCGTCATCAGCTTGGTCTACGTCTCTATATACATCAATTTCGAATCCAGTTAATTTACTTGCTAATTTAATGTTTAAGCCTCCTTTTCCTATGGCTAGTGAAACTTGGTCTGGTTTTAAATATACTGCAACTCTTTTTTGCTCAGCATCAATTTCAATAGAACTTATCTTAGCTGGAGACAGGGCCCTTTGGATAAATAAACTTGAATTATTAGTAAAGTTAATGATGTCAATATTCTCATTTCTTAACTCTCTAACAATACCATGAATTCTTGAACCTTTCATTCCTACACAAGCACCTACCGGATCAATTCTATCATCATAAGATTCTACAGCTACTTTTGCTCTTTCGCCTGGTTCTCTTACGATCTTTCTAATAATGATTAGTCCATCAAAAATTTCAGGGACTTCCATTTCTAAAAGCTTAGCTAAAAAGGCCTCATCAGTCCTTGAAAGAATTACAACAGGGTTGTTGCCTTTCATTTCAACATTTTTTACAACTGCTCTTAGGGTATCTCCTTTTTTAAAATAGTCAGATTTTATTTGTTCACTTTTAGGTATGATTAACTCATTACCATCATCATCTAAACAAAGAATTTCCCTTTTCCATATCTGATAAACCTCTGTTGTAACAATTTCGCCAATTCGATCATTATATAGTTTGTAGATCTCATCTTTTTCCAACTCAAGGATTCTCGAAATTAAAGTTTGGCGAGCAGCCAAAACAGCTCTTCTCCCAAAAGATTCTAGCGTTATTTCTTCATAAGCATCCTCTCCAACCTCATAATCTTCTTCAATCAATTTGGCCTCCTTTAGTTCAATTTGCTCTAATGGCTCTTCTACCTTTCCATTTTCTACAATAGTTCTGTGTCGCCAGATCTCTAAGTCTCCTTTGTCCGTATTAACAATGATGTCAAAATTATCATCAGATCCATATTTTTTTCTAAGCAGCGTTTTAAAAACATCTTCTAGAACCTTCATCATTGTCGGTCTGTCAATATTTTTAAATTCCTTAAACTCAGAAAACGACTCAACTAATTCAACACTATTCATAATTAAGATTTAAAAATTAATCACCCTTGAAATCGATTTTATCTCTTCAAAAGTCAATTCTTGTTCTCTTTTTTCAATAATTTTTCCTTTTTTCTTTTTTTCAATTTGTAAGTTGATTTTTTCATCGTTGGATGCCATTAATGTTCCTTCTAACCTTTCACCGTTGTTAAGCAATGCAGCAACCTTTTTTCCAATTGCCTTTTCAAATTGAGGAGAAACTTTTAAAGGTTGATCTATACCCGGAGAAGATACTTCTAAAAGATATTTTTCGGGTACTAGGTTGTTTTCCTCTAAAAAATGCTCTAGTGCTCTGCTTATTTCTACACATTTATCTATGGTAATGTCATTTTTCCCATCTATGAATGCAGTAATCTTTGCATTAGCTCCAGTTTTTACATCAACAACAAAATAATCTGTTTTGTCAAACAACTTATTGAGATACTGAACTATATGTTTCTTTAGCTCCATTTCTCGATACAAATTAATAAAAGAGGGGACTTCTAAGCCCCCTCAAAATCGAGTACAAATGTATGACATTTTAAATTAATTCAAAAAAAATGGAAATTAGAAGCATATTATCTTAAGAATATGAGATCATTACTAATAATGAGGCATGCAAAATCTAGTTGGGACTACCCTGAGTTACCTGATATTGTACGTCCTTTAAATAATAGAGGAAAAGAAGCTTCAAAGAAAATGGGGCATTATCTTGCGCAACTTAAGTACAAACCTGACCTTATAGTTTCAAGTCCGGCGACAAGGGCTTATCATACTTCTATCTCTGTTGCTCAAATTTTAGGTTACAGGATAAAAAATATTGTGTTGGATAGACGATTATATTTTGAAGGTGTTGAGGGAATGATGGCGACAATTAAAGAGTGTAATAACTCCTATGAGCATGTAGCTATTTTTAGTCATGAACCAACATGCAGTTCTTTTTGTGAAATGATGAGCAATAGTTCTATTGCGAAATTTCCTACAGGAGCAGCATTTATGATGAGGTTTGAAACTTCTAATTGGAACAATATCCCTAAATTGGTTGGGGAAAGAATTTTCTTTTCACTGCCGAGACACATTAAATTAAATAATGAATAAGAGGATAATAAATAGAGAAATAAGCTGGCTTTCATTTAATGAACGCGTTTTGCAAGAAGCGGAGGATGCAAATGTTCCCTTATTGGAAAGGCTTAAGTTTTTAGGAATTTTTTCTAATAATCAAGATGAGTTTTTTAGGGTTCGTGTAGCGACTATAAGGCGAATGGCTTTTTTAGAAAAAGCTGCAAAGAGAGATTTAGGAGTTTCGCCTTCTCAGCTTTTAGAGCGTATGCAAAATAAGGTGTTAGAATTGCAAAAGCGTTTTGATGCTGCCTATTTTGAAATTCTAAAAGAACTAAGAAAAGAGCATATTTTTATAATAAATGAAAATGAACTTACGGAAGAACAGGGAAGTTTTGTAAAAGATTATTTTCATGATAATGTTAGGTTACACCTTTTTCCCATTATGATTAATAACCTTAAAAAGTTTCCCGTTTTACATGATGCCTCTATTTACCTTGCTGTTAGATTTTTCAAACAAGATGCAGAAGAGAAAGAGTATGAATATTCGTTGCTGGAAGTTCCGGTCGGAGCAGTGCCGAGATTTGTGGTGTTACCCAAAACAGACGACAATACATATCTCATTTTTTTAGATGATGTAATTAGATATAATCTTAAAACCATTTATCAGATTTATGATTTTGATTTCATAGAAGCTTATACTATAAAATTTACGCGAGATGCAGAATTAGATATTGATAATGATGTGTCAAGAAGTTTTTTAGATGCAGTAGAGGAGAGTTTAAAGAAAAGAAAAAAAGCAGAACCCCTAAGATTTATCTATGATGAAGAGATGCCAGAGCGCTTTTTAAAGTTTTTGATTAAAAAAATGAATCTGAAAGAAAAAGACTCTGTCATTCCAGGTGCCCGATATCATAATTTTAAAGATTTTATGAGGTTTCCTCATTTAAATAGATTAGACTTTTGGTATAAGAAAGAATCAGTTATACCTCATCCCGATCTACATAATAAGAGAAGTATTATGGAGGTAATGGATAAGAAAGATATTTTACTTTATTATCCTTATCATTCCTTTGATTACTTCTTAGATTTATTAAGAGAGGCTGCAATTAATCCATATGTATCTCACATAAGAATCAATATATATCGTGTTGCCTCTGATTCCAATGTCATTAAGTCTTTGATTACGGCAATAAGAAATGGGAAAAGGGTTACTGTATTGGTAGAGTTGCGTGCACGTTTTGATGAAGAGGCCAATATTTATTGGGTAAACATTTTAAGAGAGGAAGGAGTAAAGGTAATAACTGGTGTAAATGGATTAAAAGTGCATTCTAAACTTTGTTTGATAACAAAAAGAGAAAATGGAGAGAGAATGTATTATGGAACGATTGGTACTGGAAATTTCCATGAAAGTACTGCCAAGTTGTATACAGATCATATTTTATTTACAAGCAATCAAGTTTTAACAAAGGAAGTCAGAGAAATTTTCAGGTTTTATGAGCAAAATTATATTTTGCCACAGCATGCGCGATTGCTGACAGCTCCTTTTTATCTAAGAAAAAAAACAACTGCTTTAATCAATCGAGAAATAAGAAATGCTAAAGCGGGGAAACAAGCTAGCATTTTTATGAAAATGAATAGCTTGGTTGATGTAGAAATGATTAACAAGTTATATCAAGCAAGCAAAGCGGGAGTTAAAATTAGATTAATTGTGAGAGGCATCTGTTCTTTAGTTCCAGGGCTTAAAAATTGGAGCGAGAACATTGAGGCAATTAGTATTATAGATAGATATCTTGAACATTCTAGGGTTTTTATTTTTGGTAACAATGGAAATCCAGATGTTTATATTGGTTCAGCAGATCTAATGGCAAGAAACTTAGATTATAGAGTTGAAGTAATTTGTCCTATTTTGGAAAACAAAATTAAAAAACAGCTTATTGATGTATTAGAGATTCAATGGAGTGATAATGTGAAAGCGAGAATCTTTTCAAAACATCAAAAAAATGAATACAAACTAAGAAAGAAGCCAAAGAAAGAAAAAGATATAAGGTCGCAATATGCGATTCGTGAATACTATCAAGATTTTTTAAAAAAAACAAGTAAACATTAGGATGAAGTTAGCCGCTATTGATATTGGATCAAATGCCGTAAGACAGTTATTTATGAATGCCTATGAAACAGAAGATGGGACAAAATTTGTTAAGGATACTATATATAGGGTTCCTCTTCGCTTAGGAGAAGATGCCTTTTTAAAGGGCAAAATATCAGATGAACGTATTGATGAATTGATTAAAACGATGAAGGCATTTAAGAATCTCATGGATGTACATCATACAGAAAAATATATGGCTTGTGCCACTTCTGCGATGCGTGAGGCAAAAAATGGGAAAAAAGTTATTGAGAAAATTTATGATAAAACGGGTATAAAAATAGAAGTCATTTCAGGTAATAAAGAGGCCGAGATCATTTTCTCTAACCATATAGAAGATATGCTTGAGAAGGAGAAGAATTATTTATATATCGATGTGGGAGGAGGAAGTACAGAATTGATTTTTTTGTCAAAAGGAAAAATGGTAGATAAACGATCCTTTAATATTGGTACATTACGTGTAAAACACAATATGATTGAGGAAAATGTGTGGCAAGAGATGAAAAACTGGTTGCAACAGTTTGGGATGCGGTATGATAAGATTGAAGGGATTGGTTCCGGAGGAAATATCAATTTTGTCTTGAAGAATTTTACTAAATCTAAAAGATCGCATCTAAGTAGAGACATATTAGATACCTGTTATAAAATGATGAAACTGATTTCTGAAAGAGATAGGAAAATAAAATTAGAAATGCGTCCCGATAGGGCAGATGTAATAATGCCGGCTTTAGAGATTTTTAGAAAGATTACTAATTGGTTAGAGATAGATGTTATTCATGTCCCTAAATCAGGTTTGCCTGACGGTATTATTAAGCAGCTCTATTTAAAATATAAAAAGAAATAGAAGTCTGGTCTATAAACAATAATTCTCTCTTTATACTTTTCTTATTTGGTCAATGAGATCTATATTTTTTGCTGCTCTTCGTGCTGGCATATATGAAGTGACTAGGCTTATTATAATTACAACAAATGCAACCACTAAAAAGTCAGCTAGTTGCATTTTTACAGGATAATATTGCATTAAAAAACTATTGCCTGGTATTTTTATAATACCGAGATGTTGTTGTAATAGGCATAGTATAAATGCAATTGCCATCCCTGTAAAAGCTCCAATTCCAGATAACAACATGCTTTCAGCAAGAAAAATTTTTGTGATTGAAGAACGTGTAGTTCCTAAAGTGAGCAAAGTTGCAATATCGGGCCTTTTTTCTATGATAAGCATGCTAAGAGAACCTATAATGTTAAACGAGGCAATGACTATTATAAAAGAAAGAATTATAAATACAATCCACTTTTCTGTTTTCATTACTCTATATAGTGCTTCATTTTGTTGTAATCGGTCTTTAATTTCATATTGTTCTCCTAAAATAGATTTGAGGTCTTTAATTACACTGGCTACATTAGACCCATTTGTTGTTTTAATTTCAATCATACTTGTTTCATTTTTAATTGATAAAAGGTTTTCTAAAAAAGCCTTTGGAACAAGTATGTATTTATTATTAAAGTCTTGCTGAATGGCAAAAATCCCTATGGGACTTATAGATGCTCTGTTAGTGGCGCTTTCAATTGATGAGATAGAAGAATTTTTCTTTGGAATATGAATATGTAGTTTTTGATAATAATTATCTACGTCAATACCTAAATATTGACTAATTCCAGCACCTATTAAAGCAAATTTATTACCATCAGCTTGTACAACAGAATGGCCTTCAAATACTTTGTCTTTAAATGTGGGATGCACTATAAAATAGCTGCTGTCTACTCCTTTTAAAGTAGCAATGTGTTGTTTTTGGTTATAACT
This sequence comes from Chitinophagales bacterium, assembly GCA_965216955.1. GTDB lineage: Bacteria > Bacteroidota > Bacteroidia > Chitinophagales > JADIYW01 > CBDCGV01. Next base: position 136,275 of record CBDCGV010000010.1, on the reverse strand, counting down.
AATCATAGCATTTTCTTCTATAATTTCTGCTATAATTTCAACACCTTTAATCGACTCAATACTTTTTAAATCTTGCTCTGAAATTGAAAAAGTTTTTCCTTTTGCAGCAGTTATTTCTATTTCAGCATTAAAAGTTTTATAGAGATTAGTTACTAATCCTTCAAATCCATTAAAAACAGAAAGCACAAGAATTATGGCCATAGTTCCCAACCCGATGGCAACGGCAGTTATTAAGGAAATTACATTTATTGCATTGGTCGATTTTTTTGAGATGAGGTATCGTTTAGCTATTTTGAGCTCTAGACTCATGGTTGTTGCCCTTTTTCTTTATCTTTTAATTCCTTGAAGATCTTTTCTAATTCAAAGACATTGTCTAAAGAGTCGTCCATGAAGAATTCTAAATCAGGAATCTTTCTTACTTGATGCCTTATTTGTTTTCCTAGGGCGTATCTTATTTGTTTTGTGTTTGAAGAAAGCATATTAATCAATTCGTCTGCATTGTCTGTATTGAAGATACTAATATAAACTCTAGCTATAGAAAGATCTGGAGTAATGTAAACATTGGATATCGTAATCAACGCTTTGCCAAATAGAGTGGCAAGTTCAGTTCTAAAAACCTGACTTAATGATCTTTGAATAAGGCGAGCTATTTGTTTCTGTCTTTTTGATTCCATGATTTTTTCCGTTAAGCAAAACTAAGCTATTATTGCGTAAGTGAAAAGAATGACTTATTGGTCCATTATCTCATCTAACACTTTATTGACCATTTCTTTTTTCAAATTGTCATTCTGGTCTTCAAATGCACCTAGTAGTCTATATAAAATATCTTCACAAGCATTTCTATAGTTATATTCTGTTTCATTTAAATAAATGCTACGTATAAAATCAAGGCCATTTTTCAAAGTTGATTCATCCATTCTTTCCAAGAATTTTGCATAAAATTCGGAAACAATATCAAAATCTCTTCCCCATGAATTCCAGAGTAATTTTTTAAAAACTTCATTGTCAAATTTACCACCCTGTTCTGCATATGTTTCTGCAATTACATTGTTAAGTGCACTGCTTCTATAGTGGTTTATTTTTTTTATAGTTTGAAAACCTTTAATCGGGTCAATGTCATATAAAAACTTATAAGCCATTGCAGTGACGATATAAGAGGAGTCTTCTTCAATGATCTTTTCTACAAGCGCTTTGTTTGATTTAAGATTGTAATTTCCAAGTTTTCGAAGTGCTTCTTTTCTTACTTGTGGCTTGGGGTCGGCTGTCGCCGATTTTTTGAGAGTATTGATAATTTCTTCTTGGTCATCAGCTCTTAAAAGATCAAAATGCTCTATTGCTTTTTTTCTAATGTACCAAAAGTTGTCATTCATCATTCTTAATAATAATGCATCCGATTGTAGTTCAACAGCTGTATTTAGGGCTTCTATTTTGTCTTTGAAAGTTTTAGCTTTTGAATACTGAATGTTAGCTTGTTTTTCATTCCTGTCGTAAATTATTTCGCATAACAATTTTTTTCTTGAATCGATGTTTACAAAAGAAGGTTTAGAAGGTGTTTTTATTTTTAAAATAGTTTTCTTATTGCTTATAAAAACTTCTTTTTTGACAATTCCTTTCGAGGTATGAAGGTCTATAGTTAATGGAAATTGGAATATTGGAGCTTCCTCTAAATTTTGTACTTGCTCAATTGTAAGATGTACTTCATTACTAAAATATTTTTCCTTAATCTTAAGAATTGGGTGGCCACTACTCAAAAACCATTGATTAAAAAACCAGTTTAAATCTTCTCCGGTTATTTCTTCTAATGCCATTCTTAAATCATGAATTTCAACAGAACTAAATTTGTGTTTTTTCAAATAATGATGCAATCCATCAAAGAAAACTTTGTCTCCTAAATAGTCTCTCAACATATGCATTACTAATCCTCCCTTTTGATAGCGATGGGCATCAAAAAGTTCTTCTGCATCATCGTAATAGAAGTTAATAATTGGCTCACTTTTATACTTAAATTCTCTTAAGTATGATTTTAAATCTTTGTATAGATGGTAATCAGCTTCCTCTTTTCCATATTTATTTTCCAGCCATAAATATTCACTGTAGGTCGCTAATGACTCATTTAATGCTAGGTTGGCCCACGATTCGCAGGTAACTAAGTCGCCAAACCAATGATGAAAAAGTTCATGTGCTATAATGTCATCATAATTGGCATCTGCAAGGTGATTATTATCCGCCAGTAACCTCTGGTAGTACACACTTGCAGTAGTGTTTTCCATTGCTCCTGAAGTAAAGTCTCTAACAACAATCTGATAGTATTTTTCCCATGGAAAATCAATTTTTAAAAGATTAGAAAAAAAGGACATCATATATGGAGTGTTCCCAAAAACATTTTTCGCCCATTTTGCATATTGTGGCTCTGTAAAGTAGTTTACATTTAAAGGCCCCCAATGATCCTGTATAACTTCAAAATTCCCAACAGCAATCATTGTTAAATAAGCAGCATGTGGCAAATCTTGTTTCCATTGTACCGTTTTTGTGCCGTCGTCATTTACAATAGTCTCTACAAAAAGCCCATTAGAAAGGGTTTCATATTTGTTTGGAATGGTTATATAAATATCTTGTGTAAAACGTTCATTAGGAGCGTCAAAAGTAGGAAACCAACAAGAGGCTGATTCAGTTTCATTTTGTGTCCATAATTGTGTTGGCTTATATGGGTTCTTATCTTTTGGATCTATGAAATAGAGACCTCTCCCGGAAGAAGGCATTGCATTTCTTTTTTCTAACTCATATGGATTTGCAATATATTCTATAAACAAAGTGAATTGTTCTTCAGGAGAATAATTCCTACTAAAAGTGATGTTAAGTAATAAATTGTCATAGGTATACTTTACAGGAATAAAACCAGCTTCATCTAGTACATAAACTTGCTTTATATCCATGCCTTTGGCATCCAATACTAAATAGTTAGCAGCTAGATAATAAGGTTTCATAGTTATGAAAGCTTTCCCATAAAGTTTTCTTTGTTCAAAAAAAGGTTTGATTTCTAAACGTGTATGCAATATGTCAAATAATCTTTTACGAGAAGGTTTGTATTGGTCATTTGGAATTCGGGCATAGACGTTGGAAGTATCAATATTAATAATTTCAAATGCTTCTTCACTAATGCCGATTTGCCCTTTTGAATTAAATGAAAAAGCAAGAAGAAAAAAGAACAAAAAAAAGTATTTGTAAAAATTCTTGTGCATAGCAATAAATTATGTCAAATTATGTGCCTTAAAAGGCTCAAATGTATTAATTTAAAAGTTGCACTCCCACACTTTTTTTATTTTCGTGTGTATAAAATGCTGGTTTCAAAATTATAATGAAAGGAACAATTCAATAGTGGTTTTTAAATAAAGGATTAAAAAACTAATTTTTGATGTAAAATTGAGAAGAAATTAGAACCATTAAAACAAAAAATAAGGGATGAAATATAAAATTGATTATTCAGAAGAGTTAACATTCAATATTGACTTTTCTGATGATAAAACTAAAATTGATGGTCAAGGGTTTGAATATGACCTTTCTAAGATTTCTCAAAATAAATACCACATTCTTCATAAGGGAAGTTCTTATGATATTGAAATTCAAAGTTTTAATAGAAGTGATAAAACGATCTCACTATTGATCAATAGCGTCTCTTATTCTTTTAAAGTAAATGATAAGCTAGATGTTATGCTTCAAGATATGGGAATGAGTGTTTTAGATGCTGATACTCTAGACGACGTGAAAGCTCCTATGCCGGGATTGGTATTAGATATTTTTGTGAGTCCTGGAGATGCAATAAAAAAGGGAGATTCATTACTAATCTTAGAAGCGATGAAGATGGAAAACATTATAAAATCCTCCGGAAATGGCACTGTTAAAGCAATTAATGTAAGTAAGCAAGACGCTGTGGAAAAAAACCAAGTTTTAATTGAAGTAGAATAAGTTATTTTGACGAAAAAGAATAATGTCGGGAATTTTAAAGCCTGAACTTGAAGATTATATAGCAGAGCATAGTTCTGAAGAGTATACGTATTTGAGTGAGTTAAATGCCCTCACACATACAACCTTTAATCTCCCTCAAATGCTTTCTGGGCAAGTTCAAGGCAATTTCTTGAGGATGATATCTACTATGCTTCAACCCAATCGAATATTAGAGGTCGGCACTTATACAGGATATGCTACGATTTGCTTGGCACAGGGTTTGAACAAGGGAGGGCTGCTTTATTCGATAGATATTAATGAAGAAATTAAAGAAACAGCGGAAACATTTTTTGAAAAGGCAGGGTTGGAAAACAGTGTTAAACTATTGATTGGCAATGCCTTAGAGTTGATTTCTGACATTGAAGAGACTTTTGATTTGGTTTTTATTGATGCAGATAAAAAAAATTATTGTGCCTATTATGATTTAATTTTTGACAAAGTTAGACCAGGTGGTATAATTTTAGCAGACAATGTTTTGTGGAGCGGCAAGGTAATTGATATGGATAAAAAAGATAGAAATACAAAAGCTATTCGTGCTTATAACAAAAAGATACAAGAAGATAATCGAGTTGAAAATGTAATTGTGTCAATAAGAGATGGTATAATGATGGCTATTAAAAAATAATAATTATGAGACGAACGATATTATTTTTTCTAATTGTTCCATTGGTTAGTTTCGGTCAAAAGAAGATAACTGTTGAACAATATGTTAGTAAGTATAGGTCACTTGCACAGTCTGAAATGACACGTACAGGAATTCCTGCCAGTATTACCCTGGCTCAAGGAATTTTGGAAAGTGGTTTTGGAAATAGTGAGTTAGCAAAAAAAGCGAGAAATCATTTTGGAATAAAATGCCATACAGGATGGAAAGGTAAAGGATATTATATGGATGATGATGAGCGTAATGAATGTTTTAGAGTATATAGTAGTCCAGAAGAGTCGTATATAGATCATTCCGAATTTTTAGTTGGAAGAGCTAGATACAATAGTCTTTTCGAGTTGTCACCAACAGACTATAAAGGTTGGGCAAAAGGACTTAAAAAAGCAGGATATGCTACAAATCCCAAGTATGCTACAATACTTATAGGATTAATAGATAAATATAACCTTCATCAATACGATAAGAGAAGGATTAAAATTAGTGCTCCTCCGGTTGCCGTTGTTAAACGAGAACAGCAACAAACGGTAATGATTGACAGGAAAGATGAGCAACCTCAAATACAACATACTCCTTCAGACAGAGATTATGTAACACCTAAAGATAAAGAGGATTTTCTACCTGAATCAGAGAAGCTAATATTTGATCATAATGGAATAAGAACAGTGAGGGTAGCAGAAAATGAAAGTTTGAGAAGACTGTCTTATAGGTTTCGAATTCCGATTGATAAGTTGGCTGCTTATAATGATATGGCACCTAATATGACTATTAAGCCAGGAACTTTTATTTATTTAGACCCTAAGAAAAAAAGGACTTATCAAAATACACATCTGATTCAAGATGGTGAGAATATCTTGTATGTGTCTCAACTGTATGGTATTAAACTAGATGTGTTAAGAAAGAGAAATCAATTAGGACTAAGAGATGAACCAGCTATAAATGAGGTCGTTTATCTAAACAAAAATGCACCGTATAGGCCAAAAGTAAGAAGTAATACTACTGTATATAACAAGATGAGTGCTAACAAAAAACCTGTAGAATTAAAAGTAATCCCAATAGCTGAAAAAGAAGAGCACTTAACTAACTCAGAAAAAAAAGTAGCTGTAGCTAATGAAAAAGAGGATAGGCTAGGGAAGGAAATTGTGCAAAAGGAGGAGGTTGCAGCAGTTGTAAAAAAAGAGAGCGTAAAACGCAATCCAAATGTTCGGGAAGAACCTGAAGAAGTTATTTATGATGTTGAATTGTTAGAACTAAAACCTATGGGTCAAAATAATTTAACTGCTAGTTTGGATGCAGACCATATATATCATACAGTAGTAAGGGGTGATACACTTTATTCTTTGTCAAAGAAATACGGGATTGAAATAGAAGACATAAAAGTTATGAATAATCTTGAAGGCACAAATCTCAAATTAGGACAAATTTTAACTATTCAAAAATAGTGTTGGATTCTCAGATTAAATTACATGACAAAACTTTTAAAAGTTATATTTCGAGGGAAGAAATAACTATGGCAGTTTCTAGAATATCTTCTCAGATTAATAGTCAAAATTATGACTCCAATAATTTAATTTTTATAGTGGTATTAAAGGGAGCATTTATATTTGCATCTGACTTGTTGAAGAAAATAAATGGAAATGTGGAAGTTGAATTTGTTCGATTGAGTTCGTATAAAAAAACAGAAAGCTTAGGAGAGGTGAAGCTACTTTCATCATTAGAAGTGGACGTTCTTGATAAAGATATTATTATAGTGGAGGATATTATTGATTCGGGACTGACAATGAAATATTTTTCGGAGTTATTGCTTAAAAAAGCACCTAGATCAATAAAAATAGCTACGTTATTGATAAAGCCTAATAGCTTAAAACATCCTATTAATGTAGATTTTAAAGGCTTTGAAATAGAAGATGATTTTGTCGTAGGTTACGGTCTCGATTATGATGGACTTGGAAGAAATTTAGAAGCCATCTACCAACTTGCTTAAGAACATGTTCTATCCATAAAATCTACAATGTGCTGAGCGATTTCTTCTCCAGCATCTTCTTGCAAAAAGTGTCCAGCATCTTTTATAGTTATTTTCGGTTGATCCTTTGCGGTTGGAATGTTGTAGTAAAACCATTTCCATGCACCACTCATTATCGGATCTTTATCTGAAAACATAACCAAAGCAGGTTTGTCCCATTCTTTCAGTACAGCCCTTGCTTGTTTTAATTCTGTGACTCCTTCTGAAGTGGGCTTGTCTGGAACTAATGCTGGGAATACTCTCGCTCCTGCTTTGTATTTGCCAGAGGGGAAAGGTGCATTGTAAGCATTAACAGTTGCTTTGCTAAGCTTTCTGTGTGTGCCCATTTTGATAATTTTTCCTATAGGTAAAATGGGTGTTGTTTGTGAAAAGGTCTTCCATGCCTTAAACGCTGGAGGCATGGGTTTGTCTCCAATTGGTAAGGAGGTGTTCATAATAACCAATCGTTTGAACTTTTCTGGCATTGCTCCAACTAAACTTAATCCGAGTAATCCTCCCCAATCTTGCACAACAACGGTAATCTCATTAAGTTTTTTTTCTTCTAGAAATTCTTTTAAAGCACTAAAGTGCATTTGAAATGTGTAATCACTTTTTTTTAATGGCTTGTCAGATCTGCCAAATCCCAGCAAATCAGGTGCTATAACTTTATATTTTTCTGATAATGTTGGAATCATCTTTCTGTATAAATAGGCCCACGAGGGTTCTCCATGAAGGCATAGTATTGTTTCTCCTTTACCCTCCTCAACGTAATGCATTCTGATATCTCCTAAAACATTTAAATATCTTGGTTCAAAGGGCCAGTCATTAATTTTATCAAAACATTCGTCAGGTGTTCTTATTACTTCCATTTGTAATTCATTTATTTAGAATTAATATAGCTATTAGTGTCTTACTAGGTATAATGCCGCAAGATTATCTTCATAAACCAAATTATAGTTAGAAAAGTTTGGTTTTTCTCTTTTTTCTCCTTTTTTCCAAATAATACTCTCATATTTTTTTTCTGAATCAAATATTTGATAATCGAGACTTGCTTCTTCCGACATTAAAATTTTAATATTTGAATTACTTTTTAAGTACTGATATTCTATAATGGGTTTTAAATATGGAAAGAAATTGTAAACTTCCTTAATTCTATTTTCCTTAATTCTTTTTGAAATTATATGTGATGTATGATCAACTTCCTTATTCCATTGCATCATTGGATTATTATGAGATAAGTAACTATTAACGGTAAATAAAGTAATGGTAAGAAACAAAAAAATAGGCTTGTTTACTGTTGGAAAATATTGGGAAAGATACTGTGCTAATAGTCCAAATAAGATAGAAACTAGAACGATTGAATAACTGAAAATTCGTGTTTCAAAACTTGCTTGAAATATATAAACGAGGAGCAGGGGAAAGATTATAGAAAAGGAAATAATAACAGCTAATGTTCTTTTTTTCTTTTCAATAAAAAAAGGAAGTCCAATGGAAATCAAGATTAGAAACAAATAGGGGGCATAAAACAGATGGGTACTCAAAGTCTGTGAGCCCATTACCAATATCCATCTTTTGATTTGAGTTAAGGATATGGAGCTTTTTTCTAATGCCAATCCTTCAAATAGCCAATTGAATCCAACAGATAAAATCATAGGACTGTATAAAATCAATGAAAGCAAAATAGATATAATTGTTACAGCAACTAAATGAGATGTGCGCTTAAGTCTCTTTTTGTAAAGTAATATTATCATAGCCGGTATGAAGACACCAACAATAGCAAATGAAAAACTTGGAACGGCATAAACACCTAGAGTAAATGATAAAACGTATACCAAATAATATATCTGCTTTGAATTAGGATATTTTAGTGTAGCTATTTTTATTACACTCCAAATTAAAAGGAGAACAAATAAAAAAGTGAAAATATATCCTCGTCCATAAAGCGCATATTTTGTAACCCATCCTGAAGAAAGATAAAAGGCAAAAATAAGGAGCGCATATTTTTCATGAATGTACATTCTCAAGAATAAAAATAAAAGAAGGCCTGATGCAAGCCCCACTAAAGGAAGTGGTAAACGAATAGATCTAATGGGCTCAATTGGAAGAAGACTAAAAAAGTTGGCTATAATAGTATAAAGCACATGGTTGTTGCTTGGTGCAATAAAAGGTATAATAAAAGATTTGCTAATAAAGTGGTTATAGGTCCACGCTTCATCGTAGGAGATATGGTATGTAAAAATGTAGTAAAATGATTTTGCAAAAAAAAGAAAACAAATAGTTGCTAAAGCAATTTTTGTAGTTTTTTCTAATGATCGAATACTTACGTTGATTTTTAAAACGGTTTTATTAAAATCTGCCATTATATTCTTTAAATAAAAGGTGAGAGGCTTTTTCTTAATAATTAAAAAAGGGATTAATATTAAGATGTAACAGAGAGTAGAAAACAGAACGGTTTTTTTAGTCAAAAGAAACTGAGCCTTTGAAAATTGCTCAACAATAATGTTGTTCCATTCAGGTTTGTTTAGCAACTTGGATATGAGTGAAATAAAATCATCATATTTTAAGGGTAAAAGAAAGCATAACAAGAAAATAGAAATACTTACAGTTGAAATAGCAAAGAATAAAATAAACTTTTCTAATGACTTTTCGAAAGTGAACTTATTCTTCATTCATTAAAAATAGGAAATTGATACGCCCTAAAAGAAACAAATAAATATCTACGATCCGATCTTTCCTAATTCAACGCCTTCTGAATAAGCCACCTTAATGCCATGTTTGTGTAAAGCCGCTTTAACATTTTTATATGCGTCAAAATAAACATCCCAATAATACTCAGTTTGAGCATAAGGCCTAACTGCAAGCACTAGGCTATGTGTATCATAAGTTTCAATTCCAACAAAAGGCTCTGGAGAATTTAAAACATTTGGTGTTTTTTTCAAGGCATCTTTTATAATTGATTGTACTTTTGGAAAATCTTCTTCATAAGGCATATAGACATTCAAATCTATTCTTCTTGAACCAACTGTTGTATAATTTTTTATTTTATCTCCAACGACCATCGAGTTTGGGATAATTACGGTTACACTATCCAAGGTTTCTATTATCGTATTAAAAATCTGGATCTCTTTTACATGACCAACTTCTTCATTTATTTCGATAAGATCGCCCACTTTATAAGGTTTGAAAATAAGTATCATTACTCCAGAGGCGAAGTTACTTAGGCTACCTTGTAGCGCCATACCTACAGCAAATCCCGCTGCTGCTAATACAGCAACAAAAGAAGTGGTTTCAATGCCAACAATACCTGCAACACTAAAGATTAAAAGCACCTTTAGAGAAACGCTTATCAGCGATTTTAGAAATGGTTGTACATCCTTGTCTAATTTAGACCTATCCATCATTTTGGAAATAAAAGTGATAATGCGTCCAATTATTATAAACCCGACAATTAGAACCAGCAAAGCAAGTGCTAATTTTGGTGCATACATGATGGCCATTTCTGTTCCTTTTTCTAAATATTGCTCGTACTTTTCCATAGTATTCATTTCGATCGCTAATTTATAGAATTCAATTGAATTGATCTTATCTTTGCAGCAATGGTATATCTAGATTATAATTCGACTACACCTATAGATGAACGTGTGTTAGACGCAATGATGCCTTATTTTAAAGATAAATTTGGCAATGCATCTAGTGCTACGCATTCGTATGGATGGAGAGCAAAGGATGCGGTAGATAAATCTAGGAGCCAAGTGGCCAAGTTAATAGGATGCTTAGATCAAGAGGTCGTTTTTACTTCTGGATCAACAGAATCTATAAATCTAGCGCTTAAAGGAATTTTTAGCGCCTATAAAAAGAAGGGAAATCACATCGTTACTTGTAAAACGGAACATAAAGCAGTTTTAGACGTATGCAGTGCCTTAGAGCGACAAGGAGGGTCAGTTACCTATCTCAGTGTAGATGAACAAGGTCATATTGACTTGAAAGATTTAGAGCGTGCAATTACAGAAAAAACCATTTTAGTTGCTGTTATGATGGTAAATAATGAAACTGGAGTAATCCACCCTATTAAGGAAATAGCAGATATAGTTCACAAACGCGATTCTATTTTATTTTGTGACGCGACACAAGCTATTGGAAAAATACCGGTTAATGTAATTGATTTAGGAGTGGATGTAATGACTATGAGTGCACATAAATTTTATGGACCTAAAGGACTCGGAGCATTGTATGTTAGGCGCAAGAACCCTAGGGTTACCATCACTCCATTAATCGATGGAGGGGGACATGAACGAGGAAGAAGGTCTGGTACCTTAAATGTCCCAGGGATTGTAGGGATAGGTGAAGCTTGTAAACTAGCTAGTGACGAGATGGATAAAAATGAAAAACAAATCCGTGTGAACAGAGATTACCTAGAGCAAGAGTTACTAGAATTGGGCAATACTTTTTTAAATGGTGATTTAAAGAGTCGGATTTATAATACCTCTAATATTTGTTTTCGTGATTTAAAAGCAGAAGATGTTATAAATGCAAGTAAATCATTAGTCGCTATTGCAACGGGTTCTGCATGTACATCTGCAGACCAAAAACCATCGCACGTTTTAAAAGCGATGGGTTTATCAAAAGAAGGGGCATATGGTTCAGTTCGGTTTAGTTTGGGGAAGTACAACACAAGTGAAGAAATAAAAGGTGTTGTTGAGCAATTATCCAATAAAATTAGGGAACTTAGAGCCTATAAAAGTACGTTGTACTCTTAACTGAAAAAGGGGATATGATTTTTATTAGTGAAAAAGCGAAAGAACGTGTTTTGAGCATCATGGAAAAGGATGGTTTGGGAGAGGATTATTTTGTCAGAGTTTCTGTAACAAGTGGAGGTTGTTCAGGACTTTCTTATGATATGAAATTTGATAATAAAGTATTAGGTAGTGACGAAATTTTTGAAGATAAAGAAATGAAACTTGTTGTCGATCCAAAAAGTATTTTATACCTATTAGGAACTACTTTAGATTTTTCAGATGGTTTGAACGGAAAAGGATTTTACTTTGATAACCCTAATGCTTCTCGTACATGTAGTTGTGGAGAAAGTTTTAGTTTATAGATCTTGTACAATTTTATTCCAATTGTAATACATGTTTCAATGGCTATTCAACTTTGATAAGTGAATAGTTTTTCTTCCCTCTTCTAAATAATAAGATTTGATTATTAATTAAGTCTTCTTTTGTTATCAATGCTTCTGCATCTGTAACTTTTTCTTGATTAATATTTAAACTACCCTCTTTTAGAGCTCTTCTTGCTTCTCCTTTTGAATTTAAGATATTGGTATGTTCTGCTAATAAGTCGATAATACCTACGCCATCTGATAATAGTGTGCTTGAAATCGTAAATTGAGGAACACCTTCAAGTATCTCCATAAGCAAGTCAGTACTCAACTGTTGAAGTGTTGCTTTAGTTGATTTGCCAAATAAAACTTCTGATGCTTTCACAGCGTTGTTGTAATCTTCTTCAGAATGTACTCTAATGGTAATATCTTTAGCTAGGGCTCTTTGCAAAAGTCTTTTATGAGGTGCCTCAGTATGCTCAGCTTCCAATGATTCAATTTCTTCTTTTGATAATAAAGAAAATGTCCTAATGTAATTGGAAATATCAGCATCTGAACAGTTCAGCCAAAATTGATAAAACTTATACGGAGAAGTCTTTTCTGGATCTAACCATATATTACCTTCTTCTGTTTTACCAAATTTTCCGCCATCTGCTTTAGTTACTAGTGGGCAAGTTAATGCAAATGCATCTTGACCATCCATTTTTCTAATTAATTCTGTTCCTGTAGTAATATTTCCCCATTGATCGGACCCGCCCATTTGTAATTTGCAGCCTTTATGCTTTAATAACCAATAAAAGTCATATCCCTGAACCAATTGATACGAGAATTCTGTAAATGAAAGCCCCGTTTCAACTCTCTTTTTTACAGAGTCTTTGGCGGTCATATAATTAATAGTTATATGTTTTCCAATATCTCTGATAAATTCTAAGAATCCCATATTCTTAAACCAATCGTAATTATTTACAATTTCTGCGGGATTGTTGTTTGTATCAAAGTCTAAAAATTTTTCAAGTTGTTTTTGAACACACTTTAGATTGTGATTTAAAATTTCTTCAGAGAGTAAATTTCTTTCTTTAGACTTTCCAGAAGGATCACCAACCATTCCGGTAGCTCCTCCAACTAGGGCAATTGGCTTATGCCCCGCCTTTTGAAGATGAACAAGTAACATAATTGGCACTAGACTCCCAATATGTAAAGAGTCGGCAGTCGGGTCAAAACCAACATAACCGACAGTTTTTTCTTTTAAAAGATGAGTTTCTGTTCCTGGAATGATGTTGTGCAACATTCCTCTCCAACGCAATTCTTCTACAAAATTCATTTAATCAATTTTGCGCAAAGATATTGGTTTTATTACGTTGAACTTCAATTTTATAGAGAATATTAGTAAAGATTTCGGATATCCTTCATAAATTCATAGGGCTTAAGGAAATCTCGGAACTAAAAACTCGTTTAGTACATTAGACAACTTGAGAGTTTGAAAAAAGTATTGTTGATAATATTGGTTTTCACTACGGCATTGTCGTTTGCCCAAGTACGTAAGTATAGCAACGAGTTTTTGGCCATAGGTGTAGGAGCGAAGGCTTTTGGAATGGGTAATAGTGTGGTGGCCTCTGTTGACGATGTAACCGCTGGATTTTGGAATCCTGCTGGACTAGTGGAGATTAAAAGTAAATTTCAAGTTGGACTTATGCATGCAGAATATTTCGCTGGAGTGTCGAAGTTCGATTATGGTGCAATTGCTGTTCCCTTGGATTCTAATAAACATGCATTGGCATTTAGTGTAATTAGGTTTGCCACGGATGATATCCCTAATACACTTAGAGCCTTACAACCTGATGGGACTTTTGATTATGATGCTGTTACAAGTTTTTCGGCAGTAGATTTTGCTTTAATTACCTCTTATTCAAGAGAAATTCTTAAAAACTTTAATGTTGGAGCTAATATTAAAGTAGTTCGACGAAAGGCAGGGTCTTTTGCCAGAGCATGGGGGTTTGGTTTAGATGTGGGTGCTCAATATCATCATAAAGATTGGAAGTTTGGTGTGATGATTAGAGACATTACAACCACTTTTAATGCTTGGACTTTTAGCTTTGACGAGTTTGAAAGGGAGGTGCTCTTTAGAGAAGGAAATATAGTGCCTCGAAGTTCTCAAGAGATTACGGTCCCAAAGATAATTATTGGTGCTGCCTATCATCGAGTCTTTAATCAGTTTGAATTTAAGGCAGAAATAGACATAGACATTAATACGGATGGGAAACGAAATGTTCTAATAAGTGCTAGCCCAATGAGTTTTGACCCACATTTTGGCGTTGAAGCCGGCTTTGCTGAAATTATTTATGCCAGATTTGGGTTAAGTAATATACAAAAGGTGCCGGATCAAAATGGAGAAACATCAATAAGTGTTCAACCAAATTTAGGTGTAGGAATTCGTTTTAGAGAAATATATATTGATTATGCATATACGGATGTGGGAGGAGTTTCGGAAGCTTCCTTTTCGCATATAGTCTCTTTAAAAGCTGGATTTAATAAAAAGAAAGCGAAATGATTGTTAGGACAATTATATTGATTCATGTACTGCTGTCGCTAGGTTTTTCTTCTTTAGCACAATACGGAAATGAATGGATTAACTATGACAAAACACACTATAAGTTTCCAGTCGTTAAAGATGGTTTAGTTCGAATTCCGTTTGATGCATTTATCACTTCAGGAATAAATGCTGCCGAAATAGTTGGTGCCAATATAAGAGTGTTTGGAAGAGGAGCGCAAGTCCCTCTTTATGTAACTTCCAGTGGTCAGTTTTCATCGGGAGATTATGTTGAATTTTATGGACAGCGCAATGATGGCTGGTTAGATACAGAGCTTTATAGGAATCCAGATCATCAACCACACACCAACAAAAGTTTATTTAACGATACGGCAGTTTATTTTTTGACTTTTGATAACACAACTGCAGGTTTATTTATAGAAGAAGAGGTGAACGATGTCAGTAGTCCCCCAAGCAAAGAAGAGTATTTTATGCACTATACAGCTAACATTTATTCAAGGTTCTATAATGAAGGAGCCCCTGCTAGTAGTGCTTATCCAACCATACATGATTCAGAATACACTGCTGGGGAAGGATTGGTTAATAGTCCTATTAATGGGAGCTTTTCTACAGAGGTAAGAACTTCTCAAATTTATTTGGGAGCAGCAGCACCAGACCCTGTTTTGAATTACACTGTTGTTACCAATTTCAACAGTTTTGCCAATCAGTTTCATGAAATGGATATTAAAATTAGTGATGTTGTAGATAATTTTCAATTTAACGGCGCTGGAGTGGTACGTAGAACCATTGATCTCGAGGTAGATGATTTGATAGAAGGAAATACACCCGTTTCTTTTGAAGATGTGTCTAATAGAGGGGTGTTTTATCTAGCACTTGTAGGATGTACATATCCACAAAGGTTTAGTTTTGATAACTTTAGCACTTTTGGTTTTGGTATCGAGAAATCTTCTAATATTTATTTAGAAATTGAAAACTTCAATGATAGAAGTACGACTCCACTTTTATATGATCTTAATAATTTAAAGAGGTTTGAGGCTGAAGAACTATCGGGAATATACAAATTTAATTTGCCTGCAACCTCCAATAACAAAGATGATCTATTTATGTCCTCTCAGGATGCAGCAGATATAACATTCATTGATACATTAAAAGCTAAGGTTTTTCAGAATTTTACACAAACGGCCAATCAAGGAGACTATTTGATTATTACCCAACCAAGTATTAGAGAATTGGGTGGAGGGATGGATCCAGTTAGAGATTATGAAGCTTATAGAAATTCAGCAACTGGAGGAGGATATAATGCTTTAGTAGTTTACGTTGAAGAATTGTATGATCAATTTGCATATGGAATAAAAAAACACCCTTTGGGCATTAATCATTTTATAAACTACGCTTTAGATAATTTTGCTCAGCAACCTAGTCATGTACTTATGCTAGGAAAGGCTATCACCTCTAATGTGGCCACCAGCGGGACAACCTATGCTAATAATTTGGTTCCTTCATATGGAAGCCCTTCTTCGGATGTTCTTTTAACATCAAAATCGCCAAATGACACTCGTCAACAAGTTGCTATTGGTCGTGTTTCGGCACTATATCCTTCCCGGGCTCAGATATATTTAAATAAATTGATAGAATACGAAGCGGCCCAAAATTCTATTAGTCAGACGAAAGCTGATAAATTATGGATGAAGAGAATTCTTCATTTTGGTGGAGGAAATAATATTGGAGAGCAAAACCTATTTAGGGCTTTTCTCGCTAACTATGAAGATTATATAGAAGCGCCTTTTTATGGGGGTAATGTGACTTCTATTTTTAAAAATAATACGGCGCCTATTCAAACTGCTACCTCTTTACTCATAGACTCTTTGGTGACAAATGGGGTTTCATTAATTACATATTTCGGGCATTCTTCATCTACCACGCTAGATTTTAATATTGACCCTAATACAATGACTAATAGTGGTAAATATTTTATAGCACTTACTAATGGATGTTTGGTGGGGTCAATTTATGATAGAGGATTTGGGTTAAGTGAGGCTTTTGTGATTAATGCTGATAAGGCAGCAATTGCCTATATAGCACCTTTAAATTTTGGACTGGCAAACACGTTGAACAATTTTTCTGATAGATTTTATGAACGACTTTCATTTAGTATGTATGGGAATACTGTTGGAGATATTATGCAGAGTATTGCGAGTGAACTAAATCTTCAAGGGGGGTTAAACAAGCTAACTGCCAATCAGATGATTTTGCATGGAGACCCTGCGATTAAAATGAATACACATAGTGAACCCGATTATATTATAACAGATCAAGATGTTTTTTGTGAACCATCCGTGCTGACTACCAGTACCGAGCGTTTTACGATGGCCATAGTCGTTAAAAATATTGGAAAAGCTATAAGTGGAAATTTTGATATCCTCATACGGAGAACTTTCCCGGCAGGAGATCAAGAGGAGTATACAATTGATAACGTTTCAGCACCTAATTTCTGTGATACATTTAATATTGAAATCATTGTAGATTCTTCTAAAGGAATCGGAGAAAATACATTTGAAATAATTATTGATGTTAACGATGATATTGCTGAGTTATCTGAAATGAATAATTCTGTTGTTATCAGTAAGTTGGTTTTGTCTGAAGATATTGTTCCTATTAGTCCGGATGAGTTTTGTATTGTAAACAACATACCAGCCATTTATTTTTCACTAACAAGTAAAGATTTTGAGAAACAAAGTTTTATTCTTGAAATTGATACAACTGCTTATTTTAATAGTCCGATTAAGGAGTCGGAAACCATAGAAGGAGAACCTGGAGTCATAGAATGGAATACGCAAACCATCCCTTATATAACAAATACTGTTTACTATGTAAGGTCAGCGTCTAAGTCTACTCCGGATCAAACAGAATTTAATTGGAACAACAGCTCATTTCTATACAACCCCAATTTACCAACTGGGTGGAGTCAGTCCCATTATTTCCAATTTTTGAGAGATCAATACATCACGATGGGTATTGATGAAGAGGACAGGCAGTTTAAATTTGCTGGAGATCAGCAAAGCCTTAAAATTCAGAATGGCATAACAGGAATTTATAGAACATTTGGCAATCGACGGCTTTTTTATAATAATCTCGGCATAGCAAATAGTTCTTTTATTGGCACTAGTGGTGGTCTTATTTTCTTTGTATATGACATTATTGAAGGAAGAAATGTAGAGTCATTTGGGAGAACATGTCCTACAAATAGTAGTTTAGGAACTTTTTGTGATAATTATCCGCTGACAAGTTCTCCGGCTCAGGTGATCGCTTTTAATACGAATAACCAAACTTGGAGAGAAAGAGCCATACAATTTATGCAGAACCATATTCCTGAACAGCATGCAGTTTTAGTTTATACTTTTCAAAAAGGAAATTTTAATTTATGGGGTCAGGATTCAACAGTTCTCGGAACTACTTTGTTTAATGAATTTGAAAAACTAGGAGCAACTAAAATAAGACAAGCTACTGATACTACTCATTATATGTTTTATTCTGAGAAAAGTTCGCTTGCGGATAGAACGATTGAAGTTATAGGAAAAAGTGTGGATGATTTTATAGATACAACAATTTTCTTTAGTGGTGTTTGGAATGAGGGTGTGGTTCGTTCTACGAATATCGGCCCTGCTGTCAAATGGAGAGCATTGAACTTGGATTGGAAATCACTAGATGTAGAAAATTACGACAACTTTTATGTAAACGTAACCGGAATAGACTCTGCAGGCAATAACGTATTACTTGCGTCGGAGATAAGAGATACGGTTTATGATTTGTCATCAGTAGATGCTATACAATATCCTCAAATACGTTTAGAATTATTTGCACAGGATGATTCTTTTAGAACAGCACCTCAATTGCAGTTTTGGAGAGTGATCCATGATAAATTACCAGATGCAGTAATTAATCCAACTATACAATACTTTGTTTCGAGCGATACCGTTGGGCAAGGACAAACGGTAGACTTTTCTGTTGCAGTAACTAATATTGGGGACTTTGATATGGATAGTCTTTTAGTTAAAATCACTTTTTCAGGACCCAATAATAATAGTTCCATTGTTTATGATAAGTACCCTCCATTATTAGGAGACTCTACATACAATATAGATTTTAGCAGAGTTTTCTCCGGTGATGAATTTGTTGGGCTAAACAATATAATTTTAGAGGTTAATCCAGATAATGATCAGCCTGAGCTTTTCCATTTTAATAATTTTGCAGTTTTTGAAGTCTTTGTCATTCAAGACAATATTAATCCACTTTTAGATGTAACCTTTGATGGAAAACATATTGTAGATGGAGATATCGTTGCTTCAAACCCTGAAATTCTAATTAGATTGAAGGATGAAAATGAATTTTTAGCATTGAATGACACAAGTGATTTTAGCATTCAGTTAGATGATCTCTCAGATGCTGATCCACCCAAAGAAATTTATTTGGGGCAAAATAATGTGACTTTTGTGCCCGCAGAGGTTGATAATTTGAATAATAACAATGAAGCAAGAGTCTATTTCTATCCAGAGTTCTTAAAAGATGGTAAATATGAGTTAATAGTTCAAGCTTATGATAGAAGTGATAATGAATCAGGAGATAATAAATATAGAATCACTTTTGAAGTGATTACAAAAACATCCATTAGTAACTTTTTAAATTATCCAAATCCATTTACTTCATCAACAAGGTTTGTGTTTACAGTTACTGGGGCAGTACCTGATAATATTCGAGTTCAAATATTAACCATCTCCGGAAAAGTGGTTAGGGTAATTGAAAATGATGAATTGGGACCAATATCCATCGGTCAGAATATAACAGAGTTTAGATGGGACGGTACTGATCAGTATGGAGATCCTCTTGCCAATGGAGTATATTTATATCGTGTGCTCATAAATGATATCAATAACGATTTTGAAAGATTTGAAACCAGTATAGATCAATTCTTTAGTAAAGAAGGATTTGGAAAAATGTATATTGCAAGATAATCTGTATTTGATGTGAAAAGTCTTATTAAGAAGCCTTTTATTCAGGCGCTCCTAGGAGTTGCTTTCATCTCTCCTCTATATTTTTATTTAATAGATTATGCAATGCCTGCAGAGGATGCAGCAATTTTATTTTCTTATGCAGAGAATTTTGCAAATACTGGAACTATAAGCTATTATCCAGGAGGTGAGAAAATAGAAGGCTTTACAGATTTTCTATTTATGATAGTTTTGTCGATTTGTTGCTGCTTGGGTCTTCCTGTGTTTGAATCCTCCCAAATTCTTTCTTTGATTTCACTTTTTATTATTTTATTCATCACTTTTAAAATGATAGGGGAGAAGCATCCTCTTTTTAAAATAATTATTGCCCTTTTGGTTTTAATAGTCCCACAGCTAGAGGCGGGATTTAGAGGCTATGGCACTTTGTTTTGGGGGATGTCATTAATGCTCGGAGCTTATTTTTATAGCCAATCAAGAGTCATTTCATTCTTAGTTAGTGTTTTATTTGCTTCGTTAATTCGATTGGAATCGCTAATTTTTCTGTTTCCTCTATTGTTCGATTTATATTTAAAAACATCTCGAAGAGACTTAATACTAAAAAATGCATTGCGCTTCTTTTTGGTCCCTTTTTTAGGGGTTTATATTTTAAAGTATTTGTATTTTGGAAACTTTCTTCCAAATTCCTTTTTTATTGTTTCAACAAGTAGTTTTGATTCAGATAACATTTTAGGACTATTTAAACGTCAATCCTTTTTAATGAATATACACTTTGTAAAATCATACTTGTTTTGGTTCTTAAGTGCTATTTTGATTGGTCTATTTTTTTTACGTCGTATACCAAAAGCTGTTGGCTTATTTATTTTCTCTTTTATCATCCTCCCTTTTTTGTTTTATGCTTTGTTTAGTCAACAATTAAATCTAGGGTTTAGATATCAATACACAATGACTTTAGGAGTTCTTTTGTCTATTGTTTTTATTTATAAAGAGCAACCACCTTTTTTTTGGAAGGGTTTAATTGTAGTCGCCTTTATATTACACTTTAATAGCACAAAAGGTAATATTGAAAATGTTTTAAAATCAAAGTACAATACCAATTACCCAATAGCAAAAGCGTTTTCCGAGATAAATCCATCTATTAAGGTTGCCACAAGTGAGTCGGGGATTATTGCCTGGAAGTCAAAAAGTGTTGTACGAGACTTGTGGGGCTTAAATACAAGTGAATATTTAAATGCATTGCCCACCACTGAAGAATTGATTGAGTTTAGTCCGGATTTATATATACTTCATTCATCTCAATATAAATTGCAAGATCAAGGAATTGAAGGTAAAAATTGGGATAATATGATTCAAATAGCGGTGCGTTCTATTCAAATTTCTGAAGAATATGATACTTGGCTGGTTCCATATTATCACAAAATGCCATCCGATGAAATGCCAAGTTTAATTAGAAAGATTTTTCCATCGGTTTATTCATTTAGCATTAGAAAAGACTTATATGCATTAAAAAAAGAATCTCCTATGTTGGATGCATTTTCTGCAGTAATACGAAATCATGGAGGAGAGAGAATCATCTTGAATTAAAGGTGTTGTCTATAAGTGAATTATTGTAAACCTGGATAACCGCCTTTAGTTTTTCTTCCATTTTAAGGGCTTGATCTATTAAACTATCTAGAAGGTTATTTTCTAAGTTTGGATCTTTTAAGTAATTATGCAAGCTAACAGACACCTCTTTGTTTTCATCATAAACTAATACATAAGCACTATCAATTATTTGATAAACATTTTCAAATTCATTAAAAGTATACTTGTAGCCTTTATGTTTAAAAACAGAAGAACCGAAGGAGGTATAACCTCCTGTATAACTTAATAAATCTAGTAAAGTGGGGACGATGTCTAATTGTTGAAAGACATCTTTAACGATGGTGCCGGTATCATTAGCGGGGTCAAAAATAAATGTTGGGATTTGATATATGCCTACCATAGAATTAGATTTGATGCCAATGATTTTAGCCCAGTGATCTGCAGTAAAAATAAAAAGTGTGTTTTTATACCATTCCTCATTTTGTATGCTTTTAAAAAAATGTTTTAATGAATGGTCTACATAGCTAATACTTTCATGCGAAGGCAAGGGTCCTTTAGGGAAAAAGTCCTTATAACGAGTAGGAAGGTTGTAGGGGTAATGTGAGGATAAATTAAAAATTGTTGCAAAAAAAGGTTTTTGTTGGCGCTTTATTTTTTCGGAAGCGAATAAGAAAAATTCCTCATCATATATTCCCCAAGCACCATCATGGTCTTTCATATCCCCATAATCTTTTTGGCTAAAATAATTGTCAATGCCTAATAACGCCATATTCTTTTTAAAGCCATAATGATCATCTTCCGCTCCAAAGAAAAAGCTGTTCGTATAACCCATTTTTTTTAATAAAGTGCCTATTCCAAGAAGTTTATTCTCACTGTAAGCTGAAGAAAAATAAGGCTCGTTCATAAAAGGGGGAATACCGCCAAGTATAGACATCAACCCATAAGATGAAGTTGTTCCATTTGCATAGGCATTTTCAAAAGCAATAGACTTGTTTTTCAAGGAATCTAAAAAAGGAGTATAAGCTTTATTAGGGTGATCCTTCATTAGATACTCTTTTGAAAAACTTTCTAAAACAAAAATTACGACGTTCTTATTGATGAAAGAACTATCGCTTTGAAAGCGATGGTGTATTTGATGATGTTGCAATGCTTTGAAATCAGCCATGTAGTTCTTTCTTTTTAACAGCTGATTCTTTTTTAGCATAGAGTAAGTCAATGTTAAAGCAGTATTGGTGATTAAAGCACTTTGTGTTGGCTCAACAAAATAGGTTGCAGTTTTAGGTTGTATGGGCCTTTTAGGGTTGAGTAGGCTAAAAACACTCAATATTGTTATAACAACTAATGATTTTAGTAAGAACGATGTTTTAGAAGGGTTGTTGTATTTAGCAGTATGAAACGAGCTATAAATGATTAAGATTGAGAAGAGGATAAAACAAATAAGTAAAAGCCAATATTCTAATATAAAAGAAGAAAAAGCGGAAGACGAATGCTCTAATATTTGAAAAACCTCTTTTGTTGCACGCCTGCCATTAAATCTATAGTAGCCAATGTCAGCTATGCAAGGAATAACTAATGCGATATTGAAAGCAGAGAAAAGCATAGCATCTAACTTTTTAAGGCCTCTTCTGTTTTCAAAGAAGGTGTCTAAAAATGTTTTAATAATTAACAAAGGAAGGTTGAATAGTATAATGGTAAAAAGATCAAACCTAAAGCCCCAATAAAAAATATTAACCCATTCTTTCCCAGAAGGTAGGCTTGTTAGATCTCTATTAAAGTAAATAAAAGTTAGCCTAAGGATTAAAAACACAACCAATAAAACCGATAATCGAACTATAATATTTTTGGGAAATGACCTGCTCATTTAAATGAATTTAATGCTTCGTCTGTTAAAATCACTTTAACGGTGCTTAGATCCATCTTTTTTAAGGTTTGTGCATCATTAACTGTAAAAACGTAGATACTTTCATTTCCAAAGTGATGGATAAAAAGATTATCGTAGAGTCGATGATGTGTAGTGATCCCAACAAAGTCAGAGGTTAGTAATAACCATTTGATATATGTTGTTTTAAGTGTCCTTTTAAGGATAGACCTTCCAAATTGCACCCAATACAAACATTGTATATTTCTTTTTGCAAGTTGCTGAAGTAGATATCCTTTTGCTGATTCTATATAGCATTTATTTCCAGTTTTATATTTAACGAAGAGAGAGAGCAGTCTATCAGAGATATTATCAACATTTTGCTTATTTAAATTCTTGAGATCAATCCAATATCTCAAACTATCACCAAATCTTTCAAAAACATTTTCTAAAAACAAACTTGTTGTATCTATTCGATACGGAGTGTCATGTTGAACAACAAATTTATTCAAACTATTATCATAAAATACATCTAATTCAATTCCTTTAAAACCTGTTTTTAAAGCAGCAGAGAAAGCACCAATTGAATTCTGCTCGTAATTAATATGGAAACCCCTATGTGCCCAAAGTTCATAGTTTTCATAGGGGTGTTTTTTGTCTAAGGAAATTGTTTTGTATATAAAGTTAATTGTTGCAACAATTAATGTAGAAGCAAAAACAATCAAGAATGAAATTTTTACAATGTTTTTCACATTAGTTTTTCTGCTTGAATTTACATGGAAATATGTAAAACTTAATAAAAGACATTAAGAGTTTTTGTAATGCGCCATATAACGCTCAATGTACTTGCCTAGAATGTCAAATTCGATATTTACTTCTTGGTCTTTTTTTAAAGATTGAAAACAGGTGTTTTCAAGTGTGTATGGGATTATCGCCACAGAGAATTGTTTACCTTCGGCACGTACAACTGTCAGACTAACACCATCAATACATACAGAGCCCTTGTTTACCAATAAGAATTTTGGATTGTCTAGAAATTCAAAATGAAAATAGGTGCTACCTTCTTCTGGTTTTATATCAGTACATTTAGCGACTTGATCAACATGTCCTTGCACAAAGTGACCATCTAGTCGGGCATTAGCAGACATTGCTCTTTCCAGATTAATAGCATCGTTTACTTGCCAGTTTTTTAAAGTTGTTTTGTCAAGCGTCTCTTTTATGGCAGTAACTGTATAGTGATTATGATTAATGTCTACTACTGTTAAACAAACGCCATTGTGAGCAACACTTTGGTCAATTTGAAGTTCTTTTGATAGGCCACTTTCAACAATAAAATTAAAATTGCTACCTGCTTTCTCTTTCGAGATAATTTTCCCTATGCTTTCAATAATACCGGTAAACACTTAATCAGTCTCTAAAAAGGTGAATAAATCCATTTAATACATCTGGTAATTTTACAAAGCCATCCACTGTCTCTTCGTATAGCTCACAAGTATAAAAGTATACGGCAGAGTTAAGCTCCTTGCCACTGTTAATGTCCCTGCCATCCCAATTAATGTTGGGATCTGTTGTTTCAAAAACTAAATTACCCCATCTATTAAAAATTTTCATATCTACTTCTCCTACAAACCGGAACGGAAGTATTGGAGTATATATATCATTTTCTCCATCCCCATTAGGGGTAAAGGCAGTTGGAAGCTCATAATCAATACAATTCCTTGTGCATTCAATATTATCAATGGTGCTTTCATTTCCTGCCTCATCAATAGCTGTTACTGCATAGCATCCCGCCAGTTGATCTATTAAATCATGCTCATAGTTGAATGTGGTAGCATCGTCAGTACTGTCAATTAAATTCAGAGAAGAAATATCATTCTCTGAAGAATAATAGATATAGAATTTTACTGCATCGTCTTGTTCACAAGCATTGTCGAAACTCCAGGTTAGGTAGTTCACAAACTCATCTTGGGGGAGTGTCTCATCATCACATAGGTTTCTAACTTGTAAAACTGGAGGGCATGGAGGAATGGTATCAATGGGGAAAGCGCATTTTTCTTGTGAGTTATTAATAAGCGGGTACTTCAGTTCCTCCTTTGTATATCCTCCAATACTTCTAATAAAGTAGCAATAGGTAACCTCATTTATTAAACCTGTATCTGAAAAGGAATTGGTTGTGGACAATCCTATTGAATCAAAAGACTGGGTAATTGTATCTAATCTAAACACAATGAAAGTGTCGTTTATCCAAGGAGTATTATATTCCCAACTTAAAATTAGAGTCTCATCATCTGCAGTGATATCTAAAAAAACGGACGAGGCAAAAGTGGCTCCTAATGAATCATCACTATTCCCTGTAAAAATGAGGGAATAATTGTATCCTTGGCTAACTGTGTTTATTAGAGAATCACAAAAGGTTGTGTCTAATTGAGTAAGTTCTAAAAGCGTATTCGCAGAATAGGTTTTTAGGGTGGTGAACGAACTACCATTTATTCTATCTGCACGATTTAATTGAATGGTGTATGGCCCGGGAATGCTATCTATCACATTTGTATCAGGAAGTGTCCATTCAACATATATTTTGCCATTTAGTGAATCTGTTCTTTGAACATCGACATTGTAAAATAAAGGAAGATCAAGTGGGAGATCTATACATGCTTCTTCCGAAATGAAGCCTTCAAAAGGGTTAAAAAGCTCTCCAAATTCATTCTCTAGAGCAAAATGGGCTGTAACTCGGTAGCTGTATTCATTTCCTCTTTCAAGTTCTGTTTCTACAAAAGAATAGTTTTGAGTTTGTCCAACCAATTGATATCCCAAGCTTTGAGGACTCGCATTACAAGTGTCAATATCATCATTGCATCCAATTTTACGCCAAATATGAAAACCTTGAAATAGGGAATTATTACTGCATGAATACAAGCTGTCCCAACTAATAGTCACATCGTTTTCAAATCGATCATAGATAGCTTCTACATTTAATGGAGGCGGGGCAAATAACTTTATGGAAATATTTTTGATACCTGTTAAAATGGGTTCTCCATTGTCTATGGCTCTTATAACTATTTGATAAGGGTCTTTGTTGATATGATTGCAGTTTGTAGACCATGAAAATGCGCCATTCATTGGATTACTAGGGTTCGCTGGAGTAATTGAAAAGCTAGCTGGATTGATTATTTCTAGTGGTTGTCCTTGTGCAACAAAAGTTTGTATTACGTCGCCACTATTGGGGTCCCTTGCTTCAACATTAAACGATATGGTTTCATCAATTACAGCACATATTTCATCAGGAGCATCTATTACAGGCGGTAAGTTGTCAGATAAGCGTACTATAATTTGAAAATCCCGAATAACTGTTCCAATAACAGCTCCAAACCGATATTCTCTAATAAGAATAGCAACATTATAGGTGCCTTCTCTTTGCGGGGCATCCCATGTAAGTACACCTGTTTGAGAATTAATTTCTATTAAATTTTCAGGACCAGGTTCAACTTGATTGGGAAATACATAGTTCGGAACATCAAATCCCGAGCTTTGTAATGGTGGAATTAGTTCAAAAGTTAAACTATCACCATCTGGGTCAAATGCATTTGGATTATGGATAAAAGGAATTCCAATGTTTGCAAAATCAATTGGAGGAGAGAGTAGTTGAACAGAACTATTAAAATCAAATTTATTAGGATTCCTAAAGAATAAGGTGTCTTCAACATAAAAAGGAATTTCAACAGATGATCCTCCGTTAATATTGATAATACTAGATATTCTATTGGGGTCTAGAAAAGAGAAAATATAAACACCTAAACTCGATAAAGTAATCCTGCCCACATATTTGTTGATTTTGATGTCTCCAGGCTGTATGTCCCCATTCCCATTAAATCTTGGAATGGTTATGGAGTCAGTAAAAGAACTGTTGTTAGAGGTTCTCCATAGTAAGGTAAGTTGGTCTCTGTCTGCATCAGTACTTGAGGTTTTTGTATAAGTAGTTATAGTAACCTCATAAGTATTGCCACTAACATGTATATATGTTATTTCGCCTGCTCTATTGTGTGTTGCAAACGAATTAAATGTAAGCAGCAACGCAATAAAAGTAACTATATAATGGAGTCTTTGCATGAGCAACATAAAACTACAATAATTACGTTTATGAGTTGAAAGTATTGTAATTTTCTTTTAAAACGAAAAGTTATTTGTTCGATTAAATGAAATCGTAATAGTTAGATTATAAGAATAATCTCAAAAGAGCAAAATCTTATATCTTGCTAAGATATAGTAGCAGTTAGGTATTCCCTGTTCATCCTTGCTATATTCTCAAGAGATATTCCCTTTGGACACTCTACTTCACATGCTCCTGTATTAGTACAATTCCCAAAGCCTTCTTCATCCATTTTATTGACCATATTAATTACACGGTCTTTGGCTTCGGGTTGGCCCTGAGGAAGTAATGAAAGTTGTGAGACTTTTGCAGAAACAAACAACATCGCAGAGGCATTTTTACAAGTAGCAACACATGCTCCACAGCCAATACATGCAGCAGCATCAAAAGCTTTATCTGCGTCTGATTTAGGAATTGGAATAGAATTGGCATCTTGCGTATTTCCTGAAGTATTAACGGAAACAAAACCACCACTAGCAATAATTCTGTCAAAAGCTGACCGATCAACAACTAAATCTTTAATTACAGGGAAAGCTTTTGCTCTAAAAGGTTCAATATAGATGGTGTCACCATCTTTAAATTTTCGCATATGTAATTGACAAGTAGTAACCATTTTGTCAGGACCATGCGCTTCTCCGTTAATATATAGAGAGCAAGTTCCACAAATTCCTTCTCTGCAATCGTGATCGAAAGCTACTGGCTCTTTTTGCTCGCTTATTAGTTGTTCATTTAAAATATCCAGCATTTCTAAAAAGGAACTATCAGGAGAAATATTAGACACTTTATACGTTTCAATTTTGCCTTGCGCATTTGCATTGGCTTGTCTCCAAATTTTAAGCGTCAAATTCATTGTTTTATTAGAAGCCATGTGTCTTTTTTTATGCTTATGAAGTAATTATTTATTTACTAATATCTATTTGTATGATCTAGTTTTAAGTTCAATATCATTAAACTCAAGTTCTTCTTTATGAAGCACCTCTTGGTTGATGTCGTCACCTTTATATTCCCATGCGGCTGCATAAACGTAGTGCTCGTCATCTCTCAATGCTTCGCCTTCTTCAGTTTGGTATTCCTCTCTGAAATGCCCTCCTGCAGATTCATTTCTGTTCAAAGCATCCATGGCTAAAAGTTGTCCTAGTTCAAGAAAATCAGCAACTCTTCCTGCTTTTTCAAGCTCTGGATTGAAAGAGTCAGCAGTTCCGGGGATATATACATCGTTCCAAAACTCTTTTCGCAGCGCATCAATTTCTTGAATGGCTTCTTTCAATCCTTTTTCATTTCGTGCCATTCCTACCTTATTCCACATTATTCTTCCTAGTTTCTTATGGAAGTAGTCAACAGAATGCTTACCATTATTGTTCACTAATTTGTTAATGCGTTCTTTAACTTCATTTTCTGCATCATCAAATTCTTTGGTATCTGTTGGTATTGGTCCCGTTCTAATTTCATCTGCTAAATATTCAGCGATGGTATATGGTAATACGAAGTAACCATCTGCCAATCCCTGCATTAATGCAGAAGCCCCAAGTCTATTCGCTCCATGGTCCGAGAAGTTAGCTTCACCCGCAACATAGCAACCAGGAATGGTAGACATTAGGTTATAGTCGACCCAAACACCTCCCATGGTATAATGCACAGCAGGATATATTTTCATTGGAGTTTTATAAGGATTGTCGT
The DNA here is from genome assembly GCA_965216955.1 of Chitinophagales bacterium. Classification (GTDB taxonomy): domain Bacteria; phylum Bacteroidota; class Bacteroidia; order Chitinophagales; family JADIYW01; genus CBDCGV01. Next base: position 107,698 of record CBDCGV010000010.1, on the reverse strand, counting down.
CAGTAATCTTTTCATACATTTGGAAAAGATTGCCGTATTTTTCTTCTACCCACTTTTCGCCTAATTCCCTAATTTCTTTATAAGAAGGGTTTTTAATACCCTTTTGATATGCCGCTTCCTTACCTTTCTTTATTATCTCTGTAGAGAAATCAAGAAAGACCCCCTCTTGTGTTTCATTATTCTCAACGCCAAATCCTGCATCACATCGTTCTTTTGCAGCTCTTGATGCAACATCTCTAGGTACTAAGTTTCCAAAAGCAGGATATCTTCTTTCTAAATAATAGTCTCTATCTTCCTCTTTTATATCCGTTGGTTTTAACCTGCCTTCTCTGATGGCTTGAGCATCCTCTTTTTTTCTTTGGCACCCAAATTCTACCAGAGTTTCTTAGTGATTCAGACATCAAAGTCAATTTCGATTGTTGTGTGCCATGCTGAGGAACGCATGTAGGGTGTATTTGAACATAGCAAGGATTTGCAAACAAAGCTCCTTTTTTATGTATTTTCCACGCAGCGGAACAATTAGAACCCATTGCATTGGTAGATAAGAAATAAACGTTACCATACCCCCCCGAAGCAATAACAACAGCATGTGCTGAATGTCTCTCAATTTCGCCGGTGATTAGATTTCTTGCTATTATTCCTCTCGCTTTTCCGTCCACTTTTACTAGCTCCAGCATTTCGTGGCGGTTATACATCTGAATTCTTCCTAGGCCAATTTGCCTAGACATCGCAGAATAGCAGCCAAGTAATAATTGTTGCCCTGTTTGCCCTTTGGCATAAAAAGTTCTTTTTACCTGTACGCCTCCAAAAGAGCGGTTATCTAACAATCCCCCATAGTCTCTTGCAAATGGAACCCCTTGTGCAACACATTGGTCAATGATGTTTGCAGATACTTCAGCTAACCTATATACATTAGATTCTCGTGCTCTGTAATCCCCACCTTTAATAGTGTCATAAAACAGACGGTAAATAGAATCATTATCTCCTTGATAGTTTTTAGCCGCATTGATACCCCCTTGTGCTGCAATAGAATGGGCTCTTCTAGGAGAATCTTGATAACAGAAAGCTTTAACATTATATCCCAGCTCTGCTAACGTTGCAGCTGCTGATCCACCTGCTAGGCCAGTTCCTACAACAATTATATCAATTCTGTCTCTATTATTTGGGGCAACTAACCTTAGCTTAGCTTTATGATTACTCCAACTTTCAGCAATTGGCCCTTTTGGTGAATTAGAATTTAGTTTACTCATTTACAGTTGAGTTAAATAGTGAAATAATGCGATGAATGCAAATACTGCTGGAACAATAAAGGCATATGCGTAACCTAATTTTTTTATGAAATGCGTATATTTCTTATGACGAAGTCCAACGGATTGAAATGCAGATTGAAATCCATGAGATAAATGTAATCCCAGAAAAACGAATGAAACCACGTATAAGATAACTCTCACAATATCATGAAATTTATGTCTTAACTCAGGGTAATATCTATCCGTTTCGTTCCAAACTCCATCAACAAATTTTGCTTTTAGTTCTGGAATCCAGAAATCATAGAAATGTAATCCCAAGAATAATAAGACCATTATTCCAGTGATAACCATATTTTTTGACATCCATGTTACATTTGGCGCATTGTCCTTAGCAGCATATTTAATAGGTCTTGCCGATTTGTTTTTTAGCTCTAAATTGATCCCCATTATTATATGAAATAGAAAACCACCTATTAACACTGGTTGAAGCATAAATTGAATAACAGGGTTGGTGCCCATAAAGTGAGAAGTACTATTAAAAGCCTCGGGACTAATTACAGATAAAAAGTTTATAACAAGATGTTGTGTTAAAAAGACAAGTAAAAAGAACCCGGACAGGGCCATGGCTACTTTTCTTTTAATAGATGCTAATTGATTTGAACTGCTCATACCTTTATGTGATAAATTTGGCGACAAAAATAAAGGTTCACATCAATTATCCTTGAATTTAAAGTTAATTTTTATGTTACGTTCTTATTTGGAAGCGTTCCACATAGTGTAATGCGTTAATCTAGGTGCCTGAATTAAGATGTTTCATTTGTTGTTACTTTAAAATAATTTAAATACATTTGAAATTAACATTAAAGTAAAAAACTGCCAGAAGAAGCAGAAAGCCTATTAAAACTTAAATTATGGCAGGTGAAATAGTCGATTTAAAGAACTCTACCAAGAAAGTTATTCTAACGAAAAAGGCTTTAAATTTTTTTAAAAGAGATCCGGAGTTTAAAAAAGTCAACTTTTTAAATAATTTGAGATTACACTCAAGTGGTTACGCTTTTTTTCAAAAGAATTTTCCTTTAAAAAAAGGAGGCTATAGAAATCTAACCATTTATTTGCACAGGGCTGTTGCAGATAAGTATTTAAAAAAGCCAAGAGCAAGAAAGAAATATTTTGTTCGGTTAAAAGACGGCAATCCATTGAATTGCCAAATTGAAAATATTGAGTGGGTAACCATGTCTGAGTTGAGAAGGCGACAAAATAGTTTCTCAAATGCAACAGGATACAGGGGTGTGGTTCAAGTAGCTCCAAATAAGTTTAGAGCCGTTATGTATAATAATGGTAAGCGATTTGATTTAGGATTGTATGATACAGCAGAGGCCGCTGCTTATGCCTATAATAAGAAGTCGCTAGAACTTTTTGGAGAGACGGATAGTATAAATAAAATAGATAAAAGGAAACTTAGTAAGCTTGAAAAAGAATGGAAAGCTAGGCAAGCAACACCTAAAAAGAGGAAGACAAGAAAACCTTCTGTTAAGGCAGCTACTGCTTCAAAGAAAACTGTTAGTGGGAAAAAAAAGGTAGTTGCTACAAAGAAAGCTAAAACAAAGACAGTTGCTACAAAAGCGAAAAGTGCTACAAAAAAGAAAGCAACAAAAACTACTCCTGTAAGTAAAAAAACTACGGCGACAAGAAAGAAGGTGACTTCAAAAGCGAAAAAAACAGCTTCAACAGCTAAAACTAAAGCCACTGCAAAACCAAAAGCTAAAACGACTTCAAAAGCTAAAAGGAGTGCAGGTTCAAAAACTAAGGTAAAAGCAAAAGCGCCAACAGCAAAGAAAAAGTCAACTGCTCAAACAAAGAGAGCTAAAACTACAGCTGCTAGAAAAAAAACAACAACTAAAAAGAAGAAATAATAAGCATGTTACCTGAGATTATTTGATTCTAACTAGATCAAATGCTAGTCTTCATGTTTATATTTGCCTAAAAGCGTATCTACTAGATCAATATAAGCTTGCATCGCTTCATCATTAGACATGCCAGCTTTTTCTTTCCAGCTTTTCCATTTAAACTGCCCTTTCATGTCAAACATTCCTGGCTTTTTTGTATCGTTGTCACCAATTGTTGCTTGTTTGAATAGGGCATATAGATCAAGAAATTCTTCATTTGAAGGTCTTTCTGTTAACTTTTTGACTCTTAATTGTGCATCTTCAAATTGATCTTGTAAACTCATTTTATAATTCATTTATTTGTGTAATTTACAAATAAATTTTAAAGTTCAAAGATGGCCAATAATTTGCCCAAAATATTGTTTGATCCCAGTGTTCAGGTGTATAAAAAAAGCAACCTGCATCACTATGAAAAATGGTTAAATAAAATTGAGATTGAAGAGGGCAACTATTCTGACTTATGGGAGTGGTCAGTTAACAATATTGAAGATTTTTGGGAGTCTGTTTGGAATTATTATGATGTGCTTCATGATGGACATTATGAGAATGTAATTCAACGTCCTGCAGAGGGGATGATTGGCACTAAGTGGTTTGAGGGAACATTGCTTAATTACTCAGAACATATCTTTAGAAATGAAAATGATGATCACGCTGCTATATTGTTTAAATCTGAAAAAGGGGGGATAGAGGAGATTTCATGGAAGGTGTTAAGAATTCAGGTGGCCAAAGTTGCTAATTATTTAAAGGAGGAGTGTGGTGTAGAAATGGGGGATAGGGTTGTATCTTTTTTGCCGAACAATCCGCAAGCTGTTATTGCTTTTTTGGCTGTAAATTCCTTGGGGGCAATTTGGTCAAGTTGCTCACCAGACTTTGGGGTAGATAGTGTGGTGGATCGTTTCAAACAAATAAAACCTAAAGTACTATTTGCAGCAAATGCCTATGTATACAATGGAAAAGAATTTAATAAGACAAGTATTATTGAGTCTCTTATAAGCGCACTTCCCTCTCTCGAAAAAACAATTGTTGTTTCAAAAAAACATATTTCAAATTTAAAAGAGGACTGCATATGGTGGCAAACAATTTTAGAAAATGAAGTAAGGGGAAAGTTGACTTTTCAGAGGGTGCCATTTGATCATCCAATATGGATATTGTTTTCATCTGGAACCACAGGAAAACCAAAGGCAATAACCCATAGTAATGGAGGCAATTTATTGGAACATCTGAAGGCGATTTCACTACATCAAGATGTAAAAAAGGGCGATCGCTTTTTTTGGTATTCTACCACAGGATGGATGATGTGGAATTATGCTTTGGCTTCTATGCTTGTTGGAAGCACTTTGGTCATTTATGATGGCTCAGCAGGATATCCGGATTTAAATGTACTATGGGATTTTGCATCGCAAACTAAAATTACACATTTTGGAGGGGGGGCTAGTTTTTACATTGCCTGTATGAAAGCAGGACTTTCTTTTAGCAAAGATGAATTTCCAAAACTGAGATCAATAGGTTCCACAGGTTCTCCTTTAACTCCGGATGCTTTTGAGTGGATATATAATCACGTAAAAAGAGACTTATGGTTAGTCTCATTAAGTGGAGGAACGGATGTTTGTACGGGGTTTGTAGGGGGAGCTCCTAACTTGCCAGTTTACAAGGGGGAAATTCAATGTAGAATGTTAGGGTGTAAAATTGAAGCCTTTAGTGAAGATGGAAAAAGTGTTATGGATGAATTAGGGGAGTTGGTGATTACGGAACCAATGCCATCTATGCCTGTTTTCTTTTGGAATGATAAAAACGATGAACGATATCAAAAAAGTTATTTTGACGTATATGAAAGTATATGGAGGCATGGAGATTGGATTAAAATAACCAATAGAGGGACATTGATTATATATGGTCGATCGGATGCTACATTAAACAGAGGAGGAGTTCGTATTGGTACTAGTGAGGTGTATAATGCGGTAGACAGTTTGGAAGAGATTAAAGACAGCCTTGTTGTTTGTATTGATAAAGAAAATGGAGCTCATTTTATGCCCATGTTTGTAATGTTAGAGGAAGGGATTGCTTTAAATGATACATTAAAGCAAAAGATCAAAGCAACGCTGAAAGAGAAATACAGCCCACGACATGTGCCTAATGAGATTTATCAAGTGCAAGATATCCCATATACTATTAGTGGTAAAAAAATGGAAGCTCCTGTCAAAAAAATATTAATGGGAATCGATGTTTCCAACTCTTTAAGCAAAGATGCAATGAGAAACCCCGAAGCTATTGACTTCTTTTTGAATAAAGAATTTGACTTTTAACCAATAAACCAAACAAGAAAAATGCTTTAAGAAACTCTACCAATCATAATACACTCCAGCCTTTACAGAAACAGCCTCTCCTCCGTTTGCCATGCCTAAAGAGTAAAGTGCCGCAGCATTGATTCCAAATCCTTTTTTTAATTCGATGGCCAGCTTAGGGCCAAAGTTAAACCACCCTTGTCTATCTCTATAAAAGCCTGTTAGGTTAAAAGGGGAGTCATCACCTAAACTAAGATCTTCTATATCATTGAAACTTCCATTTTTAAAGCTGTTTCGTAGTTCTGCATATAGCGATACCCAAATCATATCTTTAAGCTTCCCTCCAAATTCTCCTACAATACTGATATAATGACTAAAATTATTAATTCTAAATCCAGGGCGTAATTCAACAAATGCATATTTATTATCCCATCCCATCCCTAAAGAGATATTTGGAATGAAAGTGTAAGTGTTGTAGGCTGTTCTTAGGCCTTGGTTGTTTTCTGTTTTTAAAGTTCCTAATTCTGTATCAAAGCCAATTGAAAAAGGTATTTTTTCTATAGGAAGTTGGTATTTGAGTCCTACTAAAATGTTCCCAATTCCCCATAGACTTGTTGAAGATAAAAGATCTCCGGAGAAGTCGTCAATATCTTCTTGAGATTTCACATATTTAAAAGGAAGGATACCTTTGAATGTGATTTTATCAGTTAATCCAAATTCCAAGTAGGTTTGATAGGTGTTATCTCGGGTGGTAGTAAGTAAAGTGAAGCTACCCGATATTTCTGCATAACCCTTAAACTTTCCTTCGGCCCATGGCCCACCGGCAAAAGTATTTAAAGAGAAAAGCAGTAGTGTAATACAACCAAAAACTTTCATGTCAACGGCATTTTGATTTATATACAAATAAATAAGAGTAAAAAAGGTTCCAAAAGATTAATCAAATCTCTCTTTGAAAACTTTTTCAAGAGCGAACATCTCATCTCTCAGTCTAGCTGCTTCCATAAAATCTGTTTCTCTGGCTGCCTTTTGCATGGCCTTTTTTGTTTTTTCGATTTGTGCTTCAAGGGATCTTTTGGTCATTTGTAGAGGGTCTTCAGTAACCATTTTGTCTGCTTGTTTGTTTTTAGATTTGGATTTTTTATCACGTTCTATTTTTATGTCTAAAATAGAGGCGCTATTGATAATTTCCTCTTTGGACTTATGGACAGTTGTAGGAGTAATGTCATGCTTTTGGTTGTACGCAATTTGTTTATCTCTTCTTCGATTTGTTTCGTCAATAGTTCTTCGCATAGAACCAGTTATAGTATCTGCATACATGATTACTAACCCATTCGCATTTCTAGCCGCACGTCCTGCAGTTTGTGTTAATGATCTTTCGTTTCTTAAAAAACCTTCTTTATCAGCATCCATAATTGCCACCAAAGAAACTTCTGGTAAGTCTAACCCCTCTCTTAATAGGTTAACACCAACCAGTACATCAAAATCTCCTAAACGTAAACCTTGAATAATCTCTACTCGATCTAAAGTGTCAATTTCACTATGGATATATCTACATTTTATATTTAGTCTGGATAGATATTTGGTAAGCTCTTCAGCCATTCTTTTTGTAAGCGTTGTTATTAAAACACGCTCATTTATATTAACTCTCTTATGAATTTCATCTAAAAGATCATCTACTTGATTTTCGGAAGGACGAACTTCAATAGGGGGGTCTAATAAACCAGTTGGTCGTACAACTTGTTCTATGAAAAACCCATCAGTTTGCGCCAGTTCAAAATTACCAGGGGTCGCACTAACATATATCGTTTGATTAATCATTGATTCAAACTCATTAAAATTTAGTGGCCGGTTATCTAAAGCTGAAGGCAGTCGAAACCCAAACTCTACAAGGTTTTGTTTTCTGGCTCTATCACCGCCATACATGCCCTCGACCTGTGGGATGGTAACATGGCTCTCATCAATGACCATCAGGTAATCATCAGGAAAATAATCTAACAAGCAAAAGGGTCGCTCGCCAGGATTTCTTCTGTCAAAGAATCTGGAATAATTTTCTACACCAGAGCAATAGCCCAATTCCCTGATCATTTCTACATCAAAGTTTATTCTTTCTTCTAACCGTTTGGCTTCTAAAACTTTCCCAATTTCATTGTAGTAATTTTTTTGTGCCATTAATTCATCTTGAATTTCTTCTAAAATGTTCGGCAGCATATTTTTTGGAGCTACATAAGCTTCTGCAGGAAAAATAGCAATGTCATCCATTTTTTCAATTAGTTGGCCATTTTCAGGATTAAAAGACTCTAATCCTTCAATTTCATCATCCCAAAACAAAATACGATAGGCATAATCAGCATAGGGTAAAAAGATTTCAATGTTATCTCCTTTAACCCTAAAGTTCCCTCGCTGAAAATCATTGTTGGTTCTCGAATATAGATTGTCAACTAATTGAAATAGAAACATATTTCTGCTTACTCTATCTCCAACGCTTAGTCGAATAATTCTGTTTTTAAATTCCGCAGGATTTCCAAGACCATAAATACAAGAAACTGAGGCAACAACAATAATATCTCTTCTCCCTGATAACAGAGAAGACGTTGTACTTAATCTAAGTTTTGCTATTTCGTCATTGATATTTAAGTCTTTCTCTATATAAGTATCAGTTACTGGTAAATAAGCTTCTGGTTGATAATAATCATAATACGAAACAAAGTACTCAACAGCATTTTTTGGAAAAAACTGCTTAAACTCGCCATACAATTGGGCTACTAGTGTTTTGTTATGGCTTAATATGAGAGTTGGTCTTTGAACTTCTTGAATAACATTAGCCACTGTAAATGTTTTGCCGGATCCCGTTACACCTAATAAAACTTGGGATGATTCATTGCTTTTAACGCCTTCAACTAACTGTTCTATGGCAATTGGTTGATCTCCTTTAGGTGAAAATTTGGATGTTAGTTGAAATTTCATTTTTAATTATGCTAGATATAATAATTCACTACTTTTAGCCTTTCAAACAAAAATACTTATACTGAATCTAATGAATAGATTTTTCTCAAAATAGATGCAGTGTAGAAATATAAAACAAACAGAAAGAATGCCATTTTGGTATAAATATTGAAGTCAATTTTAAGCTAAATACAAATAACAATGAATTTCAATGAAATAGTTTCGGTGTCGGGAAAACCAGGGTTAAAAAAAATTGTAGGCCGCAGAACAGATGGGTTGATTATCTCAGAATTAGATGGAAGTGGTAAAAAGTTTTTATCTAGTAGGATACATATGTTTACACCCTTAGAAAACATTGCGATTTTTACAAACAATGATAGTGAACCATTGCTAGATGTTATGCTGACAATGAAAGAAAAGAAGGAAAGCCATCCTCCAGTTTCATCTAAGGCATCTGCACAAGAACTGAAAGATTATATGAGAGTAATCCTTCCTGATTATGATGAAGACCGTGTCTTTATCTCTGATATTAAAAAACTACTTAAGTGGTTCATTATTTTGGAGGAGCATAATCTTATTGTCAAAGAAGAGGAAAGCAAAGAAGAAGAATCAGAAGGGGAAAAAGAGGACAACTCAGATCAAAATGAAGAGTAAGATTTCAATTAAAAAAAACAAAAGAAGTTTTGTTAGTGACGATTTAGAAATTAACGAATGGAAGGATGTTGAAACATACTATCAGAATTTATTGGATAGAACAATAAGTTCTTTGGATGAATTATTAAAATGGTTGAAAGATAGGTCGGAGTTAGATAGTGTTGTTAGTGAAGATTATAGATGGCGTTACATAAAACAATCCGTTGATACAGAAAATGAAACCTATAAAAATTCTTTCTTAGATTTTACGCAGCAAATATCTCCTCAATTACAAAAAATTGGAAATGATTTAGACAAGAAATTATATGAGTCACCATATTTTGATTTACTAGAGGATGCACGCTTTTTTGTTTTTAAAAGAAATCTAAAAAATAGTCTTGAGCTTTATAGAGAAGAGAATATTCCTATCAATATGGAGTTACAGATCAAGGCTCGAGAATATGGTGCCATTGTTGGAGCTATGACAATTCAACACGAAGAGAAAGAACTTACTTTGCAACAAACAGCAGTCTTACTGGAAAGAAAAGATAGAAGTTTAAGGGAGCAGGTTTTTAATAAAGTTGGTGAACGAAGACTTCAGGATAAAGATAAGATCAATACTTTATTTGATGAATTAATTAATAATCGACACCAATTAGCATTAAACGCTGGTTTTGAAAATTATAGAGACTATAAACTTCAAGCAATGGGGCGTTTTGACTATGGAGTTACAGAATGTGAACAATTCCATGATGCGATAAGTCAAGTGGTGGTTCCGGTTGTAAAAGAAATTCAAAATCAGAGGAAAGAGGCGTTGCAATTTGAAAGTCTTAAGCCATATGATTTGAGTGTAGATTATAGAGGCGAGGAACTTCCTAAACCGTTTGAAAACAATGAGGAGTTTGTTGCTAAAACAATCGCAAATTTAAGTGCCATAGATAGTTTTTTTGGTGAAACATTGTCTACATTGAATAAGTTGGGGCACTTGGATTTGATGAGTAGAAAAGGGAAAGCTCCGGGGGGGTATAATATGCCTTTGCCAGAAATTGGGATCCCCTTTATTTTTATGAATGCAGTTGGGAGTATTAAAGATATAAGGGTGTTGGTGCATGAGTCAGGTCATGCAGTGCATTCGGTGCTTTCAAAAGATTTGGAGTTTTATGCTGACAAGGAACTAACTTCTGAAATTGCAGAGCTTGCCTCCATGTCAATGGAGTTGTTTGCACTAGATGATTATGATGTTTTTTATGAAGATGCTCCGCTCAAAAAAAGAGCAATTCTTGAGTACTTAGATAATACTATTTCTATGATTCCATGGATTGCATTAATTGACAAGTTTCAGCATTGGATATATACAAATATTGGACACAGCGTCAAAGAACGTGAAGATAAATGGGTTGAATTGCATGAGCAATTCAGTACAGAGGTAATAGATTGGAGCGGTTATGAAGAGGAAAGAGCAAATTTGTGGCAAAAACAATTGCATTTGTTTCAAGTGCCATTCTATTATATAGAATACGGTATTGCACAATTAGGAGCTGTTGCACTTTGGAGAAATTTTAAAAGCGATAAGAGAGAAGCAATTCATCAATATCAAGAAGCGCTCAAACTAGGTTATACTAAACCTATTACGGATGTTTACAATACGGCGGGAATTAAGTTTGATTTTTCAAAAAAATACATTGCAGAATTAATGGACTTTGTTAAAGAAGAGATTGCAAAAATCAACTTATAAACTTTTCTTTCATCTTAAGAAAAGGAGTTTCAAAATATTTATAAGAAAACAAGGCAAGTAGATACGTTATTATTAAGGAAAATACAGTTAAAATAATATCGTTGACTAATCCTTCTGCCTTCATGCCAAAAACCTTAATCATTATATTTATAACAATACCAATGGCAATAATGTGATACATATATATCCCATAAGCTAACTTACCTATTTTCGCTAAGATAGGGTTAGTCATTCTTAGAATAGACGCTTTGTTAAATGCCATATTTACTATCATGATCGACCATAACACACTATATATTCTAATATCTGGCATCATATTAGGTTTTTTCCAAGAAAGCAGTAGCAGGGGCCCCAGAATTAGGTAGTTGATAATTTGTACCCTTTTATCAAAAACAAATTTCCTGAATTTTTCAAAATGAAGATAACCTACAGCGGTGGCGCAACCTAAACTAATTGTAGCAGAATATTGTAGCGTTTTATATATTCTAACCGTCCATACAACACTGTCAACCTCAGGGTCTTTGCTTAGTATCCCTAGTTTTATAAGTGGTAATACAACTACTTCAGGAGCAATCGTCATACATAAAAAGAATGCAAATAGTTTTTTGTAGCTTTTTATATACTTTAGAACAAAAGGCTGTAAAAGATAAAACTGTTCTTCAACACCAATAGACCATGCTTGCATTGCATAAGGTACAAAGGCATCTGCAAAGTGTGGAAGTATAAGGATGAAGCATATATAATCATACAAACCAATTTCTTGTATATGTTCTAGAGATTTGGGAATTTGCATGAAATCTACTTTCGATAGAATTAAAATACTTACAAAAACTATTAAATAGTACAGAGGCCATATTCTTAGAATTCGCCTTGCATAATAATTCTTAAAATTGACAGTAGTTGTTCGATCTCTTTCCTTAAGTAGCATATACGTTATAAGAAAACCACTTAATCCAAAGAACATTACTACAAATAAGAGCCCTACCTTGTCAAAATTGGTGTATCTAGAAAAGCCGTATTCTAGTTTTAAGGTGTTTACATGCGCTATTACAACGGCCAAACAACCCCAAAATCTTATAACATCTAAATCAACAAAATACTTTCTTTTAGGGGCTTGCTCTCCCATTATTCTTGTGACTGTTTGATAATAAGTCGTAAAATATAAATAATAGTTGGTTACGAACCATAAATTTTTTTACTGTTTGCAATACATGAATTACAGATTACTATATTTGATATTGAATTATGGCATTTAAGTACACTACAACAACACTCAAAAAGATAGAAGAGATTTTCAAGCAATCTGCCTATGTTATAAGATATGAGCGAGGTAGTTTTAACTCAGGGTATTGCATTTTAGAAGATAAGCAGGTTATTGTGATTAATAAATTTTATGATACCGAATCCAGAATTAATTGTTTAATTGAAATTCTCTCACAAGTTAAAATTGAAGAAGATGCCTTGGATGATAAAATGCGAGCGTTTCACCAAGCCATCAGGCAACAGCAATTGGATTTATAGTTTTGGAGATGAGCATAAACAGTTACTTGTAAAGACGAATGCCTAAAAAAATAACATTTCTTGGTACAGGAACTTCCACTGGTGTACCTGTGCTTGCATGTGATTGTGAAGTTTGTAGATCAGAAGATGATAAAGACAAGCGAACACGAACTTCTTTAATGGTACAAAGCGAAACCACTACTTTGATAGTAGATACGGGTCCTGATTTTCGAAATCAAATGCTTCGTGAGAAAGTAAAAGATATTGATGCCGTTATTTTTACACACGCACATAAAGATCATATTGCCGGCCTTGATGATGTTCGACCGTATAATTATTTAAATAAAAAACGAATTTCCTGTGTATGCTGATGATCGAGTTGAAGAGGCATTAAAGAGAGAATATCCATATGTTTTTACCAACGATTATCCAGGGATCCCACTAATAGATATGGTAAAAATTACAGACCAGCCATTTACGGTTGGAGATATTGAAGTGGTCCCAATTCCCGTTATACATGGGGAGCTGCCTGTTTTAGGGTTTCGCTTTGATAACTTCACTTATATCACAGATGCAAATTATATTTCCCCTGAGTCTTATAATTTAATTAAAGGCTCTGAATATTTAGTTTTAACGGCACTCAGAAGAAAAAGTCATTATTCACATTTTACGTTGAACCAATCATTGGAGATCATTGAAAAAATCAATCCTCGACAAGGATTTTTAACGCATATAAGTCATTTAATGGGAAAACATAAGCAAGTTTCCAAAGAACTGCCTGAAAATGTAGATATTAGCTTTTGATGGACTAACGGTATTGGCATAAGTGTTTTGTTTCCAGTAGATTAAAAAGCCCGATTAGTTAGAACAAACATTTTCTTATTTTTGAGCAGCTCAACTTAATAAGTATGAAAAAAATAAGAATACTATTTTTTCTTTTTATATGTCCAGTATTCACATTTGCGCAAGAAGCTAAGGGTTTGGATGCAAGAATTGATGAATTGTTTGGACAAGCTACTGGCTGGTTTGTCAAATTTATTTTTTATCAAATTCCGATTACAGAAGAGGTTAAGGTTTTTTGGGTTTTAATACCGCTTATTTTAGGAGCATTGTATTTTACTTTTTACTTTAAATTTCCTGGTGTTAGGTTGTTAGGAATAGCGGTTAATACAATAAGGGGTAAATACGAATCTGTAAAAGAGTTGCCTACAAGTCAAGCAAATATTTCAGATGGAGACAATCCGGATACCATACGTATTGAGGGGAAGAGCGAAGGTGAAGTAAGTCATTTTCAGGCATTGACCGCTGCCTTATCCGCGACAGTTGGATTAGGAAACATTGCAGGGGTTGCGGTGGCAGTTGTAATTGGTGGTGCGGGGGCTACGTTTTGGATGATTTTAGCAGGTCTTTTAGGGATGGCTTCCAAAATTTGTGGAGTGTACTTTAGGGGTAAAGTATAGGGAAATTGGAGAGGATGGCACAGTGTATGGCGGCCCAATGTATTATTTAAGTAAAGGGCTCAAAGAAAAGGGCTTAGGAGTTTAGGAAAAGGTGTGTTCAGTGGTATTTGCAGTGATGTGTATTGGCGGTTCTTTTTGGTGGGGGTAATATGTTTTCAATCTAATCAGGCAGCAAGCATCTTTTTGGGCCGGATTGGAGTAGATGCTTCATATGGTGGGTTTGTATTTGGTCTGGTGATGGCTATACTTGTTGGGCTGGTAATCATTGGAGGAATTAAAAGAATCGCGGTGGTGACAGAAAAAGTAGTTCCTTTTATGGCCGCTGTATATGTAGGAGCAGCATTGATAATTTTAGGTTTAAATCTTGAATTAATTCCATTGGCTTTTAAAACCATCTTTTTTGAAGCTTTTGCTCCTAAGGCAATTGCAGGGGGTGCTATAGGCGTATTAGTTCAAGGATTTAAAAGAGCGGCATTTTCTAATGAGGCGGGCATTGGATCTGCAGCAATAGCACATTCAGCAGTTAAAACAAATCATCCCGCTAGTGAGGGTGTAGTAGCATTGCTAGAACCTTTCATTGATACAGTAGTAATTTGTACTATGACAGCCTTAGTGATTGTCATTACACATTTGAAAGGAGCGTTTATTTTAGGAGATCCAGTGGGAAAGTAATGCTGGAAGGAACAGAAACAATGTTGGAAGGAGTAGGGCTTACCAATTATGTATTTGATAATGCAATTCCAAACTTTTCTATTGTATTGACGATAGCGGTAGTGTTGTTTGCCTTTTCAACAATGATATCTTGGTCTTATTACGGATTGCAATCATGGACTTATTTATTTGGAAGAAGCCAATCAACAGTTGTATTGTATAAAATAATGTTCTGCTTTTTTGTTGTAATAGGTGCCGCTTCCAAAATGGGTAATGTGTTAGATTTTTCTGATGCAATGATTTTTGCAATGATGGTGCCCAATATGATAGGTCTTGTCATTTTAGCTCCGAAGGTAGGTGAAGAGTTAAAAAAGTATCTAAATGCTTTAAAGTCAAGTTAATTACTATTTAAAAACACCTTATAATTCAATTTTCTGATGAAAGATTTTCTGAATTCTTTTTTCGATCTCTCTAAAAAAGAACGTTGGGGGACAATTGCGCTACTGTTAATAGCAATACTTCTTGTGCTTGCAAATGCAATAATACCTAATTTATGGAAGGAAAGAAAATTGGATAAAATCAAGCAGGTCATTGATGTGGAAGAAGCCGAACAAGTTAAAACTCCAGAAAATGCTGAAAAGAGAGAAGCTGAAAAAATTGCTGATTTAAAAAAAGAATTTCACAAGCCAAATATTCAAAAGGAAGTAATTAAAGTGGTTAAGCCTCTTATTTTAGATATCAATAAAGCTTCTTCGGCAGAATTTAAAAGTCTTAAAGGAATAGGAGAAGTATATAGTAAAAGGATTATAAAGTTCAGAGATAAGCTGGGTGGGTTTTATAGTGTTCAGCAGATAAATGATATTTATGGTATTGAAGATAGTTTGTTTAAAACCTTAGAACCATATTTGAAAGTTGATGTTATCGAATTGAGAAAGATCAATATTAATGAAGCAAACTTTGAGGAGTTAGAACAACACCCTTATATTAGCGGCAACTTAGCAAGGCAAATTATAAATTTTAGATCAAAAGTGCATTTGTTTGCTAGTGTAGAGGAGCTTAAAAAGCTGTATTTGATGAACAATGATTTGTTTGTCAAAATTCAGCCTTATGTTAAAACAAACTAATAATAATTACATGGATTTTGGACTTTCAGAGAATCAAGAAATGATCGCCGCTACGGTGCGAGATTTTGGTGAAAAGTTTATAAGACCTAACGCAGTTCAGTGGGATGAAGAGCAGTATTTTCCAAAAGAGACTTTGCAAAAGCTTGGAGCATTAGGTTTAATGGGAATAGTAATTCCAGAAGAATATGGAGGAAGTGGTCTGTCCTATGATGAATATGTTACGGCTTTAATCGAGTTAGGCAAATTTGATGGGGGGCTTTGTCTTTCTGTGGCTGCTCATAACTCTCTTTGTACCAACCACATTTATAAGTTTGCCTCCGAGCAAATTAAACAAAAATATCTTCCCAAATTGGCTTCAGGTCAATGGATTGGGTCATGGGGATTGACAGAGCCTGGAACTGGCTCAGATGCAGGGCGAATGCAATGCGTGGCAAAAAAAGAAGGGAATGAATGGGTTATAAATGGAACAAAAAACTTTATTACCCATGGTATTAGCAGTGATGTGACAGTAGTTATTGTTAGAACTGGAGAACTTTTAGATAGTCGAGGCATGACCGCTTTTGTGGTGGAAAGAGGAACGCCCGGTTTTAGGGGAGGGAAAAAGGAAAATAAGTTGGGGATGCGCTGCTCTGAAACAGCGGAATTGATTTTTGAAGATTGCAGAATCCCTGAAGAAAACATGTTGGGAAATGAAGGAGAAGGTTTTATTCAAGCTATGAAAATTTTAGATGGAGGAAGAATCTCAATAGCATCTTTAAGTATAGGTATTGCAGAAGGTGCTTATGAATGTGCCTTGCAATATTCTAAAGAAAGAGAGCAGTTTGGTAAACCAATTTCTACTTTTCAAGGAATTTCTTTTAAGTTGGCAGACATGGCCACTGAAATTGAAGCGGCTAAATTATTAACCTTTAAGGCAGCTTCAAAAATTAATAACGGTGAAAAAGTAAATCGCGAAGGAGCAATTGCAAAATACTATTCGTCTGAGGTAGCTGTGCGATGTGCTAATGAAGCCGTTCAAATTTTAGGCGGTTATGGATATATCAAAGAGTTCCCGGCAGAGCGCTTTTATAGAGATTCAAAACTATGTACTATAGGAGAAGGCACCTCGGAAATTCAAAAAATTGTTATCGCTAGAGATCTTTTAAAATAGAGTATGCCAAATTTAGTATTTAGCATTTGCCATTGAATTTTCTACTTATATTTCTTGCACTTTCAAAACTAACTGTTTATCTTAAGTTAAGATTAAGAAAGAAGTTAGAGATTTATGGGTGTTGATCAGTTTAGAGACTACCTTTCATACGAAAAAAGATACTCCAAGAATACTGTTAGAGCTTATTTAAGAGATATCGATCAGTTTAAAAATTTTCTAAAAAATAATTTTGAAGTACACCACTTAAAGTCTACAAAGCCAGTTTTTGTGCGCTCTTGGATAGCGTCAATGGCAGAGACTGAAATGAGTAAAACAAGTTTGAGAAGAAAAATTTCTTCCCTAAGAACCTATTTTAAATTTCTTCAAAAGAAAGGTATTGTGAATTCAAATCCTGCAACGGATATTGCTACTCCAAAAATTGAAGAAAGGCTTCCTCAATTTGCAGATAAGAAAAGTATTGAAACTTTGTTTAATTCAACGCTAAATATCTTTTCTGATGATTTTGACGGACAAAGGGATAGAGTAATGCTGGAGCTTTTATATGGTACCGGAATGCGGCGGCAGGAGCTAATTGATTTAACTTGGAACAAGGTAGATGAGTCGCTTGGTATTATTAAAATTTTGGGAAAGGGGAACAAGGAAAGGATATTGCCGTTAGGTAATCACCTCAAAGAAGTGTTGTCTGAATTTAAACAGAAAACAATCAGTGAGTTTGGAAATATTTCTTCTTATGTTTTATTAACAAATTCTGGGAATCAAATGTATCCAAAATTCGTTTATAACAGAGTAAAGAGATACTTATCTAATGTTACTACTATAGAAAAGAAAAGTCCTCACATATTGAGGCATACATTTGCAACACATTTATCAAATAATGGAGCAAGTTTGAATGATATAAAAGAATTATTGGGCCATGCAAGTTTAGCCTCTACTCAAGTATATACACATAATACTATTGAAGAGTTGAAAAAAGTTTATAAACAAGCACACCCTAAAAGCTAAAAATTTAACTATGTGATAAATATTTACACTTAATTTTTATTGTTAACCATAAAGCTAGATATCTAGCTTTAGTAAATTAGTGAGCATGAATATTTCAATCCAATCATTGCATTTTGACGCAGATCAGAAACTCAAAAGTTTCATTGAAAAAAAAGTAAATAAGCTGCATACCTATCATGATAAAATCATAGATTCAGATATTGTGCTGAGCCTTGAGCAAAATGGCACAAAATTGAAAAATAAAATTGCAGTCGTAAAAACAAAAGTGCCAGGGGCGGTCCTAGTTGCTAAAGAATCGACAAAAGTCTTTGAAGAATCAGTTGATCTTGCAGTTGACTCAATAAGAAGACAACTCAAAAGACACAAACAGAAAACCAAAAATTAACCTTTAATTTCTTTTACGTTTTCGTATAATCTTGTACATTTGCAAGCCTTTTCGAAGAGGCTCAAAGTTTCTTTGGATTGAAGTTCTTGTAAATCAGTGTTTTATGTGCCAATGTAGCTCAGCTGGCTAGAGCAGCTGATTTGTAATCAGCCGGTCGGGGGTTCGAGTCCCTCCATTGGCTCATTCTTCGGAGGGGGTGCGCCGGAGTTGGAGAGCCGGGCCAGACTGTAAATCTGGTGCTTCTAGCTGAATAGGTTCGATTCCTATCACCCCCACATTTGAAAGAAGACAAATGTGGACTATTATATAGGTGATTGCCTTTTGTAAGCAATTAGGCACATTTGCTTTAAGCGGGAGTAGCTCAGTTGGTAGAGCATCAGCCTTCCAAGCTGAGGGTCGCGGGTTCGAGTCTCGTCTCCCGCTCTATCCGAAGAAATGTTGCTTGGCCTACTTTGTTAAGCCAATGTAGCTCAGGGGTAGAGCACTTCCATGGTAAGGAAGGGGTCGTAGGTTCAATTCCTATCATTGGCTCTTTAAAGAAGAGCACTGATTGATTGTTTTTGTATTTGTAAATTGATAATTAATTAAATTTTGTAAAACACTTTGTTATGGCTAAAGAAAAGTTTATTAAAGATAAGCCGCACGTAAACATCGGTACAATTGGTCACGTAGACCACGGAAAAACTACATTAACTGCTGCAATTACTTATGTATTGTCGCAATCAGGATTGGCAGAAAAGAAAGATTATGATTCTATTGATGCTGCTCCGGAAGAGAGAGAAAGAGGGATTACGATTAATACAGCGCACGTAGAATATCAAACAGATAACAGACACTATGCACACGTTGATTGTCCTGGTCACGCCGATTACGTGAAAAACATGGTAACAGGTGCTGCTCAAATGGATGGTGCTATTTTGGTTTGTGCTGCTACTGATGGTCCAATGCCTCAAACAAGAGAGCATATCCTATTGGCAAGACAGGTAGGGGTTCCTCAAATAGTAGTGTTCTTAAATAAAGTTGACTTAGTGGATGATCCTGAGTTATTGGAGTTAGTAGAAATGGAGGTGAGAGAATTATTGAGCTTCTACGAGTTTGATGGTGATAATATTCCAATTATTGCAGGTTCTGCATTAAATGCATTAAATGATGATGCTGATGCAGTTGCAAAAATTAAAGAATTGATGGCTGCTGTGGATGATTTTATTCCAGTGCCGCCAAGACCGGTTGATCAGCCATTTTTGTTGCCTGTTGAAGATGTATTCTCAATTACTGGTCGTGGAACAGTGGCTACTGGTAGAATCGAAAGAGGTGTTGTTAATACTGGTGATGCAGTAGAAATTGTTGGTCTTCAAGAAAAATCTATGAACTCTACTTGTACAGGAGTAGAAATGTTTAGAAAAATATTAGATACTGGTGAAGCTGGTGATAATGTTGGTATCTTATTAAGAGGTATTGAGAAAACAGATATTAAAAGAGGGATGGTTATTTGCAAACCTGGTTCTATTACTCCACATACTGAGTTTAAATGCGAAGTATATGTTTTGAGTAAAGATGAAGGAGGAAGACATACACCTTTCTTTAATAAATATCGTCCTCAGTTTTATTTAAGAACAACAGATGTTACAGGAGAGGTAGTGTTACCTGATGGCGTAGAAATGGTTATGCCTGGTGATAATGTGACAATGACTGTTAAATTGATTTACCCAGTAGCGTTGGAGAAAGGATTGCGATTTGCAATTAGAGAAGGTGGAAGAACCGTTGGAGCTGGGCAGGTAACAGAAATTGTAAAGTAAGTTATCTTAATTAGTAATAAGGGAGATATGGGTGGTCAATTTTTTGGCCATCCATTCTGTCTCTTTACGGGTGTAGCTCAGTTGGTAGAGCACCGGTCTCCAAAACCGGGTGTCGGGAGTTCGAGTCTCTCCACCCGTGCAAGTAAAAGGAATTATGAATAGAATAATAGCATATTGCAAAGAATCATATAACGAATTGGCTAATAAGGTAAGTTGGCCAGCATGGAAAGATCTACAAAGTAGTGCGGTAGTTGTTATGATTGCTTCAATGATTATAGCATTGACAATTGCTGTGATGGATTGGGCATCTAATTCCTTATTAAGTGATGTACTCTACAAATTGGCAGGTTAAAAGAAAAGATTAATGTCTGAAGATAAAAATTGGTACGTACTTAGAGTAATTAGTGGGAAAGAACGCAAAATAAAAGAATATCTCGATATGGAGATGGAGCGCTCTGGATGGACTGATATAGTTACTCAAATTTTAGTGCCTACCGAAAAGGTATACAAATTAAAGGCAGGTAAAAAAGTTATTCAAGAGAGAAACTTTTTTCCAGGTTATATATTAATTGAAGGGAAAGGAAATAGGTTAAGTGGTGATGTTGTGCAAGCAATAAGCAGTACTACCAATGTGATTCATTTCTTAGGTAAAAACAATCCTACGCCACTTAGAAAATCTGAAGTAAATAGAATTTTAGGAAAAGTGGATGAAATGGAAGAGGTTGGCGGTTCTGTAAGCGAACCGTTCCTAGTGGGAGAGACAGTTAAAATTACAGATGGTCCATTCAATGATTTTAATGGAACAATTGAAGAAGTTGACGAGGATAAAAAGAAGTTGAAAGTAGTTGTAAAAATATTTGGAAGAAAAACGCCTGTAGAGTTGAATTATATACAGGTAGAAAAAATATAATTAAAGATTATGGCTAAAGAAGTTGATAGTTTTATAAAGCTACAGATTAGAGGAGGACAAGCAAATCCGGCACCACCAGTAGGACCTGCATTAGGTGCGAAAGGGGTTAATATTATGGAGTTTTGCAAGCAGTTTAATGCTCGAACTCAAGATCAACCTGGTAAAGTATTACCGGTAGAGATAAGTGTCTTTAAGGATAAGTCATTTACTTTTATTATTAAAACACCACCGGCAGCCGTGTTGTTGATGGAGTCTGCTAAATTGAAAAAAGGATCTCCTGAACCAAATAGAAATAAAGTGGGTGCTGTTACTTGGGAGCAAGTTAAGGCTATTGCTGAAATTAAAATGCCAGATTTAAATGCCTTTACAATAGAATCTGCAATGCGAATGGTTGCTGGAACTGCAAGAAGCATGGGCCTTGTGGTAAAAGGAGAGGCTCCTTGGGGAGCTTCGGTTGAGGCTTAGAAGCAAAATTTATAAAATTAAAAGAAAAGAAAAGTGAAGATAGCTAAGAAAAGAAAGGCGGTTAATGATAAAGTAGATAAGGATAAATTATATTCTATAGAAGAAGCTTCAAAATTGATTAAGGAGCTTAATACTACAAAATTTGATGCATCAGTAGATCTTCATATTAGATTAGGTGTAGATCCTCGTAAACCAGATCAGGCAATTAGAGGAACAGTAAGTTTGCCGCATGGAACTGGAAAATCTAAAACAGTCTTAGTGATGTGTAATGCAGATAAAGAGGCGGATGCAAAAGAAGCAGGAGCTGATTTTGTTGGTTTAGATGAGTATGTGGAAAAAATTTCTAAAGGTTGGGCAGATGTCGATGTAGTAATTGCTACTCCAGATGTAATGCCTAAAATTGGCCGTCTAGGTAGAGTGCTAGGTCCAAGAAACTTAATGCCTAACCCTAAATCTGGAACAGTTACAACAGACGTAGCCTCTGCGGTTAAAGATGTTAAAAAAGGTAAAATAGCATTTAGATTAGATAAATTTGGAATAATTCACGCTTCTATTGGTAGAGTATCTTTCTCTGGAGAACAGATCTTTGAAAATGCCAAAGAATTATTGTCCACTTTGGTCAGGCTAAAGCCTTCTGGAGCTAAAGGTACTTATGTGAAAAGTGTTTACATGGTGACAACGATGAGTCCTTCAATTCAAATTGATAACAAAAGTGTCGCAAATCTTTAAACGATACATTAAAGAATAGTAAAAATGACGAAGCAAGAAAAGGCAGAAGTAATAGAACAACTAACAGAGCAATTCAATGCAAATGGGTTTTTCTATATAACAGATTCTTCAGGATTGACAGTTGCAGAGGTAAATAATTTACGTCGCAAGTGTTTTGAAAAAGGAGTTGGGTTCAAGGTAGCTAAAAACACCTTGATTAAGAAAGCGATGGATGCAGGGGAAGCAGATTATGAAAATCTTTATGACCTTCTAAAAGGTCCTACGGCATTAATGTTTACTCAAACAGCTAATATGCCAGGTAAAGTAATAAAGGAGTTCCGTGAATCTTCTGAAAAACCAATTTTGAAAGGAGCTTGGATCGATTCTTCGGTATATATTGGTGACGATTCATTAAATGAACTTTCAAAATTAAAGTCGAAAGAGGAGTTGATTGGAGAAATCATCGGATTGTTGCAGTCTCCTGTAAAGAATGTTTTGTCAAGCCTTCAATCTGGTGGACAAACATTATCAGGTTTGGTGAAAGCATTAGAAGAAAGAGCACAATAAATTACAAACTAAAGTTTACGCACTCATATTTTATATAATTAATTTTTAAATCTAAAGGAAGTCAAAATGGCAGATGTTAAAGCATTAGGAGATCAATTGGTTGGACTTACAGTAAAAGAAGTAAGCGAGTTGGCCGATTATTTAAAAGAAGAGTATGGCATTGAGCCTGCTGCTGCTGCAGTTGCAGTTGCTGCTGGTCCTGCAGGTGGTGATGGCGGAGACGCCGGAGGTGCTGAGCAAACAGAATTTGATGTAATACTTAAGAGCCCAGGAGGTTCTAAACTAGGCGTTGTAAAAGTGGTAAAACAAATTACAGGTCTTGGGCTTAAAGAAGCCAAAGCTATTGTTGATGACGCTCCAAAAGCAGTGAAAGAAGCTGTTTCTAAAGAGGATGCAGAGTCAATTAAAGCACAATTAGAAGAAGCAGGTGCAGAAGTAGAATTAAAATAATTCTGACTCAGCGCTTCTTTGATAATTTATAGTCTTGTGTGTGGTAATGCCATACACAAGACTTATACTTATTTAAAACAATAAGTATTTTTTCTATTATAGACAAAACCAAATCTTTATATGGCACAAGCTAATAACGGGACTATCGAACGTATTAATTTCGGAAAAATCAAAAAAAGATTTGAGTATCCAAATTTACTTGATATACAAGTAGGATCCTTTCAAGACTTTTTTCAGTTGGAAACAACACCAGATAATAGAATTCAGGAAGGTCTTTTTAAAGTGTTTTCTGAAAATTTCCCTATTACAGATGCAAGAAACATTTTCTTACTAGAGTTTCTAGATTATTTTGTCGATCCGCCTAGATATACAATGGAAGAGTGTGTAGAAAGAGGATTGACGTATAGTGTACCCTTGAAAGCTAAACTGCGACTTTCATGTAACGATGAAGAGCATATTGATTTTCAAACAATAGTACAAGATGTATTTTTAGGTAACATTCCTTATATGACACCTAAGGGAACATTTATTGTTAATGGTGCTGAAAGGGTAATCGTTTCTCAATTGCATAGATCTCCGGGAGTATTTTTCGGACAAAGCTATCATCCAAACGGAACCAAGTTGTTTTCTGCTAGAATTATTCCTTTTAAAGGCGCTTGGATGGAGTTTGCAACAGACATTAACAATGTGATGTATGCATATATTGATAGGAAAAAGAAATTTCCCGTTACTACATTGCTTCGATCTATCGGATATGATAATGATAGAGATATACTCAATCTTTTTGGTCTTGCCGACGAGGTTAAAGTAACTAAGAAAAGCTTAAAAAGTAGTGTAGGTAGAAAGTTAGCGGCAAGAGTGCTAAGGACTTGGATGGAAGATTTTGTAGATGAAGATACTGGAGAGGTAGTTTCTATTGAAAGAAATGAGGTGATTCTTGAGAGGGATACTTTTCTGGATGAAGAGCATTTTGAATTGATTTTGGATAGTGATGTCAAAACAATTTTATTGCAAAAAGAAAATTTAGAAGAAGATTACTCAATTGTTTATAACACGCTTCAAAAAGATACTTCAAATTCTGAAATTGAGGCATTACAACACATCTATAGACAATTAAGAGGGTCTGATCCTCCTGATGAAGAAACTGCAAGAGGAATTATAGATAAATTATTCTTTTCAGATAAGCGTTACGATCTAGGGGAAGTTGGTCGGTATAAGATAAATAAGAAGCTTAACGTTAAAGAAGATGTTGATGCAAGAGTCTTGTCGAAAGATGATATTGTTTCAATCGTTAAGTATCTAATCATGTTGGTTAATCAGAAAGCGGAGATTGACGATATTGATCATTTAAGTAATAGAAGAGTAAGAACTGTTGGAGAACAATTGTATGCGCAGTTTGGGGTTGGTTTGGCTAGAATGGCTCGAACAATTCGAGAAAGAATGAATGTTAGAGATAATGAAGTTTTTACACCAGTTGATTTAATTAATGCAAGAACGTTGTCTTCCGTCATTAACTCCTTTTTTGGAACAAGTCAATTGTCTCAATTTTTAGATCAGACAAATCCGTTATCAGAAATTACACATAAACGGAGAATTTCTGCATTAGGGCCTGGAGGGTTATCGAGAGAAAGAGCGGGTTTCGAGGTACGTGATGTGCATTATTCTCATTATGGAAGACTTTGTACCATTGAAACTCCGGAAGGACCAAATATTGGATTGATTACAACGCTTTGCGTTCATGCAAAGATCAATAAGATGGGCTTTATTGAGACACCTTATAAAAGGGTAGTTGATGGTAAGGTTAAATTAAATGATTCAGCGGTTTACTTATCGGCAGAAGAAGAGGATGAGCAGGTAATAGCTCAATCTAATGAGCCTGTAACGGATAAGGGAGATTTTATTAATAATAAGGTTAAATGCCGTATGCATGGGGATTTTCCTCTGAAAGATCCTAGCGATAAAGATGATGAAACACCTATAAAATATATGGATGTAGCATCAAATCAAATTGTTGGAGTTTCAGCTTCTTTGATCCCTTTCTTAGAGAATGATGATGCCAACCGTGCATTGATGGGGTCAAACATGCAACGTCAGGCAGTGCCTTTATTAAAGCCCGAGTCTCCGATCGTTGGTACTGGACTTGAGGCAAAGGTAGCAAGAGATTCTAGAGTGTTAATTAATGCAGAAGGAAAAGGTATTGTCGAATATGTTGATGCTGAAGAAATCTGGGTGCGTTACAATCGTAATGAAAATGATGTGCTAGTAAGCTTTGAAGACGATGTTAAAAAGTATAAGCTTACGAAGTTCAAAAGAACAAATCAAGGCTCTTGTATTAACTTAAGGCCAATAGTTAGAAAAGGCGATAAAGTTACCGAAGGACAAATTCTATGCGAAGGATTTGCAACTCAAAAAGGAGAATTAGGAATTGGTAGAAATCTTAAAGTGGCATTTATGCCTTGGAAAGGGTATAACTTTGAGGATGCGATTGTTATTTCTGAAAGAGTAGTTAGAGAAGATCAATTTACTTCAATTCATATTTCTGAATATGATTTGCAGGTAAGAGATACAAAATTAGGGGAAGAGGAATTAACTAATGACATTCCAAATGTAAGTGAAGAGGCCACTAAAAATCTGGATGAAAACGGAATTATTAGAGTTGGAGCTACTATTAAAGAAGGGGATATCATTATTGGTAAGATTACTCCAAAAGGAGAGTCTGACCCTACTCCAGAAGAGAAATTGTTAAGAGCGATTTTTGGAGATAAAGCTGGAGATGTTAAAGATGCATCATTAAAGGCTCCTCCTTCAACTAAAGGAGTGGTCATTAAAACACAATTATTCAAGAAAACCAGAAAGAGTAAGGCAAGTAAAGAGAGAGAAAAGGTATTATTGGAACGCTTAGAAAAAGACCATTTAAGAAAATTAGATGAGATCAATAAACTAATGCTTCAAAAATTAGTTTCTCTTACTGCTGGTGAGAAATCTCAGGGGATCAATAATCTATATGGGGAAGAGATTATATCTAAAAATACCAAAATCACAGAAAAGGTATTGAAAGGGTTGAATTTCTTGGAAATGAACCCACTTAACTGGACGAAGAATGATGAGTTGAATGACCTTATTAAAAGGTTGTTACACAACTATAACATCAGAACCAACGAAGAGTTAGGTAGATATAAAAGAGAGAAGTTTAATATTACCATTGGAGATGAGTTGCCATCAGGGGTACTCAAATTGGCAAAAGTTTATGTTGCTAAGAAAAGAAAACTGAAAGTTGGTGATAAATTGGCAGGACGACATGGAAACAAAGGGATCGTTGCTAAAATTGTACGTGAAGAGGATATGCCTTTTCTAGAAGATGGCACACCTGTCGATATCGTACTTAACCCACTTGGGGTTCCGTCTCGTATGAATATTGGTCAAATTTATGAATCAGTATTAGGTTGGGCTGGATTAGAATTAGGAGTGAAATTTGCAACACCAATTTTTGATGGAGCAACAGTAGAAGAAATTGAATCATATATTGAAAAGGCCGATCTTCCAAGGTTAGGACATACTTATTTATATGACGGTGAAACAGGAGAGCGTTTTCATCAAAAAGCAACCGTTGGGGTTATCTACATGCTAAAACTATCTCACATGGTTGATGATAAAATGCATGCGCGTTCTATTGGGCCATATTCTTTGATAACTCAACAACCGTTGGGTGGTAAAGCACAGTTTGGTGGTCAAAGACTTGGAGAGATGGAAGTTTGGGCACTAGAAGCTTATGGTGCTTCAAATGTGCTTCGAGAAATGCTTACCGTTAAATCAGATGATATTTACGGAAGAGCTAAAACTTATGAAGCCATTGTGAAGGGCGATAATATGCCAACCCCAGGGATTCCTGAATCTTTCAATGTATTGCTACATGAATTAAGAGGGTTAGCATTAGATCTTGATTTTGAATAATATTTATAACTACTAAATAGTATAATATGCCTTTTAAAAAGGATAATAAAATTAAAAGCGGTTTCGATACAATAACTATAAGATTGTCTTCTCCTGATCAAATTCTGGAGCGTTCATATGGTGAGGTTAAGAAACCTGAAACAATCAACTACAGAACTTATAAGCCGGAAATGGAAGGTCTTTTCTGTGAAAGAATTTTTGGACCTACAAAGGATTATGAGTGTTATTGTGGTAAGTACAAAAGAATTCGTTATAAAGGAATTGTATGTGATAGATGTGGGGTAGAAGTAACAGAGAAAAAAGTACGTCGAGAGAGAATGGGACACATAAAATTAGTTGTTCCCGTTGTTCATATATGGTACTTTAAATCACTGCCTAATAAAATTGGATACCTTTTAGGAGTTTCTTCTAAGAAAATGGAATCTATCGTTTATTATGAAAGGTATGCGGTTATTCAAGCTGGAATTGCAGAGAATGGTGTTATCTTAAATGGTGAAGAAAGAAGTATTCAATATCTAGACCTTTTGACAGAAGAAGAATATTTAGATATTCTAGAAACTTTGCCAAAAGAAAATCAGTTACTTGAAGATGATGATCCCAATAAGTTTATAGCTAAAATGGGAGGAGATGCTGTTCGTGAGTTATTAGCGAGAATTGATTTGAACAAATTAGCTGGCTTTTTACGAAATAAGGCAGCAACTGAAACATCAAAGCAAAGAAAGTCAGAAGCACTAAAGAGACTAAGTGTTGTAGAGGCATTTAGAGATGGTAATCTTAGAAAAGAGAATAGGCCAGAATGGATGGTGGTAGAATACCTTCCGGTAATTCCGCCAGAATTAAGGCCACTTGTTCCTTTAGATGGTGGGCGTTTTGCGAGCTCGGATTTAAATGATCTTTATAGAAGAGTAATTATAAGAAATAATCGTTTGAAGCGATTAATTGAGATTAAGGCTCCAGAAGTTATTTTAAGAAATGAGAAACGTATGCTTCAAGAAGCAGTAGACTCTCTTTTTGATAACTCTAGAAAATCAAATGCCGTGAAGGCAGAAGGTGGAAGAGCTTTAAAATCACTTAGTGATGTTTTAAAGGGTAAACAAGGCCGTTTTAGACAAAACTTGTTAGGGAAAAGGGTTGATTATTCTGGACGTTCAGTAATTGTAGTAGGTCCTTATCTTAAGCTACACGAGTGTGGTCTTCCTAAAGATATGGCAGCAGAACTTTTTAAGCCGTTTATCATTAGAAAGTTAATTGAGCGAGGAATAGTAAAAACAGTTAAGTCTGCTAAAAAATTGGTTGATAAGAAGGAGGCCGTTATTTGGGAAATACTTGAGAATGTAATGAAAGGTCATCCTGTGATGTTAAACAGAGCCCCAACTTTGCATAGATTAAGTATCCAGGCTTTCCAACCTAAATTAGTAGAAGGAAAAGCAATTCAGTTACACCCATTAGTATGTACTGCATTTAATGCGGATTTTGATGGAGACCAAATGGCAGTGCATGTTCCACTAGGTAATGCAGCAATTTTGGAGGCACAGGTTTTAATGTTGTCGTCGCATAATATTTTGAATCCGCAAAATGGAACACCGGTAACTACACCTTCTCAGGATATGGTACTTGGTTTGTACTACATTTCAAAGCAAAAAACAAGTTCAAAAGAAAATCCTGTTAAGGGAGAAAATGCGGTTTTCTATTCTTCAGAAGAAGCAATTATTGCATATAATGAAGGAAAAGCAGACCTGCACGCTAAAGTAAAGGTGAAGGCTTCTGTTTTAGAGGATGGTGAGTTAAAGAATAAGATTGTTGAAACATCTGTAGGTAGAATTATTTTTAATGAGTTAGTTCCAGAAGAAACTGGATTTGTAGATGTTTTGCTTACTAAAGGAGCGCTTAAAAAAGTAATTGCAAAAGTAATTGAAACAACAGATGTACCTCGAACAGTTCAATTCCTTGACGATATTAAAGGTCTAGGTTTTAAATGGGCATTCAAAGGTGGACTTTCTTTTGGTATCGATGATTTGGTAATTCCTGATATTAAAATGGATCTTCTGAATAATGCTGGTGATGAAGTGGATGCTGTATGGGATAGCTATAATATGGGATTAATTACCAATAATGAGCGTTATAACCAAATAGTTGATATTTGGACACGAGCAGATAATAGAGTTACAGATGCGTTAATGACAGAAATATCTAATGATCAAGATGGATTTAATTCTGTTTATATGATGTTAGATTCTGGAGCAAGGGGCTCAAAGCAACAAATTAAGCAGTTGGCTGGTATTAGAGGTCTGATGGCTAAACCAAGAAAATCTGGTGCCGGTGGCGGTGGTGAGATCATTGAAAATCCAATTTTATCCAACTTTAAGGACGGATTGTCAATCTTAGAGTATTTCATTTCAACACATGGTGCGAGAAAAGGTTTGGCAGATACAGCTCTTAAAACTGCAGATGCAGGTTACCTTACAAGAAGATTGGTTGATGTTGCTCAAGATGTTGTTATTACAAATGAGGATTGTGGTACATTAAGAGGAATTACTACTTCTGCATTGAAAGACAATGAAGATGTTGTTGAACCTCTATATGACAGAATTTTAGGTAGAACTACACTCTATGATGTTCACGATCCAATTTCAGGCGATTTGATTATTGCAGAAGGAGAATTGATTGATGAAAAGGCTGCCCAGAGAATTGAAGATTCTGCTATTGAATCTGTGGAAATAAGATCCGTATTGACTTGTGAGCAAAGAAGAGGGGTGTGTGTTAAGTGTTATGGAAGACATTTGGCAACAAATAGAATTGCTCAAATGGGTGATGCTGTCGGAATTGTAGCTGCACAATCAATTGGGGAGCCAGGTACACAGCTTACATTGCGTACGTTCCACGTTGGTGGGGTAGCAGGTAACGTTGCAACAGAATCCCAAATGGTAGCTAAGTTCGATGGTATACTTGAGTTTGATAGTATTAAAACGGTGAAGCATAAGAATGAAGATGGCGAGGTTAGTACTATTGTAATTGGTCGAATGGGTGAAATTCGAATCATTGATACGGAATCTTCTAAGGTGTTTATAACAAATAATATTCCTTATGGTGCCACATTGATGGTTAAAGATGGACAGAAGATTAGTAAAGGAGATCTTATTTGTTCATGGGATCCTTTTAATGCAGTCATTATTTCGGAATTTGAAGGAAAGGCTGAATTTGAGAACATTATTGAAGGGGTTACTTATAAAGAAGAGGCCGATGAACAAACAGGCCATAAAGAAAAGGTTACTATTGAGTCTAAGGATAAGAAGACGGTACCTTCAATTAAGATTGTGAACAAAAAAGGAGAAGATCTAAGAAATTACAATATTCCTGTTGGGGCACACATTGTTATTGAGGATAAAGAAAAAATTATTCCTGGTAAGATCTTAGTAAAGATACCTAGGGTAATGGGTAAAGTGAAGGATATTACTGGAGGTCTTCCTAGAGTTACGGAGCTTTTTGAGGCGAGAAATCCTTCTAATCCTGCGAGAGTATCTGCAATAGATGGTGTAATTAGCTTTGGTAAAATTAAAAGAGGTAATAGGGAAGTAATTGTTACTTCAAAAGATGAAGTAGTTAAAAAGTACTTAGTACCATTGACTCGCCACATCTTAGTCCAAGAAGGTGATTTTGTAAAAGCAGGAACACCACTTTCTGATGGTGCGGTTACTCCGGCAGATATTCTGATGATTAAAGGGCCTTTTGCGTTACAAGCATATTTGGTAAATGAGATTCAAGAGGTTTATCGTTTACAGGGAGTAAAAATCAATGACAAGCATATTGAAGTTATCGTACGTCAAATGATGAGTAAAGTATTTATTGAAGATGCTGGAGATACTAAGTTCCTTGAAAAAACAGCGGTAGATAAATTTGACTTTATTGAGCACAATGACTGGATTTATGATAAGAAAGTGATTGAAGATGCTGGAGATTCTCAGAATTTAGTAGAAGGTGAAATCGTTACTTTAAGACAGATAAGAGAAGAGAATTCTTTCTTAAAGCGTAATGATAGAAAAGTGATGACGTATAGGGATGCTGTTGCTGCAACTTCAAGTCCTTTGCTACAGGGAATCACGAAGTCTTCTCTTGGTACTCAAAGTTGGATTTCTGCAGCGTCATTCCAAGAAACAACAAAAGTGTTAAATAGAGCTGCAATTGGTGCTAAACAAGATAACTTATTAGGCCTTAAAGAGAATGTTATTGTTGGACATAAAATTCCGGCAGGAACTGGCTTAAGAGAATATGATAAGTTAATTGTTGGTTCTAAAGAGGAGTATGAGAGAATGATGATGAGAAAAAGAGCTTTTGAAGAGCCCGAAGATCAATTAATTGGATAAATACAAACTGCCGATTTTGTTTTCAAGGTCGGCAGTTTTAATAAATTAGATATGGCAGAAGAAAATAAACCAAAAGGCAATCAATTAAATATTGAATTATCAGAAGAGATTGCAGAAGGAACTTATAGTAACTTAGCCATTATTACACATTCGAATGCAGAATTTGTTATAGACTTTGTTAGAATTTTGCCGGGGGTTCCCAAGGCGAAAGTTAAATCTAGAATTGTTTTAACGCCACAGCATGCAAAGAGATTGTTGAAAGCGTTGAATGAGAATATTAAAAAATTTGAGACTTTACATGGAACAATAAGTGACATTGAAGTTCAAGGTATTCCAATGAATTTTGGAAACCCTACCACAGAAGCTTAGGAGAATAGGTATTTAGTTTTGTTAGATCAAATATTGTAGTCAAGGTAATTTTTTGCTGATTTAATATAACTACAACTGTCTTAAGTTAATTTTTAGAAGATAATTTAATTGCTGTTGTGTATTCGGTGTATACTAAAACAATTATGATGATAATCTCTAGAGCAACATAAGTCCATCCCCAATAAGTTATTTCATGATAATGATAAAACGCTAATGCGATAGATATAAAGCAATAAATTAGATTGGAGACGGCAATGATTTTCAAGAAAAGCCCAATATCTTTTTTGACGTTTAAGTAGCAATACAAGTCATAAATGAAAAAGACCAAGGGGATAGATGCCAGAAAATAAAGAGTTGATTGTGGAAGCCCAAATATATTTTCAAGTTGAGCCAAGACAACCCCTAATAGAAAAGCAGATATTAATGCTCCTAACCCATCTATTAAAAAAAGTTTTTGTGGATTCAATCTGATCTTATGAAGAACTTGCCTAAATATCATTGTCTTGTTGTGAACTCGTCAAACGAGTTAAAAAGGCTGTAAAGATTGAATTTATTTATCCTTTGTTTCGCTTTTCTTCAAAATCTCTTATCTTTTGTGCAGTTTGCTGACAAAAAATCTTCATGTCTTCTTTGATTGAAGGGTTTGCCGTAGCTCTATAATAGCTATCTGTCATTGTTAATAATGACTGTAAAAAATAAGTATGCATTTCGTCAATAGGCATGTCCTTTGTCCATAGATCAATACGCATTGTATTTCTTTCATTTTTATCCCATAAAGAAACCATCATTGCCTTGCAATCTTTTTCTTCATTCTGTGGGCCATCAGAAGCTTTCCAACTTATTTTTTCAGGTAAATTATTATCATCTAGTGCTATCTCAAAGCTAATTTCAGTTGAACGTCCCATAATTATTTTTTCCAAATTAAAAGTATCATAAATAGTTAAAACTATAAACCATTACATGTAATCTAATCAATATTAATTAGCTATTTTAGTGCAAACTTTAGAAATATGTTTATTGCACACATAAATGTAATGCCATTAAAAGAATTATTAGACCCACAAGGAAAAGCTGTAGAATCAAGCTTAAAAAAAATGTCTTTTGATGCATTTTCAAACGTTAGAATAGGAAAAGAGATATCAATCAATATCGATGTGTCAACCAAAGCGGAGGCGGAAGAATTAGTCGAGCAAGCATGTAAAAAATTACTTGCCAATCCAGTAATTGAATATTACGAGTATCAAATTTTAGAAGCGTAAATATATTATAGATTCTTATGAGTGATTACATTGTCTCCGCGCGAAAGTATAGGCCTCAGGCTTTTAATGAGGTTGTCGGGCAGGAGCAAGTAACGCAAACACTCATCAATGAAATAAATAGTAATAAGCTTGCACAGGCTTTCTTGTTTTGCGGCCCTCGCGGAGTTGGTAAAACAACTTGTGCTAGAATTCTGGCGAAGGAAATAAACCTAAATGATAGTAAAGAAATAGGAGATTTATCCTTTAACATTTTTGAACTAGATGCGGCGTCTAATAATTCTGTAGAAGATATTAGAACGTTGATTGAACAAGTAAGAATCCCTCCCCAAGTTGGAGCTTATAAAGTGTATATTATTGATGAGGTTCATATGCTCTCTCAAGCAGCTTTTAACGCTTTTCTGAAAACATTAGAAGAACCTCCTGCATATGCTATTTTTATACTGGCAACTACAGAAAAACATAAAATCCTTCCAACTATTCTATCGCGATGCCAAATTTTTGATTTTAAAAGAATACAGATTAAGGAGATGGTTGCCCATCTTAAAAAAATCTGTACTCAAGAAGGAATAGATGCAGAAGATAAAGCACTACATGTAATCGCGCAAAAGGCAGACGGTGCGCTTCGCGATGCACTTTCTTTGTTTGATAAAATGGTGAGCTTCTCTGATAATAGGATTAGTTATGACCAGGTAATTGAGAATTTGAACGTGTTGGATTATGATTACTTCTTTAAAATAACAGATCTTTTATTAATAGAAGATAGTGCCAGTGTCTTACTGATTTTTGATGAGGTTTTTAGAAAGGGGTTTGAAGGAGACTCCTTTATTCTTGGTCTAGCGGAGCATTTTAGGAATTTACTGATGTGTAAACATGAAAATACGCTTCAACTTTTAGAAGTTGCTGATGATGTTGCAACACAATATTTATCGCAATCAAAAAAAGCTTCCGAAAGCTTTTTATTAAACGCGCTAAATCTTAGTAATAAATGCGATGTTGGTTATAAGATGGCTAAAAATAAACGCCTTCATGTGGAATTAGCACTTTTAAAAATATGTTTTTTAAATACTTCAATAACTCAATCTACGATCACGAAAGAGCATGGTGAGTTAAAAAAAAAACAACCTGAAGTAAGTCAACCGGAAACGGTAACAGTTAATAAAGAGGCAAAAAAAGAGACATCATCGAAGAATGATGTGCTTGATGAAAAGGCGGAGCAATCAAATGGGGTCATCCCTAAAGTGGAGATTGCTAAAAGTGATGTGTTTGTTGAAGAGGACCAAGATGAACTCTCTTTAGATGCATTAATGTCGATCAAGAGTGGAGGGCAGGTGCATTCAAAACAGGAAAAAAAAGAACAATTAACTCAGGAGAAGGTGTTGACTTTATGGAAAGAGTTTATTGATATAAATAAGACAAAATTAAATAATCAATTTATTGCAGCTATAGAGTCTGTGTCTCCTCTTCTTGATAAGGATGGCCGTGTTTTAGTTAAGGTCGACAACTCCATAACAATGAATATGATTGATTTGGAAAGAATGCATATCGCTGATTTTTTTACAAATAAATTAAAGGGAGAAGTAATAGAATTTAAATTTGAGGTAGACAAAAGTAATCGATCAATTAAAGAAAGGGAACGTCCATTGTCCAAGAAGGATCTCTTTAAAAAGATGGCTGAAGAAAATCCTGCCTTGATAGAGCTACAGAAAAAATTAGATTTAGATCTCGATTATTAATAATGCAGATGAAAAAGACAGTTGTTTTTGGAGCAAGTCCTAATCCAGAACGGTATAGTTTTAAGGCTGTAACAAGGTTAAAACAAAATGGCTATAATGTTATTCCTGTTGGATGGAAAAAGGAAAGCATTTCGGGAATATGTATAGTAACTGATTTCCCAGAGCAAGTTAGTGACTTGGACACGATATCTTTATATATTAACCCTAATAGACAAAAGGAACATTATAAGTATTTGCTTTCTTTAAAACCTAAACGAATAATTTTTAACCCCGGAACAGAAAATCGAGAACTTGCATTAAAAGCAAAAGAGCAAGGAATTCATGTGCTTGAAGCATGCACACTCGTTTTATTATCTACTAATCAGTATTAGGATAATTGGTTAATCTTAGGTCCAGAAAGTCTAGTTCTATCTAATTGACAATTAAATTAATTGGGTTTTACATTTCCCAATCCATTGTGCGAATACGCTTATGCGGGTTGAGCTTATTTATATCAAATGAAAAAGTAATTCGCTGATAAAATTTAGGTCGGTTTACCTTGTTATATTCCTTAATAGAGTTTGATACTAAAAAGGGAATGTAAACCTCTAACCCTCCATCAAAAAGGCTCAACATTACCCCAAGGTCATAATCAATACCATTGGATACTGGAGGTAGTTTTCGTTCGTTATGATAAACGATATCTGCAAATATTTTAAATGGGAAATGTGGAATTGGCAATTCCGATTCAATGTTCAAACTTGTTATAATAGATCCTGCTTTACCAAGGTCTATAATACCATGGGGGATGGATTTAAGTTGTCCATCTGATTTGATAACTTGATTAGATGTAAATCCTTCGTTTTCATATCTTCCTAAGTAATAATGATCCTTTAAGTAGTCATTACCCCCTGTAACAGAAGCAGCGTTAAAGTTTCTAACATCACCTCTAAATTTAAAATCCTCACTTCTATATAAAAATGTCCCCAAAAAGAAACGTGTAGTTAGAAATTTTCCCGTTTTTCCAAGGTTAAACCTTACAGAACTTTCTAGAGCAAGCTTACCAAAATCTTTATTGAATTGATAAGTGCCGATAGCACTATATGGAAATATAGATCTATCATTTTTAAAATGATACTTTAGCTCATTTACACATAAACGATTTACTTCTTTATTCGTTTGAGTGGTGACAGAGTCAACTATGTTGGTAACATAAAGCTCCTCATAAATTTGAACATGTCTCGCATCTAATTGATGACTAATTTTCGATTTTTCATCTTTCGGTTTAAAAAGGAAAGAAAAATAAGGCTGTATTCTATAATATTTTTCACCTTGTAATGATTGTGTAAACGATTTTGATGATAAACCATAAGTAATGGTTTTTAATCGTTCCTTTTTGGTGTTTTGATAGTAAGTAAAATCACTAATCCAGTTGAAGTTTTTTGAGCCAAAGGCATACATAGGAATGGCTGACCATTCAATGTTTTTTGCAGGGAAGACACGATTATAGAAAGCCATCCCAAGCATCCATTTATCATATTTATTGCCTGCAATTACAGGTGTCCAAAACAATTGACTTTTTTTTGGATCTTCTAAGCTTGCTAGCCATTGAAGTCTTAATTTTTCAATTTTTTTCAATCCAGAAGTTT
The DNA here is from genome assembly GCA_965216955.1 of Chitinophagales bacterium. GTDB lineage: Bacteria > Bacteroidota > Bacteroidia > Chitinophagales > JADIYW01 > CBDCGV01. Next base: position 71,440 of record CBDCGV010000010.1, on the reverse strand, counting down.
TAATAGAGTTATTGTTTTGATTATAATCAATGAGGAGGTTCTGATCATCAATGATGACCTGATCTATTTCGTCTTCTGGGATGAGAACTGTTTCGGTTGTCCCGCCTTCAATTGGCTTTACCCATCGTTCAGATACCAGTACCCCATCTTTATAGACTGACACTGGTATTGGTGTAGAGGTACCACCTTTGTTTTTAATTTTAACTAAATGTCCATTTTCTGTTTTTTCTATTTTTTTCAACGCATAATCCAATTTTTCTTTAGAACAAATTAAATCGTCAAAGAACCAGCTAAGGTCTGCATTAGAGTATGCCTCAAAAAATGATTGTAATGTATTGGCATTAATATGCGTATTTTGAAACTTTTGATAGAATGAGCGCATCATTATATCAAAATGGTCTTGTCCCAAGTAATTTTCTAAGAATTCTAAAAGGATAGGGGCTTTTGCATAAACCTGAATGTAATAGTTGTCATCTGTAAATTTGTTCGAGTGTCGACAAATTTTTTGATGCTCATTCAATCGCTGTTGATGCAATATTAGGTACTTATCTTCATCATCAGCTTTCTTATCTCTTACTCCAAAGAGTTTAGCTACGCTACTTTCTGAAAAGTTCTTCAAAGTATTTTTTAAGTGTCTTTCCTTATTTCTAAAATATCTTTTTTCATAGTAGGAGGCAAAACCCTCATCAATCCATGGAGCATCACGTTCATTACTAGCTAAAATGCCTTGCCACCAATTATGAGCTACTTCATGAGCAATGACGGCTTCAAGATATGATGAAGAATAAATATTTTCAATTACCGTTATCATGGGATATTCCATTCCCGATCCTGCACCTGGTAATCCTTCTACTACAGTGCAATGATCATAGGGATAATTTCCTATCAAAGAAGAAAACTCTAAAATAGCTTCCTTTATATACTCAGGTGTGTGTTCCCAATATCCTCTATTGTGTTTGCGATAGAAATAAGACCATGCATCCACTTTTTTGTCATTATTGGTTTGAACAGTATCTTTCAATACTAAGAAATCTTTACTTGCAAACCATGCGAAATCGTGTATATTATTTTGTTTAAAATGTAAGGTTTTTACCGTTTGCTTGGCAGCTGGAAATGAAAATGTATCAATGTAATTGTATAAAAAGATTTTATAATCCCTCTTTGAATCGAATGCTGGATCACTATGGGTCTTTAAATAATGCTCTGTAAATTTTATTCGTTCCTCTAGCCATTTTTTTTCTTCTGTATTTTGCAATACTCCTGTAGCAGCCACTACATAATCTCCAGGAACTGAAATTTCTACATCGAAAGTGCCGAACTCTGCATAATATTCTCCATTTTCAAGATAAGGCATGGGGTGCCAACCATCTTGATCGTAAACCGCAGGTTTGGGAAACCATTGACAGATATTGTAGTGTTGATCTACATGGCCTAAACGAGAGAACAGTTTTGGAATTTTAACCTTAAAAGGTGTTTGTATGATAAGCTGTGCTCCTGGATTTAGAGGGGTGTTCAAAATTAATTTAGTTATATCACTATGTTCTTTGTCAGGTATATGAAGAACTTCTTTGTCATCAACTTTAAATTCTAGATCAACAATATATCCCAAATCTTTTTCTTCTGTGAAATGAAAATTTGTTCTTCCAGATTCGAGTAACTGTTTTGCTAAGGCAGTTTCCTTATTTGAATAGCCATTGGGCCATAAATGCATAAAAATGTTTTTCAAAGTATCTGGAGAATTGTTTTTATACTCAATGGATATAAAACCGTTTAATTCATGAGAAATATCATCTAAGCTGACTTGAATATCATAATTCACCTCTTGCTGAAAATACTCTTTTTCTTGGGCATTTGTAACGTAGTAAATTAATGTTAAGAAGAGTGTTGTTATGAACGTAATTCTCATCATGTGAATTAAATTAGTGATAATTTGAATGTTATTAAACTATTTTTAAATAAGTTTAGCGAATGAGCTTCTTCAATTTTGATGATGAACCCAAGATAAGTATTCAAGATCTGGTATCCAGGTATGAAAATTCTGTCCGTAAGAATGAATACTTGTTAATGGATGAAGAGAGTTTAGAGCGATTGGCTGAGTTTTATGAATTTGAAGGTAATTATGAATATGCAATGGAGGTTGTTGAGTTGGGTTTAAAGCAACATCCTTTTTCTGCCATTCTTATGCTCAAGAAAGCACAATTGCTTTTTGATATAAAAAAGTGCGAAGAGTCATTAATATGGGTTGAAAGGGCTTTATTATATGATCCTTCGGATCAGACAATTCTATTACTAAAAGCGGAGGTTTTTACTTTTCTTTCTCGTTATAATGAGGCACTTAAAATACTGCACGATCTTGAAGAGAAGGGTGATAAAGAAATATTAGGAGATGTTTATCTTCATATGGCTGATGTTTATGAAGATTGGGAGAAATATGACAAGGTTTTTGATGTGCTAACTAAATGCTTAAAAAGTAATCCTAATAATGAAGAAGCATTAAGTCGAATTAATTACTGTACAGAGATAACAGAGCGTTTTGAAGAGTCTATGAATCTTCATGAAAAAATATTAGATGAGGAACCATATAGTTTTTCAGCTTGGTATAATCTTGCTTCTGCCTTTGGAGGATTAGAACTATACGAAAAGGCAATTGACGCCATAGATTTTGTAATTGCAATAGATGAGGATCTAGAGTATGCATATAGAGATAAAGCGGAGTATTTATATATTATTGAAGAATATAAAAAAGCGTTGGAAGCTATAAAGGAATATCAACGTTTAACATCAGGTACTGAAGAGTCTTTTATTTTAGAAGGTGATTGCCATTTAGCTTTGGGAGAGGTCAAACATGCAAGGTATTGTTATCGAAAGGCAATTTCTCAAAATCCCTCATTCCATAGAGCTTCATATAAAATTGGTATTACGCACTCATTGGAAAATGAATGGGTATTAGCGTTGAAAGCATTTGAAAGAGCCATTGAGATATGGAAGGAAGATTTTAGTTATTGGAGAGAGATTTGCATAGTAAGAATGCATTTAGAAGATTATGAAGGGGTATTTGAGGCTGCCAATAAAATGATTGAGCTAAAACCAAGAGAAGAATATGGTTACTTTCTTTTAGCAAAAGGGCTTTATATAGAAGGTGTGATAGAAGAGGCTTTTAAAGTTTTAGACTATGGCATTGAAAAATGTAAGGAGCCCATAAAATTAAACTATGCAAAGGCAGCAATTTTATTCTTGACTCAAAAGAACAAAGAAGGGGAAATCATGTTGACAGAATTATTAAATAGCGCGTTTAATAATCATTTCGACTTATTTGAATTCGATGAATCCTTAAAAGAAAATGAAAAAATCAAAGCAATAACTAGTCTATTCAATTCTAATTAATTCCTTAAAATTTTAAATCATTGAAAAATCAATTTTATTTGGCTCTTAAAGGAGCTGCGATGGGTATTGCAGAGTCTATTCCGGGGGTGTCGGGTGGTACAATAGCTTTTATTACTGGTATTTATGAAAGAATGCTTGAATCGATTAAGGCATTTAGTCCAGAGTTGATTGGCATCTATAGAAATGATGGATTCAGAGGGGTGTGGAAAGCAATAAATGGAAATTTCTTAGCAATTTTATTAGCTGGAATGGCCATTGGCTTAGGAATTGGAATCATTGCTATCACTTATTTGATTGAATATTACCCACCTATTTTATGGGCTTTCTTTTTTGGTTTAATCATTGCATCGGTTTGGCATATTGGCAAACAAATAAGGAATTGGGACTGGGCTAAGGTGAGTTTGTTAGTAATAGGTGCCATTGTTGCATATAGCATAACGAAGATGCCAGTTGGAGTAGGCTCGGAGAGTTTGCTGTATATTTTCTTTGCTGGTACTATAGCTATATCTGCACTTCTTCTTCCAGGGGTGTCAGGAAGCTTTATATTACTTTTAATGGGGGTTTACCAATATATTTTTCATGATGTAATCAAGGAGCAGTTAATTGAAATGAGAGATCTAAGCGCCTTTATACCGATTGGTGCATTATCATTGGGTTGTTTGGTAGGTTTGCTGAGTTTTGCAAGAATTTTATCATGGACCTTTAAAAGATATCACGATCAAACACTTGCTATTTTAACCGGTTTTATGATTGGTTCTTTGAATAAGCTATGGCCATGGAGGGTGCCGACTATTGGACTAGATGAGCACGATAATGTTGTTAATTTTGCTCCCGGAATGGAATTGGATAAAGTCATCAAGGAAATTAATGTCTTCCCTGAAAAGTATACATCAATGCTTAGCGAGCCAGCTTTTGTTCCTGCTGTTATAATAGCCGTTGTAGGAGGATTTTTTTTGGTGTTATTATTGGAACGTTTTGATACTGAAGCAGGTTAGATGACTAAGATGAAAAAATATGGCTTAATCGGCTATCCTTTAGGGCATTCTTTTTCCAAAGGTTATTTCGCTGAAAAGTTTAAAAGAGAATCTATTAGAAATTGTAGCTATGATAATTATCCTTTGGAAAATATTTCCCAGTTTTTAGAACTTGTTTTAGAAAATCAACTAAAAGGGTTAAATGTTACAATTCCTTACAAACAAGAAATAATTCCTTATCTAGATGCTTTAGATGAGACCGCTGCAAAAATTGGAGCAGTTAACACTATTAAGTTTATTGATAAAACATTGATTGGCTTTAATACTGATGTTTATGGTTTTGAACAAAGTCTAAAGCCTTTGCTAAAAAAACACCATAGTAGGGCGCTTGTTTTGGGAACGGGAGGGTCTTCTAAAGCAGTAATACATGCTTTAAGTAAATTGGGAATCTCCTACCAATATGTTTCTAGAAATGAACAGAAGGGGATAGTTAGTTATAATCAATTAAATGAAGCGTTTATTCAAGACTATAAATTAATTATCAATACTACTCCTCTTGGAATGTATCCAAAAGTTGAGACAGCTCCAGCAATTCCTTATAGTGTGATTACTAAAGAACATCTGTTGTATGATTTAGTGTATAATCCAGAAAAAACAAAATTTCTATTAAATGGTCAGCAGCAGGGTGCTGTCATAAAGAATGGATTGGATATGCTTAAACTTCAGGCAGAAAAAGCATGGGAAATCTGGAATTCTTAAAACTGTTAAGCAGAGTAGTGCGAAAGTGTATCAAGTGATTCACCAATTCTATTTCGTAGATCTTCATCTACCTCAATAAGTGGTAGTCTGGTATTTTCTTCACAAATTCCCAAATGTTTAAGGGCACATTTTGCTCCTGCAGGATTACCCTGTTCGAATAACATGAAAATGTACTTGTAAAGATCAAGCTGAATTTGTTTTGCAGAAGCAAAATCGTTTTTTAAACATAAATTAATCATTGTTGTAAATGCCTTGGGAGAAGGATTTGCAACAACAGATATTACTCCATCAAAGCCTAAAGCAATTTGATGAAAGATTAAGTCATCACACCCAGAAAGTAAACTAAACCCTTCAGGTCTGTTTAAAGCCAATTCAGTGATCTGCTCCAAATCATAAGTAGCTTCTTTAATAGCGACAATATTCTTAAAGTCATGAGCTAATTTAAGTGTAGTAGCAGCCTCTAAGTTTTTAGAAGTTCTTCCGGGGACGTTGTACAAAATAATTGGAAGGTCAGTGTTTTCAGCAATTGCTTTATAATGGGCATATATGCCATTTTGGGTGGGCTTATTATATGCTGGACTCACAGATAGAATATGGCTTACTCCTTTAAGGTCATAGCTTTGAATACTTTCAATAACTTTAGAGGTGTTATTGCCTCCAAACCCTGCAATAACAGGAACTCTGTTATTTGAGAATTCTACAACCTTTTGAATAAGAATTTGCTTTTCCTCCTCAGTTGTTGTTACTGATTCTCCAGTTGTTCCATTTACCACTAGATAATCAACCCCACCATTTATAACATGATCTACTAATTTTTGTAAACCAATTAAATCTAGTTGTAAGTCATCAGTCATAGGTGTAACCAATGCAACTCCTGTTCCGCTTAATGGATTAGCTTTCATCACCACTAATTTAAGTAAAGCTTAAGGTTTTTAAGCAGTCGTTTTATAGATTCATCAGAACATTTAATCATAAAATCATATATGCCTAATTTATTATCCCTTAGGGCACAAGCTTTGAATCCAGTTGATTTTGCAGCAATATAATTTAAGGCGTCAGAATTGGTAAAATCAAGATTTAGTAATAAGTCATATTTCTTATCCAAGAACATTTTTATCTTATCTCCAGTAGGTTTCTTATACCAATTAAAATCTTCCTTTCGCAAATAATCAATGTAAATGGTGCTAGGCCTATCTTCATTTGTGCAAAAGCCTAACATATATAGAGACTTTTTTTGATCTACAATTTCATCTCTAAGCTTCATTAATGCTTTATATTCTTCTTTATTTTTTATTGTGAACAAAACGCCATAAGTGTTGGCATTTTCAAATGAAACAGGTATACTAGGCTGTTTTTTAATAGATCTAATGGCTCTATTAAGTAAGTATCTTTTTATTCTTTCAAATAGCTTAATCCTGAATTTCAAAACTTCCAATTTTTTCGTATTTAGAAATACGAGCTTTTACAAAGTCTTCGTTTTTAAGTTTTTTTAGGCCCTTAATTTGTTCTAAGATATGATCCTTTAAAATCTCAACTATTTCTTGATGATTAACATGTGCGCCACCGATAGGTTCTCTAACTATTCCATCAATAATTCCAAAGTTTTTGATATCTTCTGAAGTCAATTTTAATGAATTGGCAGCTTCTGCCTTATGATCCCAATCTCGCCATAAAATGGAAGAACAGCTTTCTGGCGAAATAACACTATACCAAGTATATTCTAACATAAAGGCTCTATCTGCAACTCCGATACCAATTGCACCTCCCGATGCACCTTCTCCTATAACATAACTCAAAATAGGCGTTTTTAAAAGTAGCATTTTATATAGATTATTTGCGATGGCTTCTGATTGGCCTCTTTCTTCTGCCTCGATTCCGGGATACGCCCCTGGAGTATCTATAAATGTAATAATTGGGATGTCAAATTTTTCAGCCATTGTCATCAATCTAATGGCTTTTCTATATCCCTCTGGGTTGGCCATACCAAAATTTCTAAATTGCCTCATTTTGGTATTAATTCCTTTTTGATGACCAATAACCATGTATGATTTACCTTCTAATTGGGCTAAGCCGCCAACTATAGCTTTATCGTCACCGAATTTTCTGTCTCCAAAAAGTTCTTCGAATTTCTCAAAGACTTGTTCAATATAGTGTAAAGTATAGGGGCGATTAGGATGTCGGGCGACTTGTACTTTTTGCCAAGGAGTAAGATCACTATATATTTCTCTTCGTTTATTGATTATTTTTTCCTCTAACTCTTTAATAGAGTCAGATACATCAACAGCATTTTTTTTCCCGATCTCCAATAGTTTGGAGAGCTGTTCATTTAATGCTTCAATAGGTTGTTCAAAATCTAAGTAAGTCATAGTTGATAAAACATATTTTTTGACCTTTATTAACGAATAGTTTTTATTCCGAAAATTTCCCCATAAAGCATTTCTTTTACATCTTCCACTTGTCCCTCCATCTTTGCACCGTCTATTGTTATTGAAGATTTTTCTTCAATTAAAAAGGATTGTCTGTTATTTGTTAATGCAACTTGTTCTGATTCGATAGAAGAAGGTCCAAATTCTCTCTTTTTTCTAAAAGCACAATAAACTAACTCTGAATTTGAAATGGTGCTTCTCGAAATTTTAATCTTGGATTTATCTTTAGCAGTAAGAGCAATGGCTGCGTAATCAATATTAATATTATCACATGTGATTGAACTCTCTTCACCACTACTGATGGCTTTATCTCTAATTAAATTAAATGTTGATTCTTGAATTAAGACCTTACCACCCGAAACATCAACGCCATCATTTCCAGAGTTTTCGAATTTACATTTAACAACTTGTCCATTACTGAAATCTGCATCAAAAGAATCAGAATTGGTGTTTTTGAACTGCACTCTATCAAGAATAAATCCCGACCTAAAAATATTCAATGCGTCTTCACTTTTATTATTATTGAAAGCAGTGCTTTCGATTTTAACTTCCGATTCATAGAAAGTAACACTGCTAGGAAGCTGCCATCCTTTATAATTTAAAGATCGATGCTTGTCAAAAACAGCATATTTGATTATAGATTTTTTATTGGCGCAGATTACATGCATACCATTTGATGTCTGATCGGAAGAAGCAATATAGACAGGATCCTTTGGTGTCCCAAGAATTTCAACAGGGGAGTATGATATTAATGCTCCTTCATTAATGATATCTATTCTGTCACCTGGTTTCAAAATTAATTTTAAGGATGCAGGAATTGATACAATCTCGGTTATTGTAATATCTTTCTTGTGTGGGTAAACATTATTTTCGTTAAGATAAAAATACTTGTTACAAATAAGGTCTTGTCTAAATAATTCACTTGCATTATTTGTCTTAGTCTTAGTGCAAGTTTCAATTTTACTTACGTGTGCTTCACTTGTATTGTTAGTTTGCAGTGATACAAAGGGCTCTAAGAGATTTGAAACGGGATTTAAATAAAAAGCTATTGACTTTTTTGGAAGATTCATCTTTTCCAAGATAGACAGGAAATCCTGAGTCTTTTTTAAATCGAATAAGGAACCACAGGAGAAATTATTTTTAAAGAATTTGTCTCTTAATAAATTTATTTTTTCCTCATTCTTGGAATTGTTTCCACTTACACATGTTAATTGGTCATCAGCGGTAAAGATCAATCCCTCTCTTCGCATATTTGATTCAGCAATGCGTTTATCAAACCCCTCTTGAAAAAAAAATAGTTTTTCGTCTTCCTTATATCGAATTTTTATAAACCTAGAGTCTAACCCAATTAGATCTGCTTGCTTCATTTTTTGTTGTAAATCGATTTGATTCTTATAAATTGCTAAATCGTCTTTTGTCTGAATAGGAAAAAGGGCACCTGAATATTTTGAAAACAATGGTGTTTTACTTGAAATTTTAAATACATGAGCATTGTCTGTTGCTGACATGATAAATTTAAATTCCTTTTTTTTAGTTCTTCCAATAATTATAGTATCAGAAGATAAAGGTATGTCAACTTGAATAGAAGGAATTTTTGTGTCTATTAAAGTAGATAAATCATCCGGTTCATGATTACAAGAACAGAACATAACTATCAATAAAAAGAAGAAGCATTTTCTTTTTACGAATAATTTATTTACATAAATGATAATCATATATATAAAAGTACTGTTCCTTTTAAATATCCTCAAATGTCCCTTTAATATTTAAAAAAAACAAAACAGCGAGCGTTGATGATTTCGAGCTAAAAAAGTCAAGTTAATAATATAGTGGTTTATAGTTGTTGTGTTTAGATCGAATAATTTAAAGAGCCTGAGTATATTGATATTTGCTTAACCTAAAGAGGATCGCTTCTATATATTTGGTAATCCTAGTAGTGGGTAGTATTTTTGATATGTAGTTGATAATTGACTTTTATGAAAAAAGGAATTTATTTAGGCTTGTTTGTGCTTGTAGCTATAGTGATTGGTGTTTATCTAACTCGTCCTCTTTTTTTTGAGAATCAGTTAAAAAAACTTGCTTATTATAGCACTTTATCCAAACTCCAAACAATAGAAATCCAATTGTCAAAAAAAACGGAAAAAAGGCTGTATAATGATCGCGATAGTATTTATTCGTTGATATCTAAGGATAATTCTTCGTGGGGATACGGAGAAAAAAAAACTTCTTATAAATGTTATATCGCTCAGAATGATTTTGAATATAAGGCCAAACTTTATATCGCGGGGCATTATCAAGATCATCTTAAAACACCATTCTCTTTGAAGGTGAGGTTTGATAATGGAAATTTTGAAGGGGTTTCACATTTTAACTTATTGAATCCCCTAACAAGGTTTTTAAATGTTGATATTGTCGCCAATTATTTTTTAAAGCACTTTGATGTAAAAACACTCAAGACATTTCCCATTAGGGTAAATTTAGATGGAGAGGAGAATGTATATTTATTTGAAGAAGGATTTAGTAGTGTTAGTTTAAATAATAAAAACGGTTGGGTTTTAGAAGAGAGTTCAGATTCAAACCCCTATTTCATATCTAGAAAATCTTCTATTAAACCAACGACATTTTGTGAGGCATTGAACAATTCAAATCAACTGGATACACTTTTGAATTACGACAAATTTGCATTGTTCTATGCTTTAGGAGATTTGTTTCAGAGTGCCCATCAAAATTTTAATATTAATAGGCATTATTATTTAGATGTACGATCGAATAAAATAGAACCACTTGGGAGAGAGTTTTGGTTTGATAGTAATACAGAATATGATTTATTCATTGATCAGGTGGAAAATGATACTGTTCAATATGAAGGAATTATAAAAGAACTGTTTGCAAATAAAGAATTTGTTGACTTGTATTTTAAATATCTGGATAAAATTTCTAAGCCCGATCTTATTGATCAAGTCTTTGGAACTAATAGTAAAGCATTAACCCAAATGCAAAAAGTTTACTGGATGAACTATGCTTGGTATCCGGCAAAGATTTCAAAAGAGGCGATATTGAAAAATCAGGAGGTTATAAGAAATAAGATTATTGCTCAAAAAAATGTAGCAAATCATTAATTAGCTGTTTTGGATTTTCCAACATAGGAACATGACCAACATTATCATAGATTCGTAATTCACTATTCTTAATGTCACGATGAAAACGATATGCATGGCTTACATTGATAACCTTATCCTTTTTTCCCCATATTATGAGTGTAGGGGTTTTAATTTCTAAAATCCGTGTCGTATCTGCTAACTCATTTGATTTTCCAAGTTTACCAATTGTATTAATGGTCTCTTTCCGGTTCATTAGTTCATAAGTTGAGACTATATCTTTATTATTTGGTGTTCCTTCAATACTATTGGCAGCAAATTTTTTGGATAGTTTAAATGGAATACCCTTATCAAAAAGTAGTTTGAACAATCCTGTTCTTGACAGGTTAATAAAAACTCTACCAATCTTATCAAGATCATATCCACCTGAATTGACAAGTACTAATTTTTTTATTTTTTCTTGTTCTCTATGAGCCATTTCCCACGAAATATATCCACCCATTGAGTTCCCAACTATGTAAAGAGAATCTAAATTCAATTCTTCAATAACGTGATTAACAAAGTCACAATACATTTCAATAAATGGCTCATCCTCTAATTTTTGAGTTTTCTCTGACAAACCGAACCCTGGGAGGTCAACTGCAACTAATCGATAATCTTGCTCTAAACCTTGCCATACTTTTTCCCAGTTAAGGAATGAGCCTGCAAACCCATGAATGAGTAAAACTGGTATTCCTTCTCCAGTATCAACATAGTGCATTAGCCCCTCTCTCCATTGTAAATAATTTGAGTTTGGAAACTCATACTTATTTCTCAATTCTTTAGTTGTAAGAGTGTTGTCTTTTCTGAGAAATACAATTAGTATTGGAATTACTACAATAGCTAGAATTATGTACAACAACTTTTTCATCATCAGGTTTAAAGATATTGACAAATGTACTAAACAGCCTATAAGTAAAGGATTATAGAAGACATTGTATTGAATTTGTTACAGCAGTAAAAAAAACGCTTACTAATCCATTGATTAATAAGCGTTTAAAATTTTTGTTGGCGGTCTGGACGAGACTTTTTTATATGTAATTATAGTATTGATTATTAATTGTTTATAAAAATAAACCTACCTATTTTAGACATTAATTGGACAGATTTTTCATTATACCTCCTTTTCTTCCTCATCCAATAGTAACTGTACTTCTTGCCTTAGTTCTTCTTTGTTAGGTAAGTATAATTGATACTTCGATACGAATAGATTGTTGTTCATTCCTGCCGTTGCATACTCTACTAAAATATCATTCTTGTCTGCTCCCAACACTATTCCAATTGGAGCGCTATCACCCTCTGTGTTTTCCTCTGCCTTGAAGTAATTTAGATATAAGTTCATCTGCCCTATATCCTGATGATTTACTTGACCTCTTTTTAGGTCAATCAAAACAAAGCATTTCAATATTCTATGGTAAAATACTAAGTCAACGTAATAATGGTTATTTGCAAGTGTTATCTTATACTGCTTCCCTACAAATGCAAACCCTTTCCCCAACTCCAACAGAAACTGCCCTAATTTATCTATCAACTCATTTTCTAAATCTCTTTCCAACCAGTTCCCTTTCTCTTCCAATTGCAAGAACTCAAATACATAAGGGTCTTTTACAATATCCTTAGCACTTTCTTTCACTTCCCCTTCTTTCGCTAACCGTAGAACTTCTTTCTTATTCTTGCTTAAAGCAATACGTTCAAATAGCGATGATTGTATCTGTCGCTTTAACTCTCTTACAGACCAATTCTCATTCTCACATTGTTTGGTGTAAAAGGAGAAAGCTAACTCATCTGATACTCCCAATAATTCTGCATAATGTGACCAAGACAATTTTCCAGACAGTGTCTGGAATTTTGGAAACTTAATATATAGCTGTCGCATCACATACAAGTTCGACTTACTAAAACCTTTCCCATACCTTTGCCTCAAGTCTTTTGACAGGCTGTTAAGCACCTCGTTACCATATTCTGCCTTTTCGCTGCCATCCTGCTCAAACTCTATAATTTGCCTACCTATATTCCAATAAGTTTCTACCAAGATGGTATTTACCTTTTGGACGGCCTGCTTCCTGCTACTTTCAAGTAGTAAGCCAATATTGTCTAATAGACTTTGATACTTATTGTTTGGCTCTATATTCATCGTATCACTTTTAAATCCCAACCATTCTTTATTATGAATTGTAACATCTTCTGACAAGCCGACTGCGAGAACTTTTCTGCTTTGGTTTTGAACTGACCTTGCTTGATTTTCCAGCTACTCATTGCCTCTCGGATATTGGACAGCTCAACAGACTGAGTATCTTCAATACATTTTAAAACAGTCGCTAACAACTCCTTTGTCTCTGCTCTTTTGTATTTGGTTACTTTCAAAAACAATTTGTCATTCAAGTCTTTAATCCCATCATTTATTTGAATAGCTAAATCTTCACTGACCTTACCCAGTAGTGTCTCTTCATTTTGGACATCTACGTAAGTAGCATTACTGTTAGGGAAGTTCTTTCTATTAAAATACTGTTTGTTGTTTATTCGCTTTTTCATTTCTGGAGCGAATGGTCCCCAACTGTGATTTACAAATTTCATTTTTGTATCAACTCCGTAAAGCCTATCTAAGAGGTACATATCTTTGGCAATTGCCATTTCACCTTGTGCAATATTATCTTTCTTATTAGCATATATACTAAGTCCAATCAATTGCATTTGTAAGAATGCATGGTTCGGTTGCTTAACTGCTATCTTCGTCTTCCTTAATTTACCCTTAAATGCGCTGTCTAAGACACTATTTTTAAGGGCTTGTAAGGCTTTTAGTTTGTTCTGGTAGTGTTGTATTAGTTTACTATTTTTACTTCTTATATCACTTAAATAATTGACTATCACTTGTTGTTGGACTACACTTGGTATTCTTATCTTAAAATTTTCTTGAGATACCTTTGTTATCGCTTCCCTTGTAGCTCCTCCACCAGAAACTACTAACAACTTATTTTTGTAATATGGACTAATCAAACATAAATGCAAAAACTCTGGAAGTAGTTGTTTCTTATCGCATCTTAATATTGAAACATGCTGATTAACTCTTGCAGGTAGTACTTCTTTGGGAACAACGCAACATCTTGCAACAGATGCACCAGTAATGTTTAGTAAAACATCATTTTGCTCAATTGTGACATTAGACAATTTTGCTGCTTGCTGCTCATCAATAAATGCAAGTCCCTTTACTCGAAAATCATTATCATGAACATTCATACTTCTAATCAATGAAATTCCAACATCTTTATAAGAACTTCGACCCCCTCTTGGCGTGGAACCACTGCCGATTTTGGTGGTTAAGTCTTTTAATACAACTTCCTTCCAATCACTATTTTTAAGAACCTTATCCAGCACACTTGCATTAAGCTGCTGTACCTTTTCAATGTTTTCCTCTATCAATGCAATTGCTTGGGCAATCCTTCCCAAAGTAGCATCCAAAATGGATACTATTTTTTGTTGCTCAGGGAGTGGAGGGAGAGGAATTGACAACTTGTTAGCATTTCCAATAGTCAGTGTATTTACTGTCGTTCCATAAGCAAATGAATTCATCTGATTTAACAACTGTGGTGACAAAAAAAAGTATTCAATAAAATTTGAATCACAGTCCGTTATTTTTTCAAACCATAGAACAGAGGCATCTTTCAAATAAAATACCTCATCTCTACCAACAACATAACACTTACCCAAAGTACCAACAGCCGACACTATCAAATCATTCTCTTTAGGCACTCCTTTTCTTCTCTTGTAGTCAAGGTAAAGTTCCTCAGAAATGAATAACTCATTTTCAACAAATCCATCTTTAGCCAACTTAACAATTTCTCTGGCTCTATAAAAAGGTATTCCTTTCTTTTTCCAGTCTGATTTATGTACCCTAATAGTGGACTTGATGTTAAAGAGCTCACCTAAGTTTACATTAGTCCATCGCTTCGGCAACCTATTCTTCATATCCTTTCTTAATTAGGCTGTCAACATCTACAATTAACTGATTAATTGCTTGTTCGTTTCTTTTTATATCGGCTAATATATCCACTGGCGATTGATGAATAACTTCTTTTATGTTAGCTGGGTTCTTAGCACTTAAGTCATAGTTTGCTTCTATAATCCTATCAATCGAAACTGTCCAACTACTTTCAGTTGATTCTCTCTTTTCAAAGCCTTTCACGAAATTTTCGAGATGCTCATACTGTATGGGTTTATTTTTAGTGAGTTTATACCGTGGAGTACATTCATAATACCATATATCTGCTGTCCCTCCTTTTCGGTCAAAGAAAATTACATTAGTCTTAACTCCACTGTAAGGTAAAAAAATACCCGCAGGAAGAGACAATATAGTGTGCAGGTTAAAGTCCTCTAATAACTCCTTTTTAATAGCTGTAAAGGCGTTATTAGACTGAAATAAAACACCCTCTGGAACAACAATAGCTGCTTTACCTCCTTTCTTAAGCATTTTCATAAAATGCTGTAAGAATAACAACTCTGTCGCTGAACTTTCAACTGGAAAATTTTGCTGTACTGTTTTCTTTTCTTTGCCACCAAACGGAGGGTTTGCCAGAATTATCGAGTGTCTATCTTTTTCTTCAAAGTGGCGTATGTTTTGAGTAAGTGTATTCTGCTTATAAATGTTTGGGCTTTCAATACCATGCAGTATCATATTCATAACTCCCATTACATAAGCTAAAGGTGTTTTTTCATTCCCATAAAACATATCCGATTTGACATGCTTCAACTGTGACGTACTATACTGTTGTCGCTTATTCTCTTGCATGATGTAATCATACGCTTGAATAAGGAAGCCGGCACTTCCAACTGCGCCGTCATAAATGGTGTCATTTACTGTTGGTTGCACAACTTCTACCATTGCCTTAATAACAGGTCGGGGCGTATAAAATTCTCCTGAATTTCCACCATCACTGCCCATATCTTTCAATAGGCTTTCATATATGACACTCAGTTCAAAGAGGTCATCCTTACTTTGAAAGTTAAGGTCTGCAATGTTCTCTATTACTTCACGTAATGTATGTCCACTTGCTATTCGGTTACTAATAAATTCAAAAACTGCCCCTATCTTATATTTTATGCTCTTGACTTCAACCTCATTGGCTTTAAAACTTTGTAAGTAAGGAAACAACTCATTGTTTACAAATACTATCAAGTCATCACCACCCATAGCATTCTTTAAATCATACTCGCCACCCTCTTTCAATGGGTATGCCCATTCATCCCATCGAAACTTAGTGTCGATAATATATTTATACTGCTTTCCATCAATCAATGCATCAGCAGCTTTAATTTCTTCATAATCGAATAAATACTTTAGGAACAGCACCCAACTAATTTGCTCTGTATAGTGCATTGCACCACTTATTCCATCATCTCTGCGGAGGATGTCAGCTATTCTATTTATTCGTGCTTGTAAGTTTGCTATTGTCATATACTATACCACCGCTTTATACATTACTTCTTGTAATTGATAAAATGCTCCAATCAAATTATTTGCGCTACCAAACACTTTTGCAGCATCTTTAGTTGTGCCTAATCCATTCAATTGAATTAGCTCAGACAACTTATCTCTCTTCAATTCTTCTATACCATCTTTTCGATATCGGTCTAATATGAAGTATAAAAACTCTTGCGCTTGCTTGTCCTCATATTCATTGAAAAACTCTGTATGCTCCTTTGTCGCATCCGCCCTTTGACTTCGAGTCAATAAATCCTTGTTATAACTTATAAAAGCTAACAAATCAAAAACATCACTCTTTTCAGCATCGAACATTTTTTTCAATGTATCTAACTGTTCAGTATCAAAACCTAATTGTCCAAGATTGAGTAACAACTCTTCTCTTGACTCTGGTTTACTCCATAATTCTCGTAATTGTTGTTCACTTGTAAAAAGGTTAGGTAAGAAGTCAATAAGTTTCTCTAAAAATTCGGATACAGTTAATGGTCTACCATCATCCCCCACATATCGTACTTCAACATCTGTAACTTTAAGTGTACGCCCTTTAAGCTTCACAACAATCTTCTCTTTTCTGATTGGCTGCTCTATATCAAAATCTTCTACTGGTTTGTAATCAGTCTCGCCATTTTCACTTGCATCATTTTCTTTTGTTGGTTCAGGTTCAATAGTCGGTAGGTTCTCATCATCTTCATCGACAACAATTTCCTCAGGTGGCGCATCAGGCAACCCATCCCATGCATCGTCATAAAACAAGTTGGTTGCACCAGTAAAATCTAAAATCGTAAAAAAATCCTTACCATCAATTACCCTTGTTCCACGACCGATAATTTGTTTAAACTCTACCATTGAGTTAATTACACGTATCAAAACCACATTCCTAACACTCTTAGCATCAACGCCAGTTGTTAGCATTTGAGATGAAGTCAAAATTGTCGGAATATCTTTATCATTATCTTGAAACCGCTCTAATAATGTTTTCCCAATATCTCCCTCATCACTTGTAACCCTAACGCAATAATGTGGGTCTCTAACGGATTTATACTTGTTAATGGCGTCACGCATCATCAAAGCGTGTTCTTGATTTACGCAAAACACAATTGTTTTATCCATCTCATTAATATTAGCTAAGATGGCTCTTGCTATTAAATCTGTTCTATCCTCAACAATGATTTTCGTTTCAAAGTCTGACAAGCCATAAACCTTATCTTCCATTTCGCCTCTAACAACTATATCGTCTTTAGTAGGGATATACTCATCAATATTTGTTCTTATCCTTTTGACTTTATAAGGAGTTAGGAAACCATCATTAATACCATCCTTTAGGGAGTATTCATACACTGGCTTTCCAAAGTAGTTATATGTATCAACGTTATCGCTTCTTTTAGGTGTGGCAGTCAAACCTAAATGTACAGCCGAGCCGAAATAGTCTAATATATCACGCCATGAACCATTCTTATTGGCAGCCCCTCTATGACACTCGTCAATTATTACTAAATCAAAAAAGTCACTTGGGTATTGTTTATAATGACCTCCTATATTTTCCTTTTCAGCAATAGCTTGGTATATGGCAAAGAAAATATTTGCGTTAGTTGGAACTTTGCCATCTCGACTTCTTATTTCATCTCCATTAATTTTTATTAAATCCTTTTCTAATGGATTGAAAGTATTTATAGCTTGATCTGCTAAGATGTTTCTATCAGCTAAAAACAATATTCTTGGACGTCGTTGTTTGCCATCAATATTCCAACGTCCTGTAAACAGCTTGTATGCAATTTGAAAAGCAATAAATGTCTTACCTGTACCTGTTGCTAAGGTTAACAAAATTCTTTGCTTACTATCAGCAATAGCTTCCATTACTTTGCTAACGGCAATCTCTTGATAGTAGCGTGGCTTCATTCCTCCAGAGAGGTAAAATGGAATTTTGTGAAGTTCAGTCTTTAGTTCAGAGTTATTCTCAAAACGTCTATCAAATAATTCTTGAGGCGTAGGATAGGAGTCAATAAATTTCCCTTTCCCTGTAATTATCGAAAACTCATAAATCCTCTGCCCATTGGTAGAATAAACTGTATTTACATTTAATCTTTGTGCATAATCAATTGCTTGTTGTAAGCCCTCTGTTGGTTCTTTATTGTATCGTTTAGCCTCAATTATAGCTAATGATGTGTTATTGTATCTTAGTAGATAATCAACAAAAAGTCTTGCACCTCTCTTATTACCTGTTAACTTACGACCATCAGTAAAATAGTATTCACGAATAATAAAATTCTCCTCCCAATTGGCTTGTCGCAATTGAGGGTCAATGAATTTTGCCCTTGTATCGTGTTCAGAGTAGTGCACTACTTAAGTTCTATTTTTACTTTTCCATTCAAACCTTTCTCTACGATTTCTACAAGTGTTTGGATTTTTATATTCTCTCCGTCTTTCGTTTCAATTCTACCAATATAACTGCGGTGCTTACCAACCTTCTCGGCTAATTCTTCTTGAGTTAAGTTTCTTTGTAGTCTTAACGTTTTCAGAATTTCTCCAACACCTTTCTTGGGAACATCCATCACTTGCCTTATAGAATTTTCAATAGAACAAATATAACAAACCTTGTAACTTAAGTGTGACAAACATTACAGACAAATGTTGATGGCTTTTAATATCCTCCTAATCTTTATAACAGCCCAATTTTTTCAGTTGGGTATCTAAGAAATTCATGTGGCTAAGATTTCGACTTCCATCCTTACCAGTTTTTTGTCGCACCTCCAAATGATTAGCTGTTGTATTAAACTCTTTTTGAAGCCCATTACAATCTTTTCTAAGAAACATCTCCAAGGCTCTTTCTCTTACAATTGGGTCATATTCATTCCAAAAATTGGCGTTGATACCTTTAGGTAGGATTTTGCTATATGGGTTAGTGGACAACATATACTTTCCATACTCTTTAGCATTACTTACATGAGGGTACTTCAAATCCTCTGCATTCTCTGACCAATCTGTAATCCCTTTATCCTTTGCTTCATATACTGCGTTTAAAAAACTTTTGTTTTGGGGTTCTAACAAGCAGAATATAGGTGTGAGGTCATAATCATATTTTATACTTTCCTGATTGCCATCAACAACGATGCCTTTTACACCATATAACCTATACCTATTCTTATATCTCTCAAAGACTTCAATCGCCTCTTTCGGTATGCCTCCATTTGATGATATTGACAAACTAATTATTGTCAAGGCAAACCCCAACGCTTCTTCTTTGTTCTCCAATTTTTCTAATGTATTAAGCGACTTCTCATTTATGGCAAACTTTCTATCGTTAGTTATATTACTTACTCCGTCTGCTATGGCATGGAAAATAGGTAAATGCTTAGCCGATACTGTTTTATTTGTGACCAAGTCAATGTACACCTCATTCTCCTTTAACTCTTCTAAGGCTTTTGCCCTATATGCTTTTCTATCCTCTTGAAGGTTCGCAACATCGCTTTCCATCTTTTCAATGTAAGACTGATATAGTTCTTTGCCCTCATTTTTACTTTTATTCTTGTTGTCACCAATTTTGTCAGCATCAGCATCCATCTCTCCAATACCTATAAAACAGCCAATTAAAAAAATACCAATGGTTATTGGTAAACTTACTTTACTGTTATTCCATATTGGATACTTGCTCTTTATTTTTTCTTTGAGTGGAGGTATTACAAATAATCCCCCTATGGTAGTAAGCAAGCCACCCAATATTGAATTTTCTGTAATGAATGCTATGCCTATTAAAACGAATAGACTACCTAAAATGTAACTGAAAACTTTTTTCATAGAACTGTTTGTTTATTGCCTCCAGTCCCTAAAAGGCTTATTTAAGTGAATAAAAAAAGCGTGGGACAAAGCCTTCTGTAGTTGAGGTACTGGTATACCCTGATGCAGATAAACTAAGCCCACGCCAAAACGTGAGCATCAGTCTATTTCTCTCTGCATCAATTAAAAATTACCAGTTTTCAACTACATGATGAAATAGCTAACGCTTTCTATGTTATATTAAATTCTTCCTACTCTTATATATCTTTTATTTCTGTTGTAAAGTTACTTTATTAGTTTCATTTACTCACGATACTACGTTCAAATAATCTCTTAACTTGTGTAGGTGTGAATTTTTTATCTCTACGTGTTTTAAAATTCAACATATTTAATTTCTTACTAATCCCATAAAAACTAAGCCTCTCATTCCTCAATGAGCAAATCAAAGCCGTTGCCTTACGGTTATTCTCATTATTAGCAGCATTAGCCTTTCTAACTTCTAACCCTCTTTGAATAGCTTCGGTTGTCAAATTCTCTGGCGTACCTAATTTTATACCTTTCCGCTTCAATTCCTTTAAAGCAGCTTTAGTACGCTGACTGATTAAATCTGCTTCCTGCTCAGCTAAGGCTGCAAATATGTGAATGGTAAACTTATTGGCGTGCTCCATATCACAAGCCACAAAATCAATGTCGCTTTCTATCAACTGTGATATAAATGATACGTTTCTGGACAACCTGTCCAATTTAGCAATGACCAGTTTTGAGTTTTCCCTTTTACAAAAGTCAATTGCTTGTCTTAACTGTCCCCGATTATTGCCCTTTTTCGTTCCACTCTCAACATCAGTAAATTCCTTCACAGGCTCTTGACCTTTCAAGTATTTTCTAATAGCTTGTCTTTGGGCTTCCAATCCTAAGCCCGATTTACCTTGTTTGGCAGTTGACACCCTACAATATGCTACGTAACTCATTTACAATCAATTATTTGTGTGTAATTGTAAATCTATGCAATTAGTAACTTTTTATAAAGGGATGTTTGTAAAATGTTTACATAGAACTAAATAAATCAATGACTTGCGTTATTTGACCATGTTTATTGATGTGATGGGTTTTGATATTATATTCAGCTTCCAGATACTTAGCAACTAAATGTTTTCTATGGCATCTGTTCTCATCCATTTCTGCACACATATACACTAAGTTCTTTCCTTCAGCCAATCGCAGTAATTCTCTAATACCATTCTTGAAAAAATCGGTTTGCATGGTGAGTTCATAATTCACTTCATCATCAACATAGCAGGTAGGGTCATCAGGCATACCACCCAACTTATCACCCATAAACTCATATTCAACTTCTAAGCTGTTTAAATGCTCTTTAAGGTACTTTCTCCGATAATGTGATATGTAAGCCTTGTCAGGGTAAGAACGCACATCTACTAATACTTCTATCTGGTGTTTCTCTAATAACGAAAGGAAGTCTGCTATTCGTCTGTTGCCATAACCAATGCTGTATAATTGGTATTTTCTATAATCCATGTATTTATTGTAAAACTATGGATTATCTGACTTTGTATAGCATTAAAATTCAGATATACTAACTACAGAAAGTCACTTATGCGCCTTCTTGTCTGAAATAGTTCTTTAAGCTTTACTCTATCTACAATAACAAAAGGAATATCAAGTTCATCATTACTCACCACCTCACTGTTTGTAATTAAAATATACTTTATTTGCTCATTGAGTCTTGAATAATTAGAGGCAATGCTCTCTATTTTGTCTTGTCCAATTTTTTTTGATTTAAACAACTTAAGTTCAAACCAATATTCTTCATCATTCTTTGAAGCTGTTATATCTGCCTTAAAATCACGTTGAGAATCATCCTCTCTAATATTTTCAAAATCATCTTTCTGGAGCATATATATGATATACTTTTTTAGTGATAATTCATTCATTTCATCAACATCACTTATTGTCATCTTGTCTTGATATACTCTTACATTTGAGGGGGCTATTATATTAGCGAATTGGTTAATATTATCAATTTCAATAATTAAAACTCCATCTCTAAAAAGGATGTAGTTATTTCCTTCAAAGGAGATGTTTAGTTCTTCAGTATATTCATTGAAGCTAATGAACCCTTCATAAGACAGTAGCTCCTTATCAACACCGCTGAAAAAATACTTTCCATCACTTAGTTTTACAAATCTCCCTACAAACTCATTGCCGTTAAAATCCACAATTGGATCTGACAACCTTAACTCATTGAACGTTTGGTTTTTAGTATTTTGCTCGTTAATGCTGATAGAACCTTTTAAGCGTTTTCTCATAGATGAATAGTAACGACTTAACTTACTGTTCCCTAAAAAACTAAAAACAGAAGCATAATGCCCTGCCCTTAATATATTGTTTTCCATTTCTGGGTCCTTATCTGAATTTTCTATTGGTGGGTCAAGAAACCTATTTTCACTCATAGTATTTTCATTCAACAATGTTAAAGATGCCACTTTTACGTCTCCCCGTACTTTACCTTTCTGTATTATTGCATTTCCAGTTTGGCGGTTTGAAGTTGAAGAACTTGTAGAGCCTTTACTCTCAACAACTAATATTCTGTTATCAATTGTTTGACATCTCCAATCAGGTCTTTTCTTAGTGCCATATATTCTCTGAATCGTAGAGGGTCTAATGTTAAATAATTTTTCTGCAATAACGATTGATATTCCAACCCCAAAATCTTCAGAGATATCCTTTAATACCTCAGACCCATTTTTATCTCTTATTTCATTAATCTTAATCCTAAACTCATTCGTGTTACTATATATTTTTTCAACAAGGTCTGCATAGTCCATAAATTTATTTCTATTTGACGGAGCAAATCTTCGTGTTTGGATAGTACCAATATTATAGATTAACCGATATAGATTAAAGCTAACAACCCTATCTGTAGTGGTTGTATCTGGTGTATCTAAATGCCCAAGTAAGAGTGGGTCAATTGTTACTTTGACCTGTCTGTTAGAAAACCTAATTGCAATCTCTCTTATAAAATTCATTCCAAGGATTAATTACTTAGTGCATCATTCCATTCATTTAATATATAAAATGGATTATTGGGGTTTTGTGAGCTTGTTGAGTTTAGACGCCACACTTGCTTTCTTTTTGTCAATTCCATGTATTCTTTAATATAGTACCCGTAAGCGCTCTTTTTTGAATTACCCTTGCCATTGAAAATTACCTTATCAATTGAACTGTATCTCTTAAAGAACGTATTAAAATCATTTAACTTCTCATTGATAATATTTTTGTCACTACTTCCTTCTCTTTCACAACTGTCTATAACATCCCACAGTCCAACCTTGTTCTCCAGTAGTATATTCTTTTTCTCGTCATAACTAACCTTATCGTCTATATAATTAAACTTACCCCAATCTCTCTTGAAGATTCTAAACATAATATCCCAAAAATAATTCTTTGGGCTACCGTAATATTGAGACTTCCTTAAAGATTCTGGACCAGGCATAGTGCCAAGAATTAACACTTTACATTCTTTAGTAATAACAGGTTCAAAAGATTCAATTAGTTTCATAGCAGTTCATTATGCTCGTATGTGACTCTACATCTAATGTACTAATTATAAGTCAAGTTTCCGTTTAGTCTCATTTATAAAATCTGCTAATTCCTTGTCCGTCATATTTTCAAATTTATTCCTAACTCCAACTTCACCTGAATGTTCAGCTTTATAAGTCTCTGAAAAAATTTCTGGGTCGGTATTCTTCAATGCGAATATTACAGCCATTACATTAGGTGGCATATACTTCTTTATTTTCTTAATTCTTACTGGTGTAGCATTACCCTTTTTATCCATTTTTATTTCAGTAGTAACTTCTTCATATTCATAGCCCTCTACCAACCTAAGCAACCCGATTTTTGCATGCTCTTTCAGTCTTCGTCTATTCTCATTCCTAAAGTTATCTTTTGCTTTTTTATAAGAAGCTGCGACTTCTGCGACATAACCCTGCTTCAATACTCTCTTCTGTTGCTTCTTATCCAACTCTATAAACTTATCATAGCTTGGAGAAGCCCAACACATAAATGTCCTATATGGAATCCCATAACTCTTACATACACTCTCTATTGTATATATTCCCTCCACATATCTATCACATATAGCATACCCTAATTCTATTCTCTCTGTTCTATTTCTCTTAGCCATTCCTCTCTGTCATTAATCATTATTTATCTAAGCAATCTCTACCACTTTCTTCCTTGTGCCTACATTATTACATTCTACCTTATTCTTACTCTTTTATTTTATTTTTTATACCCCTTTTTCCCCATATACTACAAGTTGAGAAAATCATTAATTATAAACCAGATAATTTACTTTATCCCTTATAAGTTCAATAAGATGCTTTTGTGTATCATCTTCTAATAGCTTATCAAGCTGTTTTCTTATCCTTAGATATTCAGTTCTATTCTTTTTACGTGTATGTATATTAAGTTGCTTCCAATAATCATTGTTTATTCCTGCGAAAAACAATCCTATTCGATTTGCAGATAATGAGCTATAATCATAATCTTTTGTCATTTCAATTTTTTCAAAATACTTTATCATCCTATTTCCCAAGTACTTTAATGATTCCCTATTCTTTAAATCTGACAATTTTGATACTACACCTTTAATTGGCCTCATCTTTAGCATAGGCATTTCAACTCTAAATAAATTATCGCTAATGTTTGATGATGGAGGCTCTGAAGGATTATGCAAGATTATCTCTGTCTTCTTGTAATAGGCTTTTAACTCAAACTCTGTCAAGGAACATTTCCTACCATATACTTTATTTCCTTTACGCATAGGGTAGAAATCATTCTTTTTATAACTTGAAAATAGAGTGTGTGCTAATGAAACAGTATTAAACTCCACATTTACACCTGTTTCTATTCTTCTTAACTGCAAATTCTCACTTCTTATCTTAAATAAATCTTCAAGCCGTTCAATAGAAGATGTAATATCCGAATGAGTAAAGTCGCTATAATTATTGCCTTTCCAATACTTATGAAGTGAGTTTGTTATAGTTATTCTATCATACCTAAGCTTTACAAGTAATCCATTTATAGAGGCTCTATGTTCTATATATATTCCTAAATCGTTATAGCGTGGAATAAACACTGTGTCAAATCTCATTATAGGCTCACTTTCGTATCCTATTACATCAGAAATCACCCCTTCTATCTTTAGGAAGTCTATCATCTTAATCATTATCAATATGATAGAATAGTTAATCTCCTTCGATAAAGGTATTTTCCTTGATAACAAATAGTGCCGTCCTTATACATCAAGCTCATTGCCTCTATTTTTCAGGTTAACTACCGCAGCTTCTATATCTGAACTTTTGTACAGTACTCGCTTACCAATGCGATGCTCTTCAATTAGTCCGCGCTTTACATAGTTCCTCAACGTAGGCAATGAAATCTTCAACATTTTGGCAACCTCTTGCCTGCTATACAATCTGTCTTGATTACTGGATTCTTTTGCTAAAAACTCTGATAATATTCTCCTGACACCAGAAAGAATTTCTGTTTTCAGTTCTTCTGGACTAATCTCATATACTTGTGTAATTTTTGCATCTTGCATAAGCTATTGTTTTACTTGCTTACACAAAGCTATATCATACTTAATTCGGATAAAATTCGGGTTTGTTCGGAAATAGAAAAAGTAGGCTTAAATACCAAAAATGAGCCCAAACATACTTTCAACACCATTTACTCTATTGGTGCTTTTTGATAGATTGTCGAAGTACTTTTGATTCATGTTGAATTCTTCATTTAGAAATTCTATATATCGTTTTAAACTACATCTCTCAATAAACAGAAATTTCTTATCACTATCAACTACTCGTATTGCATGTGCCACAGCTTTAAATCCATATTCACCACCGTCAAGCTTGGTATATCCTAAATTTTCCACTAACTCAATAAAGTTCTTATATCTTTCTTTTGATTTAAAAATTTTATAAGGCACACTTATTTCTCTTTGCATCTCATTTACCTTGGAGATACCTTTCCTAACTAACTCCTTTTTAAGGTAGCAATCCTCCATTACCATCCAATCTTGCCATTCTTTGAAATCGTCAATAGACAAGTCTTTGGATTTAAGGAATTCATTCACATATTCAAAATTGTTGTCCAATGGAGCTGTCATAAAGAAATAAAACTCATTGTCTTCAGAATAACCCTCACTTTCTCTAAACTTCTTATAGGTATCCGAGTAATCACAAATGGAAAATCGTTCATTCCACTCATAATGTTTGGTTCTTAGAAATTCATTGATTTCAATATCATCAATTGCATTATCTATGAAAGCCTTTAACTCATTCGAAAATTCATTTATGGTCCATACTAATGACTTATCAATAAGCTCTTTAACCTCCTTATAGATTTCTACTTTATACACTGGATTCAAGCAAACAATATTACTACCATCCAACCCTTTCTGTATTATGGCAATTTCCTTTTCTATGTAATATTCTAACCTTTTTTCATCCATACCATTCCTTCCATCGTTTAGCTAAATTGTTTGCATGCTCTTCTCCTGTCATGCCTATATATCTCAAAAAGTCACTTTCCTTACTATGTCCAGTAATTGCCATTATCTCTTGAATAGGTATTCCACGTCTATAATGATTTGTAGCAAATGAGCGTCTGCCTGTATGAGTACCAATAAGTTCATATCTTTTCTTTAAAAGAGTTTTATTCTTACCTCCTTTGATAATTTGAAATTCAACTAAATTATGAAGTGAATCAATTTGCTTGCAAACATCCTTGATATACTCATTTGCTTTGACTTTTGACAATGTCGGACAGCCATATTGATGCTTTTTCAAAACTTCTAATACGACAGGATGTAGAGGTATCGTTACCAACTTATTCGTCTTTTGTGTTGTAATTCGTATGGTATTCTTATCTAAGTCAATATGTTTTACTGACAACCTTTTAATATCAACAATCCTTAATCCTGTCCATGCACCAATTAGAAGTATATCTCTTGCCTTATCGAAACCAGTATTTGTTTTCAATTCCATCAATGACAGTTCCTCTAATTCTTCTTCATTCAATGAAACTATTTCCTCTGCTTTCTTACTCACTTGGCTCACTACCCAATACTTTCGATTATACCCCTCAGAAACCTTAATGCCATCTACATCCTTAGCCGCGCTTATTACCGTTTTATAGTGCTTAATGTGTTTCCCAATGGTATTGATTGAATAGTTCTTAATCGTCTCAAAATAGGCAACTATATCATCGTAGAGTTGATTTGTGATGGTAGTAAAGGAAATGAATGTACCAGTATCTTGTTCAAACTCTTTCAATACCTTCTTAGATTGGTTATAGACATCAATTGTACTTTTACTGAAATATTTACCAGTTCTTGGACTAATCTTTCTTTGTAGTCTGTCAATATAATTTTGGAAGTATTCCCAAAAGTCAATTCCAGCTAAATCTCTTGTTCCAAATAATGCAGTTTCAATAATACTCTTTAACTCCTTGTGTGCTGGTAGTTTCCCAAACTCTTCTCTTAAATCACTAATCTTGATTTTTGCTATCTTCTCAATTCTGTCCAACTCTTTCTGTACCTCTGCATACTCTGTATAGTTTCTTCTTACCGAATAATCTTTATTATTCCATGCTTTAGGTTTAATCTTCTGTTGAGTTTTAACTTTAGACCTACCATTATTATAGGTTATGGATAGGTAGATAGGAGTTTCTTCCTTTGACTTGGGTATATGTAAGAAAAACTTCAAACGTGCCATGGTTTCATCTAATTACATGTAATCTATGAAAAATTAGACATTTGTTGGACAGATTTTCTTTATTTTCCTGTATTTACTTTAATTTAGATGGAGGGTTAAAATGAAGAAAGTCCTTGATAATCAAGGACTTTCTGTAAAATTAGATTAATTTGAATTTAATCTCTGCGGTCTGGACGAGACTCGAACTCGCGACCCCCTGCGTGACAGGCAGGTATTCTAACCAACTGAACTACCAGACCAAAAAAATATAGAACAATGCTTCTATCTAAAAGCGATGCAAATATAATGCTTTTCTAATCATTTATCATATACCTGAATACAATTTCTAATACTTTTAATAGTTATTTATTTGGCAATCAATGGTGAGAAAAGAGGATTTATCTAAAATTAATAGGCTACTTTGGTGAATGCGACTTAAATCAAAATTATAATTGTATGCTGTAGTTTATATTGAGCAAATTATTATTGTATTTTAGGACTATAAATTCTAATAATGGAATATCGAAAGAACTCAAATGCCTCTTTAGTAAATATTATTCTTTTAATAGTAAGCATTTTGATACTTGCCGCCTGCAATGATGAAAATGTTGGTCCTGCAAATAGAACTCCTATTTTAACACTTGAAAAAAGTAGTGAAAGTGTTTCAATTAGCGAAATAAGTTCTATTAAGACTATTATTGGAGTATATAACATTAGCGACGCAGATTTAGATGCTGTAACAGTCGATGTAAAATTTACGAAAGAGAATCTTTCAATTACTGCATCGGATGGGAATCTGATATTAACTAAAACAGGAAATTTGAGCGCTGGACAAATACCAATCACACTTACTCCTAGCGATGAAAGTGTAAGTGGTGAGGCTCAGATATTTACACTTATTTTAACAGAGAATAACCCTACAAATACTGCTCCGGTCCTTACCTTGTTAATGGATAGTGTAAGGCTTAAGCTCGAGAATTTAATAAGTCCCCAATTAATTTTAGGAGTATTTACTACTAATGATGCAGAGGGAGATTCTGTTTCAATAAGTGCATCATCATCAAATCGAAGCCTAGGTGTTAGTGTAAAAAATAGAAATTTGGAGTTTATAAGCAATGGAAGTTTAAATGCTGGTTTAGTTCAAATAACATTAACACCTAATGATGGAAAAGAAGATGGCGTTTCAAAAGTTTTTATTGTTGACTTAGAAGAAATACCTGTAAATAATGTTCCTGAGTTAACGCTTAATTTTAGCGATGGGGTAATTAAGATTGATAGTTTACCTCTAACTATTGAAAATGTATTTGGGACAAGTGATTTAGATGGTGATCCCGTCTCAGTGAGTACAATGTCCTCCAATTCGAATTTAGGAGTAAGTGCTAGTAATGGTAGTTTAGTACTCTCTCAAAATGGAGGATTAAATGTAGGAATTGTTCAAATAACATTAACACCTAATGATGGAAAGGAAGATGGCGTTTCAAAGATTTTTACTGTTACTTTAGAAGAAACACCTATAAATAATCTTCCAGAACTAACTCTGAATAATGGTAGTGCTGTAGTTGAACTTGATAGCTTGCCTTTAACAATTGAAAATGTATTTGAGACAAATGATATCGATGGTGATTTAGTGTCTGTAAGCACAGTATCATCTAATGCAAATTTAGGAGTAAGCGCTAGTGACGGTAAGTTAGTGCTCACTCAAAATGGTAGCTTAAGTGCCGGATTAATTCGAGTAACATTGACGCCCAATGATGGGAAAGCGGATGGTGTTTCAAAAACTTTTACAGTGCTTTTAGAGGAAAATACAGCAAATCCCTCCGGTCAATAGTGTTATGTAACAGTTGTGGTATAAGGGAAGAAGGAAATTTATCTGGTGGATTCTTAGTAAGAAGTGCGTGTGTTGTTGAACCATGTAATGGCATCTTTAATACTTTCGTCTATTGGTCTGCAATTGTATTGTAGCTCTTTGATTGCGCGATCGCAATTTGTAGCAAGGCCCATTTCATTAGCTTTTACTGCTTCATAAGTTAGGAGAGGAGGTTTACGCGAAAAAAATATAGTGTTTAATTGCATGCCAAGTGCAGTAATTCTCATAAGTGATTTAGGAATTTCGATTAGGGGAATATCTCGATTGCTAACCTTTAAGCTTTTTTCAAATAGATCTTTCATCGTGATATTCTCCATGCCTCCTAAAATATAACTTCTGCCTTTTTCTCCTTTTTTCATCGCCAAAACATGGCCATAAGCAATATCTCTTACGTCGCCTACATTGATTATGGTGTTTGTATAAGTGATAAGGGGGGCAGTGGTACTATATTGCAAATATCGCCCTGTTGGTGTTGGCCCAATGTCTCCAGGCCCTATTGGTAATGCAGGACAAACAATAGTTACATTTAATCCCTTTTCATTTGCATATTGTTCAGCTAGTTGATGCGCTTTAAATTTACTGATACTATACTTGTCGCCTGATTCTCCAAATTTAAAAGGGCTGTTTTCATCGCAAATATTATTGTGACCTTGGCCTGCAAACCTTACTAGAGAACTCGTATGTACTATCTTTTCTATGTTGTGTTTCAGGCATGCATCAAATACATTTCTACTTCCTTCTATATTAACATCAAACATAATTTTGGGGTTGGGCATCCAAAGTGCATAAATGGCTGCTAGATGGTAAACCTTGTTACATCCTTTCATAGCGCGATCAATGTCATTGACATTTAAGATGTTACCCGAAACCATTTCTACATCTAAGCCTGATAAGTTATTCAAATGTTCATTTGGTAAATGAAGTACTTTAATTGCTTCATTCTTTTTGAGTAAATGCTTGACTACATTTGATCCAATAAATCCCGCACCTCCGGTTACTAGTGTTTTCATTATTTCTTAAGCGTATTTAGCAATTGTTCTATGATAAAATTTAACTGGCTTTTATAATGTGGTAACCTAGATTCAATAAGATCTAATTTATTTTCTATAACAATGGAGCAAAATCCGTGAATAGTAGAAATGCATAGAACAGCCATTTTGTCAATATCAATTTTTTTATAAGTACCATTGTTAATGTAGAATTGTAAAAAGGACTTTACTGTATCATAAGCGTTAGTGATAAGATTAGAGAGGTTTTTATAGGTACCTTCGTTAGTTACAAAATTTCCCGATATAAACTGATACTTAATAGGGTTTGAAACGGCATAATTAAAAAAAGAGGTGCACATTAATTTAAAATCAGCATCAGCGTTTTCAGATGGATTCAATGAGATTTCTATTATTTGAGCAGTTAGTTCAGTATAAATACGTTGAGCAATGGCGATCAAAAGTGCTTCTTTATCTTTAAATGATCGGTAAGGTGCGTTGTGAGAGACATTGGATTTTTTTGCAACATTTCTGAGTGTTAGTTTCTCAACACCTTCTTCTAATAAAATCTTAATTCCGTTGTCTATACAAGTATTATAGAGATTTCCATGATGATATGTATTTGGAGTGGTCACCTTTTATTAGTTATTTCTTTTTAGGCAAATTAGTAAATAATGTTGACACTGTCAACATTTATGATTATATTCATTAAAAAATATGTTACCACTTAACTTTATTCATAATATTGGAAATATTATTCATAATAATATAAAGGATCCATTTCCTGACATTCCTGGTGACTTAAAACTGCCCTTCGTCGGCTCCACTTTCGAATTTTCAAGTGATTTAAACAAGTTTGTAGAAGAATATTGGAAAAAATACGGAGACCTATTTAAGGTAAGAGTTTTTGGAGCTAATGTTTTGATGATGGTTGGTCCGGAGGCAAATAAATTAGTATTACACGATCAACAACAGTATTTTTTGAATAAAGAATCTTGGGGATTGGTAATAGGAGAACTTTTTAAAGGTGCAATACTTTTGACAGATGGAGATGAACACAGGAGATTTAGAAGAATAATGCAAACGGCATTTCACCGCAAGCCGATGATGGGGTATTTGGAAGTTATAAATAGCACTGTTAGCGAATACTTACAGCAGGAAACTATCTCATTAAATAGTAGGGTGAAAATGTATTCTTTTATGGAAAAATTGACACTTCAAATTGCAGGGAAACTCTTTTTTGGAGTAGAATTTACTGAAAAGCAGTTGAAGGCAATTACGGCCGTAACAAGGGCCAGTGCAGATCCATTGCATCTAAATATACCTTTTACAAGATATGGAGAAGGTTTAAGATATAGGAAAGTTTTAAGTGAGTTTTACAAAGAAAGAATTAGAGCCAATAGGAAGCATCCAGGCGAAGATTTATTCAGCTATATGTGTATTGCTCGAAGCGAATCAGGAGAGCAATTTACAGATGAAGAAATTATTGATCAGATGATTTTTTTAATGATGGCTTCTCATGATACTACAACAAGTACTTTAGTGAGTATAATATATGAAACTGCCAAAGATTCTAAATGGCAGAAAGCGATGAGAGAGGAGTGTAGAGACTTAGATTTTGGAGACTTTGTTTCTTATGAGGGGTTGAAAGAACTTAAGTTAGTAGAACAAGTAATGAATGAATGTTTGAGGTTACACCCTGCATTAGGTGCATTTCCTCGTTTATCGACAAGAGATTTTGAATTTAATGGTTATAAAATTCCCGCCTATACTTACATTGGTATAAGTCCAAAATTGTCACATTTAAGAAGTGATATATTTTCTAATCCATTAGATTTTGACCCCGATAGGTTTTCTGAAAATAGGGCAGAGCATAAAAAGCATAGCCATGCTTTTATTCCTTTTGGAGCAGGCAATCATATTTGTTTAGGCAAGTATTTTGCGATAATGGAAGTTAAAATTGTTTTGTATCATTTTATTCGCCATTTTAAATGGTCGACTTCTAAGAATTATAAAACCAAGTTTCTACCGCCCCTCAATCATCCAAGAGATGGGCTTCCTGTGAAATTAGAAAGGATTGGCATAGGTGTAAAGACTTAGTTCAAATAGATTAATTGGGTGGTGAATACCATATAGGTGATGACCATGCTCTTTCTCTAACGATTAATTCTGCGTTATCAGGGTATTTGACATTGTAATTAATCTGATCCCATAAACGCCAACTGGCCGTCGGAAGTTCTAATACACGCACATAGTAAAAACATCGTAATTCAGGATTGAAATCTTCATCTTTCCAAATAACAAATAACTCTTCATCTCCTTTGTCTTTCGACCACGCTCCGGTTTGCAAATTTACTGTAGCTCCGTTGCTTGGTACACTACCATCTTCATTTAAGGTTCTTCCGTCGGAGAGCGCAACATTATAAATTTCTTCTTTTAAACTATCATTTTGATACCAACCCTTTATGATTTGTATTCTATCTAGGTTTGCTCCTTCATCATCTTTTGAAGCCCAGATTAAGAATTCAGGAATTTCTTCTTCATTGACTCTCAAATCACTTCCCATGGGAATACCTTTTTCATAACCATCTTTTAGCATTTTGTCATGACTTTTATAGGTTTCCTTAAATCCATATCCTCCAAAGAACCTAAGCTGAATTCGGTTGCCGCTTGTGGCATAGGTTTCCTTTCTTTTCAAGGCGTCAAAAATATATCCTCTGGTATTGGCTTCTGCCCAAACTGCTACCAAACCTCCAGGATTAACAGCTTCGTAAACTTTTTTTTCTTTTTCTAAGGGCCAATCTTCATTTCGTCTATTTTCGGCGTTCTTATCCAACATAGCATGATTCCCAATAAAAGTATCATCTTCTTCAGTATTTCCAGGAGTTCCATTGTGCGTGTCAGTACTACCAATCAAACCATATTTGAATGGGTTTATTCCCAGATGCTCTTCATGCTCTAAACCTTTTTCAAGTGCATATCTCAAATAATTGTCCTTGCGTAATTCATGAGCCGCATAGTTCTCAAAGTCAGCAAATTCATCGTTTTTCCAAAATGACATGTGTACTTCTGAGTTTCCCTTTGCCTGATGAATTTCAGCAACAGGTTCAAATTCTGCTCTTAGCTTGGCATAAGATGCGTCATAAGGAGATCCATCAGGCTTTGTTTCTGTAAAAATTCCACCATTAGAAAAATTACTGTTGTGTGGGATAGCCATAACTGTCGCTCCTTCGTTTGTAATTTCCTGTAGGTATTCCCATAATTGTTCTTCATCTGTTAATTCTATGGCACTCATTGGATATTCAGGAACGATCATATCTCTAAAAATGATATTTCTATGAAGATGTGTAACAGCTCCACCCATGGTCCATTCATATGCGGCAAAAGTGGTAAACTTACCAGGTCGATAATGATCTTCGGCTGCTTTTAATTCAATTTCCCAAGCACTTTTAGTAGTTTCGTAACCTCTAAAAAAAGGAGGATGCTTTAAATCTCCATCTAATTCTTTAATTATTCTATCAATAACAGCATCTTGTATTTTAGAATTACCTCCTTTTTCTCTGGACGATTTGTGAATTGAACGAATAAATTTTGCGCTTATAGATTTATACCCTTGGGCATCAGGATTTTGAACTGTAAACATTTCTCCAAGTGCCTCTGCATGGTCGGTAACTGCACAAAAGTCTAATGGTCTTCTAATTTTTATTTTTTGACCAAACATATCAATTGCTGCTCCCTTTGCAAAACGGTAAGCTTCATCTGCAGAAGTGAGCGTCCCTCCAATATAGGCATCAATAGATAATTTTGTATGCATATGGAGGTCTCCCCAATACAAGTCTTTCATTGAGTTCTCTTTTACATCTTCTTGGGTTGATTTTGCTGATTTGTCTGAAACAGGATTTGGAGCTAATTCTAATTGGCTAATCTGACATTTAGGAAAAAAGAAAAAGAGGGCTAATAACCAAAGATAGAATAACGATACTTTGAGTCTTATTTTCATAAAAAATACAATTTATTCATATATAGAAATATAAGAAACTTCTATTAGTTATAAGATTGCCATGTTACTTTTATAAAATGTTTTTCTTCTTATCTAAGATTTTAAAATTCCTTATTAGTCCCATCAATTGGATTGCGGTATTGTTCCTTTTCGCTGTTTTTTCTAAAAACCAAAAAAGCAAGAAGCGATTTTTGTTAGTGACCTTCTTACTTTTTTTCTTTTTTACAAATGGATTTGTTGTCGGAAAATTTATGAAACTAATTCAACTGGATAGTATTTCCAGGAATGAACTGCAGGGCAGCTACGATATGGGTATTTTGTTGGGGGGGATGATTAATTATAGATCTGATACTAATCTGATTAGTTTTAATCAGAATGGAGATAGGCTTTTTCAAACAATAGAATTGTATAAATCAGGGGTCATCGATAAAATACTTATTAGTTCAGGTTCAGGAATGATTCAATATCCTGCCTTTAAAGAGGCCGAACTGATAAAAAGATTTCTCGAAAGAATAGGTATTCCTACTCACGATATAATTACAGAAGCAATATCAAATAATACTTTTGAGAATGCGGTTCAAACAAAGAAAATTTTGAGCGGTTATTACGAAAGGCTCTCCGAAAAAAGATTTTTACTTATAACTTCTGCATCTCATATGCGCAGAGCAAAAGCTTGTTTTGAGAAACAAGACATACGAGTAATCCCATATTCTACAGTTAATAAGGAGTATAAAGGTCCTGTCGTTTTTAATTATGAAATGATTTTACCTGATCCCTTAGCATTGAATAATTGGAAGACTATTACTCATGAGATAATAGGTTTTTGGATATACAGACTTAAGGGATATTTATAAGTTCTAATGTATATAATTTGAGTTTAACTCTTTTTACGAGTTTTCTTTACAAAATCTCCATGCCAAATCTCACTAGGTTCAAACAAGTCGGGTTTTTCAGACCTAAGAAAATCTTTTCTTTCGTTTTTTGGCTTCAATAAGGATTGGGCAACTTTTTTAAATTGAGTTTGGAAGGCTCCCAATGTCCATTTGCCAAATAAGGTATGACCAGCTTCATAATGTTGATGTTTATATTCTTCATGTGTGGTGATATAACCCGAATAGGAGCCGGCGTATGAAGTTATTTGTACATGAGATATTCCTTTGTCTTTTAGGATACTTATAATCGTATTGCGGAGTCTCGCTCCTGCAACAGTAGTTATTTCTGCTGGTATTCCCACAAAGGCTATGGGTCCAATGGTTATTATTTGTAATTGAAGTATTTTGCCCACCCATGGCGTTTTTTTCATCCATCCCAAACGATCTAACTTTTTCATCCATGCTACCAAAGGGTCAACAATGTCAGGAATAAAAAATAGGTCTTTTACTCTGCCAACCATAAAAAGCCTGCCATTTCCGGCATCCACTGTTAGTATTTTGGGTTCCTGCATTTCATACTCTCTTTCTACACGTTCCTGCTCTAGTTTAGGGAGTTTCTTTTTGTAAGTTTGACGCTCCAACCATTTACCAGGGTTAAATAATCCTGTTACAAGATCCGTAACTACTTTAGGTGTTCCAGGACCTTCTAAAGTACCTCCTAAAAAGCTAATACCAAAAATTGGAGATACTGAGAATTGATTGGATAGGCCATTTGCAAATTCTTTGTCAATTTCAATATTAGACATATCATAATATGCTGAAGAACTGTCTATTTCTCCTTCAATTTGAATATTGTCATTTGATTCGTGTAATTCAATGGCTTTGTCTGCCTGTAATTGCCCATTAAATTTTGCGCTTTTAAAATCATCTTTAAATTTTCCGCGCATCCACTTTTTTTTCTTGTCCCAAACAAAATTCGGAGTAACATCACCACATGCATCTTGTAAAAAGGCACCAACAAAGTCGCTCCCTGTTTTTTCTTTTAACGAGTTTTCAAGAAATGTGGCTGCAAAACCTTTATTGTCCCCGGATACCTTATAATTGTCATTAGAAAGGCTTGTACAATGCACACCAAACCAGTTCAAACTTCCTATCGTTTTGCCCTGTTCATCATCAATTCGAATATATTTCATCTCGCGGTCTATAGCAAGATTCGCTTCAGATTCCTTTAATGGCTTTATAATTTCAGGGTTAGAGTTGTAAGGAGCCATAGATCGATTGAATGCTACTTCTTCAGAAGGGTTAAACTTTCCTTTAGACAATTTAATGGTAGCATTCTTTCTAGAATTATAGGCATGTATAAGCGCCTCAACAGTTCTATTTAAATAAGTATCATATACAGATTGTTTGAATCCCGGAGAAGGAATGTTATAAAATATATAATGTGTAAATCCTCCAGGGGCACTATGGGTGTGTTGTGCCGAAATCATAAGGTTGTCATTGTTAAATATACCAGGCAACTCTTTATCAAGTTTTGAAAGTATACCTTCTGTCAATGCTACGGAGGGGAAGGCAATTTCCATATTGACAATCCCTGCTACATTGCCATTTTGATCTTCAAATACATATGCTCGTGCATAAATGGGGGCATCTACTTCCTTAGCATTGTTCCCATGTCTGCCATACCCTAACATCCCCATCCCTAATTTAGAGGGAGTGATTTCTTTTTTTGAAACGCCTATTTTAAACATAGTGCTAAATTTACAATTCTAACTTTAAGATTTAATTGAAAAATGAAAATAAAAAGGATGCTTCGAGTAAGCGAACTTGGAATCTGGCAGTTCTTTTTTTTAACCATAATAGCTATGGCTGTTTTTCCAGGTGGAACGATCTTTAATTCTGAACTAAAGACGTATTCATTTCTAAATAATTTTTTTAGCGACATGGGAAGAAGTGTTGATTTTCGAGGGGAATCAAATCCTTCAAGATGGGTTTTTTCTCTTACACTTACTCTAGTGGCTGTTGGGATGGCTTGTTTCTTTTTGGCGATTCCTAAAATATTTAAAGACCAGTTTAAGGTAGCAAAAAAGGCAGTCCTTTTATTTGGACTTATAACAGCGATCTGTTATGTAGGGATTGGGTTCACACCTTGGGACATAGTCTTAAAACTTCATGAGAGTTTTGTGAAAATTGGATTTACGGCTTTTCTAATAATGTCACTCTTCATGACTTTTATGATTTATAAAAAAGAGGTGTATCCTAATTTTTATGGACATATTTATATGCTATTCAATATTCTATTATTGAGTTATATTCTATTGATTTTTTTTGGTCCTGACCCAAGAGCAGATATTCGCTCATTAACAATTCAAGTTATTGGTCAGAAAATAATAGTTTATTCGGAAATTATTTGCATGCTTATTCAAATTAGGGGAGCTAGAAAAGTTCTGAATTTGGTGCATTAGGTTCTTATTCTTGAATTCTAGTTAAAGTTAGAAAATTACTTTCGTGATACTTGGGACTGGTGTGAATTGTTCAAAAGTTTCAAAATTCATTGTCATTCAATAAAATTAACAAGCTTGATATTGATTAATTTTTAATATATAAGCAATGCAGATATAATATTATCTGATGGGAATCAACTACTTGTTGAAATTTTTTCTCTAATGATAAAGGTTTAAAGTATTTCTTTAATTGTTAATTAGTAGACTTTTAGCATAGTATTTGATATTATTAAGATTCAAATTTTTTTTAAAATGAAAAAAACATTTACCAGTTGCCTTTTGTTAATGACATTAGGGCTTTTTGCTTCAGATAGATTTTTAGTGGAAGTGGACAATAGATGGGGATTTATTGATGAAAAGGGAAAGCAGGTTATTGAACCTAAATATAATGAAGCAAGAAATTTTAATGAAGGATTGGCTCCGGTGGCTAATGGAACCAATATTTTAAATGCTAAGTGGGGGTATATCAATGGATCTGGCACATTGGTTATTCCGTGTAATTTTAAAGATGCAAAAGAATTCAATGAAGGACTTGCTCCTGTTAAAAATGACACGGCATGGGGATTTATAGATCGAACAGGAAAGTTTATTATTGATCCTATTTACGAAGATGCACGCATTTATAACAATGGTTTAGCGGCTGTTAAGATTTCTGGGAAGTGGGGTTTTATTACAAAACAAGGAGAAATGGTAATTAGTCCTATGTATAGAAAAGTTACAGATTTCTTTAACGACAGAATTGGGGTTTCCGAAAATGTGATGAAAAAATGGAGCCTAATTGATGGAAAAGGAAATATTATAGTGAATGAGAAGTATGAAGAAATTAGGAACTTCAATGAAAATGTAGCACCAGCTAAACTTGAAGGTAAGTGGGGGTATGTTAATGCTAGTGGAAGAAAAGTAATAGATTTTAAATTTACTGATGCTCGTTCATTCAATGAAAACAAAGCTGCTGTCGAACAAAATTATTTTCAATGGGGGTATATCGATAAAGCTGGTAAGATAATTATTGATGCTAGATATAATTCTGCAGGAGAATTTAAAGGCGGATATGCTTTTGTTAAAGAAGGACTTTCGTACGGTTATATAAATAACATGGGCTTTTATATTTGGACTGACAGATAACGACATATTCCATTTATATAGAAAGATTCCTCTAGATTTAATCAACATTTTACAAAATTTGATTGAAGTGAAGATTATATTTGCGACTTAAATCGGAATATGTCTTACAATAATCTTTTAGTCGAAAACAGTGGAGGAATAATTACTTTAATAATTAATCGTCCTCAAAAGTTAAATGCATTAAATGGAGAAACGATATCTGAAATAGGTCATTTCTTTGAGCATATCAATTCAATTGTAGAATTAAAAGGTGTTATAATTACTGGCGCAGGAGAAAAAGCCTTTGTTGCTGGGGCAGATATTTCTGAATTTAAGGGTTTGTCTGTTGAGCAGGCTAAAGAACTTGCAGAGAAAGGACATCGTATTTTTAATTTAATAGAAAACCTTCATGTTCCTGTGATTGCAGCGGTAAATGGGTTTGCTTTAGGAGGGGGATGTGAATTGGCTATGGCATGCCATATTAGGATAGGTGCTGAAAATGCAAGGTTTGGACAACCAGAGGTAAATCTTGGAATTATTCCAGGTTATGGGGGGACACAGAGATTGATACAATACATTGGAAAAGGGAAGGCTCTCGAATTATTGATGACAGCAGATATGATTAAAGCTGACGAAGCGCATCAATTAGGGTTATTAAATCATGTAGTTTCGCAAGAACAATTAATAAAGAAGAGTAAAGAACTAATTGAGAAAATTGCGACGAAAGGGCCCTTTGCAATTTCAAAAATTATTGAATGCGTAAATGCCCATTTTACAGATGGGGTGGATGGGTTTGATAAAGAGATAGAATCTTTTGGAGCATGTTTTAGTGTTGATGATTTTGAAGAAGGAGCAAGTGCTTTTTTGGAAAAGAGAAAGGCCGTTTTTAAACGTAAATAACTACTTAAAAGACATTTTTCTTATTATTTATTAGAAACAAAATAATATAATGGAGTTTAGAAAGGAAAAGGATAGCATAGGATATATAGATGTGCCTGCTGATAAATACTGGGCAGCTCAAACACAGCGTTCAATACAAAACTTTAAAATAGGTGGGCAGAGGATGCCAAAGGAGGTTATCGGTGCTTTTGCTATTTTAAAGAAAGCGGCAGCCATAACCAATAAAGATTGTGGCGTTTTGTCGGAAGAAAAAGCAAATTTAATTGCTGCCGTTTGTGATGAAATTCTTGCAGGAAAGTTAGAGGATCAATTTCCACTGGTAGTTTGGCAAACTGGTTCCGGAACTCAGTCCAATATGAATGTAAATGAAGTAGTAGCGAACCGTGCTCATGTTTTAGATGGAGGTAGCTTATCAGATGAGCAAAAGAAAGTGCATCCAAATGATGATGTAAATAAATCACAATCTTCAAATGATACTTTTCCAACAGCGATGCATATTGCAGCGTATAAAAGTTTAGTGGAGAACACCATTCCAGGCTTAGAAGTGTTGAGAGATACTTTTAAAGCTAAATCTGAAAAGTATAAAGAAGTAGTAAAAATAGGTAGAACGCATTTTATGGATGCGACGCCATTAACTGTTGGGCAAGAGTTGTCAGGTTACGTGTCTCAATTAGATCATGGAATCAGAGCAATCAAAAACACGCTACCTCATTTGTCTGAATTGGCATTAGGGGGTACAGCAGTAGGAACTGGCATTAACACTCCAGCAGGGTATGCAGAAAAGGTGGCTGGTAAGATTGCAGAAATAGCGGAGTTGCCTTTTATAACTGGTGAAAACAAATTTGAAGGTTTGTCAGGGCATGATGCCATAGTTGAGGCGCATGGTGCATTGAAAACGGTAGCCTCTAGTTTAATGAAGATTGGTAACGATATTAGAATGTTGGCTTCTGGCCCTAGATGTGGTATAGGAGAATATGTTATTCCTGCAAATGAGCCGGGATCATCTATTATGCCAGGGAAAGTAAATCCAACACAATCAGAGGCACTCACAATGGCTTGTGCACAGGTATTGGGGAATGATGTAGCTATTAATGTTGCAGGAAGTACGGGACATTTTCAATTAAATGTTTTTAAACCAGTAATGATCTTTAATTTCTTAATGTCGGCAACACTAATTGGTGATGCAGCAAGATCTTTTAATGAAAATTGCATCAAAGGTTTGGAACCAAACCAGGAAAGAATTACTCATAATTTAAATAATTCATTAATGTTAGTAACGGCATTGAATACAAAGATTGGTTATGATAGTGCTGCCAGTATTGCAAAAAAGGCTCATAAAGAAGGGACTACCTTAAAAGAAGCTGCCATTGCTCTTGGGCTGCTTACTGCAGATGAATTTGATAAATGGGTCCGTCCTGAAGATATGATAGGGGGATTAAAGTAGCTTGTCAATAAGATAGTTTCCAAAAAAAATCAAAGTAACGTTTAAGTTTCTCTGTACTCTCCTTCAATCGGGGCATCTATTATATTTATGAAGGACTCTATTTGTTGTTCTATATATAATGCTTGATTATAGGATTTAAGGCCTTTTAATAAGTCAATAGTTGCTGTGTCATTTTTATATATAGAGACTTTAAAACTAAATTGCGGAACATTATTGACTGTTCCTGCAACATACTTTTGGCAAAAAACCTGCTTTATTAATCCCGACTCTACATAATGGGTCTTCTTAAAAGGAAATTTCATCGGGCCATATTGAGTCTTTAAATGTCGCTTATCTACAATTATTTCATATTTGTTTATATATAAACTAATCGTATAATAAGCAATAGCTAAACCTACAGTTAAATGAATGCTTATAAATAATAATATCTCATAGTTCTTAGAAGCTAAAGCTGTGAATACAAAGACAAAAACAATGGCATTCCAAAAAAGACTGAAAAAAGTAAAGAACCCTTTTGCAAATCCATCCATTTTAGAAGAGATAAGTAAATCTATACCTCTATTTTCTATATGAATACCTTTAGGCTCAATTAGAATCTTTTCTTTAGGTGGAAGAAGTGTTTTGCGATCTGTCTCTTCGAAACTAAAAAGCGCTCCACACCTTTGGCAATTAGCCACTTTTTCATCCCTATTGATGTTTGACTCTGAAACTACACTTTCACAACGCTTGCATTTAATTAAGTCCATATCAATTTTTAGTTGTCGTAAACATAAGGAGCATTCGTTTCTGCTAAATATTTAATGTTCTCCAAAGCTCTTTTTTGTAATCCACTCCATACTCTAGTTAATAAAAATACCAAGGGATTATAAATGAAAGATTTCGGAAAGAAAGAATAAGTCCATTTTACACTTATTAGCCCATCTTCATTTATATGACACCAATATTCTCCTACAGCTTTATCTAGAAAAAACAATGATGTTTGTTTAAAATCTATGAGTTCCCATTGCCAATATTTATTTTCCATTCTAGT
Organism: Chitinophagales bacterium; assembly: GCA_965216955.1. Classification (GTDB taxonomy): domain Bacteria; phylum Bacteroidota; class Bacteroidia; order Chitinophagales; family JADIYW01; genus CBDCGV01. The sequence goes on along the minus strand of CBDCGV010000010.1, from coordinate 29,025 downwards.
AATTATTCTATCTAGGGCAATGGCTCCTTTTGAACTAAATAAATTTCCGTTGGAATAAGGAATTCGTGATCCCTCTTCTAAGCCCCATGTTTTATCTGCTCTAAAACCGGTGATTGGAGGAATAAATAGAAACCCAGTTAAAATTTTTGTAGCATCTCCAAGTATGGGTGTCTTAAAAGCCCTTTCGAGAGAACATTTAAAAGTGGCCCTTTCTGTATTGGAAAATTTCATAAAGATTTTAAAAATATTGATTTAAAATTTAACTCAGGAAGTTTTTAGGCATGATACTTTTTTATCTTTGCTCAAACAATTTATTCTTGTGTAGAATGAACAGAATTTAAATGTAAACAAAATGAAGGTATCCTACAATTGGATTAAGGAATACATTGATGTAAACCTCTCTGTTAATGAATTGGCAGATTTATTGACAGATATTGGTTTAGAAGTTGAGGGAATACATCAATTTGAAAGTGTTAAAGGAGGGTTGACAGGGTTAGTTGTTGGTTATGTGTCCTCATCTAAGCAGCATCCAAATGCTGATAAACTCAAGGTAACACAAGTTGATATCGGAGATGGGGAACTAAAACAAATTGTTTGCGGAGCTCCTAATGTTGAGGAGGGACAAAAAGTTGTAGTGGCCCCTGTTGGGAGTGTACTTTATGGTGCCAATGAAGAACCCTTTAAAATAAAAAGAGTAAAGATAAGAGGAGAAGAGTCCTTAGGAATGATTTGCGCTGAAGACGAGATTGGTCTTGGAAATAATCATGAAGGTATAATGGTACTAGATAATAATGTCGAAGTAGGAACGCCTATTAAAACCCTTTTTAATGTTGAAGAGGATATCATTTTTGAAATTGGATTAACACCAAATAGGGCAGATGCTTTTTCTCATTATGGAGTCGCGAGAGATTTGTATGCGGCGCTAAAATATAGAAATGATTTTAAAGGGAAGCTTAAGTCTATAGAAGCTCCACAGTTAACTCCAAAGGCATTGAACAACGGATTTGAAGTAAAAGTAGAAAATAGAAAGGCTTGTCCTGTTTATTGTGGACTTATTATTAAGGGACTTGAGGTTAAAGAATCTCCATCTTGGTTAAAAAACAAAATAGAAGCAATAGGGTTTCGATCAATTAACAATATCGTTGATATTACTAACTATGTAATGAATGATTTGGGACAACCCCTACACGCTTTTGATCTAAATGAAGTAGGGAGTCAAATAGTTGTTAGAAATGCGAATAAAGGAGATGTTTTTTTGGCTTTAGATGAACAAGAATATAAATTATCTTCTGAAGATTTAATGATATGTAATGCTCAGGAAGGAATGTGCATTGCTGGAGTTTTTGGAGGTGTTAAATCAGGAGTAAAACATCATACAACTGCAATTTTTTTAGAAAGCGCTTACTTTGCTCCAACGACTATAAGAAGAACTTCCACAAACCTCGGTTTAAGAACAGATGCCGCTTCTCACTTTGAAAAGGGAGTCGATCCTCAAATAACGATTGTTGCATTAAAAAGAGCCGCTAAGATGATTCTCGAGTTGGCAGGAGGGGAAATATCTTCTCCCATTTTTGATGTAAGGTCTGAAGAAGTCGAAAAGCAGGAGTTAGAAATCAATATCGAAAGGATAAATAGACATATTGGAGCAAACATTCCTAAAGAAGACGTTTTAGAAATTCTAAATTTGTTAGAAATTGAAGTTCTGGAGGAACAAGGTGCGATTCTTAAAATAGCTGTTCCTCCATATAGAGTAGATGTAAAGCGTGAAGCCGATATTACTGAAGAAATAGTTCGTATTTATGGTTTAAATAATGTTGCACTACCAGAGAAATTAAATACTTCTATTGTCTCTGATTCTCTTGATGAAAGTAATAATAGAATTGTTAATAAGATAGCTGATAGGCTGGTGGGGCTTGGTTTTAATGAAATTATGACTAATTCGATTACCAAATCCAGGTATTATCCTCAAAATAAAAATCTAATTAAGTTATTAAATAGTATTAATACAGAGTTGGATGTTTTACGTCCTGATATGATTGTAACTGGGTTGGAAAGCCTTCAGCATAATCTCAATAGAAAGAATACGAAGTGCAAATTTTTTGAGTTTGGGAAGTCATATGCCATAGAAGATAATCTTAATGTTGAAACGGAACATTTATGTTTGTTTGTCACGGGAGATAGAGCTTCGGAAACATGGCAAATGAAAGCTCAGCAAACTGATTTTTATTATATCAAAAGTGTCGTTGAAGAAATTCTTGCTAGTGTTAATTTAAGCAATTACGTGCTTAAAGAAAGTAACAGCGATCATTTTGATTCAGGAATGGACTATTGTATTGGTGAAAGCGCTGTTGCGCAGATTGGTAGAGTGTCAAGACAGATGTTGTCAAATGTAGATATAAAGCAACCAGTCTTTTATGCACAATTTAATTGGGCACTTGTACTTAAGTTGTTTAGAGAAATAAAAATCACTTATTCAGAGGTTTCAAAATTTCCAAAGGTTAGAAGAGATTTAGCGCTTTTGTTAAATAATAGTGTTAAATTTCAGGATATAAAGCAACTGGCAGATAAAGTAGATAAGAAGAGAATTAAGGAGGTTAATCTTTTTGATGTCTATAAGGATGAAAAATTAGGCGAGGATAAAAAATCTTATGCAGTTAGTTTTTTACTTCAGGATAACAAAAAAACATTGACAGACAAGGAAATTGATAGAATTATGAACAAGCTGATTGGCCTTTACCAGAAGGAACTTAAAGCAGAAGTAAGGTAAGTTATGAACGAAGGGCTTGAAAAATTAGAAGAGATTTTAAAAAAAATTAAGCTAATTTTAGAACACAATAAAAAAATTAGCAAGGAACTTGAATCAACAAAAGTAAAGCTTGCTGATACGGAAAATAGATTAAACACGTTATTAAAGCAAAAAGAAGAATTAGAGTATAAATTAAAGACAATTAAGTTAGCGAAGGGGGTACATCTTTCAGAAGATGATAGAAAAGGTTTAAAGAAACAATTGAAGTTTTATATCAAAGAAATAGATAAATGTTTGGCTTCGGTAAATAATTAAGTTTGGAGGAGAAAGATTGGATAAATATTAATGTTGTTGTTGCAGACAGGCCTTATAGGCTTAAAATAAAGATTGAAGAAGAGGAGCAGGTTCGGAAAGCAGCAAAAGAAATCAATTCTAAAGTAAAGGAATTTCAACAGATTTTTAATTCCAAGGATAAACAAGATTATTTGGCAATGATAGCACTACAAAATATGGTAGATGCAGTTAAGGGCAATGGCGGCAGTATTTCAAGCAATATAGTTAGTGATGAATTAATGTCTAAGCTGCAAGAAATAGACGAACTATTATCAGAGCATCAATCGTAAACCTTTTTCAATTTTAAATTAAGTAAGATACCTTGTTCGTTTCTTTTGTTTAATTATAAAACTAGAAGAAATGGGAGTATTAACAACTGCAACGATAGTTGCATTGGTCATAGGATTAATTTTAGGTGTCATTATTGGAAAATTCCTTTTTAGAGCCAATGTTCAGGCTCAAATTAACGAGGCCAATCAGATAAAAGAAGATGCTAAGCGACAGGCAAAAAACATCATCAAGAATTCAAAAAGAGAGGCAGATGCGCTTCAAAAAGAGAAGATGATGGAAAGCAAGGAGCGCTATCTCAAGTTTAAATCTGAATCAGATCAAAAATTAAATAAGCGCCAAAGAAAAATTGATGATATAGAAAAGCGAATTCGTTCTAAAGAACAATCTTTGTCACAAAAGCTGGAGCATTTCAATCGAAAGGAAAAAGAGGTTAATAAGATCAAGGAAAACCTTAGCAAGCAATTGGGGGTTATTAACACAAAACAGGAACAACTTGATAAAGCTTACGAAGAACATATATCTAAACTTGAACAAGTAGCGCAATTGCCAGTTGACGAAGCTAAAGCCCAGTTGATTGAACAATTAAAGGATAAAGCAAAAACAGAATCTATGGCTTACATAAAGTCATCTGTTGATGAGGCTAAAATGAAAGCAAGTAAGGAAGCGAAGAAAATTGTCATTCAATCGATACAAAGAGTGGCGGCAGAGCAAGCTATTGAGAATACGGTATCGGTTTTTAATCTTTCAAGCGATGATCAAAAAGGGCAAATTATTGGACGTGAAGGAAGAAATATTAGGGCACTAGAAGCGGCTACTGGAGTAGAAATTATTGTAGATGATACTCCTGAGGCAGTTATCATTTCAGGATATGATCCTTATAAAAGGGAAATAGCTAGACTTTCTTTACAGCGTTTGGTAACTGATGGGCGAATTCATCCGGCAAGGATTGAAGAAGTGGTAGCAAAAACAAAAAAACAAATTGATGCGCAAATTAGAGAAATAGGAGAACGAACTGTTATTGATTTAGGTATTCATGGGCTTCATGCTGAACTGATTCGTTATGTAGGAAAAATGAGATTTAGATCGTCTTATGGACAAAATTTATTGCAGCATTCAAGAGAGGTTGCAAATCTTTGTGCAACGATGGCCTCAGAATTGGGTATTAATGCAAAATATGCCAAGAGGGCGGGCTTGTTACATGATATTGGAAAAGTATCAGATGAAGACCCTGAATTATCTCATGCATTGTTGGGCGCTAAGTTATGTGAAAAGTATGGAGAGCACCCAGCTATTGTAAATGCGGTCGGTGCGCATCATGATGAGATGGAAATGAACTTTTTGATTTCTCCAATTGTGCAAGCATGTGATGCTATTTCAGGTGCTCGTCCAGGGGCTAGACGTGAAATCTTAGAAGGTTACCTTAAGCGAATAGAAGAGTTAGAAAATTTAGCTTTAGCATACAAAGGAGTTCAAAAGGCATATGCGATTCAAGCTGGAAGAGAATTGAGAGTATTGGTGGAAAGTGAGAAAGTTTCTGATAAAGAAGTAGAAGAATTGTCGTTCAAGATTTCTCAACAAATACAAGATGAAATGACCTATCCTGGTCAAATTAAGGTAACTGTTATAAGAGAAAACAGAGCAGTTAGTGTTGCTAAGTAAAAGGCGAAAATTTGTACAAAGCTATACATAGCATTGCTTTGAATACAAATTCAATTAACAATAGGGTTGATGTTAAGGCTTTCATTTTTTTCCTATTTGCAATGTTGTTTTTTAGTTGCCAAAAAGAGGATGATAGCTTTTTTGGGGATTATAATTGTGGGTTGATTTCTTCACCAGAAAATTTTACGAGTCTTCCAATTATATCAATTAAAACCAAAAATGGAGGTATCGTTGATTCAAAAGAGAATTATGTAAAAGCCTCTTTTTATTTGTATGGAGGAACTAAATTCGAGGACTTAGTCAGTAATATTGAAATTAAAGGAAGAGGAAATACTACTTGGAATTTCCCAAAAAAGCCATATCAAATAAGATTTGAGAATGAAGAGGGGTTACTTGGAATGCCTGAGGATAAGAAATGGGTTCTATTAGCTAATTTCAACGATAAAAGTATGCTTAGGAATAAGATTGCTTTTGAATTGGGAGCACTAAGTAATTTACAGTGGACGTCTAGTAGTGAGTTTTTTGAACTATTTATGAATGATTGTTATCAAGGGACCTACCAATTGACACAGAAAATTGATGTCTCACCAAATAGAGTAAATCTTGGACAAGAAGGATACCTGTTAGAAGTAGATACAAAAGATAGATTAGATGCAAATGATGTATACTTTCGATCTGACCGTTACTTGTTTAATATCAAAGAACCCAGTGTGGATTTTGACGATGTAGATTACTTATTTATTCAAGATTATATTAAGAAAGTTGAAAAAGTTCTTTTTGGAGATGATTTCGTAGATCCAATAAATGGATATAGAAAATATCTTGATATAGAATCTTTTGTAGATTGGTATCTTATCAATGAAATTGCTAAAAACAATGATGCAAGTTTTCATACAAGTGTTTATATAAACCTTAAGCCTGGAGGGAAATTGAAAATGGGACCTATTTGGGACTTCGATATTGCCATGGGAAATATCAATTATAATTCTAATGAAACAACGGAAGGTTTTTGGATAAAAAAAGCAAGTTGGATTGCTAGACTTTTTGAGGACCCTAGTTTTATTGAGGAGGTAAAAATTCGATTAGATCATTTTGTAGCGAACAAAGACTATATAATAGGTAAAATAGAAGAAAATGCGTTCTATTTAAATGATGCACAAATGGAGAATTACACTAAATGGAGAACGCTAGGGAAATATGTTTGGCCAAATTATGTTTATTTCGATACTTATGAAGAAGAAGTAGAATATCTAAAAGATTGGATTGACAAACGTATGAATTGGCTTAACGAGGCTATAAACCAGTTATGATTGACTTTAAGTGTAAAAGCTAGAAGCACCAACAAAAATATAATTTCTAAGGCCTATCCAACAACTCCAAATACCTTTCTATGCATGGATCTACAAGTTTATCAACCTGTTTTTTAATTAATCTTTTTGGGAGTAAACCTAGAATACCTGTTTTTAATTCAAATTCTAAAGTCCCATGTATTTCTCCATTACCCATATCTTTTATAGTTACAAAAATTTTAGGGTAGAAAGGGGGCATTTTACAAATGGAAGACCAACTATCTTTTTCTTTATAAGAGGTTACTTCATATGTGATATTTAGTGGGATACCTAAGAAGACAGATTTTTCTTGATACTTGGTGCCAACCCATCCTTCCTTTTTATCTATTACGGTGCATTTTTCGATGAAGTGAATCCATTCTGGTCTTCTTTCAAAGGACATAATAAAGTCCCAGACAGTGTCAACATCATTATGTACAATAGAACTGTAAGAAAAACGCATATCTTTTAATTTTTAATTAGTTGGAAAGTGATTGTTAGTAGCTAAAATAAATTGTGATAAACATTTATAAGGTATAATTATAACTTATAAAGAATTGGCTATTCTTTCGAAATTCTCCATAATTGGTCGCACCAATTTATCGACTTGTTTTCGAATAATTCTTTTTGGAAGTAATCCAAGGATCCCAATTTTAATTTCAAACTCAATGTAACCGGACACAGATCCATTTACTTCATCATGCATTCGAACAAAGATTTCGGGGTAAAAGGGGGGCATTTTACAAATAGAGGTCCAGCTTTTTTTATGCGTATATTCTGTGACCTCAAAAGTTACATTTAATGGAATTCCTAAGAAAACAGATTTTTCTCTGTATTTAGTTCCAACCCAGCCTTCTTTTTTATCGTTTATTTCTGTTTCATCTACAAAATCTATCCATTCAGGTCGGCGTTCAAATTGCATAACAAAGTCCCAGACTTTGTCAGCAGAGTTATTCACTGTTATATCGTATCTAAATCTCATAAGTTAGCTAGTCAGAAAAATAAACCTAATTTAAAAATAAATATGATTAAAATAAAAATGCCGAGTATTACTCGGCATTTTTATTTTAATTTTTAGAAGTGTTTTTATCTATTTGACTTCTTCAAATTCAACATCTTCTGGTTCTCCTTCCCCTCCTTCATTTGCATTATTGTCATTGTTTGAACCATTCTCTCCACCGGCATCGCCTTGACCAGCTGCCTGTTGTTGCGCTTGATAAATTTCTTGTGAGGCAGCACTCCATGCATTGTTTAACTCTTCCATGGCAGCATCAAGACCTTCAAGATCTTCGTTCTTATGAACTTCTTTTAATTTAGTGACAGCAGCTTCAATCGAAGACTTATGATTTTCAGAAACTTTATCTCCAAATTCTTGTAATTGCTTTTCGGTTTGAAAAATTAAAGTATCAGCCTGATTAAGTTTGTCTATTCTTTCTTTGGCCTGCTTATCTGCTTCTTCATTTGCTTTAGCTTCTGCTTTCATTTTTTCTATCTCATCTTGAGAAAGTCCCGTGCTGGCTTCAATACGGATGTTTTGCTCTTTGCCAGTACCCTTATCTTTAGCAGAAACACTTAAAATTCCATTGGCATCAATATCGAAAGTAACTTCAATTTGAGGTACTCCCCTTTGAGCTGGAGGAATGCCATCTAGTACAAATCGACCAATAGATCGGTTGTCTTTTGCCATTGGTCTTTCGCCTTGAAGGACATTAATATCTACAGCTGGCTGATTATCAGCGGCAGTCGAAAATACTTCTGACTTTTTTGAAGGAATCGTTGTGTTGGATTCAATCAACTTTGTGAAAACGCCACCATAAGTCTCGATACCTAAAGATAAAGGTGTAACATCCAATAACAATACATCTTTGACATCACCAGTTAAGACACCTCCCTGAATAGAAGCACCGATTGCTACAACTTCATCAGGATTAACTCCTTTAGATGGCTTTTTGTTAAAGAAGTTTTCTACTGCTTCTTGAATTTTTGGAATTCTAGTAGATCCTCCCACTAAAATGACTTCATCTATATCTGATGTTGAATAGCCAGCATCTTTCATCGCTTGTCGACAAGGTTCTAAAGTTCTCTCAACCAATTTGTCTGCTAATTGCTCGAATTTAGATCTAGACAACTTTTTAACTAAGTGTTTAGGAACACCATCAACAGCGGTAACATATGGCAGGTTTATTTCTGTTTCAGCAGAACTTGATAATTCAATTTTTGCTTTTTCAGCAGCCTCCTTTAGTCTTTGAAGTGCCATAGGATCTTTTCTTAAATCAATATTTTCATCTGATTTAAATGCTTCTGCTAACCAATCAATAATAACCTGATCAAAATCATCCCCCCCTAGGTGGACATCACCATTCGTTGATTTTACTTCAAAAACACCATCTCCCAGTTCTAAGATAGAAATGTCAAAAGTTCCACCTCCAAGATCATATACTGCTATTTTCATGTCCTTATTGCGCTTATCCATTCCATAAGCTAAGGCAGCAGCCGTAGGTTCATTGATAATTCTTCGAACATTAAGACCCGCAATTTCTCCTGCTTCTTTGGTTGCTTGTCTTTCAGAATCATTGAAGTAAGCAGGAACTGTAATTACGGCCTCCTTTACCTCTGTCCCCAAGTAATCTTCAGCCGTCTTTTTACATTTTTGCAAAATCATTGCGGAGATTTCCTGAGGAGAATATTTTCTGTCATTTATTTGAATACGAACAGTGTCGTTGTCTCCTTTAACTACTTTATAAGAAACTTTACCTGTTTCACTTCCAATTTCACTAAAGCGTTTACCCATAAATCTTTTTACAGACATTACCGTGTTAATTGGGTTGGTAATGGCTTGTCGTTTAGCAGGGTCTCCAATTTTTCTCTCACCATTGTCTAAAAAACCAACAATTGAGGGGAGTGTTCTTCTTCCTTCTTCTGTTGGAATTACTACTGGTTCACTTCCTTCCATAACAGCTACACATGAATTTGTAGTTCCTAAATCTATTCCAATTATTTTGCTCATTATAACAGTTTTTAATCGTTAATGTGACTTAGCTTTAACAACACTTGTGCCATATCATTTAAAGTGATTATCTGTCAGTATTACTGATTTTTTAGTAAATGAGTTATGTCAAAAAGGCATTAAATTATCTGATATAGTTGAAGGATGTTTTTTTATATAAAAGCCTACCCTTAGTGGGCCGAGGAAATGAAATCGTCAATTTTACTGCTATTTTAATCATTGATTGAATGAATAATCTAGGTTTGATATAATTATTAATTATTCATTTACAATGGATCGCTAAAAAATAGCTATCTTTGCACTTCCAAAAAAAATAAGCTGTATGGTCTTACCAGACGTAAAAATAATCTCAGGAAGAGCCACAAAATATCTGGCTGAGAGAATTTGCGATGCTTATGGTGAGCAACTTACAGCCGTAGAAGTTCTTGAATTTAGTGACGGAGAGTTTGAGCCGATTATTCAAGAGTCGGTAAGAGGGGCATTTGTTTTTATTGCTCAATCAACTTTTTCACCTTCTGAAAATTTGATGGAGTTGCTTTTAATGATAGATGCGGCTAAAAGGGCTTCGGCAGGCTATATTATTGCAGTAATGCCTTATTATGGTTTGGCTAGGCAGGATAGAAAAGATAAACCTAGAGTAGCAATTGGTGCTAAATTGGTCGCTAATCTATTGTCAGCAGCTGGCGCAGATAGGATTATGACTATGGATTTACATGCTCCGCAAATACAAGGCTTTTTTGACATTCCTGTTGATCACTTAGATGCTTCTGCCATCTTTATGCCTTATATAAAAAGCTTAAACCTAGAGAATTTCATTTTTGCTTCTCCTGATGTTGGAAGTACTAAACGAGCACGCACTTATGCAGTGAGGTTTAATACGGAGATGGTTATCTGTGACAAACATCGTAAAAAGGCAAATGAAATAGCTTCCATGCGAGTTATTGGAGACGTAGAAGGTAAAAATGTAATTTTAGTTGATGATATAATTGATACAGCATCTACATTAACAACTGCAGCAAACCTTATAATTGAAAAAGGGGCATCAAGCGTAAGAGCATTGTGTACGCATCCTGTTTTATCTGGTAAGGCTTATGAGAAGGTAGAAAATTCTGCTTTAGAAGAATTGGTAGTTTGTGATACTATCCCATTAAAACAGCAATCAGATAAAATAAAAGTCATTTCTGTTGCTTCATTATTTGCTAGAGCGATAAGAAATGCACATGAGTATAAATCTATACATTCATTATTTATTAAATAGAATATAAAGTCGAACAATGGAGGCTATTAAAATCGAAGGGAAGAAAAGAGAAAAGCTTGGTAAAAAATATACAAAACAAGTACGTAATGAGGGCTTGATTCCATGTGTATTATATGGAGGTAAAGAACCAATGCACTTTACAGTTACCGCCAATGGGGTTAAGGATATTATATATACCCCAAACTTCTATTGTGCGGAGATCAATTTAGACGGTAGTCAATACAAGGCAATTATTAAAGATCTTCAATTTCACCCTGTAACTGACAGAATTTTACATATTGATTTTTTAGAGTTGGTGTCAGGGGTTAAAGTTAAAACAGAAATACCCATAAGAACAACAGGCGTCGCAGCTGGTGTTAGAGAAGGGGGTAAATTAATGCTTAAAGTCAGGAAGTTAAAAGTGAAAACTACACCTGAACAACTAAAAGATGCCGTTATTATAGATGTTTCTGATCTCAAACTAGGACAGTCTTTTAAAGTAAGAGATATTCAAGATACGGGAATGGAAATTATGACTTCAATGTCTATTCCTGTTGCATCTGTAGAGGTTCCAAGGAGTTTAAGAAGTGCTTCATCCGAACTTGAAGAAGAAGGTGATGTCGCTACTTCTGAGGAAACGGAAGCCACTGCCACAGAGGGTACAGAATAGATAGGTAATCTATTTGCTTATCATAAATTTAGCTTAGATTATGAAATACCTAATAGTTGGATTGGGTAATGTCGGGCATCAGTATGTTAACACAAGGCATAATGTTGGATTCAATGTAGTAGATGTCTTAGCAGAAAAGTATACTGCCGAATGGTGCTTAGATAGGCTGGCATATAAAGCAACTTGTTCTTTTAAGGGAAAAAAAATCCACTTAATAAAACCTACTACTTTTATGAATTTGAGTGGGAAGGCGGTAAACTATTGGATGACAAAACTAAAAGTAAAACCCGAAAATATTTTGGTAGTTGTAGATGATTTAGCTATTGAATTAGGTGCATTGCGCTTAAGGGGTAAAGGCAATGATGGGGGGCATAATGGTTTAAAAGATATAACAGCCGTTTTAGGGTCAAATAAATATCCAAGACTGCGATTTGGTATAGGGAATGACTTCCCAAAAGGAAAGCAAGTTGATTTTGTGCTCGGAAAATGGACAATAACGGAACAAAATATTATCTTAGAGCGCTTCAATAGATGCATTGAAATCATAGAATCCTTTATCTCCATTGGCCTAACAAGAACCATGAATTTGTATAACAATAAATAAGTTGTTTTTACTATGAAGATATTTTGTGTAGGTCGAAATTATGTTGAGCATGCGGAAGAACTTAACAATCCTGTTCCTGCTGCACCAGTAATTTTTATGAAACCTCCCACTGCATTATTAAGGAATGGTATGCCTTTTTATTATCCGGTTTTTTCAAAAGAAGTACATTTTGAAGGAGAGATAGTCCTTAAGATAGATAGAAACGGTAGGAAAATTAAGCCTCAAGAAGCGAGTAAATACTTTAATCAAGTTACTATTGGGTTTGATATGACTGCTAGGGATCTTCAAAGAAAACAGAAGGAGAAAGGATTGCCATGGGAAATATCTAAAGCCTTTGATGGTGCTGCGCCAATTGGGAAATTTGTTCGCTATAAAGGGCAAAAGAGTTTTAGCATATTTAGAAATGGAGAAGAGGTGCAAAAAGGAAATAGAAAGGAGATGATCTTTAGTTTTGAACATATAATTTCCTATATATCACATTTTTTTATGCTTCAAAAAGGAGATCTTATTTTTACCGGGACTCCGGCAGGAGTGGGAGAAATAAATGTGGGGGATGTATTATCTGCTGCTCTTGAGGGAGAAAACTTAATCTCCTTTAGTATTAAATAGTATCTACTTTTATATATTTGCGCAAATTTTAATCGTATTATGGCTTATTTTTTTACGTCCGAATCTGTTTCAGAAGGACATCCAGATAAAGTTTCAGATCAAATATCTGACGCATTAATAGACAACTTTCTAGCATTTGACCCACAAAGTAAAGTAGCATGTGAAACTTTAGTGACTACAGGGCAGGTCGTTTTGGCAGGGGAAGTAAAATCCAAAGCATATTTAGATGTACAGCAAATAGCTAGAGATGTAATTAATAAAATTGGTTACACTAAAGGAGAGTATATGTTTGATGGAAACTCTTGTGGAGTTTTATCGGCAATTCATGAGCAATCTGCGGACATTAATAGAGGCGTTGATAGAGAAAATGCTGAAGATCAAGGAGCTGGAGATCAGGGAATGATGTTTGGTTATGCGACGAACGAAACTGAAAATTACATGCCTTTGGCGTTAGATTTATCCCATAAAATATTAATTGAGCTTGCAGAGGTCAGAAGAGAGGGAGAAGTGATGAAATATCTTCGACCAGATTCTAAATCTCAGGTAACTATTGAATATGGTGATGATAACAAGCCAAAAAGGATAGAAGCGATTGTTGTTTCTACACAACATGATGATTTTGGAGATGATGATTCAATGCTTGCAAAGATTAGAGAAGATGTGATCAATATTTTAATTCCACGTATCAAAGCACAACAACCTCAGGAAATTCAAGAGTTATTCAATGATGATATTAAGTATCATATTAACCCAACTGGAAAATTTGTTATTGGAGGGCCACATGGTGATACAGGATTAACCGGAAGGAAAATTATCGTTGATACTTATGGTGGAAAGGGTGCTCATGGTGGAGGTGCTTTTTCAGGGAAAGATCCTTCAAAAGTGGATCGTTCCGCAGCTTATGCTACAAGGCACATTGCTAAGAACTTAGTGGCAGCGGGTGTGGCAGATGAGATTTTGGTTCAAGTTGCTTATGCAATTGGTGTAGCTAAACCTATGGGTATATACGTTAATACTTATGGAACATCAAAGGTGAATAAAACGGATGGGGAAATTGCGGCAATTGTAGATCAGGTTTTTGATATGAGGCCTATTGCCATTGAGAGAAGATTAAAACTTCGAAATCCGATGTATTTAGAGACTGCTGCATATGGCCACATGGGGAGAAAGTATGAAGTCGTTACTAAAACTTTTAAGTCTCCCGAGGGAGCTACTAAAACCTTAGAAGTGGAGTTGTTTACATGGGAGCAATTGGATATGGTCGATGAAGTGAAAAAGGCATTTAGTCTTTAATTGGCAATTGCTTTTAATCACTTTTTTTTAAGTGAATTACTGATAAACTTAAGATAGTTTTTTACTTCTTTTTTTGAGGAGAACATTTTTTTTAATGTTTGCAACACAAGTTTTGTATTGTTAATCGATTTTTCCTTAGAATCATTTTCTTTCTCTAAAATCACTTTTTCATTTGTATATAAACTTTTTGTAGGGCTTTCATTATTCAATTTGTCTGCTGTTTTAAAGTGTTTTTTTGCTTTACTTTGCCTACCCAATTGTTCTTCCAATAATCCCAAATTATTATGTGCAACGGCATCATCAGGATCTAATGATAACGCCTTTTTATAATCTTGGACGGCTTTTTCTATAGCGCCATATTTTGCAAGAATGTATGCTCTACTGGTATATCTGTAAGAGTTTTCGTTATCTAGCTTTAGAGCAATGTCCATATCCTTAAGGGCCTCATTCTGTTGCTGCATATGAAAATATATAGTCCCTCTAAGACTATACGCATCTGCATATTCATCATATAATTCTATAGCCTTGTTTAAATCATTTAATGCTAATTGAAATTTATCTAATCGAACAAATGTAGATGCTCTCCAATAGAGCGCTTCTACTGAATTGGGTGAGGTATTCAGAATTCTATCAAAAAAGACTCTTGCTTGAGTATAATTTTGATTAGTAAAAGCTTCTTTTCCATTAGATAAATGGTCTGACATGGGATCAAAATTAATTCAACTTTTTAATATTTATTAGGTTGTCAACAATTTTTGCGGAGAGCATGCACAAAGGAATTCCTCCTCCAGGATGAACGCTTCCTCCGCAGAAGTAAAGGTTGTCAATTGAAGGGTGAAAATTGGGGTGCCTCCAAAAAGCGGCCATTTTACTATTGGATGAGTTGCCATATAAAGCACCTTTAAAAGAGTTGGTTTTATTTTCAAGTGAAATAGGGTCTAAAATAGCTTCTGCCTCTATTAAACTAGAAATATTTACATTGAGCTGTTGACTAAGCTTTTCGAGAATATTTTTTCTTGATCTGTTTATTATCTCCTTCCAATCTTGGCCACTATTATTCGGAGTATTAATCATGACAAACCAGTTTTCACAATTTTTAGGAGCATCATTTGGTTTAAGTTTACTTGAACAGTTAACATAGACAGTAGGGTCATTAAACACATCTTTTTTCTTAAAAATATAATCGAATTCCTTTTTATAATCTTTACTAAAAAAAATGTTGTGAAGATGTATAGGCTTGAACGATTTTTTAATTCCCCAATAAAAAATTAGCGCCGAAGAAGATCTTGGTTGTGAAAGTATTTTTTTTGGTTCCGGATGGTCTCTTAAAAGTTTTTGATAAGTAGGTGTGATGTCCACATTAGATATGATAATTTCAGATTTTTTAATGGTGCCATCTCTTAATTGAATACCGATTGTCTTTTGTTTTTCTACTAAAATTCTTTCTACTTTTTGATTGAAAAAGACTTTAACACCTAATTCTTTACTCAATTTTAAGAGGCTTTCTGTTATTGAATACATTCCATTGATAGGGAAGAATGCCCCAACATTGTGTTCAAGATGTGGGATAACGTTTAAGGTCGCGGGAGCATCATAAGGGTTCGAACCATTATATGTGGCAAATCGATCAAAAAACTGTACAACCTCTTTCTGCTTAAATCTTTTTTCATTTACAGAATGCATTTTATCTAGAAGTTTTAGCTTTCTAAAATGTATACCTACTTTCAATAAATCTTTTAAGGAGTGATGGCTAATCTTGTGTAAAGACTTTTGAAGGAAAATGTTATTTGTCAATTCAAAAAGTTGAGCGCTTGATTGAAGATGTTTTTCCACCAATTCTGAAGAAACACCTAATTTAAACTCTATCTCATTTGCTAACCGCTTTACATCTTTATAAGCATTAATCGTTTTTCCATTGGGATAAAAATACTTACTGATAATATCTAGCTTTTTATAGGGGCAATATTCTTGAAATGACTTCCCTGCTAAATTGAATAGTTCTTCAAAATATTGCGGCATGGTAAATAAGGATGGGCCGGCATCGAACCTATAGCTTCCTAAATTTATTTCACTTAGTTTACCTCCAGCATAGTTGTTTGATTCATATACTTCAACCTTAAATCCTTTTAAAGCCATTCTAACTGATACGGCTAGACCCGCTATTCCACTCCCAATAACTATTGCCTTCATTTGAAGTTTTAGTTGAATATTTCTTTAAGTTTTTCTCTTCTATACTCAAAGATTTTAATTAGTTTTTTTCTCACAATAAATGGATGAACAATTTGTCCCAAGATTCCCATAGGAACAATGTAATGGATTAAATCTTCCATTTCTACTCCTCCGTCTACTTCCTTAACAAAATGCTTGTGATGCCACATTTTATAAGGACCAATACGCTGTTCATCTACAAAAAATTCCTCTTGTTTAACATGCGTGATCTCAGTTACCCAATTGGTTTTTATTCCGGGAAATGGACAAACTTTGTATTGAATAATTTGTCCTTGAAACATGGGACGATCAGCTCCTAACACAATTTCAAATCCCATATGCTCGGGAGTTATTAATTGCAAATTTTTAGGATTGGATAGAAACTCCCAGGCATTTTTTAAGTCCGTATTTACAACTTGCTTGTTGTGTAGTTCATATAGTTTCATATATGTGCGATTAAATAATTCCCAAATAGTTTCTAATTAATCCTTTTACTAAAATATATGCTTTGATAGGGTTACTGATTCTGATTCGTTCATTTTGTATTTTGCTAGGTGCTGCTTTTCGCAATTTATTAAAGAGGGCCCAGTAGTATTTATAGGCCAAGTACACTCCTTTTTTTACTTTTTTTGGCAATTTTTTAATGCCTTCAAGAGCAATTAAAAAGTCTTCTTTAATATTTTCTTCTATTTCCTTTTTAGTAACCCAATCAAAAGCTTGCCAGTTTGCATCTGGAAAATAAATTCTTCCCCTTTCATCGAAGTCACTCTTCATATCTCGAAGGAAATTAACCTTTTGGAAGGCGGCCCCAAGTCTCCGAGCAGAATTTCTTAGGGAGTTGTATTGATTTTGGTCACCATCAACGAAAACTTTCAAACACATTAGTCCAATTACTTCAGCACTTCCATAGATATATTGCTGATATTGATCGTGATCGTATTCTTTTTCCGACAAATCCATCTCCATACTAATGAAAAAGTCTTCGATTAGTTGTAAATCTATATTATACTGATTTACTATATTTTGAAAACTATGAAGTATGGGATTAGAGCTTAACTTCATCTCTATCGCTTCATATGTTTCACCTTTATATTTAGCCAACAAATAGCTCCTTTCGCTTTTTGGAATTGATAAGAAAGTGTCTACTATTTCATCAGCATATCTGGCGAATGCATAGATCGAATAGATGGGACCTCTTATAGTTTTATCGAATGCTTTTATACCCAAAGTAAAAGACGTGCTATATTGATGAGTTGTGATTTTACAAATCTCTTCAGCAGTTGAATTATATAATTTATCCATCGGTATATTCTTTAACAATTTGATTGGCTACTACTTGTCCTGAGATAATACTCGGAGGAACCCCTGGGCCGGGCACAGTAAGTTGACCAGTATAATATAAGTTGTTTAGTTTTTTACTTTTTAGTGAGGGCTTAAATAGAGCTGTTTGTTTTAAGGTATTTGCTAATCCATAAGCATTTCCCTTAAAGGAGTTGTACCTATGATTAAAATCTTTTAGGCCAAAACTCTTTTTATATACTATATGATCTCGAATATTCTCACTGGTTATTTTTTCCATTCTACCCATCATAATTTCGAAATATTTTGATCTTATATGCTCGTCATCTTTAGTTAGTCCAGGTGCTATAGGCATTAATAAAAACAAATTTTCATGTCCTTCTGGAGCTACACTTGCATCTGTTTTAGATGGACAACAGGCATAAAAAAGCGGTTTCGTGGGCCATTGAGGAGACTCATAAACTTGTTCTGCATGTTTTTTAAAGTCTGCATCAAAAAATAGGTTGTGGTGAAGCAAGTTTTTAATTTTTTTATTTACGCCTATAAAGAAGAGTAAAGAGGAGGGAGCCATAGTTCTTGAGTTCCAATATTTTTCACTATAACTTCTGTCTTTCTTATCGAGTACCTTTTGGTCGAAATGTTGGTAATCAGCGCTGCAAATAACTACATCAGATACATAAGTATTTGAAGGTGTAATTACTTTAGATACTTGGTTGTTCGATGTTGTTACTTTTATTACTTCTTGATTAAATGAGAAAGTAACTCCAAGTGATTTTGCCACTTTCACCATTCCTTCGATAATTTTATGCATTCCTCCCATTGGATACCATGTGCCCCCTATCAAATCAGCATAGTTCATTAAACTATACATTGCGGGAGTCTTTTCTGGAGTTGCTCCAAGAAAAAGCACAGGGAATTTTAGTAGTTCTCTTAAATACTTATGTTTAAAAAGGCCATCAACATATTTCGACATTGATTTGAGCATTTGTAATTTGAAAACAGATTTAATTAACCTCCAGTCGAAATACTCTTTTATCGATAAACTTGGCTTATACACGAATTCATGAATACCTACCTGATATTTATAAGCGGCTTCTTGAAGAAATTTTTCCAAATTTTTTGAGCTACCTGGTTCCTGCGATTCAAAAAGTTTGAATATTTCTTTCTTCAGCGCAGGGATATCAATAAATTCATTTTGGTCAAAATAGATACGATATCCAGGATCTAAGCGCAATAGATTGTAATGGGTGTCTACACTAGATCCAAAGTTTTCAAAGAAAGACTCGAAAATTTCAGGCATCCAATACCAACTTGGGCCCATATCAAAAGTGAAGCCATTGCTTGAAAATTTAGATGCTCTTCCCCCAGGCCCATCATTTTTTTCAATAATTTCTACTTCAAATCCCTCCTTTGCTAAATAGCATGCTGATGAAATTCCTGAAAAGCCAGCACCTATTACTATTGCTTTTTTTGTTGTAGACATAGTAATTTTAAACTAATTCAAGTTTATCTAATTTCGTTTGTAACATCTTTCTGACATTAAATATTCTACTTTTAACGGTTCCTAAGGGAAGTGATAGTGATTGAGCTATTTCTTCATATTTAAATCCTTCAAAAAACATTATAAAAGGCTTTTTATGCTTATCTGGGATATCGTTTAAAAAACCGTTTAATACTTCAGTCGTTAAATTGCGTTCTGCATGATTATCAACAGAAACACTGCTAAATATTAATTGATGTAAATCTTCTAAAGGAGTATCAACTCTTCTAAACCTTTGATTCTTTCTATAACTATTTATAAAGATGTTTCTCATAATGGTATATAACCATGCTTTTAAATTGGTACTTTCTTTAAATCTGTGCGTGTTTTCTAAGGCTTTCAAAAGCGTATCTTGAATTAAATCTTGCGAGAGCGTTTCATTCTTTGTGAATTTTAACGCAATTGGCTTTAAAAAACTCTCGTGGTTTGCAATTATACTTGGTTGAAGTGTCATTTGTTTAATTATTTTCAGTTATTGTTAAACAAATATAGAATATTAAAATTAAAATGTCTAACTTTAATATGAAAAAATTAAACAAAATAAAATGTCTTTTAAAAAAACGGAGATTGCACACTTTATAATCTTCAATCTTTATGTTGTAGGTGCCATTGGTTTTTTGATTCCAACTTTAGTACAATTAATAGTGCCTTTTACTGCTGTAACATTATTCTTGAGCTGTGGACTTTTAGTTTGGTCTCATCAAGGATCGTTCAAAGGATTATGGCTTAGTTTTATCATAATTGCTGTATCAGGTTTTTTAGTTGAGCTCCTAGGTATAAAAACAGGTGAAATTTTTGGGGAGTATCAGTATATTTCTAATTTAGGTTTTAAGCTTTGTGAAGTGCCCCTAATTATTGGTATTAATTGGTTTTTATTGGTTTATCTATCACATCATCTATTTAAACGAATAACTTCATCAAAGTCTCTAATAGTTTTATTAGGCGCGGCATTAATGACGTGTATTGACTTTCTAATAGAGCCATTTGCAATCAAATACAGTTTATGGGAATGGAATAATGTTAAGGTTCCCACACAAAATTATGTTGTTTGGTTTCTTATTAGTGTGGTTTTTCATCTTATTTTTTTTAAATTAAATTCACAGTTTAAGAACAAGTTGGCTATTCCTTTGTTGTTATATATGGTATTTTTTTTCGTTGTGATAAATCTGTTTGGAAAGTAAAGTAATGACCAATCAATATTCTATAAAAGATTTAGAGGAATTGTCAGGTATAAAAGCTCATACCTTGCGTATTTGGGAAAAGAGATATGGGTTTATTAAGCCTAAGAGAACGAAAACTAACATACGATATTACACTGATGAACAGCTCGTCAATATTTTAAATGTGAGTTTGTTAAATAATAATGGATATAAAATTTCGAAGATTGCCCGATTGCATGATGAAGAAATTAAGAAAATTGTTAGTAGCATTTATGACACGAGTTCCAACTCAGAAAGTATAATTAATGAGCTTATAAAGGTCACAATAGATTTTGATGAAACTGGATTTGAAAGAATATTTAGTCATGTTTTATTAGAACGGAGTATAGAAGCCGCTTTACTAGAGGTTATTTACCCTTTTTTGAAACGTATAGGATTACTTTGGCGAATTAATAAAATACTACCCGCACAGGAACATTTTATAAGTAATTTAATTCGACAGAAGATAATTGTGGCTATTGATCAATTGGGTAGTGTTGATAGTTCCATTCCTCAAAAAACCTTTGTGCTTTTTTTGCCTGAATGGGAACTTCATGAAATTGGACTTTTATCACTCCATTTACTTTTAAAAAGAAAAGGATTTAGAGTTGTCTATTTAGGTGCAATGATGCCTTTAAAGGAGCTATCAGAAGTCCTTACAACAGCAAGCTATGATTATTTATTTACCATTTTTACTACTTCAAAAAGTAAGAAGTTCCTAGAAAAATACCTATCAGAGATTTATAAGATAAATAATGACAAGCCTTTTATAATTAGTGGAGGCCTTATAAGTAAGCATCACTTACAATTACAACCAAATCAACTTTTTCTAGAACATATTGCTGATGTTCAAACCTTTATAGAGCAATTGCATTAATCCCAAGGGTTGGTAGCCCACACAGTTAATTCAGGTATAAAAGCTTGATCATCCATTTCAAGAGCAGTAACTATTGCATGCGCAATATCGTTTGGTTTTACTTTATTTGTTTCAAGAGGTTTTTCTAATCCATCTGGCGTATTGAAAGCGGTAGGAACATAGGTTGGATTAATTCCAATAACTCGTACATTATATGGTCTTAATTCTGCCTGCCAACTTTGTGTCATAGAGCGAAGCGCAAATTTTGTAGCTGAATAAATAGTCCCTTTTGCATATCCTTTTTGGGCAGCAGTGGAACATATATTTACGATGTTTCCGGATTTTTGCTTTTTAAATATTTTTGCCGCGTATTTTGCCATTAAGGCAGCACCAAAAACGTTAACACTAAATACAAACTGCATGTCTTCCAAATTCATTTCATCAATAGTTGAATAGCCACGAGCCAGACCCGCATTGTTAATTAAGGCATCAAATTGATTAAACTTGGATTTTACAACCTCGTAGGTTTTAATTACATCTTCTTCATTAGAAACATCTGCTTTAATTGGTAGGGCACCTATTTCCATTGCCGTTTTATTTAAAGACTTTTCATCTCGCCCTGTGATGATGACAAATGCTCCCTTATCTATTAATGCTTTTGCAGTAGCTTTTCCAAGACCTTTACTTCCTCCGGTAACTAAAATATTTTTTCCTTCTATATTCATACAGCTTATTTACGTTTACTTAATTTTACTTGTTTGGATTGGTTCTAAATAAGAGGTATATTTATTACCATCAATGGACAAATCTAAATACTTTATACAACATTTAAAACTTGGAATACAGCCAGGAGTTGCTCAATATAAGTTGAGGGCATCAACTTGCCTGTGTGAGGGAATGGAAAAGAAAAAGTGTTGTAAAAAGTATAAGTCTAAAGGAAAGACCTGTAGAAAATGCCCTAAAAGATAGACAGGATCATTTTTTTTCTAAATAATTTTTTAAGCCACTTAGTGCTTTATAAGGTCCTTCAACAGCAATTAACTTTACGATAGCTTCTGGAATTTGTCCGCCTGGATCCATAATTGTTTTATAAGTTAAATGAATCATTTTGTCATTTATAGGTTTTATGATCCAAGTTATGTCAACATTTTCTAATCGGACTAGTTTCTTTTTTCTTGGAATATAATCTGCGGCACCTTTTAGAGTAACAATCACATTTCCATTATCCTTAAATTCTGTTTTGTAACGCGCAATCATTTCACGATCTTTTAAAGGCCAAGGCATAGATAAGATTAACTGGCCAATAATAACGTCTCCTTCTTTTCCTAAAATATTGGCGTTTCCCTTTTTTACATTTTCTGACCATGTTGCTCTTCCAGGAACATCCATTAGTGCATCAACGGTTTTATCAATACTGTTTTTAATGGTAACAGTGCTTTTTGTTTCATTAAACTTTAAAGCAGAATTTTCATTCACATAAACTTCAATACCGTCTTTTTCCTTTTTTAGTTGCCAATTATCCATTTTCATCTTTGAGCCAAAGATAAATGCATTCTTCTATATTTCTTTCAAGTTTTACTAATTAAGCTGTGGCATACTTTTCTTCAAAATATGTTTTGTACTCTTCAAAGAATTTTTCTGCAAGGTGATAATTGTCATGATCATCGGGGTGAAACCCGGGCTTATAATAATCCATTAGCAATTTCCATCCAGCAGCATCTTTGGGTTTCATTGTAAAATTAACTACAAAATCTTTGAGCTTTTTTGGAAGATTACTTAAGTCTTTGTCTTTATCTTGTTTTATAAAATAAGCCATTCCTGCAAAAGCGTAAAAGTAAAGTAGTGCGCTGGCTAGCATCATTCCACTAATTCTTAATGGGTAAGAATCGTCAATTTGTTGTAAAACATTAAAGGCAACAGCTTTATGTTCCAATTCCTCCGCTGCATGCCATTGCATCATCAAAAACATTTCTTTAGGTAATGTATTTTGATGAAATTCTTCATTTCCAAGTGCTTGATTGCCAAAAAGAGCAGTGTAATGTTCTAATGCAACTGTTACTGAAAGCAATAGTTTTTGAGCTGTTCTCTTTGGTAGAATATTAAAAACCTGTTTTTCTAAAATATCGAAACCCGTTTTTCTGAAAAATTTTACAAAACCCATTGGCTTTAAATTCATCTCTTCGAGTTTATCCCAAAACCTTTCGTGTTCTCGATGATGAATCCCTTCTTGCCCCATAAAATCTTTAACTGCTTTTTTTAGATCAGGATCTTTAATTTCTTTATAGAAGTTTTTGACTGAACGAATAAACATCTTTTCTCCTTCTGGAAAAACAACGTGTAAGCTGTTTAGAAAGTGAGTGGCGAAAATGTTGTCACTAATGTAGTGTGTGTTGTTAATGTCATTAAAGTCAAACTTGACATTTCTGACTTTCATTCTATTTTTTGTTTCTGTCCCCATAATTTTGGTTTTAATTGTTATAATATTTTTGATTTTTTTCAAAGTAGGAGAACGCAATGTCATAATTATCCACCTGATTAGGATGGAAATCTACCCTGAAATAATCAAAGGCATTAGTAAAAAACTTTTTTACTAGCGGACTTCCAAAACTCTTCATATAAGCAATGAAATCTCTCGGTAGATTTTTAGTGTCTCTTTCTTCATCATTGGCTATAAAGTAGAGTTGACCAGCTAATGTAAATGCAATGAGTAGTATGCTTGCAGTTGTAAATCCCGAAGAGCGTAGTAAATAACTATTGTCTATGTGATTTAAAAGATCATAAGCAACGGCTTTGTGTTCAATCTCCTCTGCGGCATGCCATTTTATCAAGTGTTGCATTTCTTGAGGCATATTTTCAAATTCATTTTCGTTTTCAAAAACTACTTCTGCCAACAAAGCAGTATAGTGTTCTAATCCAGAGACTAGCGATAAACAAAACTTCGAACCTAGATCTTCACCCATTAAGTTGTAAATAGTAGGTTCTATCATCTTGTTAATAGCACTATCAAAAAATGAGGAAAAAGATTTAACGTTAAAATTCTGTTCTTGCAAGTATCTCCAGAATTTTTTATGCTCATTTGAGTGCGTACCTTCTTGCCCAATAAAATCCTTTACATCTTGCTTGAGTTGAGGGTCTTCGATCTTTTTTAAAAATTTTCTGGAAGTTCTTATAAAGAATTTCTCTCCCTCTGGAAATATAATGTGGAGGCTATTGGCTAAATGCGTATTCCAAATATTATTTTTGAAGTAATGACGGATCAAACCTTTTTCCAATTTAAAATTGACTTTTCGAACTTTTATGGTTTTTGGGTCAGTCATTATATATTTATTTCCTCAAATTTTAGGAATGCTTGCATTTGATCTATTACTTGTTCAGGGTAAATGAGTTGAGCAAAATGTCCTCCTTCTACTTCTTTATATTTTTCATCAGGGGGGCGAACAACATTATCATTTTTGGCATGTATTCTTAATGGGTTGGGTTTGTTGGAAAGGATTTCATTCCCAAAACTCAATCTGACCATTTTAGCCAATTGGTAGTTGCTGAATTTATTAAAGTTGTTAAGTACCTCTGCCAATGTATCTTCGTAAAACTTCCCTTTAGCATTTTTTAATTGCCATTGTTTCATAAATGAAGAGGATGTAAAACCCGTTAAAGTAAGGAACAATGTGATAGGTTGGTTTTCACTAAGACGCACAATTTTATTAGGATTACTGAATGCCCCGATCATACAAATTTCATTATTGAGTTCTTCTCTAATGGCGAAGGCAAAATAACCACCCATCGAATGGCCAATGAGTTTGTCTTGCTCTGAAATACCATAGTATTGGATAATCTGTTTAGCAAATTTTTGAACACTTATAGAAGAGATTAAAAACTTGTTTAGTATTGGACGATAATCAATATCTACAACTTCATATGCTTTTAAATATGGCTTTAATGCTCTAAAACAAAAAGCATCTTCTCCAAATCCTGGGAATAATATAATTCTTTTGGAAGCCACTTTATCTATCTAAAAATTTTATCACTTTATCAATTATGGCAGTATAGTTTTCCGGAGCAGAACGAGCAGCTAAATCCATTAGAACAGCTTCTTCTCCAATCAAAACTCTACCCTTCTTTTGTTCAATTCCTTTAATAATTGTTTTAGCTGCTTTTTCCGGAGTATGTTTGAACGCCTTTTTATAGATCTTTTTTATTTGTTCTTCCTTATTTACTTCTTTTTTCCATCCCTTTGAATTATGAAGAATATTGGTTTTTATCCCTCCAGGATGAACACTAACAACGTTTACATTGGTGTTGGATAGTTCTATTCGTAGTGCTTCTGAAAATCCCCTTACTGCAAACTTAGTTGCACAATATGCTGTTTGTTCGGGCACTCCAATAATGCCAAAAAGACTAGATATGTTTACAACGCAACCTTCAGGTCTTTGCACTATATCTTCTATAAATGCCTTGCTACCATAAATGACGCCCCAAAGGTTGATGTTTACTACCCACTCAAATTGTTCTAAGGTCATTTCCCGAAAACTTAATTGCCCAAGTGCTACACCCGCATTGTTTATAACAATATCTACTTGTTTAAATTGATTTATCACATTGTCTCTGAATTTGAAGACACTTTCTTTTTTAGAAACATCCAATACTTCAGCGTAAGCACTTTTTATAGAGCTTGTTGTTTCGTTAAGCCCTTGTTCGTCATAGTCACACAAGGCAAGTTGTGCTCCCTTTTTATGAAATTCATTGGCTAGGGCTCTCCCAATTCCTGAGCCGGCACCTGTAATAACTATTACTTTGTTTTTAAAATTCTTCATCTTGTTATGCTGTGGTTAAAATTTTTGTAACTATTTGCGTAATGGTTTTTTGCCATTCATGATTATCTAAAAGAACGAATAATGGGTTGTCCGTATCTTTCGATTTATCTTCATTTCTAATGCTTAATTTTTCGTATCCAATCATCATAGACCAAATGGTCATATATAAGTAAACGGGATTGAGTTTTGTTTTGACACTACCATCTTGAATACCAGCCTGTAGCATTTGAGTTAGAATATTTAGAGGTTCTAATTGTAATTGATGGATTTTCTGGTAGTAAGTACTAGCTTTCATTTTATCAGTAATTCCACTTTGGTTTGCAATTTGCTTTCCTGGATGCATCATAGAGATGTATGTTGAAAGTGCTTCTTGGTAATAGGGGAAATTGATGCTAAACTTAAAATAACTACGAAGTAAAAGGATTAACTTCTCTAATCCATTTCCTTCAAAGTCCCTAGCCTGAGTTTCCATAAAAAAATTAATGTTCAGAGTAGCAGCATGATGAATAACTGCCATATACAAGTCCTCCTTACTTTTATAGTAAAAATATACTAGCCCTTTACTAAGTTTTGCTTCTTTGGCAACATCAGTCATTTTTGCACTTCCAAAGCCTTTTGCAAAGAAAACCTTTGCGGCAGCACTTAATATTTCTTCTTCTCTAATTTGTCTTTCGAGGATACCCATTATACTTCAGCTAATTTTTCCCTTTCCTTATGGATTTTTTTCTTTTGATCCTTATAAATAATCTCGTAGTTTTCTACATCAAATCTTTTCATCATTTTTTTGTACTCGTATGTGAAACCGGGCCACAGTGTGGTATTTTTTCCATTTTCATTTAGATACCAACTTTTACAGCCCCCATTATGCCAAATTGTTGTTTTCATCTTCTCTTGGATTTTTTTATTGTATGCTTCTTGTTCTTTCTGTTTGACGTTTAAGTACTTTACATTTTGTTCCATTAGTTTTTTTAGGCCCTGCAAAATGTAAGGGTATTGCGATTCCATCATGAATATCATTGATGTATGGCCTAATCCAGTGTTTGGACCTACAACCATAAATGCATTAGGAAAACCTGTAATGGCAGCACCTTTATAAGCTTCGCCTCCCTGCATCCACATTTTTTGTAAGTTTTGATTATCAAGACCTCTTATTTCAAAAGGGGCTTGATTTTCAGATGCATCAAAACCCGTTGCATATACAATAAGATCCACGTCAAACTGATTTCCATTAATGGTTTGAAGACCTTTTTCGTTAAAAGTTTCAATCTCATTGGTAATTACATTAACATTTGTTCTAGCTAATGCTGGATAGTAATCATTAGATAGTAAAATGCGCTTGCACCCTATGGTGTAATTAGGGATGAGCTTTGTTTGCAACGTTTTGTCTTTTATATACTTTTTAATATGATTAATACCTTGCATCTCGGCAATCTTAAAAATCCGTTGGTATTTCGTAAATGCCAATGCATTCAATTCTAGTTGCCAATAAATTCTTTCTCTTTGAGATTTTTGAATAATAGGAAGTGCTGATGCCGCCATATTTTCAGCATCCCCAATTTTTCTATCTGGTTTTGGTAATACCCAGGGCGCAGTGCGTTGGAAAAGATATAGCTGATCTACCTTTTCGGCAATAGAAGGCACAATTTGAATCGCACTAGCTCCTGTACCTACAACAGCTACTTTTTTGCCTCTGTAATCAAAGTTATGATCCCACATTGAAGAATGGAAACTTTTCCCTTTAAACCTCTTCATTCCTTTGAAGGGTGGAATTTTTACCTTATTCAGGGGGCCAGTTGCCGCAATGACAGCCTTACTTTTAAAGGAACGACCTCTTTTGGTATGTATTTCCCATTTACCAGTGTCCTCACAAAAAACGGCTTTATTAATCTCTTGATTGTAAATAATGTTTTGATCAATCTCATATTTTTGTGCGCAATATTTCTGATAATCAAGTATCTCATTGTGGGGACTAAACATTTTTGACCATTGATAATATGGCTCAAAAGAAAAAGAATATAAGTAAGAAGGTACATCACAAGCGGCACCAGGATAATTGTTATCTCGCCAAGTTCCACCAAGTGTTTTTTCTTTTTCAAGTATTGCAAAAGTAAAATTGGTATTTAATTTAAGTTGAATGGCCATCCCAATTCCTGCAAATCCAGAGCCAACTATTATTATATCAAAATCGTCTTTTTGTAATGTTTGAGATGCAGTCATATCATCTGTTTTAATGTTAATTGCATTTCTAATTTAAATGTTTTGACCGAAAAGTCAAAAAAATTGACTAAAAAGTCAAAAAAAGTTTTTGTTAACCTAGATAATAAAATTGCTTGTTAAACAGTTTTTAATTTGCTTTGCCATTGAATATGAGGAAATTAACTTTTCTACTTCTACTAATAATAGGCTCCTTTTCTTTATATGCCCAAGAACAACAGGGATTACGTTTAGGGAATTATAATGGAGTTGGTTCACTTAAGATGAATCCTGCTTGGCATGTAGGATCTCCATTAAGATGGGAAGTTCATTTGCTTTCCTTAAGCACCTTCATGGATCAAAATTATGCTCATGTTTACAAAGGGAGTATTTTGAGATTAGTTAGAGCCGGAGGGTTTGAGTTTAATGATGAAAATAGAGACAATATTCCCCCGGAAAATGGAAGTAATTATTTTGCCACCTTTAAGGATAAGAAGAAGTATTATGTAAATGCCAATATGGCAACTACAATTATGTCTACTTATTTTAGAGTAAAGGACCATCAATTTGGACTTTTTTTTAGTGGAAGAGGATTTGCAAGTGCTAGTAACGTTAATGGTGCTTTTGATTACTTGAACCTTGTTGATACTACGGAGTTGGGCAGCCAGATTTTATTGGGAACAGAGATAAACAAGTTTAAATTAGGAGCTATGGCCTGGGCAGAAGCAGGAGTAAGCTATAGTAGAACATTATATGATATAGATAGTTACGAATTGGCAGGTGGAATAACACTTAAATATTTGGCGGGTTTTGATGCTGTTGCTGCAAACAATAATGAGAAAAGTGATTTATTTAAGATTGATGATGGAATTCGATTTACTTCTTCAGACATAACATATGCTTATGCAACAAATCTGGAAGATGGAGGTTATAACTTTCAGAAAAATGGAAATGGGTTTGGTGTTGATCTGGGCATTACTTTTAGAGATAAAATTACAGTTAACGATAGGCATTTTCACAATTGGAAACTAGGGGTGTCTCTTTTAGATTTTGGAAGGATAAAATTTACGCAAAAAGCGGCTGAATATCATTATATAAATCCAGATACAACAACTGTTTTTTTTAGCGATTACAATGATGTT